>NZ_JBXSOR010000013.1:0-201553 GCF_057784455.1 Martinezella sp. CNPSo 3890 | reverse complement strand
TCTCTTGCACCGAGTGCGTGGGCAATCAATTGTGCTCTCTCATGATCGTCAGCCAGACGCTCGATATGGTGGTCGATGGCATAGAGTCCCGCCGCGGCCAGGATGCCGGCCTGACGCATCCCACCGCCAAGCCGGTATTTCCATCGCCACGCGTCCTCGATGAAGTGCTTTGACCCACAAAGGACAGCACCGACCGGGCAGCCCAGACCTTTGCTCAAATCGATCCATGCGCTGTCGAAACCCGCTCCGGCGCAATGGTCCGCCGGCGCCGTTCCGGTGGCAATCACTGCGTTGAACAGGCGTGCGCCATCAAGAAAAGCTGTCAGGCCATTGGCGTTCGCTGCGGCGGTCACCTCCGCAAGCTGCGGAACACTCCAGACGCGACCGCCAAGAAAATTCGCTGTCTGCTCGGCAACCACCATCCGCGACTGGGGGCTGGTGCGCGTTTTGGTGCGAACAGCGGTTCGCACGTCGATGCCGGAAAAAATTCCGGTCGGGGTATGAAGCGGGCGAATGGCAACGCCACCGAGAGCTGCCGCTCCCGCCCCTTCGGTATTGACGATATGCGAGCTGGCGTCACAGATGATTTCGTCACCGGCCGCGCAATGAACAAGGATGGCGATCTGGTTGCACATCGTCCCGGACGGAGCAAAGAGCGCATCCTCGAAACCCAGCATCTCCGCCACCCGCCGGCAAAGCCGATTGACCGTCGGATCGAGCCCGCCCTGCTCGTCGCCGACGTCCGCCTGCGCAATAGCACGTCGCATCCCGTCCGTCGGCTTGGTCTGCGTGTCGCTCATCACATTGATGATTTTCATGGAAACCGCCCCGCCTATGCGAGATCAAGGCCGGGAGGCCAAGACAGAGCAACGTCGTCGGCAGATCCCGGCTGACTATTAAACAAAGTTTCACCATCCCCGAACGGCTTGGCGAACTTCAAGGGATCATGCGACGCGTTATTGACCCGCAGATCGAATACGTCGAAGCGATTGTAGTAGCCGACGATGTCGTGAAATTGCTTGGGGACGATTGTCTGGCTGATATCGACATCACCATAGACGACACCCTCTTCATCCCTAAGCGTCTGGCTGATCGGCGTGCCTGCGGGTCCAAGGATCATCGACACGCTTCTGGGGGCACTTTCCAAAAGATCGCGGGCCTCCTTTTCCCCGCGGCAAACGAGATCGGCTGCAGCATCGCTCAGGAAACCGGAAGCAACGATGTTGAACAGTTTCCCTTCGAATGCATGCGCTCCCGAACGAATACGAATGGCCGCGTCGAGATCATAGCCACCGGCATCGCCAACGGGATGAGTGGGCCAGCGGGGAGAATAGGAGGCGACATGGATCTGTTCCCCCTGGGCAATAAGGGAGTAGCGTGCCAGCGGATTGGTGTTTTCGCCGCAGATAAGAGCACCGATTCTGCCAACCGCGCTGTCGACGACCCGGAGCCCGCTTCCATCACCGTTCGCCCAGGTCAGCTTTTCCCAATAGGTCGGAACGAGTTTACGGTGCCGGTTGAGGATCCTACCGTCGCTGCCGATGACAATGTTGGTATCCCAGATGCAGCCGACACTGTTCCTGGTCCCCTCGTTCAGTCCCATGGAAACGACGACGTTATAGTGTCGCGCAGCGTCGCAGAGGCGCCTGATTTCCAGCCCCGGGATCTCGACCGTCGAGCTTGCCATGCGGGTGAAAAAATCGTGGTTGTGAACGGGCGAACGAAGGCCGGACCACACCGGAAAGGCACAGATAAAGGCCTCCGGGAATGCCACAAGGGCAGCACCATTGTCCGCAGCCTCAGCGATCAAAGAGATCGCCTTTGAAACGGTTGCGTCAACATCGAAGTAAATCGGCGCCACATGGCATGCCGCAGCCTTGAACCTGGGGTAAGATTTCATCGGGTTCTCCGGAAATGTCTGGAATATCCTCTGCTATCAATGTGTCGTTGCACAGCGACAGGAAGTCTGAAATCAGACCTGTACAGATGTGTGCACCACTTCGGTGCGCGACCCGCTATGCAGGGGCTGCACCGATAAGGCGCGGTCACCCTGTGTTCGGACGTCCGAGTCAGAGCTGCGTTGCAAGACGGGCAAGGCTTTGATATCCGCGTTCGACCTCCGGCCGCCAAACCTGGCCGCAATTGATACGCATATGATTGCGGAACTGGCCGCTTGCGGAAAACAACGGTCCGGGAGCGAGGCCGATACCAACGTCCAACGCTGCCGCATGCAGTTTCAGAACGTCGATATGTTCTGGCCATTCCAGCCAGAGCAGGAAGCCACCAGAAGGCCTGCGAGCTTTGATACCTGCCGGCAAGTAGTGCTCGATCGCTTGCAGATGCTGATTGAGCTGATCACTCAGCCGACGACGCAGGGTTCTTAGATGCCGATCGACACCACCGTCTGCAAGATACTCCACCAATCCTCCCTCGATGATTGGCGGCTGGCCGATGCTTGAGATGCGCTTTAACAGCGAGACCTGATCGGAATAGCGACCCGCATCGATCCAGCCGATGCGGAGACCAGGGGCGATCGTCTTCGTCAGCGAGGCGCATAAGATGACATTGCCTTGGCTATCAAAAGACTTCGCCGCCGTGGTTTGGCCCGTATAATGCAGATCTGCGAAGGTCGCGTCTTCGATCAACGGAATTCGGCGCTCGGATAGCATCGCAACAAGGCTGCGCTTTGCTTCCAGGCTCATCGTAGCACCCGACGGATTGGTCACGGTTGTCGAGACGAGGCAAGCCCTGACGTCATGGTATTCAACCGCGTCGCAAAGATGGGCAAGCGATATCCCGCCCTCGACATCGCTCGGAATTTCGAGCACGCGCAAATGTAGCATCTCCAGCATCTGGATGAAGCCGTAATAACCGGGTGTCTCCACGGCCACGATGTCGCCCGGCTTGGTAACGGCTCGAAGCGCAAGCCCCACCGCCTCGACACAGCCATTGGTGATGACAATGTTTGAAGGATCGAGCTGGCAGTCCCAAAGCAAAGCGCGCTTGGCGACTTCGCTGCGAAGAGACGCTGCGCCCGGAGCAAATCCATAGTGGCCGATCGCTGCACTGTTCTTGCGCAGGTAGGAGGCAACTGCATTTCTCAGCCGTTCCGTTTGAAAGAGCTCCGCACTTGGTACAGCTGCACCAAACGGCAACAATCCGGGTTTGGAAGAAGCATCGATGATGGGCGCCGATATCTGCATCACGTCGACAGCCGCCGGACGGCCGGTTACTCGTCCCGGCGTGGGCGTTTTCAGTTTGCTGGGCGGAAAGCGGACGAAATAACCGGACTTTTGGCGCGCTTCCACGAGGCTCTGATCCTCGAGCAAACGCAACGCTTCCTGTATCGTTGGAATTGAAACTCGCTTGATCCTCTTCAGCTCCCGGATCGAAGGGAGGCGATCGCCATATTTCAAGGTTCCGGAATGGATTGCGTCTGCAATCTCCGCAGCGATCTTACGATAGAGTGGGTCGCCACCCCCGCCACGCCCATTTCCGTTCATGTGATGAGATCACTGTATAGCCACTGTCGACCATTGAAGATGGCTGTCCAGTGTCATGCTGTCAATCAGCGACAAAGAGCTTATCGGCGCTGGCGGAAGTGCCCATCCGCCAGGGCCAGCACTACGGCGACCGCTGTACAGGGTACCAAATCGGCTTTCTGTGCCTGTTCGCGTCGTCGGGTGTCCGTCAGTATCAGCGTGGGGAGGACGCCCGCATGGTGCCCGGAGTCCCCGGGAAGCTGGAGACCATGTTCAAATTCGATATTGTCGACGTCTTTTCCGCCATTGCAGGGGATGGCAATCCGGTCGCAATTGTTCATGACGCTGACGGCCTCGATGAACATAAGATGCAGAAGATGGCATCGTGGCTGGGTCTTCCGGAAACCGCTTTCGTCACCGAACCGCGACCGGGAACTGGCGACTATAGTCTTCGCATCTTCTCGCCGCGTTGCGAGCTTCCATTCGCCGGTCATCCCTCGATTGGCGCGCTGGCAGCCCGGTTGAAGCGAAACCCGACGTTAAAAACCAAATCTCATTTCGTCCAGCACTGCAAAGCGGGCTTGGTCAATCTCGACCTGTCCGATGCTGACGGTGATCCCGTCATCAGCGTTTACACGCCCGCCCGCGCCGAGATCGAGAAACTTGGCGCCGAAGATACGTTTGCGGCTCTCGCTTGCCTGGCACCTAAGGTCAAAGCTGTTACATGCGAGCGGGTCAGTGCAGGCGCCCAGTGGATCATCATCCGCCTTGAGAAGGCATCGATGGTTCTGAAGGCCGATCCGGAGCTCCAGTCAATTCTGGAATTGAGCCTCGAACATGACGTGTCGGGAATGACGATATTTGCCGAATACCCTGAGAGCGACGCAGATTACGTTGTGAGGTCATTTGCACCGCGCATCGGTGTGCTGGAGGATGCTGCCTGCGGAGGAGGCAATGCCTGTGTCGCGGCCTCACTCGCCAACGGCGGCGGGCTTGTCGACTATGTCGCGACACAGGGCCAGAAACTTGGCCGGAACGCCCGGATCTTTGCTGCCGGACCATTTTTCGACCAGCGCTTCCGGATCGGCGGACACACAAGGATCATCGCATCCGGAGAATTGGGAAGCCTGTGATGGATTGCTTGGTCCTTCGACACCGGACTGGGCTTGCCGGTCATTGGTAAGGCTTCATTCATTGTTGACGTTCTCAGGATAGACATTCGACGCGCGAC
Source organism: Martinezella sp. CNPSo 3890 (assembly GCF_057784455.1). NCBI lineage: Bacteria > Pseudomonadati > Pseudomonadota > Alphaproteobacteria > Hyphomicrobiales > Rhizobiaceae > Martinezella > Martinezella sp. CNPSo 3890. The sequence goes on along the minus strand of NZ_JBXSOR010000013.1, from coordinate 196,840 downwards.
AGGTATTGCGTTCGCGTTCTTCTAACATCCACGATGTCGGGGCGTTGGTGGCGACGGCCAATCTGTCTGGCTGTCATCTGTAGACGTCTGGCGCTTTCAGCGCAGGAGGGCGCGCCGTAAGCGGAATCGGTTGCGCCGGGCAAATCATCGTGTCATCGCCAATCGGCCATCCGGCATCCAAACGCCAAGCGGTCCCGCTCGTCTCGGCGACAAGTCGATCGAAAATCCGGCAACAGCTTCCGATGAACCTTCTCCCGCCAACTCGAGCAAGGCAGACACTCTTCCTGGGCAAATTCCTATGATGGGCATCAGAGTGTTTAGTCAAACTAAACAGCCTGAGCAGATTCAGGCATATTAAAAATACAAAGGGGGTCCGCTAAGTTTAGGCCGCAAGGCTCTTAAAAAGGAAACTTCTCATGAAACTCCATGATCGCAACGGTGCGCCCAACGCCGCCCGTATCCGCATTGTCCTGGCCGCAAAGGGTCTTGAAGACAAAATCGAGTACGAAAGCGTCGACCTCATTTCCGCTGCGCAGAAGCAGCCGGAATTCCTCGCGAAAAACCCCATCGGAAAGATCCCGCTCCTGGAGCTGGATGACGGTTTCATCCTCTCCGAGTCGACGGCAATCACCGAATACCTCGATAATCTCGACGGAAATCCGATCTTCACAGGCAAGAATTCGCGCGAAAAAGCCACCATCCTCATGATGCAGCGCCGCGTCGAACAGCTGCTGCTCGAACCTCTCGATGACTTCTTCCATTACGGGACGGCCGGCCTTGGCAAGACCCTTGGGCCGTGGCGCATGCCGGAGTGGCCGAACCGCAAGGAATGGGGACTGCGTCGGGGCGAGGAAGCCGTCCGCGGGCTCGCCTATTTCGACAACCTCCTGAAGGACAAGCCCTATGTCGCCGTCGACACGTTTTCGATGGCTGACATTACGCTCTACATCAGCCTGCTGTTCGGTGAGATCGCCGGCCTGCCCTTCTCGCCTGAACTGACCACGCTGGCCGCGTGGCGGAAAAAGGTCGATGAGCTTCCTGAAGTCAAGAACCGACGGGCGAAAGAGATCTTGCCTGGCGACATCGCTCGTCTCGGACAATAGCGAGCGCAACGGCATCCGGCTCGCCAAGCCGTGCTGGATGCCGCCCAGCGCGTGCCGACAGGACGATTACAATGACCAATCGACTACGTTGCCCACAAACAGGTGTGCCATCACAGTTGAGGGCTTCGTTATGACTGACGTGCAAGGACTGCTTCATGGCAAGACGGCGCTTATCACGGGTGCGGGTCAAGGAAACGGGCGAGCGATTGCAATCGGTTTTGCAATGGCCGGCGCCCGTGTAATCGCAACAGATATTCGAGAGGCAACCGCTCGAGAGACAGCGGAAATCATCAATGACGCGGGAGGCAGGGCCGTGTGCCTTGAGCTTGACGTTTCCAGTGAAACTGCCTGCCGGACAGCATCGGCCGAGCTCCGCCTGGCCGGCCCAATCAACATCCTCGTGAACAATGCAGGCATTGTCGTGCGCGAAGGAGTGGATAGCCCCAGAGCTTCGGAAACATGGCGACGAGTTCTGGGAGTCAACCTGGACGGTAGCTTCAATATGATAATGGCTTTCCTCGACGATCTTCGAGCAACGAAAGGCGTGATCATCAATGTCGGCTCGATTGCCTCGTTTATCGGTGTCGACAACGCACTCGGCTATTCCGCCTCCAAGGGTGGTATCAGAACGCTGACACAAGCAATGGCTCGGGATCTGGCCTCCGATGGGGTCCGTGTCAATGCGGTCGCGCCCGGCGTTTTCGAGACACCGATGACTGAATCCACTCGTCAAAATCCCGAGCGTTTAAAAGCCCTTTTGAGCAGGGTTGCACTTGGACGCGCTGGTCAGCCGGAGGAGCTGGTCGGACCCTGCCTCTTTCTTGCCTCGTCACTGTCGGAATATGTGACCGGGGTGACGCTACCCGTCGACGGCGGTTTCCTAGCATCCTAGACAAGCTCCGCCCTGTCGCGATGACTGGCTGCGAGCGTCTCAACAGGTGCATTTTAATGCCGAAGGCCAACTTCGGGAGGGTTAACCCCCTGCCCTGCCTCCGGCGCGAGAACATGTATCCGCAACCGATGGTGGCGGTCATCGAACTTCCCGACCTAGCGCGCGAACTCAAGGTGGTTGTCCTTCCCGGCCATTTTGCCGGCGTGGCTACCGTTGTCTGCAAGCTCTTCAACATCGTACAGCCACAGGCCGGCTATCTCGGCAAGAAAGACTACCAGCAGGACGTCCTCAACGAACGTATGCTCGCGGACCTGGCGCTGCCTGCGGGTGTTATCCGTTCCGTGACAAAGAGGGCCTCGCTCTCCCTTCCCGGAATGTCTATGTGAGCGAAGCCGAGCGGCATGCGGCGGCGGCGGTTCCTCGCGCGCTTTGCGAGGCCGAACGGCTTTGGACGGGGCCTCACCGGCGCCTCCGACCTGGATGGCGGATTGACCGAATTCCTCCGCAGCGAACCTCTGGCCAACCCCGAAGTGGTGACCGTCAGGGATGCTGGCACACTGAAGCCGATTGTTGAGGTCAACGACCCGGTAGTGGTGGCCCTTTTCGTTCGGATCGGAAGCACATGCTTGCTCGAAACCAGGTGATCGGCGTGAAAACGCAGACAGGCAAAGGATCGGACCGATGAGTGCCACTGGTTTTGAGAAGCGGCTGACGCCTTCCCGCATCGCCAGCATGAAAAGCACGACTCCGATTGGCTGCCTGACCGCCTATACAACGCTGATCGCCGTCTGCTTGACGAGCATTGTGACCTTCTGCTGGTCGGAGATTTTGTGAGAATGGTCCTCTATGGACTGGAAACGACGACGTCGGTCACCCTCGACATGATGATCGCTCATGAAAAGCGGTGATGCCCGGCGTCCGGCACGCCTGTGTCGCCGTCGACATGCCGTTCGGAACCTATCAGGGGTCGAAAGAAGCGGCGTTTCGGAATGCAGTCCGCATTTTGCAGGAGACGGGCTGCGACGCCGTCAAGCTTGAAGGCGGAGCCGAGATAGTCGAGACCATCGCCTTCCTGACGGCGCGCGGCATTCCGGTCCTTGGACGTATCGGGTTGATGTCGCAGCAGGTCCATACGGCAGAGGGTTATCGCTCGGTTGGCCGCTCCGTGGGAAAGACGTCGAAAATCCGCCGAGATGTGCATGCCGTCGGCGGTTCTGGCGCCTTCGGCATCGTCGTTGAGGGAACCGTGAAAACGTTGGCACGAGGGGTCACCGCTACCATTCATGCGCCGACGATCGGCATTGGCGCCTCACCTGCTTGCGATGCCAAATTCTTGTATCGGATGATACGCTGGGTCTCTTCGACGAGTTCAAACCGCACTTCCTCAAATGCTACGACAATCTGGGCAAGGGTGCTGCTGCAGCGGCCGCTGACTATGCCGCCGGTGTTCGTGCACGGCGTTTCCACGGCATTGAGCATACGTTTAAACAACGCCAATGATTGCGTTGGAATGTTACGCCTTTTGCTAAGGCACACACCCGAAGGACTTGATTCTTGCAGATCTGTCGCAAGGGTACCAGGGCCGCAAGGAAACCATTGCCCGCGTATGGGAGTCGAAAGGACCCCTTATCGGGCTCAACCGACCAATTGACCCACAAGAAGAAGTTCATAATTGCGCCACGTCCAAAACATGTTTGTTTTCAGGTGCTTAATCCAGTTGTAAGCTTACAACTCCTATCCGGTTATCCGAAATGCAGGAGAATTGGCTTTCAGGAGCGCCATGATCGCAGGGCCGAGCGAGAATTCGCCGCGTTGGGCTCTTCTTGTGAGATCGCGCAAGTATCCACCCGCTGAGTTAATGAAATTAGTCCGCTCCAAGATGCAACCAACAGCAACGGCTGCATTCTCTGGCCCCATGACATCGCACGCTTCCTGGTACGCCGACGGGCTGATTCCCAACATCGACCGGACCACCACTGCAGCGGCCATCATATCGCGCCAACTTCCGATCGCGCCACCAGGCCCGAAGTCAGCGATGGTCGGGCAGGCCTTCAAAACCACAGCCAAGGGAAACGCCTTCACCGGATCCGCAGGACGCCTGATTGTTTCGCTCGGCGTCGCCCCCTGCTCTGTTCGAGAGCACGGTTCAGATTCATTGATGGATTCGGGATTTGAATTCTGTATGTGGCGCTCGGTATGAGCATCATTGGTGCTAGGATTCTTGGAATTTGTCTGGATATTCAATCTGCTTAGCACTTCTTCCTGCAACATCTCCATCTCATCAAGGATCGATGCTATCTGATCGATAGACGGCGCGCGCGGAATTCTCCCTACCAATTCGACGTAAACATCCTCGACCGACTGCCAGTCGCCCTCTGCGCCCTCTTCCAGCGCGGCACTTATAAGTTTACGTACGTCGCGACGGCAGATCGTCAAGTTCTCCTTCGCTTTCCTGAAGGCCGATTGCTCCATCGCGACCTGCTGAGCAAGGTTTGCGAGCTCTTCCGACCGAGCGAGCAAGGGAGACAGATCGAAACCGAACGCGGTCTCGATCTCGCCAGATGCATCCTTGCGCGCATACCGCTTCCCATTGGCGCTGTCCTTGCGAACAATCAATCCAGCATCGACGAGGACCGCTATGTGACGCCGAAGCGTCGCTCCGGCCATACTATGAGCTCGGAGGCAAAGCTGGGCGTTGGAAGGGAAGACAACCAATTGAGCGTCTTGGCGAAGCTCGCCGTCGGGATGGAAGCCGAGGAGCGCATGCAATACGGCCAGGCTATTCGATTGTACGCCCAACCGATTATAGGCGGTCGAAACATCTCGAAAGACCTTCCACTTGTCTACAGATTTGCCAGGCCGGATCTCGGCGGTGGCCTGTTGCCGGCGCACAAGCGCAAGTGTCATCGGCCGCCGCCCGAAAGGCGTCGTCACATTTCCCGTCTGCATTTCTCTCACCCTTCAAAAGGCAACAGAAAAGCGCTCACCAAAACGATGCCAAAGACTCTTGACGATGATTCCGGAAAATGCGATTCTCAAATTGCTAGATAAGAGATTGGGCTTCCGGACGGCGACGTTTGGGGCCTTTTCTTTTTGCGATTATCACTCCTTGGTCTTCGATTGCTTTGTCTGGTGCTCCATATAGAGCCCTGGCAACCGCTCGAGCACGAAGGCCGCGAATTCTGGCGTCGCCTTCCTGTCGAACGTGATGTCCACCTTTGTCTTGCTCTGCTTCACTACGGCCAAACGCTCTCCGTTCGGTGTGGATACCACAGCGGGAAGCCCGCGCGGCTCTTTGCGGGGCTTCAGCATAAGGACTGCTTTGAAGCGATCCGCAGACGATAGAGCTCTCACCTCAGCAGAGTTTGCGTAGCGGACAAGACCATCGGGGTCCGAAGCCGTTTCGAACAGATCCGCCATCTGTTGCCAGCTCGGCCCGCCGACGCCGGGCGCCGCCCCAATTGCATCGATAAGTTCCGCTGGAAGAGCATCGACGATCGAAAGCATCTTCGACAGGTTACCCTTGTCGATCGACATTGACGACACAATCACTTCACGAGGAAAGCGCTCGCGGAGGCGAGATGCAAACCGCGCCTTTTCAATGAAGGTTAGATCCTGTCGCTCGTTGTTCTCTTGACCCTGCGCGATCACCAACTGCTCATCGGTGAGTTCGCGGACGACCGCCCTAGCTTTTAAGCCAAGTTCCTTCAGTGCCCGGAGGCGTCGGTGGCCGAAGGCCACTTGATATCGGCCCGCGGTTTGCGGGTGAGGGCGAACCAACACAGGCACCTGCTGGCCCTGTTCGCGGATCGACGCAAGGAGCCCCTCGATATCTCCTTCCATCCGATCTTGAATGAAGGAGGGGTCTATATCGTCGGTGTCAATCTCTACAACGGCCTGGCCCTCCGCCAAACGTCGTTCAATTTCCTCGGCTCGTTCCGCGCGAATCCTGACGTCACGAAGATTGTCGCCGACCTGGCGCGTCAATCTGTTCGCTGCCGTCTGTTCTGGCGGCGCTGAGTGGAGCATGGGGAGCACTTTAGTTTTGGCCAAACGCTCTGGCGCCGGCGTGGTCGATGCCTGCGGCGTGCGCAGGAGATCTTTTCTGCTCATGTCCTCCCCCAAGCTCTCTTGATCAACGTCTCAATTTCGCCGTTGACGCTATTCATCGATTCTAGCGCGCGGTCATAGGTGGCGCGGGTAAACTGACTTCGTTCCACCTCAAAGAGGGTCTGGTTTGTAAGGCCAGCATCGGAGACAGCGGTCGTCTTCAGCATCGGATAATTCAATACGTTCTCGCCAAATATGGAACGCAGGTAAGCGACCATCTGGTTTTGAGGACCGTCGCCCGGCTCGTAGCGTGTGATCAAATAGCGCATCCAGTTGAAGTCGAATCTCGCCCCCGCCTTCGAGATCTCGCGCAGCAGGTCAGATGTCATCGCGAGGAACTGATTCATCGACATGACGTCCAGCATCTGTGGATGCACGGTGATTAACACCGACGTCGCTGCGGTGAGGGCGGATAGCGTCAGGTAGCCAAGCTGGGGAGGGCAGTCGATCACCACGACGTCGTAGCCGTGCGCGACCTGATCGAGCGCGGCGCTGATGCGATCAAAGAACATCGTACCGTCGCCCTTGCGCGACAAAAGCGCCCTTGGCGTCTCGTGCTCAAATTCCATGAGTTCAAGGTTTCCCGGGATCAGATGCAGATCCGGTATGTAGGTCGCCGAAATGATCTCCCCCATCTGGCGAGCGTTCTCGTACTGAATAGCCCCATAGAGGGTCTCATTCTCGCCTACATCTGTCTCGGGCTGGACCCCGAAAAGGCTGGATAGGCTCGCTTGCGGATCAAGGTCAATTGCAAGGACGCGATAGCCGCGCAACGCCAGATATTGCGCAAGGTGGGCGGAAGTTGTCGTCTTGCCGGAGCCGCCTTTGAAGTTCATCACAGAGATGACTTGCAGTTGTTCATTGTCGCGACGATGAGGCAGATAACGTCGATTTCCGCGCCCTGTTTTGTCGAGGTGGCTTCTAATCTTGTGAATATCAAGCACTGAATAGCTTCGCCGACCGGCTGGACCGGTGTTCACGTCCAGATCGTCAGCCAAGTCGTTGGCGATATTCCGGAGGTGGACCTCCTTTACCCCAAGGAGCTTCGACGCTTCTGACGGCTGGAAATAGCGGATAGTTTTCTCGGCATGCGGCGGGAAAACGCTGATATGATGAGACTGCAGTTGCCCCGCAAGCGCATGCGAATGCCTCGTAATAAGGCCCATGAGGTCCTCTTGGGCATCAGGCACGCTATTAGCAATTTTGGCCATCTCTAACCTTGATCAGTCTTAGTGTCGCTCACGAGCGGAATTTTGCGTTTGCTCCGATGCTGACAATAAGCATCGATTCTCGGAGGACAGCAAGATATTTTAGGTTAACAGACCCTTAATCGGATTTGCTCTACTCACACGCAGGCGCTCATATTTCCTTATGTTACGGGCTTTTGCGGCACCAAACGCCGGGAAAAACCTGTTCATAAACTTCTGGCGAAAACATTGCAGAAACCCCAGTTTCTGCGCAGATTACAAGTTAGGACTGCTCCTGTGCTGCATCCGCGACTCAGTTACGCGCCTATTTTGTTGTCGAAACGATGCCGTGCGGCATCGACCTCAGCCATCTTTTCGAGCGTCCAATCGTAGACCGCGAGTAATAGCGGTTGAATGCTACGGCCAAGCTCCGTGAGTTCGTATTCCACCGCGACGGGGGAGAGCGGGAGCACTCTACGGGTGATCAGCCCGTTGCGCTCGAGCCGACGCAGCGATTGTGTGAGCGCCTTTTGCGTCACGCCTTCGAGTCGCCGTTTTATTGAATTGAACCGGACGGCGCCGGCGTCGAGCACGGTTATGATCATCATCGACCACTTGTCCGCTATCTGCTCGAACAATACGCGGCTGGGGCAATCGACCGTGAAGGTTTGGGTTTCTGGATTAAACATTAAGGTATCCTCAAGGCAACCTAGGCTATTCAAAGTACCTCATTGACGACTAGGTTTCCGGTTTATACCTCAGGTGCTCCAGAGAACAACGGAGCTGCGCAGTGACCGCGTCAACAGATACTCTTTTTCGTCCCTTCCATCTGAAGTCTTTGAGGTTGTCGAACCGGATCGTGATGGCGCCCATGACCCGAGGGCAAGCGGCCGAGGGAATACCCGGCGCGACCAACGCGGTATATTATCGTCGCAGAGCCGCGGGCGGTGTTGGTCTTATTCTGTCTGAAGGGACGGTTATAAATCGTCCAGCGTCGCGCAACCTGCCTGGGATCCCGTTCTTCCACGGAGACGCTGCGCTTGCCGGGTGGAAAGGTGTGATCGATGCGGTCCACGAAGCCGGTGGGCGAATGGGACCCCAGATCTGGCATACGGGTTCGACCGTCGGTACCGCCGACTGGGCTCCTGAAAGCCCGGTAGAAAGCCCGTCCGGGCTGGTGGCGCCGGATCAACCCCGTGGTGTCGAAATGACAGAAAGCGACATTGCCGATACGATCGCCGCTTTCGCCAAGGCAGCAGCAGATGCAAAACGAACGGGTTTTGACGTCGTGGAAATTCATGGCGCCCACGGATATTTGATCGACCAATTTTTCTGGCAAGGCACAAACTTGCGAGCCGATCGTTGGGGAGGCGCCACGATTAAGGAGAGATCGCGTTTTGCCGTCGAGACTGTGAAGGCGATCCGCGCAGCCGTTGGCGAGGACTTTCCGATCATCTTGCGCATCAGCCAGTGGAAGCAACAGGACTTTTCAACCCGTCTTGCGGAAACCCCTGAAGTGATGGCCGATTGGCTGCAGCCACTCGTCGATGCGGGTGTTGACATCCTTCATTGCTCGCAGCGGCGCTTTTGGGAACCGGAGTTCCCGGAGATTGATGGTGAGAGCGGTCTGAACTTCGCCGGTTGGGCAAAGAAATTAACCGGGGCAGCCACCATCAGCGTAGGTTCTGTCGGATTATCTGGCGAATTCATCAAGTCGTTTGGTGGAGAAACGTCAACTAGCACCGGGATCGATCGACTTCTTGCCCGGATGGAGCGCGACGAATTCGACCTCATTGCAGTCGGGCGTGCGCTGATCAGCGACGCTGACTGGCCAACGAAGGTTCGGACCGGGGACACAGCCGGTCTCAAGGGGTTTGACCCAGCAAAATTGTCCGAACTGGTATAGCAAAAGCCCGGAGAAGGGCTGAGAGGAAGATGCGGCCCGCCGAATACTGGCGGCCCGCAAGATTATCGCCAGGCAGCGTTGCTATTGCCTGGTAACTGGGATCGATGCCATCAGGACGCGTTTACGCCGGGAGTAGGCCTGCCGCCCGATAGCTTTCGATCAATGTGTCAAACAGTGAAACGTCTGCGCAACTGCGTGCCAGGAGCTGGGCTCCGGAAACCGCCGCGAAGATTCCAAGCGCCCATTTTCCGCAGACTTCGACCGTCTCACAATTGGCGGCCATCAGACGCCTTTGGAGCCACTTGACGTTGATGTCTACAAAGGCGCGAACCTGCAGGCTTACGGCTTGTGGCACGTCGGCATATTCGATCCCCATGAAGCTCGCCAGGCAAAGCCGATTCCCGTTTTGCAAGGTGGCTCTGAAAGCCGACGGATATTCGCGTAAACTATCGAATGGATCGGATTTATCGGTTTCGATACCTTTGAGCCATGTTCCCATGTCCTGCGCGTATCGTTCGGCGATTGCAACCGCCAAATCGGCTTTGCTCGGATAGTGGTGATAGATGCTGGCTGCTTTGATACCGACAGCGTCCGCGACAGCGCGCATGTTGAGGCCGGCATATCCATGGCTTTGAGCCATGAGCCGAGCTTCGCCCAATATGGCTTCTCTGGTCTTTATCCCCACGTCTGCGCCTAACCTCTTTAGGAAATATCGATACACGATTATGGACGAAGATGAAGATAAACGCGGTCTTTCTGGACCGTTAGATCGACGCTCAACCCGCATCACTCGTTCCACGGCTTTCTTGAGTAGTACTCGTCTTTAGATAGATTCCACAACATTTCGACGTTTGCGCTAGCCATCTCGCAAACGAGCTCCCATTGAAGCAGGCCCTTGGCAGCACGCTGAAATAGGACTTGTTCGACGACCTTTCTTCTGAAGCTGTCGGATGGATGTTGATCAGCATCGCGAAGGCCGTCGCTCAAGTCTGGGAGATCGCGAACTCGGCATCCGGCCGTTTGGGCACATTCTGTTGCCCTTATTAGATCGTTGTTTGTCTCGATCTCTTTTGGTCCTTCAGGCTCAGATTGGTTCGCACTGATCGCAGCCTCTCCAAGAATTCTCCGTGCAACGAAATAAAAGCGAACGGCACTCAAACTGCATCCATAGGGACTTGTTTCCCCCTCAGCTTTCAACGCCTCGTCCTCGAGCTCTTGCACTATTTTTATGCCGAACGAATCTGCCTCGAGCTCGGCAATCATTTGACTGACCGGTCTGTCTTTCCAACCAAAATAATCCATTAGGTAGGTCGGCAGATTCGCTAGATTCAGGCCGGAAGCGCCATGATTATAATACACATGTCCAATTTCATGGGCCATTGCGAAACTTTCCATCCCCTCAGCATAGACCGGCATCATGAACCGCGAGAGGTTCTTGCCAGCCTGAGAAGACGTAAAATCGTTGCTCTCTGGCAGTTCGTCTTTTCGGAACAAATTCAAGATAGCAAAAAGCCGCTCCGCAAACTCCGGATGAGCTTCCAGGTTCTTTACGTTGGCTTCTTCCGAGAGGTCGAAGGACTGGCTTTCGGGGCCTGACGATACGTATGGAACGGTTTGAAAGGCCAGATCGGACATCATTGCGGCGAATTCGATAAACCTGACGTTTATCAGAATGACGGGATCGCCGTTCGTCGAACCACCAGCCACCTCAGCGCCAACCTCTTTTATCGGCAGAGCACCAAACACGATGTTGTCGGGGAGGCGAATTCCGAGTGAAGTTGCGCCTTTTGTAATTTTCGCGAGCCGCTGCTGTAGAAGCCAGTGGAGTCCAGTAATTTCATAGGGGGTCGCCCGCGTGCTACAGACCTCCCCAAAGAGCTCGTGAAGTTTCGCCCTGTCGTCAGTGCTGACTTCGATGCTGTGGCCATTGAGAGTCGCAATGCATGTCGACCGATCGACGTCGCAGGCGTGCGTAGGATGTCCTTCACATATTGAGCGCTGGATTTCGGCCAGTCGGCCGTAACGAGGGTCTTTTAGCGACAATGTGGTCACGTCATCCTCTGCGAACGCGCCGACGGACAAGCCAAAAGACAATAATGCAGATGCAATGAAAGGTGTTAATTGGAAACCTGATTGTCGCCAGATTGAGCGGGTTCGGTCGACCATTTCAAAGGCCCTTCGATGTCGTGCTGCACAATCTGTGGCTCATTAAGGCCAAGCAGTGCCTCCACCTTTTTGACACGATAGAACAGGTAGTGGGGTTTGGCATAGTTGACGTCGATCACCCAGTGGCCCGACGAATCCCTCGTTGCGGTGGCGGTCGCGTCCCCGGTCTCCCAAGCTGAGCCGGCTTTACCAGTGAAATCTTGCGTCGATCCAAGTTGATATGAAATTCCGGTCACCGACACACTCTCGACCACCAGGTACGGCGACTTATCCTTGTTCTTGCGGAACCATCCCGCAAGGGCGTTCGCCTGCTGGTCTGGGTCCAGGCGCCAGCGATGTGCGCCGCGCAAGGCAAGGGAGACTTGAATTGAAGAACTTGAACTTAGAGCACCGTTTCCGATGCCAATGAAATGCGCCAAAACAGAGCCGCCCCAGTCGACTACACCGTCAAAACTCGGAAACGTTTCGTCACCGGCATCTACGGGTTTGATCTTCAGGTTGCCGAGGAAGCTGAAGTTTCCTTCTTCCAATGAGAAAAGTGTACCGGGACCATCGAACGTTCTGGGAGTTGGCCATGTCTGAAATGGTGGATATTGAGGGGGAAAACCTGGCAGCACGACTACGTCGGGCTTACGGAGGCTAAGGTAAGCGACAACTGCAACTACTAGCGCCAGACCAACCATTATACCGACACGAATTTTCGCTGTGGATGACCACTTTGTCGGCAGCTTTCGCTCCTCCACGCTCGCCATGTTTCGCTTCCCCCAGGTGCCTGGCTGCACAATGCAGTTCGAGCCCGATTGAAATTATCGCCTATATTAGCAAATGCCAGGATAAAGTTCGGAACATGCTGGAGTATAGCACGACAATCACGACACATCAGTTGGGGAAACAGCAATAGAATCACCACGATCTTCTCGTCTCGAGAACAATGTGGATCAAGCTAACCTTGAAAGGCCGGAAACCAGATATGTTCAGTCATATAGGTGAGTCTTACAGCATTCTGGCAGCGCGTCCGCTTCGCCGTGTGGCGTTGTTGTAATAGCTCGACGCCTGCTGCAGCGATCGATGGCGAGATTGCTCCATCGCTTCGGGGAGCGGAATACCGCGATTGGCCGCCTCGGTGAGATATCCCGATCGCAGGCCGTGCGCCGAAAAATCCCCGCTGTCCAACCCTGCCATCTGTGCCCGCTGCTTGATGATCGCATTGACCGACTGCGGATCGAGCGCCCGCCGCGACACGGTCCCCCACCTGCCGATCGCCCGAAAAACGCTGCCCTTGTCGATCTTCGCTGCCACCAGCCAGGCATTCAATGCCTCAACTGGTCGGCCTGTGAGATAGACGACGTCGTCCTGCTCGCCTGATGTCGTTTTGGTGCGGCCGAGATGGATGGCGAAGGAGGGGAGGGGAGGGCAGTCGGGCACCTCGATCGGTGGCTCGTCGGTCAGCTGTTCGCGTCGCAGTCCAGCGATTTCGCTGCGCCTCCGGCCGCCGGAGGCAAAGGCGACCATCAGGATCGCCCGGTCACGGAGATCGCGCAAGCTGTCGGTCGCGCAGGTCGCCAGCAGTTTTGCCAGCACGTCGCCGGTCACCGCCTTAGCGCTCTTACGGCGACGCGTCCGGGGCACGGCACGCACGGCTAGACGAATGGCGGATTTGAGGGCAGGGGAGGCGAAGGCGCCGTCGAGCCCACGCCATTTCGTCAGGGTCGACCAGTTGGCTAGCCGCCTACGCACGGTGGCCGGCGCGTGTGGGCCTGTAGATTTCAGAAAGCCCTGTCGCCGAAGGTTGTCGTCGACGTCATCAGGCATGCCGTGATCCGGATCGGCCGCACGTTTCTCCGGATCCCAGAGGTGGTGCACCACAAACTTTAGCAGCAGCGCCTCGGGCGCCGGCCAGGGAAGAGATTTTCCGGTCGCGGCGAGTCCCCAGGCTTCGAGATAGGCGAGATCGGAGGTGAGTGCCCGCAGGGTATTGTCGCCCATACCGCGTTCGACGAGGTGCTTGAGGGTCTCGACATCCTGGTCAGTCAGCAGCTCGGCGAGTTCGTCGCGGCGCTCGATCGGCAAGACGGCGGCGATGGCGTCGAGTTCTTCCGATCGGCGTTCGACGGCGGATTTCGAGGTGGTCGACGTCACGGCGGTCTCCGAAACAGGGATGTGGCTGGCGATGCAGCCGTCCACAGACACTGTTTTTCTGATTTGCGGCGCGAAATCAATCTACCATCGATAAACGGTGGTTATCGATGGTTATAGCCTCAACTATCAATCATACGATGTGAGGAACCGCAAAATTCTGATAGAGTTCCTTTAGCAAATCATTTACCATAATATCAATGGCTTACGACCTCGCGAAATTGCCCATCTCAAACTTGATCGGGCCAGCTTTTGACGCCGGCATCGCGCTCACCCGTCTCGACGAGCGCATCGCCCGCTCAGGCGTCGGATCCGGCTGGTTCGAGAGGATGCATTTCGCCGACGCCTGCGCCTCGCTGTGGATCGACGGCGAACTCGTGCATCTCGAAGACCTCGTTCTCCACGACGCCTTTCGCGATACCCGCACCCCGACCCACGAACTGACCATCGCCCGCGACGTGTTGAGGACCCGCCGGCGCATTGCCGCGCAGTCGCCGAACTGGGCTTTGTCCCCAGAGGGTATCAGAATTCTGCGACAGACGTCAGACATTAATCCCGTCGACCCTCAATCGCTCCAGCCGGCCGGCGTCATGCGTCGCGCCGTCGCGGAAATGGATCAGGAAGGGGAGGGGGAAGACGACGGTGATGGCGTCAGTCTCCCGGGTATCGATATCGCCGCCATCGATGCGACGCTGGCGCGATCGTCGGCAGCCATTGAGGACGCCACGCGGGCTAGCGGCGCCGACGCCAACCGCGCCACGGCTGGCCGTGCCGAAAAAGATCCGATGATCTATGATCTCGACTGGGACGAGGATGCCCGGCTCGACGAATGGCGTGGTGTGCTGCGCCAGGCCGAACACCTGCCGGCGATGCTGCAGACCATCATTGCCCTCGACGCCTGGAACGAACTGTCCGTGCTCCAGCACGCTCCCTGGCTTGGCCGGCTGTTTTGCGCTTCGATCCTCCGCCAGGCCGGCATCACGTCAGGCGCTCACCTCGCCGCCATCAATCTCGGTCTCAAAACCATTCCCGTAGACCGCCGCCGGCATCGCGATCGGGAGATCCGGCTCCTCGCCATCACCCAGGGGCTTCTCGCGGCCGCCGAGATCGGAAAAAAAGAGCATGATCGACTGACGCTGGCTCGGACGCTGTTCGATCGAAAAATGGAGGGGCGGCGGACGTCTTCAAAACTGCCGGAGCTGGTCGAGTTGGTGATGGCAAAACCGTTGGTGTCGGCCGGCATGGTGGCGAAAACGCTCGACGTCACACCGCAGGCGGCGCGGCGGATTGTTTTGGAGCTGGGCTTGAGGGAGATGACCGGGAGGGGGAGGTTTCGGGCGTGGGGCGTGATTTAGTGGCAGCTATCAACCTTTGACCGAATGCAGCGCGCATGTAGTCATCACGCCCCTGGCCAGCGGTCGGTTTGGCATGGTGCATGATAATCAGGACATGTTGCGCTCGCAGTTGACGGTGAAGCGAGCCAATCGTTCGTCATCGACGACACGTGTCTGGATGCCCTTGCTTTCCACCGCGCCAAGCGTTTCTCTGAGCCGAGCGACACGGTTTCGAGATTCCACAGTGGTCGCAAGGGCAAATAGCAGGGCTTCGAAGCCTAGAATGTCCAGGTGAAAATTGTTGGCTGAGCCATGGTGCGGCAAAGTCATAACCGCGATCCGGTCGCCGAAATCCGCGAAGAAGTCTTGCCAAGGTTGCCGCCATTTATGCTGCCGCAGTGCTGCGTCGCCGGTGCTTAGCCAACCGATACCGTCCCGACGCCACAGGTATCGGCCGAAGGCTGGCTCGTCCAGATAGGATTGCCATTGTCTCGACGTGAAGACACGATCACCGCTTTCTCCGTCGCGCCTTGACAGTGGCCCGGAGTAAAGGGACATCGAAACCGCATTGTGTCCTCCGGGAAAATGCTGGTTATAGATATCTATCAGCACCTTCGCACTTTCGAGGTCGCGCAATTTTTCCAGCAGCCGGTAGGCAAGCTTGACCTCGTCGTTTCCGCGGACGCCGAGTGCCTTTTTGAGATCCGTTAGAAACCGCTTGCGGGAAGTATCGACGACCGGATGAACGTAAGGCAAAAGGATCCAATCGGCGCGGTGCCATGCGCCCGGGAAGTCTTGCCACTCCAGCTGCAGATAGGTGCCCGACGCAGCGATGAAGGCACCATTTCCGTTTTGATCGGATGCCGGGTTGCCGCGGACGAGCTTCGCGCCGGTCGCGCCATGCGGCGGGCGGAAGTGAGTTGCTAAACGGCTTGCAGGGTTTTCCTTTTTCGGCGCATCATCGAGCTCTATCTGGCGACCGCGTCGAGGACCATCTAATGGGCCATCCGGTTCTCCGCCTCGGGGAGGTGGGGCATCATTGGGCGTGCCCGGTTGCAGAAAAATAACTCGCTCCGCACCTCTCGAACGCCACCAGGCTCCAGGATCTTCAAAATAATCGAGTGAGGACCTGGAAGCTGTCCCCTGCACAAAATCTGAAAGCACGAACAAGAGGCGCTCTACGGTATCGAGATAAGGGACAACGACGGTTCTGGCCGGCGCCATCGCCTGCAGGCGATCGATGCCATTGATGTGATCGGCGTGCAGGTGCGAAACAAAAAGGATGTCCGTTTTCCCGGAAGATGCTGCACGATAGAGCGATAGTTCGCTGTTGAAGGCATCGCTTCGCTCCGAGCCACAATCGTACACGTAGGAAAAATTTGCGATGGGAGGTTCGTTTGCTGTGTGGATGCCGTCGGGAGCTCCCTCGACTGTCGAGATCAGTCCGGAATGAAAGCCGCCATGGCCGACTGGGTGCTGTGTGCGCGTGATTTTTACGTACTGCATTTATTTCTTTATCAAGATCGTTTCGGGAATAAGGGGCCCCTACATTCACAAGCCCGAAAATCCAACGGATCTGGCAGGCGATCGCCGTATGGATACCTATTAGGGCGGGGGAGGGCGTTTGATCAAAATCACAACCGGAGCCGGTTTAACCTGACCCGTCATCAAGCAGGCCAGCAAGAAATGTCCGGTAGGCGTTTGGCAGCGCATGATGGCTCGCGCCATCGCGTAGATGCTTGAGGTAAGCAATATTGGGCAGATGCGTGCCTTGCTGTGGGGATGCGATATAGGTATCTGCTTCGATCCAGCTGCCCCCATGATTGATCGTGACGGTGACCCGATTATAGGCGTTTGCCAGCGGGTCCCGATCGGGACGGTACCCCTCGTTCTTGTCAAGAGCCGCGAGATCCTTGTCATCCAGCTCCCACAAAACACCCCAAGTGTCATGACCTGTTTGCGGCTGGATGGATGACACACCGCAGCCACGCTTCATTGATCGACGCGGAAAGCAGAGGATATGATCCGGTAGGAAGCCAAGACCTCCCAGCCTCGCATTTGGGCAACGCTCAATCATCTGAGCCGGATCCATATTGGAACCGTAGGCGAAATAGAGCATGCGGGACCCCATAAAGAAAAAATTAAAAACGCGACAACGCTAGTCCATCATAAATTACAGCATTTGCAATAGGTTGATATATATGTGGAAGAAATTTACCGTCTGTTATTGAAATTTCGTCCACTTTAGACGAGACTGGTTTCAGGCATACGAGGATTTCCATACATGACGACGGCAAAAGCGGATCTCGACTCCGACATCATCAGCCTTGCGCGCCTTGCGCTCGCAGGTCGGGCTCAGGATATCCAAATGCTGGTGCAGCGCATCGCGCGCAAGACACGTGGGGAAAAGCCAGAGCTCTCCAATTCATTGACTGCTCTGCTTCGTGAGGCGCCTTCGAAAGACACTCCCCTTCGTCGAATGGCGGAGATTCCGATGCCGGTCGACTCCGACTCTCGTCTCCATCTTTTGAAGATTGAAGAGGTGATCGAGATCGACCACTCTCCAGTTCTAGCCGCAGACGTATCGGCCGCGCTCGACCAGCTGATCGCCGAGCGTGGTCGCCTCGAAGCGCTGGACGCGGCCGGACTGGATCCGACCCGGACCGCTCTCTTCGTCGGCCCGCCCGGGGTCGGCAAGACGCTTGCTGCAAGATGGTTGGCCAAGCGCCTTGGCAAGCCCCTCATGATACTTGACCTTGCCGCGGTCATGAGCAGCTATCTCGGCCGTACCGGTGCAAATCTCCGACAGGTCCTCGATTACGCCAAGCAAGCAGATTGCGTGCTATTGCTCGATGAGTTGGACGCGATCGCGAAACGTCGCGACGACCGCGATGAAGTCGGTGAACTGAAGAGGCTCGTCACTGTGCTGTTGCAGCAGATTGACGACTGGCCGGCCTCCGGACTTTTGCTCGCTGCTACCAATCATCCAGATTTGCTCGATCCCGCCGTTTGGCGACGTTTCGAGATGAAGGTCGAATTTCCTATGCCTGAACGCCAGGCGATCTTTGAACTCGTCAATGGCCTGCTTCAGCCCTACGAGAGCAAAGCCGACCACTGGGCGAAGATCCTATCGGTTGCACTCCACGGGCAATCGTTTAGCGATGTCAGGCAGTCCGTTGAGCGCGCCCGCCGGGCAGCAGCTATCTCAGGGGATGCGCTCGACGTCCATCTCGAGTCTCTGATTTCGCCCGAGGAGCTTCCCAAGGCTGAGCGCATCAGTCTCGCAACAATGCTGGTCGATGCAGGGCTTTCCCAGCGAAATGTGCAAAAGTTGACAGGGGTCGCCCGGGACACGCTGCGCAGCCATTCGCAGCCAGAAACAACCGCACGCAAACGCAGAGGTACATAATGGCAAAACAGAATTTCCTACTCGGAAAAGGCGAGCGCCTCGTATCCTCGGTCACTGGCGTCAGGGGCGGGGCTCCCAAACAGCATCCCTACACGTTTGCAGAATCCCGGTCTCGCCTTGCGCCAATGCTCACTCGCGCGGTCTCCTTCGTTGACCGGCTGCCAGCGGCGGCATGCCCGGACGATAAGGCTGTTTTGTCGGTTGTTCTCAATCCAGAATATATCGCCAAATCATTCTATCCGAAGGAGCTGTTTCGGCAGGTCGGCGTCGAGGCGGTTGGGAGCCGTACACGATCGATCACTCCCCAAAAGCGATCGCTTGGGCGACCGGCTGAAGAGACCTTGACCACGGAAATCTTCGTGATGGGTCCGAGGGCATCTTTACGCAACTGGAGCTCTGCGCTTCCACAGTGGAACAATTTGTCCCCCGCAACGAACGGCATCATCTCCATCGAGGAAATCGGTGCTCCTGACGCAGAGGACAAGCTAAAGGGACATCTGCCTGACACGGGAAAAGTGACCTTTGAGGCGGTGCTTCACACGGACGAGCTTCTCGGCGAGCAGAAAATCGTTGGCGCGTTCCGCAGCTATCTTGCGGAGCTTGGAATCGACGCTCCCATGGAGAATCGATTTTACGCGGGTGGTCTTTGCTTTGTTGAGCTGACTGCGCCGAGCGAGCGTGCAGAAGACATTGCGACTTTTGCGGCCGTCCGAGCGCTCCGACAGATGCCCACCCTTCGCGTGTTGCGGCCAACGATACGGGCAGCGGCGACGCCTTCACCGCAAATTCGATATCCATCGGAGCCAGCGCTGGATCCTGGCATCAGAGTTGCCATCTTCGACGGTGGTGTTCCCGACAACCATCCACTAACGGCCTGGACAACACCGATCGATACGACCGGCGTTGGCAGTTCACATGAGGATCTTCGCCGTCACGGCGTGCATGTCACGTCCGCCTTCTTGTTCGGTCATATCGACCCGACCAAGCCGATAGCGAGACCTTACGCCCCGGTTGAACATTATCGTGTCCTCGACACCGACCCCAGCCAGGATCCTGAAGGGCTATACGAGGTGCTTTACCGGATCGATCAGACAC
Source organism: Martinezella sp. CNPSo 3890 (assembly GCF_057784455.1). Taxonomy (NCBI): domain Bacteria; kingdom Pseudomonadati; phylum Pseudomonadota; class Alphaproteobacteria; order Hyphomicrobiales; family Rhizobiaceae; genus Martinezella; species Martinezella sp. CNPSo 3890. The sequence continues at coordinate 177,502 of NZ_JBXSOR010000013.1, read as the reverse complement.
TGCTCAATCGACAGTTCGATCTCGTCAATATCAGCCTTGGACCGCACCTCCCCATCGAGGATGACGACGTTCATGCCTGGACGGCGGTACTCGATGATCGCTTTGCGAGGAACGATACTCTGGCAACGATTGCCGTTGGAAACGATGGTGAGCGCGATGCGGCGCTCGGCTTCAACAGGATCCAGGTGCCCTCCGATTGCGTGAACGCAATGGCGGTTGGCGCCGCCGACAGCCCTGACGTTGCCTGGGCACGAGCGCCATACAGTTCGGTCGGGCCGGGTCGAAGCCCGGGCTTGATCAAACCTGATCTCGTTGAGTTTGGCGGTTCACTGCAGCGCCCATTTCTTGTTGCAAGCTTGGATGGGCGACCACAGCTTGAGGTCACCGGCGGTACGTCATTTGCATCGCCAAGCCTGTTGCGGGTGGCCGCCGGCATAAAGGCGCACCTTGGCGCCAATATTGACATGCTCGCTGTGCGCGCTTTGCTCGTCCATACAGCCGAGGAGTCTCCGATCGCTGCTGAAGAAGTGGGACGGGGTCGGGTCGCCAGGACGATGGATGATATTTTGTTATGCGATGACGACACCGTGCGCGTCATCTATCAGGGCACCATTTCGGCACGGAGCTACGTGCGAGCACCGATACCGGTTCCCCTTGAGGACATGACGGGCAAAGTCCAGATCACGGCGACGATCTGCTACAAGACGCTGACAGATCCTCATCATCCCGGGAATTACACGCGCGCTGGACTTGAGATCGCGTTCCGACCACGAGATGACAAGCGGAAGGATGACAGCAAGCTGCATGCGGATACGCAGAGCTTCTTCGGCAAAGCGCACAAGGGGTTGACGGAAGGTGATCTTCGGCGTGACGCCTGGAAGTGGGAAAATACTCTGCACGCGTCTGTCGGGTTCCTGGGTAAGAGCTTGCACAACCCAGCTTTTGACATCCACTACAATGCGCGCCTCGAAAGTCGGGATTTCGAGCCGGACGACGAATTGCGCTATGCGCTGGTTGTTAGCGTCAAGGCGAAGCGCGTCGCCGATCTCTACGATCAAATCGTTCGGCGCTACCAGACGCAGCTCGAGCCGCTGCGTCCAGTTGTGGAGATTCCGATCCGTCGATGAAGCGCATCAATCGCACCAACGGATCCTGCCGTTGCGAATGAAAAAATGAGAGCGGCAGCCGACCTGCCGCCACACGGATGGGTGGAGCGTGCCAGTTCCATCCTTTTCCACCTTCGCAAGCCAGACTGCCTTTTCATCAGGCACCAGGTTCATTTCGAGCACAGCGTTGCATCCGCAAGGGCATATCATCGTCGCCTGCCATGGGTCGCCATCCTCGTTTAGAATATAGAGGGTTTTCGGGGCAACGTACCTGGGCATGCTGCCTTCGCGGATCACGGCGCGGTAGGGGCGGCGTAGCAATGCACGGAATGTTCCTGCAACGTATTGACCGGCGTCTGAAAGCCACGTCATGAGCGCGGCTCCGACAGTTCGGGCAAGCCGAGAAGAGGCGAGATTTTGCCGTGGCCGAGCCAAGGGCGAAGGAGAGCGCAGTCCTCTTGTTCCTCGTCGGGCGTCAGGCGAATCTGGCCGAGGCTGAATTCAACGGACGCGACCTCGCTATTTGGGGCATCCCGATAGGGATGGATCCTGGCGAGGAAGTCATTCACCGCGAGCGCTGCCGCGAACATGTTGATGCTGATAACTGCCGGCCTGCTGACCGCGAGGCCGCGGAAGTATTTGTCGCGCACCTGTTGTGCTTCGGCGTCTGGGTCGGAGGCAGCTAGGCCTTCCTGAGCGACCTTCTGAAGGGAGATGACATCTCGCGAGATCAGGCTGGAGCGCCCCGGAACGACATAGTGAACCGTCCCCAGGATGTCTCGGATCCGCCCCTTCATATCACCGTGTCCCGCGGCGTCGATCATCACGCCGACATCGAAATAGGGGATGATGTGATATGTCGAAACGAGGTTCATTGCGAAGCGTCCCGTGTGGGTGTCGACACAACCGAAAATTACATCGCAGACCGACAGCGCGTGGATTGCCGCCGGTGACATCAGGTCGGCCGGCACCTTGATGATGGCGGTCGGAAGCCCCGTGGCGATAACGGCGGTATCTGCCACGTCGACCTTCAGTCGTTTGGCTTGAGCATCGGCGACGCTGCTGCTGAGGATCCGGTTCAGGTTGCGATCCTCGATGATATCTGGATCGATGATGACGACCTCCCCGAAGCCCAGCCGGATGAGTTGCTCGAGCAGAGGGCTACCGGTGCCCGACAGTCCGACGATGCCCGCGCGCAGCTTGCCAAGCGTGGCTGTCGTGCCGTCGCCAAACGCCTGATCCTGCGACTGCCCGAATGGAATTGCAGCTTTTTCCGCCAAGGCAGGGAAAAGCCTGATGTCCGGCCCTGCGACGCTGATCATGTCGATCGGCAGCATATCGTCCCCCTTATAGAGGTAGCGGCCGAACAGGCGACCACCTGGCTGCATGACGATGCTGGCGTGAGGAACCGCTGCGCCAGCCCAAGCCCGGATGACCGGCAGCAACTCAGCATCGCCGACATCGTCGACCTCGGAAAAATACGGGTGGTCACCAGGGTGGCAATGGACCTTGATGACGCTGAGACCGAGCTCCTCGGCATGGTCAAGGTGAGGGGTGATAAGGTCGGTCGGCCAGGAGATGCGGTCGATCTTTCGGGTGCATTTGTCGTGATTGAGGGGGATGACTTCGCGAACCGAAAGGCGATAGCGTCCCTGATGACTGGTGCCACCGCATAGAAGGAGGGCAGCAGCCTCAAGGCCGTCGCCAGGGAAAAGATGGGCCGCCAGCAGGGCATGCTGATCGACCGACATGCTGAGGGTGACGTTCATCGGGATGCCTCCTGCTCGAAAATCTCCTCAATGAGGATCACATGGGTTTCAAGGCAGTCGACGCCGGGCACCCAGATGTTCGAGCCGGAACGGTGACGTGACCAGCGCTGGAAGATCCTGCCCTCGATCGGCTGCTCGACCTGCGTCTGAGGGATTGCGCGGCCGTCGGTGCGGCTGAGCTTGGGAAAGACATACAGCATGTCGAGCTGCGTCATCGGGTATCCCTGTTCGATCCGGATCGCGAGCGAAACACTCTTGTGGTTGAAGCATGCGGGAACCGGGAAATCATGGAGAATAACCCAGGTCGAGCCATCCTTGACGATGTCGAAGGGATGCCCGTAGGCCTCCAGAAACGCCATGTCGGCGCCCAGGAGCGGCGCATCGCGCCGCCCCTGAACTTCTCCGTCGGTCTGTTCCTTGCGGATAGCGCGGAACTTTTCGGTGCCCGGATGGCGAAGGTCGATCTTTTCATCGAGCGTCACCTTCTGCGGCTTATGGCCGGCGAGCTTCACGCGGAGCGTGTAGTTCTCCGGAGGCGTCAGGCCAGCGAGGATAAGGACCTCGCGACCGGTGATGTGCGGCTTGTCCCAGACGAACGACTTGTCGTTGATCTTGAAGCGGTAGCCCTTTGCCAGCGGCGGGCGCTTGCCATCCTTCGCGTAGGCTTCCAGTTCGACGATCTCATCCAGGATGTCTTCGAGAAGATCCTCAATGCGAGAGATCGGGCTTTCATTTCCGTTGATGTGCATTTTACCCTCGTGGGTTTGTGGTTTGGCTGACCAATCCACCGCGGCTGGTCAGTACGTGCATCATCGTTCAAGCGTGCTAAGTATGTCAAGCAATAAAATAGCATGCTTGATAAAGATAGCAAATGAGACGCATGCTTGACTTATCAAGCATTCGAGATAAAATGACTTGCGCCGCGAAATCCACTGGCAGCGCTGGCGCCCGAAGCGCTGTCATCGAAAGAGGAGAGCCGTGAAAGTCACCCTTGGAGAATATCTCGGGTCAATCCGCACAGATAGAAAGCTTACTCTTCGCGGAGTCGAAGAGGCGACAAATAAAGAAGTCTCAAATGCTTATCTAAGCCAGATTGAGAACGGAAAGATTCAGAAGCCGTCCCCAAACATCCTTTATGCCCTCGCGAACCTTTATGGCGTGGACTACGACAAACTGATGGAGTTAGCAGGTTATATAACTACGACGCGTACCGATTTTGAGCGCCACGGGAGGGCTGCGACTTTTGCTGAATTGAACCTGACGCAAGCCGAAGAGTCCGAACTGTTGAAATACCTTGGTTATTTGCGTTCGAAGAAGGATTGACCATTTGAAGCCTGACGACAGTTCGCTCACTGCGAGTGAGTATGTAGCAATTCATCGTGCAGCGACCGATCTGTTGAACAAGGCAAGCGCATGGGACCGGCTACCCACGCCGGTCCCTGACCTGCTTGGCGCCGCGCAGCTTCGCGTCGCGCCGATGAGCGCGTTCGATCCACGTTCGCTCATCCGGCATGCCCGCGAGTTCGGAGAGCGGGCGGCAGGCCTCATCAAATCTGCGATCGAGAAGGTTCGAGGTATCTTCGACGTCCAAGAAGACCTGATCCATATCGATGAGACGGTCGCCGAATCTAAACAGAATTTCCTCAAGCTGCACGAGGCGGGCCACAAGCACATTCCGCATCAATCAAGGCTTTTTCGCTGGATCCAGGACTGCGACAAGTCGCTGTCACCTGACGTTTCCGACCAGTTCGAACGCGAGGCGAATATTTTCGCGTCTGTCGTGCTGTTCCAGGATAAGCGCTTTTCTGAAATGGCTGCGGATAGTGCATTCAGTATCAAGGTTCCCCTTGCGCTCGGCAAGAAATTTGGCGCGTCCGCCTATGCCTCCATGCGGGAATACGTCCGGCGCAACGAGCGCGCTTGCGCTGTCATCGTTCTCAATCCGGTTGAGATATGTCCTGTCCTAGGGATGCGCTCCGCCGTTCGCCGAGCCGAGCTTTCCCCCCTTTTTCAGAAGCGCTTCGGTTCGTTGAAATTGCCCGACCAGATTGATCGATTGAGCCCGCTTGCGGAATTTGTGCCCCTTGGCGGCAGACGTATGTCGCGCCCTGGAACGTTGCGGCTGGAAGACAAAAACGGCGATATCGTTGAGTTTATCGCCGAAGGTTTTGGAACACCGTTTAACAGTTTCATCCTCATCCACGCCTCCGCAGAGTTGGGCAAACGCATGGTCGTGCCTTTCCCCACCAGCCGGATCGTGCGCACGGTGACGCATTAATAGATGTGAGCAGAGCGACAGAGGGTTTGGTCTCCGATCCCCTGTATTCTGGTTTTCGTCGGATGTGCTGGCCTCATTTCGCAAAGCCGAGCATCTGCAAATTTAATTGACGGTGCTCTTCCACAGCACGAAAAGATGAACAGGCGATATTGCTATGCCCTACAAAGTCCCAGACTGGTTGGAGATTCGTGCGAAAGGGGAATTGCTGTCCGCCGAACATCCCGACGACGCTTTCATGAGGACCGTGCTTGAGGGGGCTTTCCTTGTCGGTGAAAGTGACAATCCAATCCGAGGCAATCTTTGTGCGGCGGCCATTCGTGAGCTAACAGGTCACGTGCTTCATTCAATGGCTCCCGATCGACGCGTGACTGCGTGCAACTGGTACGAGCTCGTCAAGGATACTAAAGGACCGACCCGAATGCAGCGGGTCACCTATATCGTGCAAGGCGCTTTGCCAGCAGACTTCGTAGAGAATGTCTTGAAACTCGATGTCAGTAAGATCGCTCGCCCACTGCTAAACTCCATTGACCGCCTCAACCGTTCAACGCACGTGCGAGAAAACACTATTCTCGACGACGATGAAAATATCCGCGTGCTCGTCGACGACTCCCTTGATGGTCTGCTGGACATCTATGAGGCGGCTCGAGCCTGCCGCGAAGAGGTGCATCGCTCGTTGAGGGCAGAGGTATTCGATGCTGTCTTGGACACGCTGCTCTCGGAGACCTTGCAAGAGCTCGATGAGCTGTCAACGCACACGTCGGTCGACGGCCATGAGGTAAACAAATACACAATCACCATTGTTGATGATGAATTCATCGAGCTTGCTGTGGATGGCACCGTTTACGTCGAGCTTCAGTATGGCTCCAGATCGGATATTCGAAACGATATGGGTGCCATTTTGTCTGACGCCTATCCTTATACAGCAACAATGAAGGCACGTGTCATTGAGCCGCAGCTGATAATTCGCGACAGCGTCAACGTTCGCGTCGACAACAGTGGTTTCTATGAATAGTTGCGAGGTCAGGATCGGGAAACTTTTTCCCAGTCGATTTCGAAGCCTGCATCCGCAAGCTCGCGCGCGACGGCTGCCCGCCAACCATCTTCCATAGGTTGGTAAACGATACCAGCGAAATCAGACGGCAGCTCAACGCTACCACGTGTAAGCGCGCAGACGTTTGATCTTCCGAGACGACCTATGAAATAGCCTAGTTCGAGCATGACATTCTGACGTGCTCTGAATTGCAGGGTTCCATCGATCTTTCGGCCTTCATCATCTGGTGTGAGAAGCACGACGGCAAAGCCCACATCACCATGCGCCTCTATTTTTTCCATCACCGTTCGCCCGCGATTAGCCTGTTCGTGAAGGATAATCACTTCGAATTCCAGCTTTTCTAGAAAGCGCGCGACGGTTTCCCGCGCCCCCTCGTCGTGCCCGTGCACAATGAAGATCTTGCGTTTCAAGGGGCTGCTTTGAGGCGATACCACGGGGGAAATTGCCGGGGTAGTTGACAACAAATCCCCTGCCGGCACAGCAATGACGCCAGACTCTGAAACGTCGTTCATCGAACCCGCATTTGAGGAGGCCATCTTGAAAGCGGATCGCTCTTTTTCGCTGATATTCGTCATCCAACCGTTGCGGTAGATCTCGCCTGCTTTCGCGACAATTTCGGACTGAATGTAATTACCATCGGGCGTACGGAGCTCCGGATTTTTCAGGGCATAGCTTGCGAGCGACGTGGCCCTAGCCATCAAACTATTTCCCGCTCCGGCGTCGGAATCTTGCAGATCCCATTCTAATCGCAATGCTTCAAAGCCGGAGTGTCCGACGAATTTCAACATGTTCGCGGAAGCGATCAGCAACCCTCTTGACGGAAAGGGCGGCATCTTTTTAACTTCAGTAACGTCGTTCATTTGGCTGGTCCTATATGGGATACAGGACGTTATCACGTATTTTCAGCGCCTTGGTGTCAACTGCTTTACGGGTCGTGCGTCCAGCTCCCATCAAGAGCTCTAAGGCACCGGATTCCGGCATTACTCATGAAAATCACAGAGAACGATCTTGCCGAATACGCCGCCGGCTTCCATCCGACGATGGGCATCCGAGGCAGTCGCGAGCGGACAGAGCGCGCCCACAACGGGGCGGAAGTCCTTCCCCATCATAGGCAGAACCTGGTCCCTGAACCGCCGAACCATCGCTCTCTTCCCATCGCGCGATCTGGATTTCATCACCGTCCCCAGTACTTGCAGGTGGTTGTGAAGAAGGGTAGCGAGGGGAATGATGGCGTTGTCGTCACGCCCCAACAGTCCGACCTGAACAAGCCGGCCGCCAGGCGCCAGACTTCGGATGTTGCGGGCGAGATAGGACCCGCCGACAAAGTCGATGATCAGGTCCACACCGCGTGAGGCTGTCACGTCAACGATCTCAGCCTCGAAGTCGACCTTCCTGTAATCGAACACCGCATCCGCGCCGAGGTTCAGGACGTTCTCGATGTTGTTGCCGGATGCGGTGGCGAGCACCGTGGCGCCATTCGACTTAGCAAGCTGGACCGCGGCCGATCCGATACCGCCTGCGGCAGCATGCACGAGGGCGGTCTCTCCCGCCGCGATCCTCCCGAGATGTGCTAGCGCTTCCCAGGCGGTTACAAAGCTTTCCATGACGGCGGCCGCATCAGTGAAGGACATGCCATGCGGGATGGCAGCAGCCATGCCGCTGTCGAGCCGCGCATACTGGGCATACGCGCCGCCACCGACAATCCCCATGGCGCGGTCACCAATGGCAAAGCCGCTGACGGCGCTTCCGACTGCGATCACCTCTCCTGCGACCTCAAGGCCGAGAATGCTGCTATCGCCGTAAGTCTGAGAGCCGTAGACGCCTTCCCGCTGAAGAAGGTCAGCCCGGTTGACGCCTGCCGCCATCACCTTCACCAGGAGATCGTCCGGGCGTATTTCGGGCATAGGGACATCCGCTAGCCGCAACACGTCGGCACTTCCGAAGTCATCGAATATAATCGCTTTCATCGCAAGGCCCCTTACTTCGAAAGTGCGCGACGGGCGATGCTCGCGGCAAACAGCGGCGTTTCGCGACGGTTATGGTCTCCACCTGCGGCCTGACGGGCAGCTGCAGCGTCTTCGTAAGTGACCCCATGCTCTTGAATGAAGCTCATGAAGGCCTCAGTCGGATGAGCAGTGACCTTGTTGGTGTAGCGCGTCCTGCTGTCGTCGATCTTCTCCGCGATCAGTTCCCAGACGACATTGACCTGGGTTCTGCCGCTGGCGGTGAAGACGTCGGAGATCGAGTTCATCCGGCAATAGGCTGGTTCGGCGACCTCGGCGACATAGTGCTGTACCACCAGGCCCGAGCCGATCTGTTCGACATTGATCGACATCCTACGGCCGTCATCGGTCCAAGTGACGCCGGCTGCAATGTGGTCGGGTGGGCAGCAGCGCAGATATTCCGCTTCCGGCAGGGTGAAGAGCCAATCGGCGATGTTGACCTTTTCGAGCGGAACGTCGATCTCTGCGGAATAGGCGGATTGTGAGAGAATTGTATCGAGGACCTTGACCATCGGAGTGTTCCTTCTGTTTGGTGAGCAAATTGCCCGTTGACGAGAAGGAATGTGCGCCTGATGACCGTGGATGATAACCAACTGAATGGTCGGAACGGTTTTGCGTCGTAGGCAAAGATGAGGGATCCACGCTTCGCTGAACATCTGGCGGTTTACGTCGATGTCGTTCGGGCTGGTAGCTTTTCGGCCGCATCGCGGCGCCGGGCTGTCACGCCCTCGGCTATCGTTCGACAGATCGATGCGCTTGAGCAGGACTTGGGCGTCCCGCTCCTTGTCCGCTCGACAAGGGCACTGTCGTTGACGGATGCGGGGCGTCACCTTTTTGAGCGAGCCCAGCGCCTGCTCGATGACCTGGCCGATACGCATGCCGAGGTGGCAGCTTTCGATGGCGCGGTCAGCGGTACGTTACGGATCGCCTGCTTCCCGACCTTCGGAAAGCGATATGTCATTCCCGTTCTGGCGTCGCTTTCACGGCAATATCCAGACTTACATGTCGAGCTGGATCTGACGGAAAGGCTGGCCGACCCGGTCGCGGAGCGTCTGGATCTTGTGGTGAGAATGGGCGAGCTATCGGACAGCACGCTGATCGCCACCAAACTGGCACCGCACGATCGCATCCTCGTTGCAAGCCCTGCCTATCTTGAGCAGCATGGCGTGCCGGAAACTGAAGCAGCCCTTCGCAATCATCGCCTTCTCGACAAGCTGCATGGCAACGATCTTCTGGGATGGTCTGCAGTTCTCGGCGCGCCAACGGGAGAGGCTTGTGCACAAGTCGTCTTCCGGTCCGACGATTTTGAAGCGTTGAACGGGGCAGCCTTGGCCGGGATGGGCATTGCGTTTATGCCAAGCTGGGTTTCCGGACCGTCGGTCAAAGCACGCGATCTTGTACGCCTGCCGATATCGGGAGAGGCATGGAATGAGAAGCCCTCTGGTATCTACCTCCTGCGCGCCCTCCAGGCACCGCCTGCCAAGGTCAAGGCATTCACGCAGGCGCTGAAAAATAACATCGGGACCCCGCCGTGCTGGAGCTGAGACGAGCCGGGTTGCAGGCGCCTAGAACAACCAGTCGACCAGCGTCTCGCCGCCAGAGACCTCAAGGACAGTGCCGGTTACATACGGATTGGTCATCAGGAATATGGCAGCATGGCCGATATCGGCCGGATAGCCGATCGTGCGCGCCGGGAAATTGGTCCGCACCTTCTCACGGACGTCCGCAGCATCTGTCGGAGACAAGAAGTTCCACAGATCGGTGTCGATGAACCCGGGCCGAATAGCATTCACCCTGATCGGTCCGAGTTCGAGTGCCAGCGAGCGCGCCAGTGCTTCGACGGCGGCAAACGTCGACGTGACGGCCGTCATGCCTATCTTCGAACGCGCCGCGATCCCTCCAGTCAGAAAGGTGATGGACCCATTGGAGGAAAGGTTTGGAGCCGCATAGCGTGCGCATGCCCAGGAGCCAAGAAACTTGCTGTTGAGATAGCTGCGCACGCCCCGCATGTCTTCGTCCATGAAGGCACCCCAACTGCCGTCGGTCGGACCTGCGGCGACGAGCAGATGATCCAGACTACCGATGGCGTTGAAGGCTGCCCGGACGGCGTCCTCATCACTGATGTCGAGCACCAGTTGCTCGAAAGGTGCTAGCTCCGGATGGTCTGCGACAGAGGCCGAGCGCCGGCTGGCGACCGTCACCCTCGCTCCCGCCGCGTGAGCAGCCTGAGCCATGCCGAGCCCTATTCCTGTTTTCCCGCCGACAACAACCACGTGTTGTCCGGTGAGGTCATGGGTAGGTAGTGAATCTGGACGCTTCAGTTCGTTCTGTGATGTGGCCATAGTCTTGTTCCTAACAGCTACGGTTATGGACGGTTCAGGCGATCTGCCTGAGCACGCCGCCGTCGACGCGCATGGCGGACCCGGTCGTGCCGGATGCCTGCTCGGAGCACAGATAGACGACCATGTTGGCCACTTCTTCCGTCGTCGTGAACCGTTGCAGCAGCGAGGTTGGCCGCATGGTCTTCACGAAGTTCAGCTCAGCCTGTTCTTGAGTAATGCCTTCTGAGGCGGCCGTTGCTTTCATCCAGTTCGACATGATTTCTGAACTCGTCGGACCGGGAAGCACCGAGTTGACCGTCACGCCCGTTCCGGCAACAGTTTCGGCAAGCCCTCGCGAAATCGCCAGCTGCGCTGTCTTTGTCATCCCGTAGTCGATCATGTCCTTCGGGATTGCGAGCGCTGATTCGCTGCTGATGAACACGACCCGGCCCCAGCCGCGCTCCGTCATCTTAGGCAGATAATGACGCGCTGCACGAACGCTGCTCATGACGTTGAGCTGAAACAGGCTCAGCCAGTCTTCGTCCGTGAGATCGTAGAACGGCTTGGGATTGGCTGTGCCGGCGTTGTTGATCAGGATATCCGCATTTGGGGCCTCGGACGCGAGGATCGCAATGCCTTCCTTCGTTGCCACGTCCGCAACGACTCCGGTGATCCCGACGTTTGGGAAGAGCGCCTTGATCTCAGCGACCGCGGTGGCGACCCGGCCCTCGCTGCGGCCGTTGATAACGACTGAGGCACCGGCGCGCGCCAAACCTTGTGCGATCGCCCGGCCAATGCCTGCGGTGGACCCGGTCACGACTGCGCTACGGCCCGTAAGTGAAATGTTCATGATCGTTCCTTCTGATTGCGACGATCATTTTTCATAGCGCATGCCGAAAACAGCGATAACCAATGAAATCAGTATGATATTCATATTCGGATGGAATAAATAGCTACTAGGTCCAAGGGCGACCAATCCCGCGTTGCCAAACGTTTGATGAGTCAGAACTGCCCTTCGAGGGACCCGGCCAAGAAGTCTGTCACGCGTCGGACCCGGGCGGAGACCAACCTACGTTTGGGCCAGACAAAGCTGATGTCTCTGGTGGCCTGGACATATTCGTTGAGGATAGTCACCACATCAGCATGCGAAAGCTCGCCGACAAGCGACGCCTTTGTGAACAGGGCAATTCCGACGCCGGCGAGCACACCTGCCCGGATCGTCTCCACACTGTTGGAGGTCAGGTTACCGCGCACAGCGACGCTAAAATGACCTTTCGGGCCGACGAACGGCCAATTCGCTGCCTCCTCGAAGCCGCCGTATACGAGACAATTGTGATGCGCCAGTTCGGCGGGCTCTGAGGGGACTCCGTGCTTTTCGAAATATTGCCGCGAGCCGACGCACACGAGGGGGGTCGTTGCTACGCGCTTGACGATGGCATCGGGCTCCTCGACAGCCCCCACTCTTATCACCAGATCGACCCGATCCTCGACCATGTCCCGTCGAAGATCTGACAAAACCAGGTCCACTCGGAGATCGGGATATGCGGCCAGCAACTTCGGAATGATGGGCAGAATGTGTAGTCGACCGAACGTGGTGGGTACCGCGATGCGGATCGATCCCGACATATCGGCGCGGCTGCCGATGGCTTCTCGATTGACGTCTTCAATCTCCTCGAGCAGAGGTTTCATTCGGTCGAAATATCTTCGCCCCTGGTCGGTCAGGGTGACGTTTCGGGTGCTGCGATTGAAAAGCGCAACGCCGAGGCGATCTTCAAGCGTACCGATCGCTTTGCTCACTGCCGGCTGTGACGTGCCGGCTCGCCGGGCGGCTGCCGTGAAGCCGCCCGTCTCGACGACCGCAAGGAACATCTCGAGCTCGGAAAGCCGATCCATTTAGTCCCTCGCCATATCGAAGGTCGGAAGAAATCCCACCATTCGAGCGTCTCGTTTTAAACACATATCAGTCCTCAGGCGCCCGACGCTCTGAGGGACGCTAACTCGGTAGAGACTTCGTCAGCAAGCGATATCGGGCAACCCCAATAGTCATAGATGCCGCCGTGGCCAGTATCCTGCCCGCAGATGACGAAGACGCCGGTGCCAAACTTGTTCTTCAAGTGCGATGCGAGCCAGCCGACGAAGCCGCTATTGTCTTCGTCCGGCGGAAAATGAAAGCTGAAGATCTTGAACTGCTCGCCTCCCTTCGACGTCGGGACGAGCTGGCTCCAGCAATGTTCGTTCCGGATCAGGGCAAGAGCATCAGCGAACACGTGCGAAGGGAATTCGTCCAAACCGAATTCGACAAAGCCGTAGGGTTGATCGAACTCGCGCAAGGTTGTGCGAGGGAAAAGACGCCTGAGGCGCGCGTCCGTCTGATCGGGTGTTTCGAGGGAGATGTCGACCATGTTTCACCTGTCATGATGCCGTTAGCGATATTGATCCGACGATCTTGAGATCAAACCGGCCCTCAGTCGCCCAGTCTGAGATTGCGCCTGGACTGTCGGATCATTCTTTTGCCTTGCTAGCCTAGTCGCGCCGTAGAATGAAGAACGGGTTCGCTGAAATTTGAAGTCTGTGGCTCGGAGAGTTCCCAACCTGAAGGTATTTTCCGCGCCCTGTGTCGCCTCTTCGCCCTGATGCGCAGGGGCTCCGCACTCCCATCGCAGGATTTGAAACCAAAAGTTGGAACTCCTCTTCAGGCGAGGCGGCTACATCCAGCGCCGAGTCGACTTAAGTGAATTGCTCCTGTCTGCATTGGTTCTGGCTGAGAAAGCCGGGACTGCGCGATCTAACGCATAATCAATGGAGAATTCGTCATGATCGATAAAAACGCTGTATGGCTGGTTACCGGTTCATCCAGAGGCCTGGGTCGAGCGATCGCAGAAAAGGTTCTTCAGGCCGGATACCGAGCGGCGTTGACGGCTCGGAACCCGGACCAGCTTCGCGACCTCGCTGACAAGCATGGCGATGCGGTTCTCATCACGTCTCTCGATGTCACGCAGCAAGACCAGATCGACAGAGCTTACGCGGCCGCAATCGACAAGTTCGGACGCGTCGACGTCCTCGTCAACAATGCTGGTTACGGTTACCTGGCCGCGATCGAGGAGGGCGAGGAAGCTGAAATGCGGGCACTCTTCGAGACCGATCTGTTCGCCCCGGTCAACCTGATCAAAAAAGTCCTGCCTGGCATGCGTAAGCGCCGGCAAGGGCACATTGTCAATGTCAGTTCGATCGGCGGCCTCGTTACCTATCCGGGCGTCGGTTACTACCACATGGTCAAATTCGGCCTGGAAGCCATGTCGGACACGCTGGCAAAGGAAGTCGCGGGGCTCGGCATTGGCGTCACCGTGGTTGCGCCAGGTGCTTTTCGAACGGACTTTCGTGGGCCGGAGTCGATGAAATTTTCGTCGATCGTCATCGACGACTACAACGACACGGCCGGGAAATCCCGAGAAGGGACGGCTGCCGGCCACCGCAAACAGATCGGCGATCCGGCCCGTGGCGCGGAAGCGATCATCAAAGCCGTCGAAGCCGAGCATCCGCCGGTTCATCTGCTGATCGGCGGCGACGCGCTCGACCAGCTGCGCCAGAAACTCGATGACGTGCGTGCGGAGACCGATGCGTGGGAGGACGTCACCCGCAGCACCGATTTCCGGGACTGATCGGCATTAGTCCATGCGAACGGGATTTTCATCTAGGAGGAATGCGATGAGAGCGCTGAGAGTTGGCGTCATTGGAGCGAATGCGAAATCCGGTTGGGCAAGAGAATCCCACATACCGGCGCTTCAGGGACTATCGGGATTGGAGCTGGTCTCCGTCGCCACCAGATCTCGGGAGACGGCCAATGAAGCGGAGAAAGCCTATGGCGTCAGGGCATACGATAATGGACTTGATCTTGCCCGCGCTACAGATGTCGACATCGTCACCGTTGCCACGCGGGTCCCAGATCATCGAAACATGATCCTCGCGGCGCTTGAGAGCGGAAAGCACGTTTACAGCGAATGGCCGCTTGGTGCGGGCGAACGGGAAACGGAAGAGCTTTGCAAGGCTGCAGACGCTGCGAACGTTCACACGGCGATCGGGTTGCAATTGCGAGGCAGCCCCACCGTCAAACGCGCTCGCGAGCTGATCGAAGGCGGCGTCATCGGCCGCCTGCTGAGCGCGAACATCTATTCATCGACCACTGGCTTTGGACCAGAGGTTCCAGACCCATATGTTTATCTGGAAAACCCGCAAAACTTCGCCAACCTCGTGACCATACAGGGCGCTCATACGCTCGATCTGGCATTCAACCTTTTAGACGAGCCCGTTGCCTTCAACAGCATGGTGTCGCGCCAGTATCCTTCCATCACCGTTGGCCAACATGGACAGGAACAACAGCGGACGACGTATGACCATCTTCTGTTCCAGGGCGCCACGGCTAAAGGCGTTTCCGTATGCATAGAGGTCGCCGGCGGCCGCAATCCCGAAGCGCCGTTCCGATTTGAGGTCGTCGGCGAAAAAGGTACGCTCAACTTGCAGGGGGGTGCGGCGCGAGGCTTCCAGTCTCGCCGGCTCAGCCTGCACATCAACGGGAAGGAAATGGACGTGGACGAGAGAGAGCTGTTAAGCTTGCCGTCATCAGCCGTGAATGTCGGTGGCGTCTATGCCGCGCTTCGTGACGACATCCGGAACTCGACGTCCCATGTCGCCGGCTTTGCCGAGGCCCTGAGGTTGACCCGCCGGATTGAGGCGATCCTGAAGACTGGTGGAGCGTGTGCCGCCTGAAGCCGCTTCACGGGCGCCTCCTTGCTCGATATGAAACATCAGCAAGAGGAGGCGGCCGTGCGCTTTGCCACGATCGCCTGTGCTCGCAGAGAGGGCCTGTTTCCGGGGATTTAGAAGATGGCCGATCGGCTGACAAAGATGATTGCTTTCGTCAAAACGGCGGAGCTTGGCTCATTTTCAGCAGCCGGTGCGGCGCTGGCGGTGTCGTCTCAGATGATCGGGCGCCACGTTGGAGAACTGGAGCAATCTCTCGGCGTGCCACTGCTCACACGAACAACCCGTGCTCAAACACTGACCGAGGCCGGACGACTTTATCTCGAAGGGTGCAAGCGTGCGGTGGAAGCCGTGGACGCAGCCGACGCGATCGTCGCCGAGACGGCGCGGGATCCCCGAGGAACGCTTCGGATAACAGCCCCTGTCGAGATCGGCGCCGCCGTGCTGACGCCCAAGCTGCCGGAATTCCTAACGATGTACCCCGAGGTCACGATCGAACTGGTGCTTGATGACAGGGTTGTCGACCTCGTGGCCGAAAATTTCGATGTATGCATCCGGATCGGGAAGCTGCCGGATTCGGGGCTTATCGCGCGGCCGCTGACGCCGTTTCGCCTCGTCACATGCGCTTCGCCCGATTATCTCGAAAGGTACGGCGTGCCGCGGGTCCTGGACGATCTGCTTCATCACACCTGCGTCGATTACGAATTTCATAACTACCCGGCGCCCTCCAATTGGACGTTTACAGAAGCAAATGGCGAAGAACGGCAGGTCCAGCCTAATACCCGACTGACTGTTAACAACGGTCACGCCCTTGTCGAAGCTGCACTTGCCGGCGGCGGGATCATCCGGGCGAGCGAGTTAGCGGTTGCGCGCTATCTTGAAACCGGTCGGCTCGTTCCGATCCTGAGAGAGTTTGCATCGGGCGATCGGCCTATGCACATCGTTTATCCCGGCCAACGGATACGGCTTCCGAAGTTGCGGGCTTTCGTAGACTGGGCGATCAAGTCAATTCCGTCCAGTGGTTGAGTTTGATCGGAACTGGCCCAACCTTCAAAGGCAGGCTGCAACACCGCAAAGGGCGGCGACCGAATTACAACCGCCGAAATAGTATTCAGCGCATTTTGGCTTGGCGATTAGGGCGCGGCCGGTCCGATACCCTTCCAGGCGACTGGGGCGCTCAGAATTGCTGGCCGCCCCAGACGCGGCATCGATCAGGCCAGAACGCGGATGACGGTTTTCCCTGCGCGCCGTTCTGTTGAGGTCAGCGCGGCGACAGCATCGGTCAAAGTTGTGATCTTGCCGACATTTGTACGTAGTCTGCCATCGCGGACCCGCTGAACGATCTCGAACAGTTGGTTTCGATCTGCCTCTACCACGAAATCAACCGTGGATCCGTTTGCAGGCCGAACATCGGTTGGCCCGACGGCGGTCACAAGCGTTCCGCCGGCCCGAAGCAGCGCCGCTGACCGCTTCTGGATCTCGCCGCCGATGACGTCGAAGACCAAGTCCACGCCGCCTATGTCCTCGAGCCTGTCGTTTGCAAGATCGACGAATTCTTTCGCCCCAAAGTCGAGAACCTTTTGACGGTCGGCAGTGCGCCCGGTACCGATGACATAGGCGCCGGCTTCTTTTGCAAGCTGCGTCACGATCGCGCCGACGGCGCCGGCGGCGCCATGCGCCAGAACAGTTTGCGCCGCTTGAAGTCGGCCATGCTGGAACAGACCCTGCCATGCTGTCAGCCCGGAAATCGGCAGGCTGGCACCGACGGTGAAATCGACATCGCCCGGCAGCGGCGCCAGATTGCGCGCTTCCATGGAGACATACTCGGCGAGTGTGCCGTCGCGATACCAGTCCGCCAGGCCGAATACCCGCTGGCCGATCGACAGTCCCGTGGTGCCATAACCCAAAGCCGTGACCACGCCAGCCACCTCATGACCAAGGATTGCCGGCGTCCGATCATGCGCGGTGCGATCGGTCCAGGTGGACGGCCATTCGAGTTCGGTATTGACGAACCCCGCCGCATGAACCCTGACAACGACATCGTTGATGGCGGCCGTCGGCTCAGGACGTTCCACCAGTCTTAAACCGGCAAGCCCTGTCTCCGGGTTGGTTGCTACAATCGCTTTCATGGGACCTACTCCTTATTTCCGTTGCGTTGGAAGATGAATTGGGGACCACGAGCCAATATCGGCCTCGTGCAGGCAGCTGCCGCTCGACTGTGGCTTGCTTGATTGGATGCCGACGGACGAGCCGCGATATTTGGAAATCACACGTTCGATACCGGCGGGCGCTTCATCAGCAGGAGATCTTTGACATCCTGCAGATCGCTTCCATCCGAGATGGGAAGCGTCAGCCATTTTCCGTCGATATAGGTTTTGGCGTTGTCGTAGAGGGTGACCAGTTCAGGCCGCCAGGCATAGCGCCGCTCCTCGAATTTCTCTCGCTCCGCCCGGCCCATGACCACGAGGGCCGAAAGCCGTTTGTACTCCGGGACAAGAGTGGTGAAGGCCTTGGCTTTCTTGTAGCGCAAGGACCAGCCGCGGTTCTTGCCACCGTAAAGCCAGTCCGGGACAAAAACGCCCGGGTAGAATTCGTCGATCCAGGTCCGTAGCTCGGACCAACGGGCGAACCCCTCTGGTCCGATCCACGCACGGAGAGCGGCGTCGTCCGGTGGAGCCGTTCGTTCGGTGATCCTGTCACCGATTTGCGGAAGGGGTAGTGTTGTTTCACGCATCTAAAGGCCTCCTCGGTGCCCCGTCGGGGCGGAATGGTTGAGATGTCCGGGCCGCCAGCGTGCTGACGAGGAACGCAACTTCGGCTATCGTCCGTCGGCTTCCGCTGGCAGCACAATCTTCGTTTGGATGACTCCGGGACCCGGCAAGACTGACAAATCGAGGGCGGCGAGAAGCGCCTGCCGGGCCGCTGCCGCGTGCTCCCAGTCGAGGAACGCGGTGCCTTGCAGCGGAAAGAATTGCTGCGTCTTCAGGCCGATCGAGCTCAGCGACAGGGACAGGTAGGGTGTCAGAAAATCCGGTTGGTTGGCGCGCTCGCCGGTGTAGAAGGCGCCTGAAGCGACCCCGACAAACACAGGACGGTCATTGAGCAGTCCGACCTTTCCCGCCGGAGTCGATTTCATCGTGCGGCCGACGCGCAGGATTTGGTCGATCCAGGCCTTGAGGACCGAGGGAATGGTCAGATTGTGCATCGGCGTTCCGATGACGACCGCATCCGCCGCTTCGAGTTCCCGGATAAGCTGTTCGGAAAGATCGAGCGACCCGGCCGGCGGGGCCGCCAAAGTAGCCGGCGACGCCAGTGCGGCGGCATAAAGGGCTACGGTCTGAGGTAGGGGATCGGCGCCAAGGTCACGCCGGATGATATCCGCGCCAGGCGCAACCTCAAGAAGCTTTTCGACGATGGCCGCCGAAAGCTGACGGCTATGTGATTGCTGGCGCGGACTGCTATCGATGTGGAGAATGTTCATGGGATTGATCCCAACAGCTTCATGAGGTTGCGAGAGACGAGACTCAGATCGCGCCGGCCGGGGTCACGGCGGGGAAATCTTTGTCCGGATCGAAAACGTTGTTGAACAGGTTCGTCAGCGTGTACATGGCGACCAGAGCGACGATCTCGATGATGTTCGCCTCGGTGAACCCGGCATCGCGGACAACCTTCAGATCGGCATCGCTGACTTGTCCTCGGCTTTCGATAACCTTGCGCGCGAACTGCACCGCCGCATCCCGCTTCGGGTCAGTGGCGTGGCCCTTGCGAGCCAAAATGATCTCGTCGGCTGGCAGCTTGGCCATATGTTCGGCGGTGAAGCTGTGAACCGTGAGACAATAGTTGCAGCCATTCACTTCGGAGACAGCAAGGCCGATGCTGTCCCGGGTCCTCACGTCAAGCGTCTTGCTGAGCGAGCCAAGCAAGGCAGCCCATGCGTTGAAGGCGATCGGGCTTTGCGCGAAGGCCGCCATCATGTTCGGGGTGAAGCCGATATTTCTCGTGAAGGCATCAAGAGTTTCCTTGGATGCAGCCGGCACCTGTTCCGGCGTCAGAACAGTGGTTCTGGTCATGGTAGTCTCCATAAATGTTGATTGAGTTTTCGGTTATGCGAAGGACAGGACGTCGGCCACGGGCAGGCGTGGCTTCTGCGGCCAGTTGCCGGACCGCTCGGGCCCGACGGTTAGGAGCATCACCGGGATTTCATCGTCGGCGAGGCCGAATTCGCGATGCACGGCCTCCGCGTCGAAACCGATCATCGGCGTCGAACCGAGGCCGAGCGAGCGCGCCGCATAGATGATCGCCGCCGTGCCGAAGGTTGCGGAGCGCACCGCCTCGTCACGTTGCCGCTGCGGCTGATGGTCATAGAGGCTGCGGGCGGGCGCTTCCCATTCCGGCACCAGGTGGGCCGGCATGATGCCGGCTTCCACGACCGGCGCCAGGCGCTGGGGCACGGTGCTGGCGTCGGCAAGCTGGCCGATGATGATAAAAGTTACGGCGGCATCGAGGATCGCGGGCTGCTTCCACGCGATCGGATGGAGCCGGGCCTTGGCTTCAGGTGTACGGACGGCGATGAACCGCCAGTTCTGCAGGTGGAAGGATGTCGGCGCCGATGTGCCGATGCGCACCAGATCGCGGATTTTGTCGTCACTCAACGTCGCGGTGGCGTCGTAATACTTTGCGGCACTGCGGCTCAGGATGTTTTCGATGACGGCGTTGGTTGGCGCGGTCTGGGTGATTGCGTTGTTGATGTCGTTCATTGGGTGGCTCCCTCATCAAGTGATAACGGGAACCAATTTACGGGCAACGGCGATATTATCGAGACTGATTTAGCTCGATATGATGCTCAAAAGGATCATTCGTGTATTTCGTATCTACCCGGCGCGCTTTTCACCGGTTTGCGCCAGTCGGCGCCACTCGCCCGGCGTCATTCCCATCTTCTCGGCGAAGACGCGCCGGAATGCCGAAACGGATTGATAGCCGACCGTTTCGGCGATTGCCTCGGTGCTGATCGTCGGCTTCTTGAGCTCGTTGGCCGCCAGACTCATGCGCAGATCCGTCAACAGGTCTAGCGCGGAACAGCCCAGCCTGTCCTGAAAGTGCCGCATGAACGTGGCGCGCGACATGCCGCACAGATCTGCCAGATCGGGCAATTTCCAAGGCTTTGCCGGATCGGCGAGCATCGCGGTGACTGCGGGCGCCAGTCTTGGATGACCGGCGAGTGCCAACAGACCCTCGGGAGCTTTCTCCGATTCACTTGCCGCTCTGAGCACAAGGGTAAACAAAACTGACGACAGGGCGTTCAAAACCGCGCGGCCACCCGCCCGGTCGCCGGCCGCCTCCATGCGCATCAACCCGACCAGACTGGTCAGTTGATCAGCCGCGGAGCCCCCACCGTCCACTTCACGACGGTCGATTGCATGCGCCACCACATCTGTAGGCAGGTACGTGCGCATCAGCCGGTCATGGGGCGGCGCGATGAAAAATCGGCCGCACAAAAGATCGAGTTGCTCGTCGTGGCTATCGTTCTCGCTCAGCATCCAGCCGGCAGTTCCTCGGTGCTGTCGCGTTGCTATGGGTGTTTCCCCGCTGCCATCATGGAGCACGTGCGCCGCGCCGCGAGGCAGCAATAGGATATCTCCGGCGCAAAGTTCTTTCGTCGATTTGGTCTCCGGATGCTCGAAGATGGCCCGACCCTTGACGATCACGTGGTAAGGGATCTCATTCGCCGCAGCCCGCGGCCATGCAACTCGCCATGGTGCGCCATATGAACACCGGACCTCGAGTTGGCCGGTGACGCTGACGATTTGCAGGAGATGACTCAACCAATCGGCTTCGGACATGGAACCTCGCGGGCTTTCTTGACTAGACATCTCACGTCACCTGCCACATTTTCCATGTTTTCTCCATCTACTGCAAAGGAAAGCGACGAAGGTCATGCGCCAGCGCGTCGTCCAGCGGCTCCTGATACGATGCCTTGAAATTGGCCGTTACCGCGAAATCGAAGTCGAGCCGCCGTCATTGCCATCAGCCGCCGAGGCACACATATTTTTGTGTATCCAGATCGATTTTTTAAAACGCAGTAGGAGTAAACATGGCCCGCCTTTCAAACATGGTCGCCGTCGTAACAGGCGGCGGCAGAGGAATAGGTCGAGAGATCGCTCTACAGCAGGCTAGGGAAGGGGCGAAGGTCGCCGTGTTGGCGCGAACGGCCACCGAGATTGAGGAAACAGTCTCTCTCATTGAGGAAGCGGGCGGTGAAGCGATCGCTGTTTCGACGGACCTGATTGACCTTGCCGCCGTTGAAAGTGCCTTTGCTCGCGTTGCGAGCGAATTGGGCCCGATCGACATTCTCATCAACAACCACGGCTCATTTCAGGGCTTTGGTCCTATTTGGGACTGTGATCCCCTTGTTTGGTGGCGGGATGTCGAGATCAATCTTCGTGGTACATTCAACACCTGCCGCACGGTCGCCCCCATGATGTTGGCGCGGGGGAACGGTCGGATCGTAAACCTCGTTGGTGGCGGAACGGGCAACAGCTTTCCTCACGGCTCTGGCTACGCGTCCAGCAAGGCCGCCATCATGCGTCTCACCGAGTGTCTGAACGACACAACCATTGGCAACGACGTGCGCGCATTCGCCGTCGATCCCGGTCTTGTTCGCACGGCAATGACCGAGTTGCAGCTATCGTCGGAGGCCGGGAAAACGTACTTGCCCGGAATCCAGAAGCTTTTTGAGGATGGTGTCAACATCGAACCGTCACGGGCTGCGCTGTTGATTGCCGACATCGCTGCCGGACGTTTCGATACTCTGGCTGGCCGTCTCTTGCGCGGTGTCGATGATCGCGATGCGCTCGTAGAGGAGATGGATGCCATAGTCGCGGCAGACGGCAGAGCATTGCGTTTTAGTTTCGTCGAACAAGCTAAGCTCTGAAGATATTCTTGGAGGTTGGAGAGCCCCGTTTGTAGAGTGCCTGAATGAACAGGCGCCGCCGATGGAACCGCTGCACACTATCCATCCGTAAATTCATGTCCGCGGGTTCGCACCGCCGTCCTGTCGCATATAGGCCTCGCGGTTGCCTCCGACTGGATGTTTGCGCCGGAACTGGCCGATGGGCACGGTGCAGCGCGTCCTAGAAGACTGGAACTTCCGACGATCGATCTTTGGGCGGTGTTCGCCACCGGCAGGCTGGCAGGTGCAAAGGCACGCGCGTTTGCCGATTTCGCGGGATCGATCGTTGCTGCGGACAGCATATAGGCTTGATGGTTGACTTGTTCGCACCGCGGGCGGCCGGAACTTCTTGAATCGGCGTTCGTTTTCCGGTGACCGAAATTACTAGGAGGACTGCAAATGGCAACCACATCCCGAGGCAGAGCGCAGGATCGAGCCAAGGTCGCGGCCGGACAGGATCATGAAGTCCGTTACGAGGCAAAGAAGGAAGCTGTCTCGAAGGACACGGTGAAGAAGACCGTGAAAAACGCCGGGAACTCTCGCAAGAAGGTCGAAGCGGAAATCGCCCGACACTAGGCCGTGAAGCTCGCCACCTATAACGTCAACGGTGTCAACGGCCGGCTCGAAGTCCTCCTCCGATGGCTTGAGGAGGCCGTGCCGGACGTCGTCTGCCTGCAGGAGCTGAAAGCGCCGCAGGAAAAGTTTCCAATAAAGGCGATCGAAGCAGCCGGTTATGGTGCCGTCTGGCAGGGCCAGAAGTCCTGGAACGGCGTCGCGATCCTTGCCAAGGGTCAGGAGCCTCATCTCACGAGAAAAGCTCTGCCCAGCGAACCGGAAGACGAACACAGCCGCTACATCGAGGCGATCGTCGACGGCATCGTCATCGGCGGGCTCTATCTGCCGAACGGCAATCCTTATCCCGGCCCGAAATTCGATTACAAACTCCGCTGGTTCAAGAGGCTGCACGACTATGCGGCGGAGCTGCTCGAGCTTGAAGTTCCGGTCGTGCTCGCGGGCGACTACAATGTCATGCCGACGGAGATCGATGTCTACAAGCCGGAACGCTGGACGAACGACGCGCTGTTTCGCGTGGAAGTCCGCGAGGCCTATAAGAACCTTGTCGACCAAGGCTGGACCGATGCTCTGCGCCACCTGCATCCAAACGAACGCATCTATACCTTCTGGGACTATTTTCGTAATGCCTATGCCCGCGATGCTGGATTGCGGATCGACCACTTCCTGCTGAGTCCCGAGGCGGCATCACGGCTGTCGAAGGCAGAGGTCGACCGGCACGTGCGCGGGTGGGAGCACACAAGCGATCATGCCCCTGTATGGATCGAACTGTCAGACGAACCGTTGAAGAAGCGGAAGAGTAAGTGAGAGGGGCCTGGAATGCCAGCGAATCACAACAGACTGTCTTGCGCCACCGGTTCGCCGGATTTCGACACGATCGATGATCCATACGGTTCACGCGACAAGATTATCAGCGCATCGTTTGGAAGTGGTCGAGCAAGCTCCCTTGCCTCGTCCCATGGCGCCCGCATCCAGATGTCGGTTTCGTCCTTTGTCAGCAACAATACCGGCATGGCCTTCTCGTGGATCGGCTTCACGAGATCGTTGGGATCCGTAGTCAGAAAGCCATAGAGGTCGTCGGTTGTGAGCCCGTCCCGGACTTTGCGGACGCTCGTCCACTGCGGCACATGGATGCCGGCGAAGAACATAAGCGATTTCGCCTCGTCCCGGGCAAACCACGCATTCGGCACCTTGCCGCCAGCTTCCTGGCTTGTCGGATCCGGTTCGGCAAAACTCGTCACCGGGACCAAGCACCTGTTTTCGACACCGAACCACCGCGTCCAATGCGGGAAATTCAGCTTGCGGACGTTGGTCGTGCCGCGGTCGGGTTCCATGCGGATCAGTTCTTCAAGGTCGAAGGGTTTGCCCTTGGCTGCGAGCTTTTCGGCCTTGGCTTTAGCGCCTTTCTCGAGTGCGAAGCGGGGAGAGGGCAGGCCCCATCGCGCATGCACAAGCTGCTTCTTTCCGTTAGCCGTGTTGCGGACGATCGGCCCCATCTGGTCAGGGTTCATCTGATAGGCCGGCATCAGGTTGATCAGGCTTTCGGCATCCTGGGCCCATTTCGCGACCCAGTCCTTGTCTTCCATCCGATAAAGATTACACATGGCAGCAATCCCCTCCGTTGCGACCGAATGCAGTTTGTACCGGCGTGTTGCGCCGGCTCTCTAATCGAGCTTGTAAACGTCGGAATTGTCCTGACGTTCCCGCAAGCCCTTGTAGGATGGATGGCGCAGTTTGCCATCGCCGGTCCACGCCCGAAACTCGATCTCGGCGATCAGCGTCGGCTCCACCCAGACAATGTCGGCTTTCCCGGGATAGGGAACGGGCGGCTGTTTTCGCCTCCAGCGCAGCTTGTCCAGCATCTTGCGCAGGCGGATAGCCTCGGCTCCCTTAAAGCCCGTGCCAACGCTCCCGACATGGACGAGATCATGGTCCCGGTAGGCGGCGAGCACGAGCGAGCCAAAACCGCCCGGTGAAGCCGCAGAAGGCTCATAGCCGACGACCATGAACGCTTCGCTCTGCACGCATTTGACCTTTACCCAGTCGCCGGTGCGGCCGGAGCGATAGGGCTGATCCAGATGCTTGCCGACGATGCCTTCGAGGCCGAGGCGACAGACGTTCTCCAGCAAGACAGTGGGATCTGCGTCGAACGTCTCTGAAAGACGAATGGCTCCATTCACGTCACCCGCTGAGCCGCTCAACGTGTCCTCAAGAAGATGGCGGCGCGACCGGTATTCGACCCCGCGCAGATCGTGGCCGTCCAGATAGATAAGATCGAAGGCGTAGAGAACGGCGTTGGAGGCACGATTGCCAGCTGCCTTGCCGGAAACGCCGAGTGACTGCTGCAGCAACCCGAAATCCGGCCGGCCTTCTTCGTCGAGCACAACTGCCTCGCCATCGATGATCATGGTTGCCGGCCCGAGCGCGTGAGCTCCCTCTGCAATCGCCGGGAACCGGTGCGTCCAGTCATGGCCGCCGCGAGTGAGGATGCGGATCCCTGTCGGCTCGATATGGACCGCCAGGCGATAGCCGTCCCATTTCAGCTCCCAGCTCCATTGATCGCCGCTTGGGGGCTTCGCCTTCAGCTCAGCAAGCGCCGGCTCGACGCGGTCGGGCATCGGATCGAAGAGGAGCTGTGGCTGCGCCGGATTGCGTTTCCTGCGCGGCTTCGAGCGGAGAGGAGCTTCGCTGTCACGTAGGAGCGGTTTTGATCTGGGTGGCTTTATCATGCCTTGGAGTGCAGCACAGAAAGCTTAAGAACATGACGACGATCTGAAGACTGTCCCCGCTATCCACCGGCAGGGCCTAAGCACTCAGAAACATGAGTCAAAATAATTTTTAGCTCTACACGATTGATTCCGTTTGGAATCTTCAGGATCGCTAATGGTGGGGAAATATTCCTAGGCCGGGGACCGCTTGACTCTTTATCACTGACGGAACAGATAGTGAACATATCGCCGCCCGACATGATGTCGAAACCGCCAACGCGACCTTGAAGGGAGCCGTGAATGATGACTGCTGCCCGCGAGAGGGTGATCTGTGATTTGCGCGAACGCATCGCGTCGATGGAGGGCGCGCAGGGCAGACGTGCCGGATGTCTTCCCTTCGGCGTGCCAGAGATCGATGCGGTCTTGCCGGGCGGTGGCCTTGCTTATGGAGCGCTACACGAGTTTGCCGGTGGCGGCTCAGGCACCGTCGATGGGGCGGCGGCCGCGCTCTTCGTCGCTGGAATAGCCTCCCGGACAAAGGGGCAGGTGGCATGGTGCCTGACGAGACCAGACCTCTTCATGCCAGCGCTGGCACAGGTCGGCCTTCATCCCGACCGGGTCGTGTTTGTCGAGGGGGACAAGGAGGAAGACGTCCTGGCGAGCATGGAGGAGTGCCTGTCCTTCGGCGGCCTAGGCGTCGTCGTCGGAGAACTCGTTCGACTGCCGATGACGGCCTCGCGGCGTCTCCAGCTCGTCGCGGAAAAGACCGGAACCATGGCCATCGCCGTCCGCCGCTGGAGACGGCAGACGGAGGCGAATGATTTTGGCCAGCCGACGGCGTCAACGACGAGATGGCGCGTCAGCGTCATGCCGTCGGAGGCACTGCCGGTACCGGGGGTGGGCAGGGCTCAATGGTTTCTGGAATTGATGCGCGTGAAAGCGGGTGAGTGTGCTGAGTTTCTCGTGAGAGCGTGTGATGACAAGGGTCGTATCCATTTATCTTCCCGATCTGCCGACGGATCGAATACGGCGCGCGGATCCCTCCATTCCGCCTGAACAGGCCATTGCCGTGATCGCCAAGTCGGGGTCGAAGCGATGGGTCGCTGCCGCCGATGCGGCCGCTCGCAAAGCGGGGGTGAGGCCAGGGATGCCTGCCGCGAAAGCGCAGGCGATTTTCCGCGACTTGATGATGGTCGAGGCCGACCCTGCGGCGGACGCTGCTGCTCTTGAACGGATCACCCTTTGGGCATTGACCGTGTATTCGCCGATCGTCGCCATCGACGGGATCGATGGCATCGTCATGGATACCGAGGGCGCCGATCACCTTCAGGGCGGAGAACTCGCCATGGCGACGAAGATCGCAAACCAGTTCTTAGGAAGGAAGCTGACTGCCCGCGTCGCCGTCGCCGACAGCTGGGGCGCCGCTCATGCCTGCGCGCGGGCGATCAAGAGGGAGACCGTCATCGTGCCGAGGGGCGGCACGGTCCGCGCCGTCGAGAAGCTTCCGCTTTCGCTGCTGCGCCTTCCGGAAAAGATCGTCGCCGACTTGAGGACGCTGGGCTTCCAGACGATCGGCGAACTGGCGAACACGGCTCGTGCCCCGCTGGCATTGCGTTTCGGACCCGAGATCGGGCGCCGTCTGGACCAGATGTTTGACCGCATGTCCGAACCGATCGAGCCGGCAAGAGCGCCCGAGTGGATCGAGGTGTCGCGGTCATTCGCCGAGCCAATCGGTGCGGCCGAGACGATCAACAAATATGTTGGAAGGCTCGTCACGCAGCTTGTCGGCGAACTTCAGCGCCGTGGCCTCGGCGTTCGCCGCACGGACCTGATCGTTGACAAGGTCGACGGCACGCGTCAGGCGATCCGTGCCGGAACAGCCAAGCCTGCCCGGGATGTCGCATGGCTGACAAAACTGTTTCGCGATCGGACGGAGAAGATCGAGCCGGGTTTCGGGATCGAGAAGCTAACGCTCGTTGCCGTCATGTCCGAAGCACTGGACGAGGAACAGCGCTCGTCGTCATTGGTCGAGGAAGAGACGACGGACATCACGCCTCTTATCGATGTCCTTGGAAACCGCGGCCAGCGCGTCTACCGCTTGACGCCCGTCGCGTCGGATGTCCCCGAGCGCAGCGTCCGGCGTGTCGCTGCTGCCTCTGAGCCGCTCGGTGAGATCTGGACGCATCACTGGCAACGACCCGTTCGACTGCTCGACAGGCCCGACCGCATTACGGCGATCGCCCTGATGCCCGACTATCCGCCACGAAGCATCACCTGGCGCGGCCGCCGGCACAATGTCGTGCGCGCTGATGGGCCAGAGCGCATATTCGGGGAGTGGTGGAAGCGCGACAGCGAGTTCGAAGCCGTCCGCGATTATTATGTCGTCGAGAACGAAGCGGGCGAGCGCTACTGGATTTTCCGTTCCGGGGACGGCGTCGATCCAGAGACGGGCGATCGGCAATGGTACCTGCATGGGATCTTCGCATGAGCTATGCCGAGCTTCAGGTCACGACCCATTTCTCGTTCCTGCGGGGCGCATCCTCGGCGCAAGAGCTGTTCGAGACCGCCAAGATCTTGGGGATCGAGGCACTCGGCGTCGTTGATCGCAATTCGCTGGCCGGGATCGTCCGGGCACTGGAAGCCTCGCGTGCGACAGGCGTCAGGCTTGTCGTCGGCTGTCGTCTCGATCTGGCTGACGGCATGTCTCTGCTGGTCTATCCGACGGACCGTTCCGCCTATTCGCGTCTGACGCGGCTGATCACGCTCGGCAAGTCGCGCGGCGGCAAGAACAACTGCATTCTGCACTGGGATGACGTCATCGCCTATTCCGACGGCATGATCGGCATTCTCGTGCCGGATCTGCCGGATGCCACATGCGCGGCGCAGCTTCGCAAGATGGCGGGGTTGTTTGGCGATCGCGCCTATGTCTCACTCTGCCTGCGCCGACGACCGAACGACCAGATGCGCCTGCACGAGATTTCCAACATGGCGGCGCGGTTCAAGGTGAAGACCGTCGTCACCAACGACGTGCTGTTTCATGAGCCGGGCCGGCGGCAATTGCAGGACATCGTCACCTGCATCAGGCACAACACCTCGATCGACGATGTCGGTTTCGAGCGCGAGCGCCATGCCGATCGTTATCTGAAGCCGCCCGAAGAAATGGAGCGTCTGTTCCCGCGCCACCAGCAAGCCCTGGCGCGAACGATGGAGATCGTCCGGCGCTGCAAATTTAGTCTCGAGGAACTGACCTACCAATATCCGGAGGAAGCCATCGTACCTGGCAAGGATGCCCAGGCCTCGTTGGAGCATTATGTCTGGGAATGCGTGCCGGATCGCTATCCAGAGGGACTGCCGCTGGATGTGTTGAAGACTGTGCGGCATGAGCTCGATCTCATCCGCACCATGAAATATGCACCTTACTTTTTGACCGTGTTTTCGATCGTGCGCTTTGCCAGAAGCCAGGGCATTCTCTGTCAGGGCAGGGGATCGGCCGCCAACAGCGCCGTCTGCTATATTCTCGGCATCACATCGATCGATCCCTCGACCAATGATCTCCTCTTCGAGCGTTTCGTCAGCCAGGAACGCGACGAGCCGCCTGACATCGATGTCGACTTCGAGCATGAACGGCGCGAGGAGGTTATACAGTGGATCTACAAAACCTATACCAAGGACAAGGCGGCACTCTGCGCGACCGTCACCCGTTACCGGGCCAAGGGCGCAATCCGCGATGTCGGCAAGGCGCTCGGCCTGCCGGAGGATGTCATCAAAGCGCTATCGTCAGGAATGTGGTCCTGGTCGGAGGAGGTCCCGGATCAGAATATCCGCGAGCTCAATCTCAACCCTGACGACCGGCGCTTAGCGCTCACCCTGAAACTGGCGCAGCAGCTGATGGGGGCGCCGCGCCATCTCGGTCAGCACCCCGGCGGCTTTGTCTTGACCCACGATAGGCTTGATGACCTCGTGCCGATCGAACCGGCGACGATGAAAGACCGGCAGATCATCGAATGGGACAAGGATGACGTCGAGGCACTGAAATTCATGAAGGTGGATGTCCTAGCGCTCGGCATGCTCACCTGCATGGCCAAAGCCTTTGATCTCATCCGGGAGCATAAAGGCGAGGCGATCGATCTTGCGACGATCCGCCAAGAGGATCCCGCCACCTACGAGATGATCCGCAAGGCGGACACGCTTGGTACCTTCCAGATCGAAAGCCGCGCGCAGATGGCGATGCTGCCGCGGTTAAAGCCACGCACCTTCTACGATCTCGTCGTGCAGGTGGCGATCGTGCGGCCGGGCCCAATCCAGGGTGACATGGTGCATCCCTATCTCCGCCGGCGTGAGGGCAAGGAAGACGTCGTCTATCCGACGCCGGAGCTGGAGGCGGTGCTTGGCAAGACGCTCGGCGTGCCGCTGTTTCAAGAGTCGGCGATGCGCGTCGCCATGGTCTGCGCCGGCTTTTCCGGTGGCGAGGCCGACCAGCTGCGCAAATCCATGGCGACCTTCAAGTTCACTGGCGGCGTCTCGCGCTTCAAGGACAAGCTGGTTTCGGGGATGGTCAAGAACGGATATTCGCCCGAGTTCGCCGAAAAGACCTTCTCGCAACTCGAAGGTTTTGGCTCCTACGGCTTTCCGGAAAGCCATGCCGCCTCCTTCGCGCTGATTGCCTATGCCTCGAACTACATCAAGTGCCACTATCCGGATGTGTTTTGCGTAGCCCTTCTCAACAGTCAGCCCATGGGTTTTTATGCGCCTGCCCAGATTGTTGGCGATGCGATCAAGCATGGCGTTGAGGTGCGGCCGGTGTGTGTCAACCGCTCGCGCTGGGACTGCACGCTGGAAAGGATCGGCAGCAGTGATCGGCATGCCGTGCGACTTGGGTTTCGCCAGGTCAAGGGGCTGGCGGCCGCGGATGCAGCTCGCATCGTCGCGGCCCGCATGAACAGCCCGTTCGCCTCTGTCGATGACATGTGGCGGCGGTCCAGTGTTCCGACGGAAGCGCTTGTCCAGCTGGCAGAGGCCGATGCGTTTTTAGCCTCGCTGAAACTCGAACGACGCGATGCGCTCTGGGCGATCAAGGCGCTGCGCGACGAGCCCTTGCCCCTGTTTGCCGCCGCGGCCGAGCGCGAAGCGACGGCGATTGCGGAGCAGCAGGAGCCAGAGGTGGCGCTTCGGCAAATGACCGACGGACACAACGTCATAGAGGACTACAGCCATACCGGGCTGACGCTGCGCCAGCATCCTGTTGCCTTCCTGCGCAAGGATCTCTCGGAGCGAAACATCATCACTTGTGCAGAGGCTATGAGTGCTCGGGACGGCCGGTGGGTTTACACGGCGGGGCTCGTGCTGGTGCGGCAAAAGCCAGGGTCGGCCAAGGGTGTGATGTTCATCACCATCGAGGACGAGACGGGACCGGCCAACGTCGTTGTGTGGCCGACATTATTCGAGAAGCGCAGGCGCATCGTGCTGGGATCGTCGATGATGGCGATCAACGGCCGCATCCAGCGGGAAGGGGAGGTTGTCCATCTCGTCGCACATCAACTGTTCGACCTCTCAGGTGATCTCGTCGGGCTGGCCGATAGGGATACGGAGTTCAGGCTGCCGACCGGGCGCGGCGATGAGTTTTCCCATGGGGCAGGTCCGGATCCACGGGATAAACCGAAGCCGGTTGTAACCCCACGCGACATGTTCGTGCCTGACCTTCATATCGATACGTTGAAGGTGAAGAGCAGGAATTTTCATTGATATGATTGGTGACTAGGGTGTTCTCTGCTCGAATTCCAGCAAGAGCGCATGGTGACGTCCGCGAGCGGCATTTTAGTGTGCATTAAATTCGCTCTGCGGTCGACAGATGGTCCCCGCGTCACGGGTTTCGCAGGGTAGATCTTCCTATGTTCAAGACGTAGACTCAAGCGGCTGCCACGGATACGACGGAATGATCCAACCACCTCCACATCCGGGACGCCCAGTATCGTAAGGGGTTGAGGCACTGGCAAGTCGGCCGACTTTCGCTTACGCGCGATCGCCAGCCAATCACTTCGTTGCCTATGGCACCGCGGATTGGCGCGTTTGCCATCGACGTGCCGCGATGATTGCTATCTCGCTCAGAACGCGAAACGACCTATGATGAGGTTGCTACTCCGGTTAACGAAGATCAGTATCTCCTTAAACGACGAGAAATTTTTTGCCGGTAGCCGGCCGCCGGTATCGAGCGATCTCGCTCTGGTTCAATATATCTGCAAGCGCAATCTCCGCCGCGTAGTCCGTCCGGAATGTAGTCGTCAACTCGCCCAACATACGCGAACGCAGCGCATCGGTGGCGTTCGCGCCGATCTTCTCGATATGCCAGCTCATCAGCCATCCACCAACGCTCCACGCTGTGCCGATGTTGGGTCTCAACACTCGATCACTGGGATCAAGCATGCCGTAAACGTAGACTTGCTTATGAACGGGCGATCCGTACCGGCTGAAATGTGCCGATTTGCGTGATTGCGCGATCTCCATCGCATGAAGGATATCGGACGCCATCGTGCCGCCGCCGATCGCATCGAAGGCAAGAGTGGCGTTCGTCTGTTCGATCGCCTCAAGCAATCGGGCAGGGAAGTCGTTCCACGCGGAACTCACGACATGGGTGGCGCCCGCCTCTTGAAGCAGCACCACTTGCTCGTCACTGCGAACGATGTTGACGAGCGGAATGCCATCGGCCACGCATAGGCGGTTGAGCATCTGACCAAGGCTGGATGCGGCTGCCGTATGAACAATTGCGGAATGTCCTTCGCGTTTCATGGTGTCGACCATGCAAAGAGCGGTCATTGGGTTGATCGATGCGGACGCACCATCCCGAGGGGCCAATCCGGTTGGCAGCACGACACAATCGCTTAGCTTTGTCGTGCGATATTCGGCAAACATGCGGTCTCGTAGGGCGACCGAGCGGCCTAACAGATGCTCGGCCCCGGCCCCGGCCTGGACGACGACGCCGGCGCCTTCATTGCCAACCGCGAGGGGTTGATCAAGCCTTGCGGCCACGCTCGCCAACTTTTCCGTTGGGACTTTGGCCCTGACGAGCGCCTTCCCGTCTCGTTCCAGAAACTCAAAGGAGGCGGGATCCGCAGGACCGAACATCACAAGGAGATCTGCCGGGTTGATTGGCGCAGCGTCGATCCGCACCAGTACCTCGCCAGCCTCCGGAAGGGTCGCCTCTTGTGTGATTAAAGCGAGTTCCAACCAGGCGTCCGACGTGATGGTCGAGCGCAGTTCCATTCCTGAAAGGGTTTCAGCCATTATCTTGATGCTCTCAAATTTGGGGTTTTTGCCAGGCCGTCCAAGAGAAGAGTGATGACTAAGTCGGCCAACTTGGCTTCCGGCAACCTTGTCTCCGCTTTCCGATCGACCATGAGCGAAGCTAGGCCATGCAGCGCCGCCCATACGGTCAGATGTACGGCTTCCAATCCTTCTTCATCGTCCGCGTCGAACGAAAATACAGCCGCCGCCCCACCGCGCTTTAAGAGGCCGACCAACACCGTCTTTGCCTCCGCACCGGCTTCTATCGTAACATCCGGCCTTTGGTGAGGTCCGTCCGCAAGCATCGGGCCGAACATCAAACGATAAAGAGCCGGGTTGCCGTTTGCAAAACGGACATAGGCATTGGCCAGGCGGAACAGCGCCTGTTCTGGGTCCGCCTCGCCAGCTATCGCTTTAGAAAGATGCTGTTGCAAGAGCCGGAAGCCACTTGCAGCGACCTCCGCCAGCAGCGCGCGTTTGTCAGGAAAATGATTATACGGCGCATTATGCGACACGCCGGCACGCCGCGCAACTTCCCGCAGGGAGAACTCCCATGCCTGCTCTTCGGTGACGATTTCAATCGCTGCATTCACGAGCGCGTGGCGCAGGTCGCGATGATGATAAGCCAAGACGATCCTTTGAATATGGACACTGTCAATATAAGCCGCAGATGGACAGTGTCAACATCGGGAATTTTACCTGATCAGCCGGCCGTCGATTTCGTCACCCACTGAAAAAGGGATTGCATGCGCCTCGACATTATCCCCTAGAAAACCCGCGTGAACCGCCAATCGCGGACGCAAATATCAGAGCATACCTGCGTCAGGGCGGAGAGGCCGCAGGGTCCGAAGGAATGGGCAGTAATCCTACGGCTGACAAACGGCCAGACGCCCTTCCCGTGGCCCATTGCGCACGCCAGACAATGCCTGACAAATCTATTCAGCAGCAACGGCAGAAATCTCTCCCTTGGCGTTCAGAGACCTTTTCATGCGTTCAATTATCCATCTTCCCGCCGGACCCGGTGGATGTGTTTCGCGATAGATGGCGTGGATCGGCAGGGCAATCCCACCATAGGGCACGTCCTCGATGCGTAGCTCAACCAAGCGCCCTACGTCGATATCCTCTTGTACAGCATGCAGCGGCATGCCGCCCCAACCAAGTCCGCTGAGAATGAAGGCATGCTTCGCTGATAGATCGGCCAGTCGCCAGGTGACAGGTGACATAATACCGGATTCGCGACCCTCGGAGAGGTCGGTCCGATCCGTCAAAACCAGCTGGGTATGCCGCGCCAACTCTTCAGCTGGAATTACACCGTGTAGTTTGGCAAGCGGATGATCCGAAGCCGCCACCATGGCAAAGGCGATTTCAGCGACTTGCTCCTTCGCGATGCCGCTCGGAACGATCGGATGCGACGCCACAAGTCCGACCGTGGCACGACCGTCCAATATTGGCTGGATCGTACCCCCCAGCGCCTCGGTATAAAGCCGCAGCGGCGTGTTTGGAAACATTGCTTTGAATTCTCGCGCAGCTTGAGCGATCTCTGTGAGCGGGAGAAATACATCGACAACGACCGACAGCTCCGCTTCCAGACCTCCCGCAATGCCTTTCGCGCGCGCTTTCAAGCCATCGACGGCAGAGATCGCCGCGCGGGCATCGACAAGCAAGACATTTCCAGCCGGCGTCAGCTTTGGATACCGACCATTTCTGTCAAACAGCGGCACGCCTATGAACGCCTCCAGGTTCGCTACTGCGCCGCTGACAGCAGATTGCGTCCGAAACACCTTTCGCGCAGCAGCCGAAAAGCTACCCTCCTCGACTGCGGCCAGGAACATTCGAAGCTGGTCAAGTGATACTCCGTCGAGCATTTTTACCTCACATGATCTGTACTAGCTGACCGAGGAAACCCGATGCAACTCCATCCTGGGAAGCATCTGACCGCGGCGACACGTCAGATCCGTGCAAGGGCACTGGCATCCATCCTTCCATCCGATCTCCCAGTTTTATTGATACTATATCCCAGAACATCTCGGCTTTCCAGGGAGGAGGCGATGTGACAGCTTCGCCGTCATGTTTCACCTCTTGAAAAAATTCCTCGCAAAAAAGTCATCAGCTCCGCCCGGAAACCAGAAGGACCCAGTCCACATGAACATCCTCCACATCGACTCGAGTATTCTCGGCGGCTACTCCGTCAGCCGTTCGCTCTCGTCAGCCGTCGTCACGCGCCAGAAGGAACTTCACGCAGGCGCCCACGTGATCTATCGCGACCTGGTTGTAGACGCCGGTTTGCATCTGTCCGACAGGCACATGGCGGCTTTGCAGGGTGGACAGGTAACCGATCCGGGCCTCGGCGCAGATCTTGCGGCCGGCAGTGCTTATATCGATGATCTCTTTGCAGCCGACGTCATTGTGATCGGGGCACCCATGTACAACTTCTCTGTCCCAAGCCAGCTCAAAGGCTGGATCGATCGCGTCTGCGTCGCCGGTCGGACCTTCCAATACGGGGCGAACGGCCCCGAAGGGCTCATCCCTCAGGGCAAGAAGGTCTACATCGCCTCATCGCGCGGCGGCGTCTACACCGGCGACAGCCCGGCGGCGGCCCTTGAGCACCACGAAACCTATCTGCGCGGTGTACTTGCCTTCATCGGTCTCACCGACGTGACGGTCATTCGCGCCGAGGGCCTGGCAATGGGCGAGGAGGCAAAGGCAGCCGCCATCGCCAACGCAAACGCCCAGATCGCCCAACTCGCAGCCTGAGCCAATAAAAACGCGACCCAGTGTACCGTTCGCCATCGAGGGCGATCTAACCCGTCCTCGGTGGTCCCCCTCCTGGCGTTAAGGACGGCCGCAATCACATTAAGGAACCCAGCATGAAGAACTACCTCCTCGCCGCCACCGCGACAGGCTGCCTCGTCGCATCGCTTACATCTGGCGCTATGGCCGAGCAGACAGTCTCGAAAAATCCGAAAGAGGTGAAGACGGGCGCATACGCCGTCGAACCGGCACATACGCAGGTGATTTTCTCCATATCCCATTTCGGGTTCACCGACTTTTCGGGCTTTTTCTCCGGAGCTTCTGGATCGCTTGCCCTCGACGCCCAAAAGCCTTCCTCTGCCAAGCTCGACGTTACCATCCCCGTTGATACGATCCTCACAACCGTCCCGGCGCTGACGGAGGAGCTTAAGGGTGCGAACTGGCTCGACGCCGCCAAGTACCCGAACGCGAGGTTCGTATCGACCACCATGACGAAATCCGGCGAAGACTCGGCGACAATCGTCGGCGACTTGACACTGCATGGTGTGACGAAGCCGGTGACGCTGAAGGCTCATCTCGTTGGAGCGGGTACCAGTCCGGTCGACAAGTCGACCACCGTCGGCTTCGAGGCGACCGGCGCGTTCAAGCGTGGCGACTTTGGAATCACGCAGGCGCTTCCGGTTCTGGCAGACAACATCACATTGCGCATCGCCGGCGCGTTCGTTCAACAGCCTTAAACCGATGAGCCGCCGGACCAGCAGCCGCTATACGACGGTCGCCATCATCCTTCACTGGGTTATGGCTCTCGGAATCGCGGCCCTTGCGATCATGGGACTGGTGATGGTCCATGGGAAACTGGATCCCATGCGCCTGTTCCAGATCTATCAACTCCATAAATCCATCGGGATAACGGTACTGCTGGCTGCGGTGCTCCGCCTGATCTGGCGGCTTACACATCAGCCACCAGATCTTCCTTCGGAGATGCCAAGGCTCGAAAAGGCCGCTGCCCATGGCGGACACGTCATGCTTTATCTCTTCCTATTCGGTCTGCCCCTGACGGGATGGGCAATGGTGTCGAGTTCCGTATTCGCGATCCCGACCGTGCTGTTTGGCCTCGTTCCTTGGCCAGAGCTTCCAATGTTCTCGGCGCTCGCCGACAAGGCTCCTGTCGAAGCCGCACTCAAGGTCGTCCACGCCTACGCGGCATACGCGCTCATCGCTCTTGTAAGTGTGCATGCGGTCGCAGCGCTTCGCCATCATTTCATCATCAGGGATGACGTGCTCCTCCGGATGCTTCCAGATAGGACCGAAAGGAGACTGAACGCCCGCACCAAGGACCAGACGTCATGAAAGCGTTGCTAAAATGGCCTACAGCCGTTGTGGCTGCAGCCATAGTGGTCTCCGCAGCGACTGCCAATGCCGAGGCGCCGACATGGAAAGTTGACGCAGGCAAGAGCACCCTAAGCTTTTCGGGCCAGCAGACGGGCGCATCCTTCAAAGGCACATTCTCCCGCTTCGACGCAGCAATTGGCTTCGATCCTTCTCACCCAGAGGGAGCCAAAATAAAGATCACCGTCGACCTCTCGAGCGTCTCGACCGGAGACCCACAACGCGACGCCACTCTCCCGGGTGCCGACTGGCTTGACGTTGCTAACTCATCAACGGCGACTTTCGAGACGACGTCCGTGACCGGCAAAGGTGGTGACTCTTTCGAGGCGGCGGGAAATCTGACCCTCAAGGGCGTCACCAAGCCGGTGGTCTTGCCATTCACGGTCAAGATCGACTCTTCAATCGCCCACGCCGTTGGCCACGCAGACATTGTCAGGACCGAATTCGGCGTCGGCCGGGGGCCATGGAATTCAGGTCAATACGTTGCCCTTCCGGTCGGCATCGACTTTGACATCGTTGCCACCAAGGAAAATTGACGTCGCATCGGGTGACGCTCTCCGGGAGAGGCCTGGAATTCTATCCGATGGGCAGGACGCCCCGGGGCTAGCAGCCCGGGAGTCGTTTCACTTATTTTCACTGCACAGTGAAAATTGCCGTGACATTGAAGATTGGGTGATTTATTGAATTTTCACTGCGCAGTGAAAAAGGTAAAAAAATGGAGTTAAGCGAGCGAGACCACGCGCGAAGAGCAATAGACGCCCTCGTTGAAACGCTTGAGAAACTGCCCCAGGTATCGGTCTCCCATTTTGAAGTCGAGCCGCGTCTCAGCCGCCACTTAATCGACGCTACAGTGGAAGCCGAAGTCGCCGGCAAAGACATTGTCTTGCTCGTCGAGTGCAAGTCGGTCGTATATCCGCGTGATGTCCGAGAGGCGATGTGGCGCCTCCTGGCTGCCAAGAAGGACGCCGAAGAACAGGGCATGAAGACTGTCGTCCCGGTTCTCGCAGCGAGCTCGATATCGGTCGGCGCCCGCCAGTTGCTTCGAGAGGAGGAGGTCGGGTACTTCGACGACGGCGGAAGCCTCTTTGTCCCAGCGCCAGGCGCATATCTCTATGTCGAGCGGCCCGTCCCGAAGTCTGGGGAGCGAACGATTGGATCCCTGTTTACAGGAAAGCGCTCCCAGATCTTACATGCCCTTATCCTGGATCACGGAGACTGGTTCGGCGTCAGCGAACTGGCGGAGCGGGCGCAGGTATCGTTCGGAACCGCTTCAGAAACACTAAGCGCGTTGGAGCGCCTAGAATGGGTGTCTGCTCGCGGCCAGGGTCCAAACAAAGAGCGCCGCCTGTTGGACACCACCTCATTGCTCGACAGCTGGGCGCGGCATGTGGAAGAGGGGTCGCGGATTAAACGGCGGCGCTTCTACGTTCCCGGAAAAGGTGCCGACGCCATTGCAAACAAGCTTGAAGCCGAGTGCGGGGCTCTTGGCGCCGAGTATGTGCTTACCCAAGACAAGGCGGCACAGGAATATTCGCCTTACCTTTCATCTATCAATCGCATAGCTTGCCGTATGGCGCCCGGCGAAAAGACCGACATCGTTCTGGAGCATCTTGATGTCAGAGCTGTCACGGAGGGTGCAAATCTCGACGTGATTGAGACGCCTTCCCGATCTGAGTTTCTTTTCAAAGAGAAACGGGCGGGTCTTTGGCTTGCGAGCCCCCTGCAGGTCTATCTGGACCTCTTGCGAGGCGAGGGGCGATCAAAGGATATGGCCGAACACCTTAGAAAAGAAGTTTTAGGAGTCTAAGATGACGAAACCGTCGACCGCCGAGGGATACAGCAATCAGGTCACCGAGAACTGCGAACGGGTCCTGGTCACGCTTCTTCGCGGGTTGGGGCCATGGCGCGACTCCATCTTCCTGGTGGGCGGTTTGACGCCTCGCTATCTTATCGAGAAGAAGCCTCCCGAAATTCCGGCGCACGCTGGAACCGGCGATGTTGACGTCGTCATCCAGCTCCAGATGCTCAACGAGACAGAGGCGTACCACAGTCTTGAAGACAATTTCAAAAAGCTTGGATTGACCCGCGGCACAAACACGAAAGGGCAGTCTGTTTCTTGGCGCTGGGAGATCAGTACTGGTGGTACGAAGGTTGCAATCGAACTCCTTGCCGATGATCCTGACAAGTCAGGCGGCAAGGTCGTTGAATTGCCCACGGAAGGCAGCGTATCGGCCATGAACATCCCGCATTCGGCAATTGTCTTCGATCATCATAAAACGCGAAAGATCTCGGCCGAACTTCTCGGGGACGATGGCGTTGCGACGGTCGACCTCCACTATGCTGACCTGGTAGCGTTCGCATGCCTGAAGGCCTATGCTTTCAATCAGCGAGCTGAGCGAAAAGACGCTCACGACCTCGTCTACTGCATCGAGCATTATGATGGTGGCGTCGATGCAGCCGCAGACGAATTCATCAAAGCGCTTGAAGGCAAACACAAGGAGGTTATCGTCGAAAGCCTGGCCTTGTTGGCCCAGCACTTCGTTGATGACGAGCGCACCGAAGGCTTCAACAAGGACGGTGCTGTCGCAGTGGCAAAATTCGAATTGGGGGGAGACACCGATCGCGACACCCGTATTCTCCGGCAGCGTGAGGTTTCCGATCTCGTATCTACCCTCCTGAAGAAAATTGGCGTCTGACGGCTAAAATAACCAGCCCGGCCCGGTAGGCGCCTGAACCGCGGACGCCTCAGCGAAACCCTATCGCGGTCCGATCAAACACAATAGTGAGATATCTCCTGTGCGGCCGCGGTCAAAAGTGGAGCAAGGTTTTTGGCACGTTCGTCCGGCAACCTCTCATTGACTGCGGTTAATGCAACAGCGAGGTAAGGGCGCCCGGCTCTCGATGGAATCGGCGCTGCGATGCCTGAGACTCCGGGCCAGACGATATCGCGGCAGAGACAGAACCCTGTTGTGCGCACTTGAACAAGTTGATCCTCGATCAGCTTCAACCGATGGCGTGCCTCGACGCTGTCGGCGTCAAGCCGCGCAGTCTCGTTTGCCATCAAG
Source organism: Martinezella sp. CNPSo 3890 (assembly GCF_057784455.1). Taxonomy (NCBI): domain Bacteria; kingdom Pseudomonadati; phylum Pseudomonadota; class Alphaproteobacteria; order Hyphomicrobiales; family Rhizobiaceae; genus Martinezella; species Martinezella sp. CNPSo 3890. The sequence continues at coordinate 137,503 of NZ_JBXSOR010000013.1, read as the reverse complement.
CAATTCGCGACGTCTTCGGCGGGATCCCAAGCCAGTAAAGCGATTCCGCTGAATGTCGATCCCATCGGGACGACTTGGCCAACGTCAACGACCTGGGCTCTTATCGGATAGCTGCCGTCAGCTCTCACGAGATACCGGATAGCATCAGATTGTCGTATTCCGACGCAAATCGTATCACCTGTCTTCTCGGCAAGCCGCCGCGCTACCGCCTCGACCGCTGCGGGCTGAAGGATGGGTGAGGGTGCAGCCAGTCCGAGCGGATATAGCATCGTGCCGAGGGCATATCGGCGGCCATCGACATAGCGGACATATCCGACATCGGCCAAATCTTGCAGGATACGGTGTATCGAAGGTCGGGCGATCTCGGTTTCTTTTGCCAGATCGACCAACCGAGCGCCGTCGCTGCCACGCCGGGCTATTGCCGACAGGATCGCTGCAACCCTCTTGATGACTTGCCCTTGTCCGTCCATTGGTCCACTCATCCGGAATCCCTGCCAAAAAGGTCCACTCAACGAACTATCGCAGGAAATTGCAAGCCTGCAAACAATTGAATTCAACATCTCAGTTGACTCGAAGCAGTGTCTTCGATGTGTGTTGACCGGAATTCGCGGGCGAACTCACGCATCTTGTATAGTCCATCTAATGGAATTTAGCATGCAGCAAAGTATGAAAAAAGCGATCCGGACTCCTGGGCCGCGGCTGTTGCGAGGATCCCTCTGCGCTACCGAGACTGAAGAGCCACACTCCGTGTCGGCCGCGCTGAGGAAAGACGTCGACAATGGTCAATGACGGTAGGTGGTTTGGGCTCCGTGCTGCAGATGTATTCTTCTCGATCAAGACATTTGCAGCGGCCGCTTTAGCGCTGCTGATCGCGTTTCGCTTTGATCTCCCCAATCCCTATTGGGCGCTGACGACCGTCTACATCGTCGCTCATCCCCTGGCCGGCGCCAGTACGTCAAAGGCGGTCTATCGAGTACTCGGCACAGTCGCAGGCGGCGCGATGACGCTGATCCTTGTGCCGAACCTTTTCACATCGCCCGAACTCCTCACACTCGCGATCTCGCTATGGGTGGGAGCATGCCTGGCGCTCAGCTTGCTTGACCGCACACCGCGCAGCTACAGTTTCATGCTTGCCGGTTATACGACGGCGCTGACGAGTTTTCCGATCGTCGATAGCCCGGACACGGCTTTTACCTACGCCACTTCCAGGGTGATTGAGATTGCCGTCGGCATCATATGCGCGGCTATCATCAACCGTCTTATCTTTCCCCGCCACGTCGGGTCCGAATTATCGGACCGAACTGACAAATGGCTCCGCGACGGAGCTGGGTTGTTCCTCGACGTCTTGCGACGCGAGAAGAACGAGCACCTGGCCTCGAGCAAACGACGCCTGGCTGCCGACGCCGTCGAACTTCGATCTCTCATCATGCATGTTTTCTACGACGCCTCGAAACACAAAGAGTTGGTCGGTTTTTCGAGAACACTTCAGAATACGATGGTGGCATCTCTGCCCATCGCTTCCGGCTTGCATGATGCACTTGCCGCCCTATCACGTGCGGCGGGTGATAGGCCCATGCCCGCACTGGAAGCGCTCCTCCTGGGACTCTCGGAATGGCTTTCCACCCGACAGCCGCTTGACGGTGAGAGGAAGGGCGCGCTCAGAGAACTGACTTCGGCGGCGCAGAATGAAGCAACCTCGGCGTCCCCGTGGAGCGCAATGCTCATGGATGCCGTGGCGGCCCGCATTGACGACTTGACCCAGATCTGGAGCGATTGCCTCGACCTCCACAAAACGATCGTTTCTGGAAAGCGGGGCAGTTTCGAGGGAGTGCGCTTCGTCGATCAGCGGCTGCTCATCCCATCGAGCCATCGTGATTTTAAAATGGCGGCTTTTTCGGGATTCGCGGCCGCTCTGGCGACTATGCTGGCGACGGCGATCTGGATTTCTACCGCATGGCCGAGCGGCGCCGGCGCGCCGGTGATTGCTGGGATTGTTACCTGCTTCTTTGCAGCAGCCGACAACGCTGTGCCGATCATCAAGAAATTTCTCATACTGACCCTCATCGCTCTGGTGGCATCCTTCGTCTTTCAATTCGCACTCGTCCCGTTCATTGACGGCTTCCTCCCTCTCATTTGTGCACTGGGGCTCCTGTTCTTGCCGCTAGGCTACCTCATGGCAAAGCCTTCGACCTTTCTCATCGGGATGGGGATTGCCACGAATATCCCGAGCATGCTGTCGCTGCGGGCAACACCGAGCTTGGATTTTGAGAACTTTGCCAACGGCAATATCGCGACCCTGATCGGGATTTTTGTCGCGTTTCTGGTAGCAGCGCTGGTCAGGGGCGTCAGCGCCGAGTGGAGCGCTATTCGGCTTCTGCGCGCCGGTTGGAAGGATGTCACGATGTCCGCGACCGGCCCCAACAGATCCGTTGGAAATGGCCTGGTTCACCGAATGGTCGACCGGCTCGGGCTGCTTGCGCCTCGGCTGACAACTTTGCCGGCCCATTCCGCCGCCGCTCGAAACGACATCTTGAAAGACCTGCGTAACGGTCTGAACACAATGGAATTGCAGCGCCAGAGGCCGCATCTCTCCCATGCAAGTCGTCTCGTCGTCGACGATGTCCTTTCGGCCGTCGCGAGCTTCTATCAAAAGAAGCAGCGGCAAAGCGATACTCTGCCGGGTGCTGATCTGCTGTGTACCCTCGACCGCTCCCTGACGATTCTCGGTGAGGGCGGGCAGTCAGGCGTCGACAAGTCAAGGCGAGCGCTAACTGCCCTGCGATACAATCTGTTCCCCTTGGCAGCCAGCTTCGGTGCGAACGAAAACCGGATGCCAACAAGAGCCGATGCCGTCGTTCTCAAGGAGCCCGCCGCATGAACCCCGACGTGAATATATATGGCGTGTACATCCCGACGCTGAGCGTGATCGCGCTCGGCTGCTTCTTCCTCAACGCGTTATTGAAGCGGCTGCTTGGCTATATCGGCTTCTATCGCTTCGTTCTCCATCAGCCGTTATTTGATACGGCGATGTACTTTTGCCTGCTCGGCGCCACGACGCTGTCAATCAATCGGATGCTTTCATGACAGCTCTCTTGTCCTTGCTCGGTCGCTTGGCGCTGACCGGCATCGTCGTTGCCTTCGCAGGTGTCCTAGGATGGCATCTGTGGGATTACTACATGAACGATCCCTGGACTCGAGATGGGAAGGTTCGAGCAGATGTTGTCCACGTCGCTGCGGATGTCTCGGGCTTCGTCAGCAGTGTCGAGGTCGGTGACAACCAGACCGTCAAAAAAGGCGATGTCATCTTCCGTATCGACACCGCCCGCTTCGAGCTGGCTCTTCGCCAGGCACGAGCGCAAGTTAAAAGCGCCCAGGCCGCGCTTGAAATGGCAAGAAGCGATCTCGATCTCTACCAGAAGCTCGGAGACGGGACCGTAACGCGCCAAAAGATTCGGCAGGCGGAGACCGCCGTCAACCAAAGCGAGTCGGCGCTCGATCAAGCCATCGTCTCCCGCGATGCCGCGCAGCTCAATCTCGACCGCGCCACGGTCCGAGCGCCGGTCAACGGTATCCTTACAAACTTCTCGCTGCAGCCGGGCAACTATGTCAATGCGGGCGCGACTGTCACGGCGCTGATTGACGATGACTCCTATTATATCGCCGGCTACTTCGAGGAAAATAAACTCGATCGCATCAGGGTTGGTGACACTGCCATCATCAAGCTGATGGGCAGCAAGGACGACCTCAAAGGCCGTGTTGCGGGCGTTGCCGGCGGGATCGAAGACCGGGAGCGCTCGGATACGTCAAGCACCTTCGCGAATGTAACGCCAACCTTTGCCTGGGTACGGCTTGCCCAACGTGTGCCGGTCCGCGTCGTGTTGGATCAGGTCCCCAATGACACTAGATTGGTCGCGGGTCGTACGGCAAGTGTACAGATCATCGATCAGTGAATCCTGGCGCCATTGCTCCACTGTCATTCATGGAGCCCTCAAATAGGTGCACGCGGCGTCGACATGAGCCAAACCTGCAGTGGGCCGGAATCCGCAATTGCACATAGCTTGGGCGGGCTCGCAACTCTGTGGCGGGTGACCCCGCGCGTTCATGCCCCCGTCGATTAACCAAAAAAGAACCATGCCTCTTAAACGGTAATTAGTCTTATCCCCAAATCCTTTCATTCAGAGGCAGCGGAATACTCGACGCCAAGTCATCCGCGGCCGGGGGACAACTCACTTTTTGAAAGTCTAACACCGTGAAAAATCTTCGGATTTCTTACCAGCTCTTTGCGCTGGTTGGCATACTCATGTCTGTATTTGCCGTGTCGACCTACGTTGGCATCCGCTCGCAGTCGAACGCGATATATGAAGAACGTTTCGAGATGCTGCGATCACAGGTCGAGGCGGGCATTTCGATCTTGAAGAAATATGAGCAACGCGAGGAAGCTGGCGAACTGACCCATGAGCAGGCGCTTTCGGAAGCTTTTAAGATGTTGAGCGCGGTCAAATATGACCCTGCCGGTTATCTGTTCGCGGTCGACTATGATGGCAAGTACGTGATCCATCCGAACGCCAAGCTCATCGGCACAAGCGGATGGGATGCGGTCGACAAGCAAGGCACTTTCTATACGCGCGAGTTATTGAAGAAGGGTAGGGCCGGTGGCGGGCGGGTCTACTATTATATCAACAAGCCCGGCCGGCCCCAGGAAGAGGCATCGCAAAAGGGGAGCTACGCGATCGCGTTCGAGCCGTGGAAGATCAACCTTGGGACAGGCGTCTATCTCGATGACCTCCAGGCCAAGATCGATGCCGCGATCCGCGACGCATCGATTGTGTGTGGCCTTATCTTCCTCATTGGAATTGCGGTCGCCGCCTATTGCATTCGCAACATTACGAAGCCTCTCGCCGATATACACTCTGCACTTCAAAATGTGGCTAACGAGGACATCAAAAACCCAGTCCCGCATCTGACGATGCGCAACGAAGTCGGCTTGATGGCGAAAGCGACGGCTGCCCTGCAGGACAAGATCCGCGACCGCCATACATTGGAGCGGCGCCAAAGGGAACAGCAAGAAGAGCTCGATAATGAGCGCCAGCAGAACCTTCACCAGCAGGAGGAGGAAGCCGCCGCCCAACGACATGTTGTCACGACAATCGGCCGAGCGCTCGAGGATATCGCCCGAGGCGACTTGACGGTTCGATGCGCCGATGTTGGCCAGAATTACATCACCCTTCGCAGCAACTTCAACGACGCCATGTCGCAGCTTGAAGTCGCCATGGCTGAGGTCAATATGAAAGGCAACGACATCGGTATCGCCAAGGAAGAAATCCGGCGGGCCTCAAACGAGCTGTCGCAGCGTACGGAGCGCCAGGCCGCAAGCCTGGAGGAAACCTCGGCTGCGCTTGATCAGCTGACTGTCGCGGTTCGACAGACGGCGGAAGGGGCTCGTGAGGCGAGCCAGCGCGTACATGCGGTCAGCAGCGAAGCAAAGCGCAGCGACACGATTGTCTCCGAGGCGATCGCGGCAATGGGCGGCATCGAGAAGTCTGCGGACGAGATTGCAAAAATCATCGTCGTCATCGACGAGATCGCTTTCCAGACCAATCTACTCGCGTTGAACGCCGGAGTCGAGGCTGCACGCGCCGGCGACAGTGGCAAGGGTTTTGCCGTCGTCGCCCAGGAGGTGCGTGAGCTTGCACAGCGTTCGGCCGCGGCAGCAAAGGAGATCAAAGACCAGATCGGCCGATCATCGACCCAAGTTGACCGCGGGGTACAGCTCGTCGGCGAAGCCGGCGAGGCGCTCAAGCGCATTTCGAACCAGATTAACGCCGCCAACGATATTGTGTCGAAGATCGCCCACAGCGCATCCGAGCAGGATACGACACTCCGCTCGATCTCGTCGTCGCTCAATCAGCTCGATGCTGCCACCCAGCAGAACGCGGCTATGGCCGAGGAGACCACCGCGTCAGCGGAAGCTCTTGCAGTCGACACCGAAGCCTTGCTCAACCTTATCCGTCGCTTCCGGGTCGGCAGGCTGGGTGGCGAAGCTTTCCGTCGGGCGGCTTGATCACTCGACGGACAGAGAGCCTATCCGATTGTTGGTCCGTTTGATTACACGAGGCGATGCGATGAGGGTTCCTCCGCAGAGCCTCGTTAATCTCCTATAAAAAGTCTTTAGATGGCGGGGCGACGGGTTGAAGCAGGTAGGCGCGAAACGCTCCTCGACAGCAATTGAGGAACGCGTAGCGCCTCATCGGCGCAATCCGACACGATCTTGCTCGTCTAGTGCGAGCACGCTACGACGCCGGCGCTCTTGCCTTTTTCGAGGGCATTCGCCAAGGCATCAAACATGATGTTGTGGGGTTTCTCCCAAGCATCGACGAGCGCTTGTCGTGACGCAGTGAACCATGCCGGACCTCTCTTTGACGGCGGGCATGAATTTCCTAAGCCATCGATTTTTGGCCCTGGCGCGAACTCGGTATAGATCTCGCGTCGGATACCAGCTGGCCGTGCCACCTGCGCTGTCAATATGGTCGGCTGTTCGATGTCTGATAACGGCGCGAGGTTTTTCCGCTGCACATCAGCGTCGAGATCCTGAGCGGCACCGATCCAAGCGGGGCGCGGCACGGTTATACCGTGCAGGAAAATGAAGTTGTGAGAGCTGTCGTCGCTCCCCCCGCCCGAGCTTCCAGGCTCGATGATGTTTCCGGCGATAGGAAACGAAAGCTGGTTGGAGCACCAGCTGTAGGCCGTGACTTGGGAGAGGCATTTCGGCCCCTTGAATCTGCAAGCGCTATCGATCCAGCCGGCAAGGATAGACGGAGGGATGATGGCAACGCGCGCCCAGCCGTGCAGGCCGCCATTTTCATAGCTGCAATCATGGTAGGGTATCCCCGGATACAGCTTCAAGTCTTTCGCTGGATCAGTGCACTTCCCATTCTCAAAATATCTCGGTCTGGAAAGCTTCTTCGTGAGATACTTCTCCAAGCCATCTAGCGGGTTTCCGTCAGAGATCGCCGCAGCGACCTGCTTGGCTGTTACAGCCTCACAGCTGGCTGCATATCCGTGGCTGACTACACAAAGGCCGATCATGACGGCAATGGCGGAAACCTTCAGCATCTCTGGTCACTTCTTTTCCGGCAATATAGCCGCTTGCAGACCGGCATTCTGGCCGGTGGCGGCGAATGTCGAAAATTGCGTTCTGCTTCCAAAGAACACGTTGTAGTCGACGGGCTTTTCGAACCCGTCAATCTTGCCTTCCTTTGTAATCTGCCAGATCGTCCAAGGGTTGTCGCCGGGATATCCCGGTGCATCGTCATGCAACCGCTCCGCATACCAAAGAGGATATTGGCTGAAGTCGGACTGAAGAATATCGCCGATCCCCTGCCGTGAGGCGTAAATGACCGGTTGTTTTCCGTAGGCTTTCTGCAGCCGAAGCAGGAGGTCCTTCAGATTGGCCCGTACACCGTTGCGGTCAGAAGCGCAGGGGTCGAGCGTTGGTGACCCGGCCTCCTTGTACCACTCCAGATCGACGGTCACAGGCAGCAAGGCTTTGTCCGGTGGAGCAACCTCAAGAAGGTTCTTCACTTGGCTTTCAGCTGGACTGCAGTCAAAGACATGGATCGCCCCGAACGGCAATTCGGCCTTGGCCGCATCAGCACGGTATCGCTGAAAGTTATCGTCCTTCTGGTCAGAGCCAACGCTTGCCCGCTCGTAAAGGAAATTGAGCGCGCCACTTTTAGCGGCAGCGTCGATCTTAGGTACGCCGTCAACCTGGCTAAAATTTGCTCCCCGGATTGAATAGTCTTCCGGCGGTGAGAACACTTTGACACTGGGCTGTCCGATAATGGCCGATCCGGTCGTTTGGAAATCCAGCGCTTGCGGTGGCAGCTCATCGCCTTTGGTGCTCGCCTGCTGCTCTGCTTCCATCGGAGCGAGGAAGAAGAAGGCGCCGTTAAAGGTATCATCGGAAACCAAAGATCCCACGCGGAGCTGTGGAAAATATTGCGTTGGATCGGTGTCCGGGATCTCGAGATCCTCCAACGCTATGTCCATTGCGTCCACGACCTGGCCCAGGCGAACAATGGTCGTACCCAAGACTTTCTGGGGCGCGCCATCCTTGGCCGATATGAACTGGGCTCCGTTCTTATCGATTGCCCGATCGTTGATCGCTTCCAGGAGCTTTTCGAAAAATATTGTTCCCTTGCCATCGGGTGCTCCTCGTGCAAGCTCGTGCGCCTTCGCCGCGGTAACGGCGTGCGACCCGGGCTCTCGCGGATAGCTGAGATTTTCGCCCTTGTTGGTAGAGATCGGGAATATACCGCCCGAGTAGCAGGAACCTATGAGGGCAAGCGTGTGATAGGCTTGGTTGGATATCTTGCGAAGTCGACTTTGCAGATCATCCAGAGAGTAGCTGTGGGATGGATCCGCATCCGCATCGCCCGTGGTCATCGCCAGAGCCAGCGCGCCAGCGTCATTTTGAGATGGCCCTTCCGCACCATGGCCATCGTACATGAAAAGGAATCTTGAGCGGCGATGATAATCCGTCACCTGGGTAAGGAGATATTGCTCAAGAAAAAAGTTGATCGCATCTTTTGTCGCCTCCTCGTCTTTAAGTACGACAATCTCATCAAATCCCTGATTCTTCAGAAACTCGACGATGTTTGGAAGATCTGCCTGAACAGACCTGAGGATGCGCTGTTTCGGATCCGAAAATTTGGGATACTGCGAAACCGAAACCAGGAATGCGAAGCTTCTAACCTCGAGATCGCTGCTATCATCCCGGATATAGGCCTTTATTCGTTTATCGACCGGCGAGCCTGGAGGCTTGTAGACGATAAACTTGTCACAATAAGGAGTGTTTGCGAGCGACTTCGGGCAATCTCCAGCCATCGCGGCCGTGGAATAGGCAAAAGAAAACCCCACCGCCGTGACGGCGCAAAGCTTGGACAAGAAGGCGTGTGCGCGCCCCACTTTCATTTGAGCCCAAACGTCTCGCGGAACTTAGCGTCCGACCCGTAGAATATCGAACTGTCAAAACCGTCGTCCGACAGGTCTGTGATCACCGCACGATCAGTAAATTGCCAAATGACCGTGGTCGTACCTGGAAGGACAGCGGGGGTTTCGTCGAACTTTCGCTTTGGATTGTAGTCAGCAATCCAAATCGGATAATCCTTGAACTCTCCGATCCGCGACAAAGGAATGGTTTTGGACGAGAACCAGGACTTCGCGGTATAAATAATCGGGCGCCGACCGGTGCGGGCCTCAATCTGCTTGAGGCATTCCAAAGTCTTCGCAATGATCTCATCGGCGGAATGGCCAACCCAGCGGTCAGGATTACCCTTCGAAACATCCCATTCCAAATCGACGACTGGAGGAAGGTCACTGGCTTTCAGGCCGCCGTGGAGATTGACATAGTCGACAAAGGCGTTCGCTTGCGCCTTGCCGGATGCGTCCGAGGCAGACGAGAGGAAATGATATGCGCCTCGCGGAATTGCGATGCTCGCCGGCAGGTTGCCAGCGTCCGCCCAAAACTTCTTGAAGAGCTTGTCTTTGGAAGAAACGCCTTGAGTCGCTTTGATATAGATATATCTGACATCCTTCTGCTTCAGAAGGGTCATGTCGAGGTCGGGCTTCGTATAGTGGCTGATGTCGATACCAAAAATGCTGTTCACGCGTGGTGTGTCGTGATTCAACCGATCCTTTCTTGCATCTCTTGGAAACGCGAAATCGGTTGGGATTGCTAAGGTTTCGTTCTTGTTTTCCGGGGCGTCCGGGTTGTAGGCTGGGATCTCATACTCCGCAAACAGCGCCGCTCTGGAATCATCTTCCGATTTGTCGTCGGGAAGATCGGTCCAACTGCTTTCCGTCCTCGTCTCCTCCGCTAAGAGGGCGTGCAACGGAACAATTGCTGTGAAGACGGATGCAACAAGTAGTGCAAGCTTCAGTCGCCACCGTCTTCTCATGCCTACCTCCGAACAAAATCGTTGTTTTTACGCACAACTATACGTTCGCTGGATAACAGCGTTACGACCTAAAGAATGGATATTGGCTTCAATTTTTTATTGTCTTCGGCGGACTATAATACAACTCCTTCGGTAGTAAAGAGAAATTGCTTAACTCCCGTCTATATTTCTCTTATGGATAAAAGCTATTGAATCGTAAGAGATATTGGGCTTTTATCCGTTTGCATTGCGGTTTGACCGTATCGGTATTCGCAATCGACCGGGCAGAGGTCCAACTACTCAGCGGTGTGGAGGGCGGCTTGCGGCGTTTTCATGCTTTCAGCATTGCACTGGTGTCGTGTTTATGGCTTGCTTCAGGCCAAGCCGCAGCGGAGACTTGCAGAGCTCCAGATAAGGCCACGACGCCCGCGCCGAACCCGGCGGATTTCTCCATTCCAGACAAGGATGGCCTCAAATTCACCATCTACGATCACAGCTACGCCCTGTTGATCGGTGAATCGAAGTACAAGCAAAACAGGTTGGACAACGTTCCCGGTGAGCTCGAATCGCTCAAGGCTGCGCTGGAAAGCCAGTCCTTCGATGTCTCGCTCTACCTCGATCTCGACAGTCGGAGCTTCTCAGAAGTTATTGACTGCTTCATCCGCAAAGTCGCTGATGACCGGAAGGCGCGGGTTTTCGTCTATGTAAGCGCTCATGGCGCAACACGCACCGTCACCTTGAGGAACGTCCCGAGAAAGATAGGTTACATCCTCCCGGTCGATGCTCCCTTGAAGACGACCGATCCCGACTTTCTGTCCACTGCGCTCCCTAGCAGTCAGTTCTTGGAATGGGCAAAATGGCTGGAGGTCAAGCACGCACTATTCGTGTTCGACGCCTGTTTCGGAGGTGCAATCTTCGAGAATAAGGGGGCGAACGATGACAGCAATGTCGCGCCCGACTTCATCTATTCCGATTCGGCTCAATCGCCAGTGCGGGCCTTTCTGACAGCTGGTAGCGAAAATCAGGAGGTGCCTAGTCAGAGCCGGTTCCTGAAGCTTCTGATGAGTGCAATTTTGGGCCAGAGCGATGAAGCCGATTCCAATCACGACGGCTACGTGACCTCCGACGAGTTGAACGTTTTTCTCGGGAACAACGCATCGGAAACTCAAACGCCGTCATCCGGCACGCTGGACGACCCGGACTTCAAGAGCGGCAAGTTTTTGTTCAAGCTCCCCACCAAGGCAAAGCCGCTGACCGTCCCAGCCAAGACGGAAACAGCGACGTCGACGTTTTCTCCCATCTTTGTCAGCGCCAATGGAAATGGAAAAAAAGCTCAGCTTTATCAGGTAGAGCAGCTCGTCAGCACGAAAAAGGGGGTCTGCATCGAAAATTGCAGTAACGGCAACGAGTATGCAATCGCCATTTCGGTTCCGAAGGAATTGCCTGCGGGAGCTGTCTTCGACGATCTTGAACTCACTTGTGTTGATGGTTGCAAGCAATATCCAGACATCATCGATGGTCCAGGTCTTTCCGCCGACAAGCGATCGGGCAGCGTTCGGTTCCGGACCAACGAAGATTCTGCTCTCTGGCGGTTGAGGGCGACCGTTGCTGTCAAAGATGAAAAGGCTAATGAAGTGATCGTCGTGAATGCGACCAACAATCAGGTTATCTCCGTCGATGCCAATCAGCTTTCCGTTGCGGCCACGCCAGTCCCGATACAGGCCGACATCGCCGACAAGGTGCACAAGATCGTCCTCGATCTTCAATCGAACGATACGCCGACGCGTCATGCCGCTCGCATCGCGCTCGCGAAGGTGCTTCAGGATGATGATGGCACGTTGGTTGCCCAGTTGGTCCGCGGGACAACAACCGGAAACTACAGATATTTGGTTGGCATCGCAGAAGCCCTCGCGGATATGAAGGATGGATGGAAATCGACGGAGTCGGCCTCCAAGGACATTCTCCTCGCCGCAAAACAACGGGTGAAGGACCCCACGTTGAACACGTCTATCGACAAGGCGATCAAGAATTTCCGCTCGTCCGTCTTTTACGAAGTCGGTCCGGATGGCTGGCTTACGAAGGCAAGCCAGCTGCATCCGCCAAAAATGTCATCGGGCCCCTTGCCCTCGTTCGACAGCCTGCGGCCTGGCCAGATCCTAAAGGCGGACTCGGAGGTTTATCTTCGGGCCGGCCCTGGGGTTAGTTACGGAACATTCGGCGTCTTGGAGCCCGGCGCCTGCGTCCGTATCGTCTCCAAAACGACCGGTGCCAAAACGCCAGGATGGCTGGATGTCGTTTCCGCGAAATGCAGCTCATAGGCTGCGATGACAGGGATACTGTTCGCGTGGCTCGATAAAATGCCCCCTCGCCACCGCGATTGGTCTGGCAATCAGCGCCGTCTATTGGCGCCTAAACAGAGGGTTTGCCTTCTAAGGCCGGGATCAGGAAGATACATGACGAAGTAGAAGACCGATCATCAACCCGTTGACGGGCATGGCTCTTGTCGAAATACGGCTGAGACGAGCCCTCTGCTCCTCCGTCAGGCCAAATCAACAGGTTCTGAACCTCGAGACATGAGCCGGCTTCCGTCGGCTCATGTCGTATCGCACCGGCTTACTTCTGATCCAGGAAGGTGGTTGCTTCTTGCAGGAACAGTTCCGGATACTGGTAGAAGGAACCGTGGTTGGTGTCCGGGTAGACCACCAATTGGGCGTTCGGCAGGTTGTCTTCCAGCTTGTAGGAGTTGCTGGTGTAGTGGATCAGATCTTTGCTGCCACTGACAATCAGCACTGGCTGCTTGATCTTCTTGAGATAATCGTTCGAGTTGGCCGACGGTGCACCCCAGGCTGCGAATGCGGCGACCTGGGCCCCGTAAACGTCAGGACCGGGGTTTGCGTCGCGATCAACGGTGCGCAGGCGGATACGGTCGAGAAACTTCTGACCGGCAGCCTGGCTTTCGGGCGTCGGGTTGAAGAAGGTCGTCAGAAGGATCGTATCGGCCGGTTCATACTTCTTGGTGAGCATCGCCTGGAATTCCGGCGTGAGGGTTGCCATCCCGTCGCCGCCGCGCGGCGCACTGCCAATGAGGATGACCTTGTGAACAAGATCCGGACGCTCAAGGGCAACTTCCTGCGCAACTAGGCTTCCCAACGAGAAGCCAAGGATATCCGCCTGCTTGATGTGGAGTGCCTCGATCAGACCGATGCCATACTTGGCCATGCCTTCGACAGTGTGCGGGACCTGGCCTTCGGAGCCGGCGACGCCAGCATTGTCGAAAATGATGACTTCGCGATTCTTGGCGAAGCCGTCGGTGATCATCGGGTCCCAGTTGTCCATATTGCCGAGGAAGTGTTGAAAGAACACCAGCGGGACCCCGCCCTGCTTTCCGAAACGACGGTAGGCAAGCTTGGTACCGTCGACGGTGACGAACTGCGTCTTGGCGTGCTGATGCAGAGAACCGCTATGAACCTTGGAAGTGGCGGAGGCAGCAAAGGCAGCGGTCGGTGTCACGGCAACGGGAAGAGCCGTAGTGGCGACAAGTGTGAGGGCGGCGGTGAGCCGTACCCAACGTTTGGAAGGCGTGGCGAACATTCGGAACATCCTTGTGGACTTAAGTTGAATTCAATCGTGCATGGCGTGGACGCGACGAGGACGGGCGCCTCAGCCACGTGGACCGCTAGCTACGATATGGCACGCGACGCACTGTTTGATAATCTGCCCCAATTTGATCAGGCTGTGCGTTTCAACTTAACAATAGCCAATGGCGGCGTAAGTTTGTGAAAACGAGCCGGCAAAGGAGATTGCTTTTATTCGAGGGAAGGTTCGTTTAAATCGTCAGGACATCTTACGCCGAAGCGGCAGATTATCGCGGCGATCTTCGCACGCTTTCGTGCCGAACACCGCAAGCCGAGCGCTAGTTGAGTTCGTAGGGCAACTTGCCCCGCCGATGGTGATCGATTGTCAACTTGCGTTTGATCGCCGGCAGCGCCCGGCTTTGACAGCCGACACGCTCGCAAATCCGGCATGAGATACCAATGGGCTCGAACGCCGCCTTGTCGCCAAGATTGATCCCATCCGAATAAACGAAGGAGTCCGCATAGGATACCTCGCATCCGAATGCCAGCGCGAACCGTGTTTCACCCCGACCAAAGCCCGATCCGCCCTTCGAAACTTGCAGGGCGACCGAGAGATAACGAACGCCGTCCGGGGTTTCGGCCAGTTGCCGAATGATCTGCCCGCGGGCCTCGAAGGCCTGATGTGCGTTCCATAGCGGACAAGCCGATCCAAAGCGCGCAAATTGAAGTTTCGTCGCGCTATGGCGCTTGGTGATATTGCCAGCGCGATCAATGCGGGCGAAAAAGATCGGAATTCCCTTGTTGCCGGGCCTTTGAAGTGTCGAGAGCCGGTGACAGACCTGCTCAACGGAGACGCCGAACTTCAGCGATAGCAGTTCGACATCGTGCCGAAGCGCTTGTGCCGCCTGCAGAAACTCTCCGTAAGGCATCAGAAGAGCGCCCGCAAAATAGTTATGCAGGCCTGCCCGGCAGATTTCCTTTGCCTCGTCACTGCGAAAGCCACCATCGCGAATTTCGTCTTCGACCATGTCGGCGCCTTCGATTTGGGCCAGTTGAACCGCCACCTGAAAGACCTGTGTGGTCAGAGGGGCGAATGTGTTGATCGTCAGGATGCGGGTTCGATCGTCAAATTGCCGGAGCAGTGCATCGTCGCTGGCGTAGGCAACAGTGATGCCGTGACGCTGCGCCAGGTACTGGGCAAGTGTGCCAAGCCTCTCGCGTGTCGGACCGATTGTCTTGGCCAGTCGCTCCGCCAACGCATCGAGCGCATGAACGTAGTTGTCATGGAAATGGAAAAAATCACGAACTTCTTCGTAAGGCGTCAGGTCCTTCAGGCCACGTGCGAGCTCCTCATCGACACTGGCCAACTGTTCGCTGTTTCTCCTGTAGGCCTGATGGCAGTCGATCAACGCATGTGCAAACCCAGGTGCATTGTGGGCGATCAGTTTGAGTTCCTGGATCGTCGGCGAGTAAGCCTCAAAAAGAGGATCGGTCAGCGCCTCTGCCAATGCAGACATCAGTCGGTCGCTCTCGCCACTGCCCAGTTCTGAAATATTGATGTGAAACTTGTCTGCAAGCGCCAGAAGAACCGGTGCCGATACCGAGCGCTGATTGTTCTCGATTTGGTTGAGGTAACTGGTCGAAATTCCGAGGCGTTCCGCAAATTGGACCTGGGTGGCGTTTGCCGCAACGCGGATTTCGCGGACCTTTCGTCCGATGAACAACTTCCCGACCGCCATTTTCGCACTTTCGCAATTTTCAAATTACACTTTTATAATTCCACAATCACGCCCGATCAAGGGTTCTTCGCTTGGGGGACACGGTGTAACGATCGCTCCAAATCAGGAGGATCTCTACATGCAGGCGGTACTGGCTCACGTTGAGCATCTGCGCGCTCAAGCGCGGTTGGGCGGTGGCGAAAGCCGTATCAAAGCCCAGCACGCGAAGGGCAAGCTGACAGCGCGCGAACGTATCGAAGTGCTGTTGGACGAGGGCTCGTTCGAAGAATTCGACATGTACGTGACCCATCGCGCCGTCGACTTCGGCATGGCTGACCAGAAGGTGGCGGGCGATGGTGTCGTGACCGGCTGGGGCACGATCAACGGCCGCCAGGTCTATGTCTTCTCGCAGGACTTCACTGTTCTCGGTGGCTCGCTGTCGGAAACACATGCCGAGAAGATCTGCAAGATCATGGACATGGCGGTGCGGGTCGGCGCACCGGTGATAGGGCTGAACGACAGCGGTGGCGCTCGCATCCAGGAAGGCGTTGCCTCGCTTGCCGGCTATGCGGAGGTGTTCCGGCGCAATGTCGAAGCCTCCGGCGTTGTACCGCAGATCTCGGTCATCATGGGCCCCTGCGCCGGTGGCGCCGTTTACTCGCCGGCCATGACCGACTTCATCTTCATGGTGCGCGACACTTCCTATATGTTCGTGACCGGCCCCGATGTCGTAAAGACCGTCACCAACGAGATCGTTACGGCCGAAGAGCTTGGCGGTGCTCGCACCCATACGCAGAAATCATCGGTCGCCGATGCCGCCTACGACAACGATATCGAGACGCTTGAAGCAGTACGCCAGCTCTTCGATTTTTTGCCGCTGAACAATCGCGAAAGGCCGCCAGTCCGGCCATTCTTCGACGATCCTGGCCGCATAGAGAACCGGCTGGACACACTGATCCCGGACAGCGCGGCGACACCGTATGACATGAAAGAACTCATCGTCGCGCTGGCAGACGAGGGCGATTTCTTCGAGATCCAGCAAGCCTTCGCAAAGAACATCATCACCGGCTTCATCCGCATGGAAGGCCAGACGGTCGGTGTCGTCGCCAATCAGCCCATGGTGCTGGCCGGCTGCCTAGATATCGACTCCTCGCGCAAGGCAGCCCGCTTCGTGCGTTTCTGCGATGCTTTCTCGATCCCGATCCTCACGCTGGTCGACGTTCCGGGTTTTCTGCCAGGCACTGCGCAGGAATACGGCGGCGTCATCAAGCATGGCGCTAAACTTCTCTTCGCCTACTCCGAAGCAACCGTGCCGATGGTCACTCTCATTACACGCAAGGCTTATGGCGGCGCCTATGACGTCATGGCCTCCAAACATATCGGCGCGGATTTCAATTACGCCTGGCCCACGGCTGAGATCGCCGTGATGGGCGCCAAGGGCGCGACCGAAATCCTCTATCGTTCCGAACTTGGCGATCCGGAAAAGATCGCAGCACGCACGAAGGAATACGAGCAGCGTTTTGCCAATCCCTTCGTCGCTGCCGAGCGCGGCTTCATCGACGAGGTGATCATGCCGCACTCGTCGCGGCGACGCATCGCCCGGGCGTTTGCCTCGCTCCGCAACAAGCAGGCGAGCCCCCACTGGAAAAAGCACGACACGATTCCGCTGTGAGATCTGAGATTGATGTTCAAGAAAATTCTGATAGCCAACCGAGGTGAAATCGCCTGCCGGGTCATCAAGACGGCAAGAAAGATGGGGATCGCAACGGTAGCGGTCTATTCCGACGCCGACCGTAATGCCTTGCATGTCAAGATGGCTGATGAGGCTGTACATATCGGGCCAGCGCCGTCATCCCAGTCCTATATCGTCATCGACAAGATCCTCGACGCCATCCGAACGACAGGCGCGGACGCCGTCCATCCTGGTTATGGCTTTCTGTCCGAAAATGCCGCCTTTGCTGCGGCACTGGAAAAGGCCGGCGTTGCTTTTATCGGACCGCCGGTAAAGGCCATCGAGGCGATGGGCGACAAGATCACCTCCAAGAAGATCGCGGCTGACGCCGGCGTCAGTACGGTGCCCGGTCACATGGGGCTGATCGAGGATGCCGGCGAGGCTGTAAAGATCGCCTCCGAAATCGGCTATCCGGTCATGATCAAGGCGTCTGCGGGCGGCGGCGGCAAGGGCATGCGGATCGCCTGGAGCGACGCGGAGGCCCGCGAAGGCTTTCAGTCTTCGAAAAACGAGGCGAAATCATCCTTCGGCGACGATCGCATCTTCATCGAGAAGTTCGTTACCCAGCCGCGCCATATCGAAATTCAGGTCCTCGGCGACCAGCAGGGCAATACACTCTATCTCGGTGAGCGGGAGTGCTCAATCCAACGACGAAACCAAAAGGTCATCGAGGAAGCGCCTTCGCCCTTCCTGGATGAGGCAACACGCAGAGCGATGGGTGAGCAGGCTGTCGCGCTTGCAAAGGCTGTCGGCTATTTCTCGGCCGGGACCGTCGAGTTCATCGTTGATGGCAGCCGCAATTTCTACTTCCTCGAGATGAACACCCGCCTCCAGGTCGAACATCCGGTCACCGAGCTGATCACCGGTATCGACATCGTCGAGCAGATGATTCGGGTTGCGGCCGGCGAGACGCTGACGTTTGGACAGCGTGAGGTAAAGCTGAACGGCTGGGCGATCGAAAGCCGGCTTTATGCCGAAGACCCTTATCGCAACTTTCTGCCGTCAATTGGTCGGCTAACACGATATAGACCTCCTGAGGAAGGCAAGAAAGCCAACGACATCATCGTGCGCAATGACACGGGCGTGTTCGAGGGCGGCGAGATATCGATCTATTACGATCCGATGATCGCCAAGCTGTGTACCTGGGCCCCCGATCGCCTTGGCGCGATTGATGCCATGGCATCGGCGCTCGACGATTTCGAAGTGGAAGGCATCGGCAACAATCTGCCGTTCCTTTCAGCGGTCATGCGGCAGGACCGCTTTCGGTCCGGCAAGCTAACGACAGCCTATATCGCCGAAGAATTTCCGGAAGGCTTCGTTGGCGTCGAAGCGAGTGAGAGCGATGCAAGGATGTTGTCGGCCGTGGCGGCCACCATCAATCAGGTCGTACAGAGTCGAGCCGCTCAAATTTCGGGCACAATCGGCAATCATCGCCGGGTCATTGGCGATACGTGGGTCGTCACCTTCGGGGGATGGCAGATGGAGCTTTCGCTCGACACCCACGGCAAAGCCGTCGTGGTGAAGTTTACGGACAGCACGACGCTTCGGGTGCAGAGCAACTGGCAACCCGGCCGCAGCCACGCCGTTTTTAACGTGAACGGCGAAGATGAGGCCATCAAGGTTGATCTGATCGCCTCGTCGATCAGACTGCGCTGGCGCGGGATCGATGCGTCGGTATCGGTGCGGTCGCCGCGCAATGCCGAATTGGCGTCGCTGATGCCCGCTAAGAAGGAAGCCGACACGTCGAAAATGCTCCAGTGCCCGATGCCCGGCGTCCTGACGCACGTTGCCGTGGAAGAGGGAGCTGCCGTCGAGGCCGGACAGACCCTTGCCGTGATCGAGGCCATGAAAATGGAAAATGTGCTGAAGGCTGAGCGTCCAGGCGTGGTCAAGCGCCTGGCAGCGAAGGTTGGAAGTAGTCTCGCGGTCGATGAACTCATCATGGAATTTGTGTGACGTCTGCGATCGAGGGCGGCCACACGGATTGGAGGAGCGCGTATAGAGATGGGTGAAACATCACGCACAGCTTGGGAAGCGTTGGCGGAGAAGGAGCTCAGGAGCTCGCCCGACAAGCTGGTCTGGCACACCCCGGAAGGCATCAAGGTCAAGCCGCTCTATACGAGCGACGATCTTGCTGGCGTCGACCATCTCGATAGCCTGCCGGGGTTCGCACCATTCACTCGCGGGCCGCGGGCGACCATGTATGCCGGCAGGCCCTGGACGATCCGGCAATATGCCGGGTTTTCCACCGCCGAAGCCTCCAATGCCTTTTACCGCAAGGCGCTCGCCGCCGGTCAGCAGGGCGTGTCCGTCGCTTTCGACCTTGCCACACACCGTGGCTATGACAGCGACCATCCGCGTGTCGAGGGCGATGTCGGCAAGGCAGGTGTTGCGATCGACAGCGTCGAGGACATGAACATCCTCTTCGATGGCATTCCGCTTGAGAAGGTCTCGGTTTCGATGACGATGAACGGCGCTGTCATCCCGATCCTTGCCAACTTCATCGTAGCGGGCGAGGAGCAGGGCGTGTCGCGCGCCGAGCTCTCGGGGACCATCCAGAACGATATCCTCAAGGAGTTCATGGTCCGCAACACGTATATCTACCCACCTGAGCCATCGATGAGGATCGTCGCCGACATCATCGAATACACGGCAAAGGAAATGCCGCGCTTCAATTCGATCTCGATCTCCGGCTATCATATGCAGGAAGCGGGTGCGACGCTGGTGCAGGAACTGGCCTTCACGCTGGCCGACGGGCGCGAATATGTGCGCGCGGCGATTGCCAAGGGCCTTGATGTCGACGACTTTGCCGGACGTCTCTCCTTCTTCTTCGCGATCGGCATGAATTTCTTCATGGAGGCGGCGAAGCTGCGTGCGGCCCGCCTCCTCTGGACCAGGATCATGGAGGAGTTCCAGCCGAAGAAGGCTTCGTCGCTGATGCTGCGCACGCATTGCCAGACGTCCGGCGTCTCGCTGCAGGAGCAGGATCCCTACAACAACATCATCCGCACCGCGTATGAGGCAATGTCTGCCGTGCTCGGCGGAACGCAGTCGCTGCACACCAATGCCCTGGACGAGGCGATTGCCCTGCCGACAGAATTTTCGGCCCGCATCGCCCGCAACACCCAGCTGATCCTGCAGCACGAGACCGGCGTCACCAAGGTCGTCGATCCGCTCGCAGGCTCCTATTACGTCGAGAGCCTGACCAAGGAGCTTGCCGACAAGGCCTGGGCGCTGATCGAGGAAGTCGAGGCGCTTGGCGGCATGACGAAGGCCGTCAACGAAGGCCTGCCGAAGCGGCTGATCGAGGAGGCCGCAACGCGCCGTCAGGCGGCCGTCGACAAGGGCGACGAGGTGATCGTCGGCGTCAACAAATACCGTCTGGAAGACGAAGAGGACATCGAGATCCTGGCGATCGACAATGCCGTCGTCCGTGCAGCGCAGATCAAGCGGATTGAAGACACCCGCAGTCGGCGTGATCCGGCCGTCGCCGCGGAGAGGCTCGCTGTGCTTTCGCAGATCGCAAAAAGCGGGAACGGCAATTTGCTTGCAGCCGCTGTGGATGCAGCGCGGGCGCGCGCCACTGTCGGCGAAATTTCAGACGCGATGCGCCAAGCCTTTGGCGACCATGCTGCTGTCCCGAAGGTTATCAAGAACATCTATGGCGATGCCTACGAGGGTCAGCCGGAGCTCGCAAGCGTCAAGGATCGGATGGTCGAGGTCAGCGCCAAACTGGGCAGGGCGCCGAAAATCATGGTGGCCAAGCTTGGACAAGACGGCCATGACCGCGGAGCAAAAATCATCGCTTCTGCCTTCGGCGACATCGGTTTCGACGTACTCGCCGGTCCGCTCTTTCAGACCCCCGATGAGGCAGCCGATCTGGCTGTCAAGGAGCAGGTCCATATCGTCGGCATGTCCTCGCTGGCAGCCGGTCACAAAACCTTGGCGCCGCAGCTCGTCGAAGCGTTGCGAGCCAAGGGAGCGGACAAGGTCGTCGTTGTGGCAGGCGGTGTCATCCCCCGCCAGGACTACGACTATCTGATCGAGCACGGCGTGAGCGCCGTCTACGGGCCTGGAACCAATGTCATGGAAGCGGCCAATTCGATCTTGGATATTCTCGAAGGAAAGCGGAGGAACCGTTAGGATCATGACTCTAGGTGCACTCAATCACGTAGCTATAGCAGTTCCAGATCTCGAGATTGCCGCTGATAGGTACCGGTCACTGGGCGCGATTTTGACCGACATCCAGGAACTGCCCGAACACGGTGTCAGGGTCATTTTTGTCCAATTGCCAAACACCAAGGTCGAGCTGATGGCTCCGCTTGGAGCGGGTTCTCCGATTTCCGGATTCCTTGAAAAGAACCCGGGTGGCGGTATCCACCATCTGTGTTTCGAGGTCGAGGATATCAATGCAGCAGCCGGTGCCCTGACAAAGAACGGTGTCAGGGTGCTTGGCGACGGCATCAAGACGGGCGCGCACGGCAAGCCCGTTCTATTCGCTCATCCGAAGGATTTCCAGGGCACGCTCGTCGAGTTCGAGGAGGCGTAAGCTGCCGCGATGTCGAATAACGCAATTCGAAATGAATGGAGGGCATTTTGAAAATTCTCGTCCCAGTGAAGCGGGTGGTTGATTACAACGTTAAGATCCGCGTCAAGCCTGACGGTACGGGTGTTGAGCTCGCCAACGTCAAGATGTCGATGAACCCGTTCGATGAGATCTCGGTGGAAGAGGCGCTTCGCCTGAAGGAAGCCGGCAAGGCTGAGGAAGTGGTCGTCGTCTCGATCGGTCCGGCCAAGGTCGAGGAAACGCTGCGCACCGCGCTCGCCATGGGTGCCGACCGCGCCGTTCTCGTCGAGACCGAAGATGCCGTTGAGCCGCTCGCCGTCGCCAAAATTCTGAAGGGCGTTGCCGACGCTGAAAAGCCCGGCCTGATCATCGTCGGCAAGCAGGCAATCGATGACGACTGTAACCAGACCGGCCAGATGCTTGCCGCCCTCCTTGGCACCGCCCAGGCAACCTTCGCCTCGAAAATCGAGATCGGCGACGGCAAGGCAACCGTGACCCGCGAAGTCGACGGCGGCCTGCAGACGATCGACGTCAAGCTCCCGGCTGTCGTCACCACCGACCTGCGCTTGAACGAACCGCGCTACGCTTCGCTGCCGAACATCATGAAGGCCAAGAAGAAGCCGCTCGACAAGAAGAGCCCGTCAGATTTCAGCGTCGATACCGCCCCGCGCCTCAAGGTGCTGAAGACCGAAGAACCCTCAGCCCGCAAGGCCGGCATCAAGGTCAAATCCGTCGCCGAGCTTGTCGACAAGCTCAAGAACGAAGCAGGCGTGCTCTAGAAGGAATTGGTGCTGGAATGATGAAAACACTCCTCATCGCAGACCACGATCATGGACGTCTGTCAGACCATACGGCGCGCGCCTTGACCGCCGCGGTGCAGATCGGATCCACAGTCGATATTCTGGTCGCAGGCCAAAGCGCTCACTCTGCGGCAGAACAGGCCGCGCATTTGGCAGGAGCATCGCGCGTGCTCGTCGCTGACGACGACAACCACGACTACGGTCTGGCCGAGCCCCTCGCTGACCTGATTGTGTCGATTGCAGGCGGCTACCACACTGTTATTGCAGCGGCGACGTCCAGCGGCAAGAACGTGCTCCCGCGCGTCGCAGCACTTCTCGATGTCGCGCAGGTATCCGAGATTATAGAAGTCCTGTCACCCTACACGTTCAAACGCCCGATCTACGCCGGCAACGCGCTTCAGACGGTGTTTTCAACCGACTCCAAACGTGTGGTGACGGTGCGCAGCACATCTTTCGCCGCATCACCGACCATGAGCAACAGCGTGTCGATCAATCGCGTCACGCTGACGGCGATCTCCGATCTGTCATCCCTTGTGGGGGAAACGGTCGCGCAAAACGACCGGCCGGACCTGGCATCGGCCAAGATCGTCATCTCGGGCGGTCGCGCGCTCGGCTCTTCGGAAAAGTTCCAGGAAGTTATCCTTCCCGTCGCCGACAAGCTAGGGGCCGCCGTCGGCGCCTCGCGCGCCGCCGTTGATGCCGGTTACGCTCCGAACGACTGGCAGGTCGGACAGACCGGCAAGGTCGTCGCGCCGCAGCTCTATATCGCGGTCGGCATCTCCGGTGCGATCCAGCATCTCGCCGGCATGAAGGATTCGAAGGTCATCGTCGCCATCAACAAGGACGAGGAAGCGCCGATCTTCCAGGTCGCCGATTATGGCCTCGTCGGCGATCTCTTCGAGGCCCTGCCGGAACTGCAGAAGTCGATCTGATGACCGAAGCAACTGAACTGCCGGAACGCGAGAGCATGGAATTCGACGTTGTGATTATCGGCGCAGGTCCAGCGGGCCTGTCGGCTGCGATCCGGCTGAAGCAGATCAACGCGGATCTGACCGTCGTCGTGCTCGAGAAGGGGGCCGAGGTCGGCGCGCATATCCTGTCGGGCGCCGTCGTCGACCCGATCGGCATCGACCGGCTGCTGCCGGGCTGGCGCGACGAGGAGGGGCATCCCTTCAAGACCGAGGTGACATCCGATGACTTCCTGTTCTTAGGCCCCGCCGGTTCCGTCCGACTGCCGAATTTCCTGATGCCGCCGCTGATGAACAATCACGGCAATTACATCGTCTCCCTCGGCAACGTCTGTCGCTGGCTGGCCGAAAAGGCCGAGGCGCTTGGCGTCGAAATCTATCCCGGCTTTGCCGCGACCGAAGTGCTCTATAATGACGAGGGCGCCGTCATCGGCGTCGCCACCGGCGACATGGGCATCGAGAAGAACGGCGAACCCGGCCCGAACTACACGCGCGGCATGGCGCTCTTAGGCAAATATGTGCTTGTTGGAGAGGGCGTGCGCGGCTCGCTCGCCAAGCAGCTCATCGCCAAGTTCGATCTCTCGCGGAACAGCGACGTCCCCAAGTTCGGCATCGGCATCAAGGAACTCTGGGAGGTGAAGCCGGAGAACCATCGACAGGGCCTCGTGCAGCATTCCTTCGGCTGGCCGCTCGGCATGAAGACGGGCGGCGGTTCCTTCCTCTATCATCTCGAGGACAATCTCGTCGCCGTCGGCTTTGTCGTCCACCTGAACTACAAGAACCCCTATCTCTATCCTTTTGAGGAGTTCCAGCGCTTCAAGACGCATCCGGCGATCCGCGGCACCTTCGAGGGCGGCAAGCGCATTTCCTATGGCGCGCGCGCCATCACCGAAGGCGGCTATCAATCGGTGCCGAAGCTGACCTTCCCGGGCGGCGCCCTGATCGGCTGTTCCGCCGGCTTCGTCAACGTGCCCCGCATCAAGGGCAGCCACAATGCAGTGCTGTCGGGCATGCTGGCGGCCGACAAGATCGCAGACGCGATCGCCGCCGGCCGCGGCAATGACGAGGTGATCGAGATCGAGAACGAATGGCGTTCTTCGGATATCGGCAAGGACCTGAAGCGCGTCCGGAACGTCAAGCCGCTATGGTCGAAGTTCGGCACGGCGATCGGCGTGGCGCTCGGCGGCCTCGACATGTGGACGAACCAGCTGTTCGGCTTCTCCTTCTTCGGCACGCTGAAGCACGGCAAGACGGACGCCGCCTCGCTGGAGCCTGCCGCCCAGCACCGGAAGATCGACTATCCGAAGCCGGATGGCGTCCTGACCTTCGACCGTCTCTCCTCGGTGTTCCTGTCGAACACCAATCATGAGGAAGATCAGCCGGTGCATCTGCAGGTGAAGGACATGGCGTTGCAGGTGTCGTCGGAGCACGATGTCTTTGCTGGTCCTTCGACGCGCTACTGTCCGGCCGGCGTCTATGAATGGGTAGAAAACGGCCAGACCCATACCTTCGTGATCAACGCCCAGAACTGCGTTCACTGCAAGACCTGCGACATCAAGGACCCCAACCAGAACATCAACTGGGTTCCCCCGCAGGGCGGCGAGGGGCCGGTTTATCCCAATATGTAACGAGACGAGATTGGATCACCAGATGATGAAAGAGGCTTACATCGCCGGCTACGTCCGTAGTCCCTTCACATTCGCTTTCAAGGGAGCTTTTGCAAATACGCGACCTGATGATCTTGGAGCCCACGTCGTCAAGGCGTTGCTGTCGCGCACCGGCGTTCCGGCACACGAGATCGAAGATGTGGTCTGGGGATGCGCATTCCCCGAGGGTGAACAGGGCTTGAATATCGGCCGCGCTGTCTCACTCCTAGCCGGTCTTCCGAACAGCGTTGGCGGTGTCACGGTCAATCGTTGGTGCGGTTCTTCGGTCCAGGCAATCCAGATGGCAGCCGGCATGTTGTTGATGAATGCTGGTGATGCCTTCATCGCCGGCGGAACCGAAAGCATGTCGCGCGTACCGATGATGGGGTTCAATGTGCTCCCGCATCCGATCTGGAACAGTTCTCAGGTCGAGGACTACACAAATATGGGCATCACGGCTGAACGTGTCTCACGCGAGAAGAACGTTACCCGCAACGACCAGGACGCTTTCGCATTCAGGAGCCACGAGAAGGCGATAGCTGCGCAGAAGGAGGGCAGACTCGACGACGAGATCGCGCCTTTTCAGGTTGGTGAACTGACTGTCGAAAAAGACGGCTGCGTCCGGGAACCCAATCTCGACAAGCTAGGTCAATTGCAACCTGTCTTCCTGCAAGGAGGATCGGTTACCGCAGGTACGTCATCGCCGATGACGGATGGTGCGACTGCCGTTCTTGTTGTCAGCAAGGAGTTCCTGGAGCGCCACGGTCTCACGCCACTGGCAAGAATTGTAAGTTTCGCCGTTTCCGGATGCGAGCCCGGTGTCATGGGGCTCGGGCCGATCGAGGCTTCACGCAAGGCCATGGCGCGGGCCGGTCTGAAGATCGGCGACATCGACATCATCGAAATGAACGAAGCCTTCGCCGCCCAGGCCGAGGCCTGCCGCCGCGAACTCGACATCGATCCCGAACGGCTAAACATTGATGGCGGGGCAATTGCGCTCGGTCATCCACTCGGCGCGACAGGCGCTCGTTTGGTCGGCAAGGCCGCAATGTTGTTGAAGCGGGAAAACAAGCGCACGGCATTGGCCACCCAATGCATTGGTGGCGGCATGGGGATCGCAATGATCCTGGAGGCAGCATGACCCAGCTTCCTTATTCGCTCGCACTTGGTGTCCAATCGTCTGGTCTGCGTCGCGCCGCCGTTATCGGCGCTGGATCCATGGGAGCCGGGATTGCCGCCCAGTTTGCCAACGCCGGCGTCGCCGTCGATCTCCTGGATGTGCCGACCGCAGATGAGCGGCGGAACAAGCGGGCCTTCGATGGAGTCGCGCGGCAGCTCAAGAGCGGTGGCTTCATGCGTCCAGACGGCGCTAACCTCATCCGCCCAGGCAATGTGGAGGATGATCTAGAGCGGCTCTCCGAGGTGGACTGGATCATTGAGGCGGTCATCGAAGATCTGGGCGCAAAGCGAGATCTCTATGGCAGAATCGAAGCGTTCCGGCGGCCAGGCACGTTGATCTCATCGAACACTTCGACCATCCCGCGGACAGCGCTTGTCGACGGATTCGGCGACTCGTTTTCTCGCGATTTCTTCATCGCGCATTTTTTCAATCCGCCGCGAGTGATGCAGCTCGTCGAGCTCGTTATCTCGCCAAGCAATCCATCCGACGTCGTAGAAAGAGCCCGGACGTTCTGCGAGATCGCACTTGGGAAGACGATCGTCCTGTGCCGTGATACACCGGGCTTCATTGCCAATCGCATAGGCTGTTACTGGCTCGCCGTCGGCGCTCTCGAGGCTATCAGGCTCGGGCTGACCGTTGAAGAAGCTGACGCCGTCAATACGGCGCTTGGCGTGCCGCGGACGGGGGTGTTCGGTCTCCTCGACCTGATCGGGATTGATCTTGTGCCGTTGATCTGGGGCGGCCTCCACGACACGCTTCCCGCAAGCGACGGATTGAGGACTTTCGACCTCCCTGAAAATTCCACGATCAAGGCCCTGCTTGCCTCAGGTCGTTTCGGGCGCAAATCCGGCGGCGGTTTCTATCAGAAGGGGACCGACGGCAGCCGTCTTTCGCTGGATCTTGCAACAAATAGCTATCGCCGAGAGATCCGCGCGAGCGTACCGGGCGAGGGTGGCGATCCGTCTGCTCTTTTGGCAGATGACGGCAAACATGGAACCTACGCTCGGTCTGTCTTGTCGCATGTGTTGAACTATGCCGGTACCCATTCAGGCGAGATCTCCTTCAACGTTGCCGACATCGATACGGCGATGGAGCTTGGCTACTCATGGCACAAAGGACCGTTCAGCCTTGCTCAGGACATCGGTATCGATCGAATCTTCGGCCAGAAATCCAAGATGGACCTTTTAGCAGCGCCAGCACTGGGTATCGGCCGAAAGGTCGGAGCGGCTGGAACGAGCGGCGAGCCGCAATCCCTGTTGAGGGAAGCTCCAACAATCCTCGAAAATTCCGCAGCCCGGCTGCGCGATCTCGGCGACGGTGTCGCATGCTTCGAGTTCACTCGGAAAATGAACACGATGCCTCCGGAAGTCTTCGATCTCTTCGACGAGACGCTGGTGCGCGGCGGAGTCGATTTCCAGGCTCTGGTGATCGGCAACGACAACGCCAGGGCATTCTCTGTGGGTGCCGATCTCGGCTTCGTAAAGGGACTGATTGAGCGCGACGACATGGATGGTCTCGAGGCGTTTCTACGCCGCGGCCAGCAGGTTTTTCATGCTCTGAAATATGCCCGTTTTCCGGTGGTCGCGGCGGTGCACGGCTACACGCTCGGCGGCGGGTGCGAACTCATGCTTCATTCGGATGCGGTGGTCGCGCACAGCGAGCTCAATGTCGGTCTGGTCGAGACCAAGATCGGCGTTGTTCCAGGCTGGGGCGGCTGCGCGCAAGTTCTCGCGCGTTTCAGCGAAGCGGGTTTTCCGAAAGGACCGGCGGCAGTTGCCAAAAGGGCCTTTGATCTCATCTTCAGCGGAACGGCGACCACGTCGGCACTGGTTGCAAGGGAACAAGGGTTGCTTCGCGATACCGATGGCATCGTCATGCATCGCAGACATTTGCTGCCTGAAGCCAAGCGAATCGCACTTTCAATGAGCCAAGCCTATGAGCCGCCGGCCAAGCCGATCATCGTCACAAGTGGCCGCTCGGGAGCAATCGGACTGATGTCGTCGATTGTTTCTGCAAAAAGACTGGGCCGCGTGACGGAAATGGACGAGCAGGTTGCAACCCATCTTGCCGATACGCTTACCGGAAGCTTCCCCTACCAGACACCGAACCGCGCATCGGAGGTCGATGTCATGGGACTCGAGCGGAAAGCTTTCATAGCCCTTTCGCGTTTGCCGGCATGCCGAGAACGGATCGAACATATGCTCGCGACCGGTAAGCCGCTGAAGAACTGACGCTCGGGACAACCCCAAACCGTGGGTTCCCTCGTCGCTGCCGTCGATGACGGCGGCGGAAAGACTTGAACGATTAAATGTTGGGGGCCGGATCATCCGGAGATAGATCATGGGATTGGTAATCGGAACGCCGAAAGAGACGGCCGATGGTGAACGCCGGGTCGCAATGACGCCGGATAGCGCTCGTCAGTTGGCCAAGCTCGGCTATGCCTGCGTCGTGGAAAGTGGTGCCGGGACTGCATCCGGATTTTCAGACGAAGCTTATCGACAGGCAGGAGTCGAGATCGCGGAGAACGCGAGCGAACTCTACGCTCGATCTGCGGTGATCGCCAAAGTCAGGCCGCCCGAACAGTCCGACATCAACCGACTGACTCCGTCGAACACCCTGATCTCCTTCTTCTTTCCGGCGCAGAATGGAGACCTGCTGAACGCCTGCAACGAGCGTGGGGCCGCGGTCATCGCCATGGACATGGTTCCGCGCATATCGCGGGCACAGAAAATGGATGCATTGTCGTCCATGGCAAATATCGCCGGCTATCGTGCGATGATCGAAGCTGGCAGCAATTTTGGACGCTTTTTCACAGGCCAGGTCACAGCCGCCGGCAAGATCCCGCCCGCCAAGGTTCTGGTGATCGGAGCCGGTGTCGCGGGACTTGCCGCGATCGGCACTTCGACGTCGCTGGGTGCGATTACCTACGCTTTCGACGTTCGCCCCGAAGTTGCCGAGCAAATCGAATCGATGGGTGCCGAATTCGTCTTTCTGGATTTCAGCGAGCAGCAGCTGGATGGCGCTGCGACCGGGGGGTATGCGGCTCCCTCTTCGCCCGAGTTTCGCGACGCACAGCTTAAAAAATTCCGCCAACTTGCTCCCGAGATCGACATCGTTATCTCGACCGCGCTGATCCCTGGCCGCGACGCCCCCAAATTGTGGCTGGCCGATATGGTGGCGCTCATGAAACCCGGTTCGGTCATCATCGATCTCGCAGCCGAGCGTGGCGGTAATTGCGATCTGACCGTGGCTGACCAACGGATCGTCTCAGACAATGGCGTCGTGATCATTGGCTACACCGACTTCCCAAGCAGGATGGCGACCCAGGCCTCGACACTCTATGCGACGAACATCCGTCACCTGATCAGCGATCTGACGCCGGCAAAGGACGGCACGCTCGTTCATAATATGGAGGACGACGTTATTCGCGGCGCAACGGTCGCCTACCAGGGCGCCGTCACTTATCCGCCGCCGCCCCCGAAGGTCCAGGCCATCGCGGCCCAAAAGCCGAAGGAAAAAGCAAAGGAGCCGACACCGGAAGAAAAGCGGGCGAGGGAAGCTGCGGCATTCAAAGCTCAGACCAGGAGCCAGGGCATCCTGCTTGCCATAGCCACGGCTCTTCTCTTGTTGATCGGTTCGATCGCACCAGCCAGTTTCATGAGCCACCTCGTTGTTTTTGCACTCGCCTGCTTCGTCGGTTTCCAGGTTATTTGGAACGTTTCGCATTCGTTACACACACCGTTGATGGCCGTAACGAATGCGGTTTCCGGCATCGTGATCCTGGGGGCCCTGCTGCAGATCGGCTCGGGTAACAATCTCGTCGTCGTTTTAACCGCACTATCGGTCCTGGTGGCAACGATCAACATCGTCGGGGGCTTCCTGGTCACGCGACGTATGCTCGCCATGTTCCAGAAGTCCTGAGCCGGGGGAAAAAGATTATGTCCATAGGTATTGTTTCTGCCGCTTATATCGCTGCAGCTGTCCTGTTTATTTTGTCTCTCGGCGGCCTTTCGGGTCAGGAGAGCGCCAAGCGCGCCGTCTGGTATGGGATCGTCGGCATGGCGCTTGCTGTCATCGCTACGGTCTTCGGCCCAGGCGTCGGGAATTGGCTGGTTATCGCGCTTATGATTGCCGGAGGCGCCGTGCTCGGCACCTACGTGGCGGGCCGCGTTCAGATGACCGAGATGCCGCAGCTCGTCGCGGCCCTTCATTCATTCGTCGGCCTCGCCGCGGTTTTCATTGGCTTCAACGCCCACATCGAGGCAGCCCGTGTTGCAGTCATGGACGCCGCGACGCGCACAACACTTCAGGGGTTCGCGGGAATTCTTGCCCATAAGGAACCGGTCGAACTGGCGATCATGAAGGTCGAAGTCTTTCTTGGGGTCTTCATTGGCGCCGTCACGTTCACCGGTTCGGTGATCGCTTTCGGCAAGCTGGCCGGAAAGGTAGATGGCAAGGCAAAGAAGCTGCCCGGCGGCCATTTTCTCAACGCAGCGGCCGCTATCCTGTCGCTGATATTTTTGCTGATTTATCTTAGCAGCGGCGAAGCCTGGCCACTTGTGGCCATGACACTTCTCGCCTTCTTCATCGGCTACCACCTGATCATGGGCATCGGTGGTGCCGACATGCCGGTGGTCGTGTCGATGCTCAATTCCTATTCCGGCTGGGCGGCCGCCGCGATCGGTTTTACACTTGGCAACGACCTGCTGATCGTCACCGGCGCACTGGTCGGCTCCTCGGGCGCGATCCTTTCCTACATCATGTGCAAGGCGATGAACCGCTCCTTCGTCTCGGTCATCCTGGGCGGTTTCGGAGCCACGACCGGACCTGCGATGGAGATCAGCGGAGAGCAGATCGCGATCGATACCGAAGGCGTCGCCGCCGCGCTGAACGAAGCTGACAGCGTCATCATCGTACCCGGCTACGGCATGGCGGTGGCACAGGCGCAACAGGCAGTCTCCGAGCTTACGCGCAAACTGCGGGCAGCCGGCAAAGACGTCCGCTTCGCCATCCATCCGGTCGCCGGACGGCTTCCCGGCCACATGAACGTCCTCCTTGCAGAGGCCAAGGTGCCGTACGACATTGTCATGGAAATGGACGAGATCAATGACGACTTTCCCAATACGGATGTCGCGATCGTCATCGGCTCCAACGACATCGTCAACCCTGCTGCGCAGGAAGACCCGAACTCCCCGATCGCCGGGATGCCGGTCCTGGAAGTGTGGAAAGCCAAGCAGGTCTTTGTCTCAAAACGCGGCCAGGGCACCGGGTATTCCGGGATCGAAAACCCGCTATTCTTCAAAGAGAACACCCGCATGTTCTATGGTGATGCGAAGAAATCACTCACTGACCTTCTCGCCGTCTATGCCTGAAGTACAAGATGTGAGAGGCCGAGCAAAAGCGTTCGGCCTCTGTGAAACTTGCCGGGAGGCGCGACTAAGGGGAGACCGGCAATGCCTCGGCCAGGGCAATTTTTTGAACAGCTGGCAATGCCTCTAGATACTCGGCGTTAAGGCTCACCGCGTGCCCGATTTGCGTGACCCGGTCGGCCAGATTGGAGGCCAAACCAACAATCGTTGTTGCGTGTCTTTCGACGAGCTCGATCGCTCGATCGAACAGCAGGTCATTTAGCGAATCCAGCTGCTGTTTGGTCGTCATGTCGTCACGCGGATCGGTATCAGCGTGCGCAACATTTCGCAGCATGTGCAGAAGCTCTCTGACCTTTGCATGGTCCTGTTCGGCGCCCTTGCCAGTGGTCGTTATAATCTCAATAGCTCGCTGACGATCGACGCGATGTTCCGGCGCGCTGGGGCCTGGCAATGTTTCGGCAACGCCGCCGGCATAGAGCACCAGGATGCGTCGCTGAAGATAGCGGAGAATTTCATCGACCGTACCCGTCTGATCAGGGGGGAATACCGCGGCGCCGCCACGATGGCCTTCGATCGATCCGGTAAGTTCGAGCGTCACCTCGCCGGTCCGAAAACCCATGGTACGGGCGATGACATAATGACCCATCTCATGTCGAGCGACACGGTCGGCGAGGTCTCGAAGATGTGCGGGCAGGCGTTGCTTCATGCGTCCCCGACTATCATCGTCCACTTGTTGCAGCAATCGCGCCCTGGGCACAAGATTCAGATTTGCGCCCCGTAGGCAGGGCGCCATCTGTACAAAAAAATGGGGCGAACGGGAGAGGTTCGTTCGCCCCTGGTTTCAGCTCGGACGCTGATGCAAGCCAAAACCATCTCGTTAAGGCAAATTCAAATGTCCGGCCGTCGCCCACGCTGCGGGCTGACAGCCTCCAACTGCTGGCCGATATAAATGAGGGTCGACTCGGCGAACCACCGCGAAACGAGTTGCACTCCGATCGGCAAGCCCGACGTGTTGCTCCCGAATGGCAGTGCCATCGCAGGAAGGCCAGTCAGGTTGAAAGGAACCGTGGCGCGTAAGATGTTACGAGGGGAGACTGTTTCCCCGTCGACAACCATTTCCGCCAGACCGGGTAAAGGAGCGGGGAAGGGAGTTACCGGGCAAAGGAAAGCATCGAACTTGCTGAAATACTCCGCAAATCCATCCTTCAGCGCTTCCCTGTCCCGCTCTGCCGCGAGGTAATCTTCCAGTGATGTTTCAGGTAGACCGAGAACGCCAGCGACGATCCTGAAAAGATCTTCTTCTCTGCCAGCTGCCATCTCCTGGAACAGCGGCTTCGTTTCAAGAATGTGCAGTTTCGAGTAAATCGCAAGCGCATCGTATTTTTCGAGTGCTGGGATACGGACCTGTTCGGTCACAAACCCCAGTTCCTTGAGCGCATTGGCCGCTTTGGCAACAGTGGCGGCAACTTCCGGATCAACCGGACCAAAACCAGGTCCCGCCATCCAGCCGATACGAAGCGGCCGGTCCGGCCTCTCGCCAATGCCTGCATCGATGGTGGGGGGACTGACCGAATATCCATCCTGGCCGTCTGGTCCGGCAAGGACCGAATAGGCCAAGGCGACGTCGCCGACACTTCTTGCCATTGGACCGACATGCCACAACCGTCGAGGCGCACGCGGCCAGTGACCGGTTGCCGGTATACGCCCATGCGTGGCTTTAAACCCAACAATGCCGGTGTGGGCCGCCGGCCCGCGCACAGATATCGCCACGTCGCTTCCCAGCCCAAGCGGCGACATGCCGGCAGCGATAGCCGCTGACTCTCCACCGCTCGAGCCTCCGGGCGTGTGCGATAAATTCCAAGGATTCTTCGTCACACCTGTGAGCTTGTTGTCGGTCTCTGTCCAGAAAGAGAATTCCGGCAGGTTGGTCTTTGCAATCAGAATACCGCCTGCGGCCTTCATCCGTGCCACGGCGGTCGCGTCGTTGTCAGCAATCCTTCCTTTGAAGATCAGAGATCCTCGCTGGGTTGGAACGCCAGCAGTGTCGAGCGAGTCCTTGACCGTAAACGGAACTCCGTGGAAGGCACCGAGCTCCGTGCCGTTCATGACCTGGGCTTCCGCATTTCGGGCGGACTGCAGGGCCTCCTCGGCCAACAGCGTGACGATCGCGTTGACCTTCGGGTTGACAGCCTCGATCCGATCGATATGGGCTTGTACCAGCTCGACGGGAGAGACCTTCTTGGTCCTGACCAGCCGAGCCTGTTCTGTTGCGTCTAAATAAAGCATGGTAGTCGCGTCCTTAAATATCATCGCGCGGTGCCCGGATGACGAGCAGTCAAGCCGTCACCCATGGAAACGCACGGACTGACCAACGGCAGCTCGGGTCGTCCTGTACGAGTTGGCTGGACTAGCGCGGTCGGGATAGCCGAACGATATGCCACACACGACCCGTCGTGTTTCGTCCAGCGAGAAATGCTTCCTGACGAAGTTCGGATAGCGCGCCAGTGCCGCTTGGGCGACGCATCCGATGCCGCGCGAGGTGGCAGCGAGCATGAAGTTCGCCACCCATCCGCCGCAGTCGACGGCGCCGTAGGTTCCGAGCCTGACGTCGGTCGTGACGATCGCGACATGGGGCGCGCCGAAGAGGCTGAAGTTTTTGAGCGATTGCTCCTCCCGGCCGGTCTTGTCGTCTCGCGAAATGCCCATTGCCTCGTAGAGTTGGAAGCCCGACTCCCGACGCCGCTGGAGATAGACGCCTTCATAAGTTGGCCAAGGGAAATCCGGTGTCTCGCCCCCTTCGGCGCGGGCCTCGGACAGAGCCGCGACGAAATCGACGGTCGCCTTTCCTCGAGTTATCTCCACTTGCCATGGTTGGGTATTGCACCAAGATGCCGTGGTCTGCGCGGTTGCCAAGATCCCTTCGAGGACACTCTGGCTGACCTCATTCGGAAGATAGTCCCGGCAGCTGAAGCGGGAGCGCGCGATGTCGTCGAATGCCGTGGTGAGGAGACTGACGTCAGAGATCGACATGTTCATGACTATTGACCTTCCGTTTCAAGCTGAGGAGTGGCTACAGGCAAATACTCGCCGTTGTGCTCGCCAAGACGTGGCGGCATGCGCACCGGCGGCCGTTCGCCATCGAAAAGAACCGGAATTCCGGGGAAACGAAGGTTGCCCATCGCCGGGTCGTGAATGGTCTCGAAGAACTTGACCTCGGACAGGTGCCGATCGGCCAGCAGATCTTCCAAACGACTGACCCGGGCCGCCGGTATCTCGAGCCCGGCGCAGGTCTGCACCCAGGCCTCCGTCGACCGTTGTGCCACGTAATCGGCGGCCGTATTCAGGAGTGCCTCGATATTCTCGGTTCTCGCCTTTTGCGACCGGAACCGTTGATCCTCGGCCAGGTCCGCGCGCCCGACTTCCGTGAAAAACCGACGCCAGTGTTCATCCGTGTAGGGCAACATGCAGATATAGCCATCGCTTGTGCGCCAGGGCTTTCGATATTTGCTAAGAGTGCGCGGGTACCCGATCCCGCCCAGTTTAGGATCAAAATGGCCACCGAACAGATTTTCAACAAGGTTGAAGGCAACCGTGGACTCGAACATCGGCACTTCCACCGTACCGCCCTTGCCGTCCCGATTTCGCTTGATGATCGCCGCGAGAATGGCGTGGGCAGCCGTATGGCCACACATCTTGTCAACAACAATCGTCGGGAAATAGTCGATCTGGCCAGTCTTGCGCTCCATCATGTCGGGAATGCCGCTCATGCCCTGGATCACATCGTCATAGGCCGGGAAACCGCTATAGGGGCCCCCGCTGCCGAAACCGAGGAGATCGGCATAGACTAGGTTGGGAAAACGGCTCAAAAGCTTCTCAGGAGAGAGCCCGATCGCCGCAAGCTTGTTTGGCCGCATATTGTGCATGAACACATCAGCATCAGCGAGCAGGGAGAAAATCTGGTCAATCCCCGCGTCAGATTTCAGATCAATGACCACACTCTTCTTGCCGCGATTGCTGGCCAAGAAAAGTGAAGACATTCCCGCCTCGGCGCTTGGACCGGTATGACGCGTCGAGTCTCCTGAAGGCGCTTCGACTTTGATCACGGTTGCGCCGTAGTCCGCGAGAATCTGACTGGCAAGCGGTCCGAAAATCACGGTCGTCAAATCGACGATTTTAATTCCTTCCAGGGGAAGCATCGCATTACTCCATATTTTAATCCCAACCGAACCCAACACCGGGCCGTCGGGTGAAGAACTGATCAGAACTCGACGACGAGCTTTCCGACCATGTGTCCGCCGGCGAGCGCTCGATGCGCCTTTCGGATCACGTCGGCCGAGAGCCCTTCTAGGCGTGTGGTGACAGGATCTGTCAGGCGACCTTGCTCAAAGAGCTCGACCATCTTTTCCAGGACTGTCACATGGCCGGCTGCCGCGGGCGAGCCATGGATAATCGATGTCCAGACGCTCTCCGCGTGGAGCGTGAGGCTTTTGTCCCGCAAACTTGCGAGCTCGATACTGCTCGCGGCGTCGATGAACCCGATCGATCCCATCGGGGCGACGGCGTCGATGAGCCATTTCACCTGGTCGACCCCGGTATGCATCGAAAATGCGAGATCCACGCCGCGATGGCCGTGCGCCTCCAACTGGGGCCGTAAAGGTTCGCGATGGGAAATCACAAGATGTGCGCCAAGGCGGTTAAGCCATTCGCGGCTTTCGGCTCGTCCCGACGTACCGATGATCGTTGCCGACGTGAAGTTGCGCGCAAGCATCACGGCGAGTGATGCG
Organism: Martinezella sp. CNPSo 3890; assembly: GCF_057784455.1. Lineage (NCBI taxonomy): Bacteria > Pseudomonadati > Pseudomonadota > Alphaproteobacteria > Hyphomicrobiales > Rhizobiaceae > Martinezella > Martinezella sp. CNPSo 3890. The sequence goes on along the minus strand of NZ_JBXSOR010000013.1, from coordinate 101,226 downwards.
ACACCGCCGCTTCCGCCGAATATCAGGAGCGTTCCGTTGAACTGTTCATTCAACGAGAAATGATCAAACAGCATCTGCCAGGCGGTCAGGCCGGCGAGCGGCAAGCTTGCGGCGGTTGCGAAGCTCATGCCGGCCGGTTTGCGCACGATGAGGCGCGAATCCACGACCTGATATTCGGCATTGGCGCCAGGCCTTCGAATATCGCCGGCGTAGAACACCTCGTCGTCGACGGCAAATCCCGAGACTTCCTCGCCGACATCGGCGATCGTTCCACTCGCATCCCAGCCAAGGATCCGTGGGTTGTCGCGTGACGCCGACTGCCGCCCGGCCAAGCGCACGTCGAGCGGATTGACGGAGATCGCCTTGATCCGGACAAGCACATCGTGACCGCTGACGCTAGGAACGGGCAAGTTGAGATCGACGAGCGCGTTTTCGCCTGCTTCCGGATCTCGATGGATCGACCCCACGGCACGCATGATGGTTTTATCGACGCCCATTTGGGTTCCTCTCTTCAGGCCGCAACAGTCGATCGTCTGGCAGCCGTCCTGAGCGCGCCTTTGGCCTCAAGCATGTCGATGTCTGACTGTTGCAACGAGAGCGCCTCGTGGAGAACCTCGACCGTGTCTTGCGCGAATTGCGGCGGTGCCGAGTGATATGAGGCCGGCGTTTCGGACAATTTGACCGGGAACCCCACCGTCCGGCAGGTTGCGCCATCCGCACGGCTGAGCGTCTGGACAAGTTCGCGATATTTGACCTGCGGATCTTCAAAGACCTGATCGATGGTGTTTACCGGGCCACCTGGAATACCCTGTTTGGCCATGGCCGCGAGCAGGTCGTGTGCTGTCCAGTTTGCGATCTCATGGGCCAGCGCAAGTTCCAACTCGCGACGGTGGGTGTTGCGCCCGGCATTCGTGGCGTAGCGCGCATCGCCGGCGAGATCGCTGCGGCCAAGAAGCTCACAAAGAGAGAGGAACTGGCGGTCATTGCCGCATGCAACAAGGATGAAATCGTCTTTGGTCGCAAAATCGCGGTAGGGGACTACGTTCGGATGAGCGTTGCCGAGGCGTCGCGGGACCGCTCCAGACGCAAAGTAATTGACGGCCTGGTTGGACAGCAACGCGACCTGGCAATCGAGGAGCGCACAATCGATAGCCTGGCCCTTTCCTGTCGCGTTACGATGGTTGAGGGCGGCCAGAATCGAGATGCAGGCGTAAAGTCCGCAGGCCAGATCACTGATCGGAATTCCGACCTTGAGCGGGCCAAAGCCGGGTTCGCCGTCCGGCCGCCCGATGACGCTCATCAGCCCACTCATGCCCTGGACCAGGAAATCGTAGCCGCCCTTGTCGGCGTATGGTCCGGACTGACCGAAGCCCGTGACGGAGCAGAAAATCAGCCTCGGATTGATCTTGCTGAGGCTCGCATAGTCGAGGCCGTATTTCTTGAGAGTGCCGACCTTGAAGTTCTCGACGACGACGTCAGCGCGTTCCGCCAGGCGCCGAACGATGTCGGCGCCCTCCTGCTTCGAAAAATCGATGGCGATCGCCTTCTTGTTGCGATTTGCGCAAAAATAATATGCAGCGTCCCATGGCTCGGATTCCCCCGGGAAGAAGGGAGGCCCCCATGTGCGCGTGTCGTCGCGCTGTTGCGGGTTTTCCACCTTGATAACCTCGGCGCCGAGATCGCCGAGGATCTGGGTTGCCCACGGGGCGGCGAGGACGCGCGACAGGTCGAGAACACGGATACCTTGGAGGGCGCCTATCCCAAGGTCGCCGCTATTTGAAATGTTTTCGATCTTAGTCATTGAGAGACTTGCCCCGGGTTTCCGGCATGCGGATGTACGTGATCAAACCGATAACGGAGAGCACGCCGAGATAGACAAAGTAGAGATCTTCCCGGTGATAGGATTCGAGAAGGGTGATGAGGTAGGGCGTTGTGCCCCCGAAGATCGCCACAACAAGGTTGTAGGGAAGGCCGACGCCGATCGCGCGAACTTCAGTGCCGAAAATCTCCGACTTGATCGCCGGAGCGATCGAAGAATACAGGCCATAGAGAAGCATGCCGAAAAGTTCGACGACGAGAATGGAGCTGAATGTCGTATTCATCGTTTGGACGACGATGTAGGCAAACAACAGGTAGAAAAGCGCAAAAGCGATCAACTGCGGGCGCCTTCCGAAGCGGTCCGACATGGCGCCAAAGAGTGGCTGGCAGATCATGTAGACGATCAGAGCAAGGGCGTTGGCTCCGTAGGCAACGGGGGCGCTTGCACCCCTGTGGATCGCAAAGATCGGCAGATAGGTCACGAAGAAGTAGAAGGCCGTGGCGCCAAGGATGGTGATGCCAACCATTCGGCGGAAAGCGCCCGGATGGTCGCGCAACAGAATTCTCAGTCTCGTCATTTGACCGACCGGCTTTGCGTTTGACGAGAAGGCCTTGGTTTCTTTCATGCCGCGGCGCAGCCAGATGGCGACCAAGCCAGCCACGCCCCCGACGATAAACGGGATGCGCCAGCCCCATTCGCTCAATTCTGCCGGATCCAGAGAGCGTGTCAGGAGCCACGCAAATCCCGAGGCAAGCAGTGTTCCAAGAGCAAGCGTCAGGAACATGTAGCCGGAGAAGAAGCCGCGCCTTTCGGCCGGCGCGCTTTCTGCAATGAAGGTTGCGGCCGCACCGTACTCACCGCCCACGGCCAGTCCTTGGACAAGGCGGGCAAGGACGAGAATGATGGGTGCTGCAAGCCCGATCGTCTCGTAGGTCGGCAACAGACCGATGACGAGAGACGGCACTGCCATCATGCCAACTGTCAGAACAAGCGCTGCTCTGCGGCCAATTCGGTCGGCATACATCCCGAGGATAAGCGCACCGACCGGGCGCATCCCGAAACCGACCGCGAAAACCGCGAAGGTTGCAAGCAGCGAGCTTGTCGGATCCGAAGAAGGGAAGAATTTTGGTCCGAAGTACAGCGAGAACGCGGCATAGACGGACCAGTCAAACCATTCGATGGCGTTTCCGACGCTGCCGGCGAACACCGCTTTCCAGACGTCGGGCCGAGTGGCCGTTGCCCCTCGGCTTTGATATGCTTCCGCAGTTTCATTGAGCATTTCTTTTCTCCCAGTTGGCTTCCACTCCTCAGGAAGCGAACACTTAAGGTTGCGATATGGACCTCAGGTATTGCAGTGTGTCCCCTTGGCTCGCGAGCAGGTCCGTGGCGATGATTTGATTCCAGTACGTCTCCCCAGCGAAGCTTGAGCGCCATTCTGCAAGACGGCGCGTGTAAAGCTGCAGGTCGAATTCCTCGGTGATCCCGATCGCTCCATGCACCATGTGGCCGATCGCATTGATCGAAGGCGCAGCGCTGCTTGCCCTGGATTTCGCGATTGCGGACCGGATCAAGGTGAACGTTTCGCCAGCAAAGGCCTGCTGCGCCGCCATGCGAACGGCGAATACGTCTTCGGCAAGGACGGCCAACTGTTGCTGAATGGCTTGGAAAGAAGCGATCGGCTTGCCGAATTGCTTGCGTTCTTCGGCATATTTCAGCGAAAGCTCGAGAACCTTGCTCGCGCTTCCTGCGATCAGGGCCGCAAACACTGCCGCACCGACGGCAAGCCAGTCGTACGTGTCGGAAACCGCGACGGCGCCAGCCTTATCCGTCCAGGTCACATCGGCGATCAAGCTGCCGGGAATTCCGGATTCGGCGGTCTGTCCGGATGTTTTTGGCAACAAAAGTGCTGCGCCATCCTCCTGAACTGCGAGGATCCAGTCCGATGTGAGTGCAAAGGGGACGTCGCGGCAGAGGATGCCACCGGCTCGGTTGTATTCCGCAAGTCCGATCGATATCGGCCCGCGCGGGCACGATCCCGCCCCGACTGCCGCGCGCACGAACAAGGTCGTGGCCAAGGGCAGGGGCAATGCGTGGCGGCCGCACTGGAAGATCAATTCGCCGGCAGTTGCGAGATTTGCCTGAGCACCGCCGTCGGATTCTGGCAAGAGAAGATCGGCAAAACCGCTCTCTTCGACTTTGCTCCACATGGTCGAGGATGATTTGCCATGCTCAAGACTGCGGACATCAGCTAGCGAAAGTTCGCTGCTTAGCCAATCGACAAAGGCGTCGGTGATGAAAGTGTCGATGGTCACGATCCGGCTCCTATCGCAGTCCAAGGCCGCGTGCGATCATGCCGCGGAGAATTTCGCGCGTTCCGCCCCTTAGGGAAAAGGCGGGCGATATCTGGGAGACGTAGGACGCCGTGCGTTTTAAATCGGCGGGTGCAGCGCAGCGCGGCGTGCTCAACGCGCCTGCAACAACGGTCGGGATACGTTGTTCGAATGTCGTTCCGAGATCCTTGACCAGGGCGGCTTCCACAACCGGGCTCTCGCCGGCAGCAAGCTTGGCCGTGACGGCAATCGACATTGCGCGCAGTGTCGAGACCTCGGTGATCAGGCTCCCCAGCACCGGCAAGGCATCGGCCGAGACCTGATCGCGAAGACTGTCGATCCAGCCGTCGAGAAGCACGATGCTCGAATAGATGCGCTCTGGTCCGGAGCGCTCGAAGGCAAGTTCGGCGGTCACCTGCTTCCAACCGTCCCCTTCCGTGCCGATCAGTGCATCGGCCGAGAGCTCGACATTGTTGAAGAACACTTCGGAGAAATGTTCGGCACCCGTGAGATCCCGGATCGGCCTTATCTCCACCCCGGGCGCCTTGAGGTCGACGATGACCTGCGAGAGACCACGATGACGGTCCTCGGCGCTGCCTGACGTGCGCACCAAGGCGATCATGTACTGGCATTCATGTGCGTAGGTGGTCCAGATTTTTTGCCCATTCAACGTCCAGCCGGTCGGCGTCCGCTCGGCACGGGTGCGCACGCTGGCAAGATCAGATCCGGAATTGGGCTCGCTCATGCCGATACAGAAGAAGGCCTCGGCTTTGCAGATTTTCGGGAGGTAGTACTTCTTCTGCTGCTCGGTGCCATAGCGGAGGATAAGGGGACCGCTTTGGCGGTCAGCAATCCAGTGGGCGGCGACGGGCGCGCCTGCGGCGAGCAGTTCCTCGACGACGACGAACCGTGCAAATGCGTCGAGATCGGCACCGCCGTAAGCGGCCGGGAGTGTCAGTCCGACCCACCCGCGCGCCGCCAGTTCACGGCTGAACCCGGCATCGAAGCCTTGCCAGCTGTGGGCGCGCGACTCCATGGACATGTGATCGAGCTTGCCTTGCAGGAAGGATCGAACATCGGCGCGCAATTCATCGTAATGCGCCGGAATCGCTGCATAGTTGAACGCTTCCATCGAAATTACTCCGCCATCGCCGGCCGGCCGGCAATCAGGCGCTTCACGTCGTATTCGATGACGGTTTCATTGTTCTGATTGATAACCGCGACTTTCGATGCGACAACCGCGCGCCCCGACTTGGACGTCGGGCGGACATCGGTGATCGAAACGAGCGCATGAACAGAGTCCGACACCGACACCGGCTTCAAGACTTTCAGGGATACTTCAAGCAGCGCAAGTCCGGCATTTTGCAGCAGCGTCTGCATCAGCAGGCCTTCAATGATGCAATATGTCAGCGACGCGGGAACCGGGCGCCCGCGGCCTTTGATGGCACCGTCAAAATCTGCATCAATGAAAAGAATTTCGGTCTGGCCAGTACAGCCTATGAAGCTGATGAGATCAGCTTCGGTGATGGTCCGGCGAAGCGATTTGAACGTCTGCCCGACGGCCAAATCCTCCCAGTAGTAGCCTTGACCAAGTAAAATTACGCGTTCGGTCATCGAGCGCTCCTCCCTGTCATGCGATCGTCACGCAATGATAAGAGCTCGAAAATTTCACATCCAATATTGATTTAGGCGACATTGATAGTGTATTGGCTATCAATTATGAACGTCCGTCAACTTCGCCAGTTCGCCATTTTGGCAGAAACGCTCAGCTTTCGTAGAGCCGCCGACATCCTGCATATTTCACAGCCACCTCTGTCGGTATCGATCCGGAAGTTGGAGGAAGAATTCGGGACAGCGCTCTTCGACCGTTCGACCCGTTCGGTCAAATTGACGGAGGCAGGATCGGCGGCGCTTGCGGATGTGCGTAAGGCTCTGATGCACCTTGACCGCGCCAAGCGCCTCGCTTTGGAAGCAGTCGGCGGTGTTCACGGTACGCTTCGGATCGGATCGGTGGGGTCGGCGACGCTATCACTTATCCCGCGGATGGTTCCTCAGTTTCGAGGCCTCTTTCCCAATGTCGAGGTGACCATAAGGGAGTTTCCCTCGAATAAGATCATCGAGGAGGTTGAACGGGGCGAGCTCGATCTCGGGCTGGTGCGCACGCCGATAATAGGACGCTACGAAGTCGTTTCCGTTGCGATCGAGGAAGACCGGTTTATCGCCGCTCTGCCCGTCGATCATAAACTGGCGAAACGCGCATCGATTGGTCTCCGCGAACTGGCCAACGATCAATTCATCTCGTATTCGCCGACCGTTTCGACCGGAATCCACTTCGCAGTGTCCAATGCTTGCCAGGCATCGGGCTTTGCTCCGAAAATCATCCACGAGGCTACGCAAATCCAGGCGGCGATCAGTCTGGTCGCTGCGGGAATGGGCGTGGCCCTGGTTCCCACCTTGTACTCGCAAATCCAGCAGGATAAGATCAGTTTTGTGCCATTAAGCGGGCGCTCGAAGGCGTTGGAGATCGGTCTCGCATTGGTCTACAATCCGGCAACCGAGACTGACGTTGGAAAGGCATTTCGCAGTGCTTGCCTCCCGATCGACGACGGCGACGCATGAGCGCCGCCGTCCGAATTCAGGCGATCGCATTCCGCAATCCCAGCACAAGATGCCGCTTTGCAAGAAAGCGATGATGTCGCTCAGACGGTTTCCTTGTAGCCGTATTCTTGGATAGCTTGTTCGTTGCCATAGTAGCGGTAGGGCAGGAACTTGCCAGACATGCCAATGCGAACACGGTCACCTTTCGGATTGGGTTCGCGCTCGAACGTGATGTCGAAGTCGATCGCCGACATGATCCCGTCTCCGAACTCTTCTTCGATCAGCGCTTTCCAGGCCGGCCCGTTGACCATTACCATTTCATAGAAGCGGTAGATCAGAGGGTCGGTCGGCGGCATCGATGTGCCGCGATACGGTACCTCATTGAGCATGCGTTCTTCGTTTTCCGACAGACCGAAAAGCTCTGCGGCCTTTCTAGCGAGCGGCTTGACCAGCTTCATTTGTCCAAGCAGTGCACCAACGATCAAGACTTCTGAAACCCCACCGATCTCGCCGGTGATGTACTTCCAAGACCATCCGCGCTCGCGTTTGATGTCGAGTATTTTTTCGCTCAGTTCTTCGCGTTTCATGTTGTTCCCTTTTTTCTGGATATCTGACTGCAACGGTGTCGCGGCAGCCAAAGACGTTGAAGCTTAGCCCTTCAGCTTGGCGACGGCGTCTGCCGTCGTCCACATGGCGTGAGCGAGGAATCGGAAGTTGACAAGAGCTGCCAAATATCCGTCTCCCTCGGGCACTCGGGGACCTGCCGTGGCGTCACGAATGACCACAACTTCGAAGCCTTGCTCGATCAATTCCCGTAGATGGGCTTCGATGCACAGATTTGCAGCCATGCCGGCGAGCAGGACCTGGGAAACGCCCTGTTTGCGCAATTGAAGAATGAGATCGTTGGTTTCGGGTCCGTAGACCTTGTGTGGCGAAGCAATGATCGTCTTCCCGTCGAAGATATACTTTTTGTATTCCTCCAGAAAATCCGCTCCGGAACCTTCGAACTCCTCGAGTGTAAATTGACCCTTTCGACCGAACATATTGATGGAATGCATCGTCTTTTCGAGCGGTCCGCCGAAGTTCCAGTGGTGATCGCAGGGATAGTAGAAATGCGGAGACACCGCGACTAAGATGCCGGCCGCTTTTGCAGCGTCGAAGAGCTGGCCGATATGGCTGACCGTGCCATTTTCAGTGATCGATTCCCCGAAGAACGGCCAGCTAACGCCCTCAGGATGGAGAAAGTCGTTCTGAGGATCGATAACGACAAGAGCGGCCGCTTTCAGATCAAGTTCGAAGGTGCTCGCTGGCAGCACGGGGTTGATCGGATCGGCATAGATTTCATTGCGATTGGTCATGGCATTCCCCTTTTTGTTTCGCACATTAAAAAGTGACTGGTCATCTATTAATGATCCAGCCGTTTACTGCAGAAGGCCCGGTATGATGAGGCCCTCAAATCGTTGCAATGCTCGCGGGCCATGCTCGACCTTGGCGACCATCACAGCGCCCTCAAATGCTTCAATGAGAGCCGCAGCGAGTTCCTGCGGTTTGCCAGCATTTGAAAGTTCTCCCTCCTCCTTTGCTTCGACCAGACAGCTGGCAAGCCGATCGGTCCATAGCCGCAGAAGGGTTTTAAGTTTTGCCCGCACAGCCTCGCTTTGCGAAGACAATTCCAGGGCAAGATTTGCAATCAGGCATCCGAGCTCGAAATTCTGCCGGGCGTGGAACTCGACGAGATATGCGAAATGCTTCTCGACCCGCGAAAGGGCGGGCATGCTTCGATCGTCGAGACTTATGACGAAGCTTTCTTCCACCATCACCCAGTACTCATCGAGGATCGCAGCGGCGAAAGCTTCCTTGCTTTCGAAGTAATTGTAAAATGAGCCTTTTGGAACCCCCGCCTCGGCGGTGATGTCCTGAACACCGCAGGCATTGAAGCCGACGCGGTGGATAAGCTTGGCGCCGCTTTCCAGGAGGCGCAACCGGACGGTGGGGTTCGAAGGACGAGGCATGACGTAATAAAATGACCGGTCACCTCGCTATGTCAAGTGTAATTTCGCAGTTGCGAGATGAATGTCATTGTTAAGCCAGACTGAACAGGCTGGAAAAATTTGAGCTGATTATCAGCGTGAGGCTTTCGTGAAAGCCTAGGGCGCGCGAGCAGCTTGTCGCCGTGTCATAAAAATGAAAATTTACCGAGGACGCCGAACTATGATCGATGCCAAGTCGCCATCATCCGCGCGAGCACTGGGCTATCTGGAAGAACTTTTCTGGCTGTATGACGGAGCGACACCATTTCATTTCGTCGTCACCGCCGAAATCGATGGTACCGCGCCTGTCGAGGACTGGCAGCGCGCTTTTTATGCGATCCAGCGTAGGCATCCAAACCTTTCGGTGTCGATTGACGACAGCGATCCGGCCGGCCCGGTGTTCAAACCAGCGCCGGATAAGAGGATGCCTGTGAGAGCTGTCATCGATAACGATTCGTCGAGCATCTTCGAAGAAGTGGCCCGGCAGGTCCAGACACCTTTCGATCCCGAATGCAGTCCGCTCGCCCGCGCCAGTATCGTGGTTGGCAGCGGCAAGACGCATGTGATCTTCGCTGCTCACCACGCCGTTGCGGATGGACTGTCGGCCGTATTTGTACTGCGCGATCTGCTGACCGCGATTTCCGGCGGTAAACTTGAACCGATGGCGGCCGCCACGGCACAGGAACAGCGGTTTGGGATCTCGGCGGTATCGCTATCTTCTTTGCAGCAGACAGGCTGGGCGAAGCGGTCAGTTCGTGCTTTGCGCCGCGAGCTTCCCCCGCAGGTTCGTGTCCTGACCCTGAGCGAAAAGCTGACCTCGCTTTTGCCGGAGGTAGCACGCCGGGAAGGCTGCACGGTACAGGCAGTTCTCATCGGCGCCCTGGTCTGGGCCGGGCATTCGGCCGGCAGCTGGCAGGAGAGGCCGGCGGCAATCCTGTCTCCCGTCAATACCCGCGCTGGCGCTGGCTTCGTTGATGATTGCGTTCTGTCGATTATCGTCGGGGTGATAAAGGCAGGCAAGGACAGCCAGCAGGACTTTTGGAGGCTCTGCCGCGCCATCGGAAACGATCTCGGCAGTTGGCGCGGGGCTGACGTTGCGAAGCGGGCTCTTTCGGGAATCGGTCAATTGATCGCAATGAAGCCGGATAGTGCAACCGTGGGCGCCTTCATGCAGCAGAATCTGGCGTCCGACGGCATGGTTACCAACCTCGGCGTGATCGACATTCCGAGAAATTATGGAGCGCTGCGGCTGAAAAGCATTTCAGGACCATTCATTCTGACCGGATCGCCCGGGGAGCAGGTTATCGGTGCCGCCACGCTCGGGAACCGACTGTCGCTCAGTCTGACAAGCCAAGAACCGGTGACCGACCTGCTCGAGTCGATGCGCGATATTCTGGAAGCCGCTTGCAGGGAACAGCGCCACGACAACGCGCATTCCAAAATGGAATAATGGTGGGGGTAAATGAATTAGACGCAGGTGCTGAAATTCGACAGTCTTACACTCCAGCGCCTGCTGTTGACGGGTTCGACAGGCGGCGGAATGCACTACCCCGGGCGACTATGGCGGGAACCATATGCGTGCGGGTGCATGAGGGAGGAGGAAAAAATGAACGCGAACCTTTACAGCCCCGCGACTGTCGGCACGCAGTATTTGCGCGCACTTTCTCGATATCCGGATCGAATTGCGTTTCAAGAGGGTAGTGCGGTTTTCACCTACGCTGGTGCGGCCGAACTGATTGGACGCATCCAGAGCGTTCTGCTTCCCCTTGGGCAGTCGGGAACGCGCGTTGCATTCCTGACGGCCAACCGTACCGAGGTTTTCCTGACCACAGTAGCTGCGCAACTTTGCCGCTTTACGATTACCTGGCTTCCGCCGCTCAACGCCTTGCCCGAGCATCTGGACCAGATGGCCGATTGCAACGCGGAGATCCTTGTTGTCGATACGCTGACGTTTCGCCAGCGCGGCGGTGAACTTGCTGCTGCCCTTCCGCACGTTAAGGTCCTGACTTGGGAAAGCGCCGATTATGGCGTTAACCTGCGCGCAGCGGTGGAAAGTGCCGGAACCGCAACTGCGGTGGATTTTGCCCGACCGGACGATTTCGCCGCTCTGAACTACACAGGGGGAACGACGGGTCGTGGCAAGGGCGTGTTGCGTCGTCACTCACAGTATTCCGCCAAGACCGAAGCAATCCTGCTCGACTACGAGATCCCACTTCGGTCGCGTACTCTGATCGTCGCACCGATCAGCCATCTCGGGGGCCTCAAGATCTATCCGACGCTGGTCCTTGGCGGCACCGTGCATATGATGGCCGGTTTTGACCCTGGCGCCGTGCTTGCGGCAATCGAGCGACAGCGTATCAGCATGACTATGCTGGTGCCGACGATGATCTACCGGCTCCTCGACGAGCCAGCCTTGGCAAAAACCGACGTCTCCTCGCTGGAAACGTTGATTTATGGCGCCAGCCCGATCACTCCAGACCGGCTCGCACAAGGCGCGCAGGTTTTCGGCAAGGTCTTCTGTCAGCTCTACGGACAGACGGAGATCAGTCCGATTGCCTACCTGCCCAAGGACGATCACGATCCGGCCCGGCCCGAACTGCTGGCGTCATGTGGATTTCCGACCCGGATGTGCGACGTCAAAATTCTTGACGACGACGGGCAGGAAGTCGCTGTCGGCGAGAGCGGCGAGATTTGCGCGCGGGCACGCCACGCAATGGAATGTTATTGGAATCGGCCCGAGGACACTGCCGTCGCGGTCCGCGACGGTTGGATCAGGACGGGTGACATCGCGCGTCGCGACGAGCGCGGTTACCTTTTCATCATGGACCGGAAGAAAGACCTTATCGTTTCCGGCGGCTTCAACGTCTATCCCCGCGAAGTCGAGGATGTCCTCGGTTCCCACCCAGCCGTTGCCATGTGCGCGGTCGTCGGCGCGCCTGATCCGACTTGGGGCGAAGCGGTGACGGCTGTAATCGTTACCCGTCCGGGAGCAAGCGTTTCACGCGATGAGCTCATTGCACTTGTGAAAGCGCGCAAGGGTTCAACCTATGCGCCGAAACGGATCGAGTTTGTTGAGAACCTACCGGTTACGAGCGCTGGCAAGATCGACAAGAAGACAATCCGCGGCGGCTTCTGGGCGGGCCATCAGCGTCTCGTCGGCTAAGAATTTAAACTATGGAGAAGTGAAATGACAACCGTTAGCGAAGCTGTGATGGGCCGGCGCTCTACACGCGCCTACAGCGACCGCGCCGTCCCAGAAAGCGAAGTGCGCGCCGTCCTTGAGTTGGCTCGCCACGCCCCCTCCAGCAGCAACATGCAGCCATGGAAAATCACCGTAATGACGGGTGGAGATCTCGCGGCCTTCAAAGCAAAAGCTGCCGAAAGCCTCATCGTGAATCCGAAAGGAGAGGGCGCTGAGTACAATATCTATGCCCAGCCCCTGAAAGATGAATATGACCTGCGCCGCCGGAAGTGCGCCGAGGACATGTATGCCAGCATCGGTCTTCCGCGCGAGGACCGGGCAGGGCGTCTGCAGCAGTTCGGACGCAACTTCGATTTCTTCGGTGCACCGGTTGGCATGGTTTTGTCCATCGATCGGTCTCACGAGGTCGGGCAGTGGATGGATCTGGGTTTCTTTTTCCAGACCTTGTTGCTCGCGGCGCATGAACGCGGCTTGGCGACATGTGCCCAGGCTGCTTGGGCCGCGATGCCTCGCGTGATCCGCCAGCATCTCGATTTGCCCGATACGCACATGGTTGTTGCGGGACTGGCTCTTGGCTACGCGGACACCGAGCATCCCATCAACCGTGTCAATATGGGCCGCATACCACTATCCGAGATTGTCGAGCTGCGTGGTTTTTGATCGGGCCGGCTGGCCCGACGCCAAGCTCAGGTGAGGCCAGTCATCACTGTATTGACGCCGGCTGGAGAACTGATCGGCGATATTTCGATTAACGCGGCGTAGCGCCGTGCTTGCAGGTCGTCACTCGCTGGCGAACCTAAAACTTGTCTGAGAGGGAGGATCAGATGACAAGCTTGCTTCCAGCCAGTTCGACGTTTGACGAACTGATGTCGAATTTTCGTTGGAATATTCCAGCATCCTACAACATGGCCTATGACGTCTGCGACCGGCACGCGGAGGATCCTTCGAAATTGGCGCTGATACACGATGTAGGCGGAACCGTACGACAGTACACGTTCCGCGACATCCAGCGCCTTTCGAACAGGTTTGCCAATACCCTGTCAGCGCTTGGGTTGAGCCGCGGCGACCGGGTCATGGCCTATCTGCCACAAGATCCGGTGACGCTGATCACGCATGTTGCCTGTTGGAAAGCCGGTTTCATCTCACTCCCGACATCCATCCTTTTTGGCGTCGATGGCCTTGAATATCGTCTACGCGACAGTGGGGCGAAGGCCGTTGTTACCGACAGCACCAATCTAGCCAAGGTGCTTGAGGCAAAGGAGTCAGTTCCCTCGCTTCGATATGTTTTTGTGATCGATGGTTCAGGTCCGGATGGGGTCGTCCCCTTCTATGAGACGATTGAGCGTGCGTCGGATCACTTCGACACGCTCCGTCTAACACCTGATACGCCGGCGATGCTGAACTACACTTCCGGCACGACAGGCTGGCCGAAGGGCACCCTGCACGCGCACCGGCTGATGATCGGACATTCTCCGGGGTTTGAGCTTCTTTACGACCTCTTTCCTCAACAGGGAGACCTGATGTGGTCTTGCGCCGATTGGGCGTGGCTCGGGGGCCTGATGGATGTTGCAATCATGGCATGGTTCCACGGAAAGCCGTTGCTGAGCTTTCCCATGGTTGGCTTCGACCCTGAACTCACATTGAGAATGGTTGGCAGCCACGGCGTCCGTAACGCGTTTTTGACACCGACGATGCTGAAGCTTCTGCGCCCGCATAAAGAGCTTGTCTCGGCATATGGGGTGAAACTTCGCAGTATCATCGCCGGCAGTGAAGCGGTTGGACGTGATCTTTTGGCTGAAATGAACGACATGTTCGGCGTCACAATCAACGAGGGCTTTGGTCAGACCGAAGTGAATCCGGTGCTCGCCAACTGTGCAAGCTTCAATCACGCCCGCATCGGGTCACTGGGTGTATCGCTTCCGGGCTCGGAAGCTGCCATTCTCGACGACGATGGCAATATGCTTCCGCCGGGTACGACCGGCAACCTCTGCATTCGCCGCGGCGTACCTCAGATGATGCTGGAATACTGGAACAACCCCGCGGCGACCGCAGAGAAGCTTCGAGGCGATTGGCTCTACACTGGCGATCTGGCAAGCAAGGACGACGAGGGCTTTTTCTGGTTCCGAGGGCGCGGTGACGACGTCATCACTAGCTCAGGATATCGAATTGGACCGACTGAGATCGAAGATGCCATCGTGAGGCATCCGGCGGTCAGCATCGCAGCGGTCATCGGCGTCCCAGACGATACCAAGACCGAAACCATCCGAGCCTATGTCGTCTTGGGCGCTGGGCGGAAGGGGAGCCCGGAGCTTGCTGAAGAAATCAGATTGTCAGTGCGCGACAGATTGGCCAAACACGAATATCCAAGAGAAATTCGTTTCGTCGACGCACTGCCAATGACGGCAACAGGTAAGGTCCTTCGGCGCACCTTGCGTGATGAAGCGTCCCAGGAACGCCTGGCGGCGGGACGCTAGGCCAAGCAAAATTGGGCAGGACGGCCTTTCACTCGTCCTGCAGTCCCTATTCATCCTGCGTGTGATCGGGTGACCGATGTTCAACCGTAGGATTCGAGCTTGGAGCGCTTCTGGAAGATGCCGCTGATCTTCCCGGGCCAGTGCAGATTGCGGTGTGGGAGCAGCGATCATCGCCACGAAGATGGGAACAGGGATATGACGACAGTTAGCGACGCGTTGATGCAAAGGCGTTCATTCGCGCATATAGTGATCACGCTGTCGTTGAGAGCGATCTGCGCGCCATTGTGGAACTCGCTCTCCGTTCGCCCTCGAGCGGCAACATGCAACCATGGAAATTGACCGTCATGACCGGACGCGACCTCGACGCGTTCAGGCTCAAGACGAAGCGCAGCATTGAGGAAAACCCGACAGGCGAGGGGGCCGAATATGAGCTCCACGCGCAGCCCCTCAAGGAGGAATACGACTTGAGACGGCGCCAATGTGTCGAAGCGCTTCATGAATCGATCGGACCAAGTCACGATAGCAAGCCCGGCACGACCAATCTCTTTTGCGCGAAACTTCGACTTCTTCGGGGCTCCGGTCGGTATGATCTTGTCAATCGACAGAAGCCACGAGATCGGGCAGTGGATGGATCTTGGGTTATTTCTACATGCGCTGCTGCTCGCGGCCCATGAGAAGGGGCTCTCGACCTGCGCGCAAGCGGCTTGGGCCGCTATGCCTTTCACCGTTCGGCGTCATCTTAGTCTGCCGCGGAGCCACATGGTAGCCGCAGGGATCGCGCTCGGCTATGCCGAACGTGGCAAGCCAATAAACGACGTTCGAATGGGCCGCAGGCCGTTCGATGACGTTGCCGAGCTGCGCGGATTTTAGCAAACGACGTCTTCACGGCGACAACGGGGCGAGCGGTCCATTTTCGGGACGCACAAGACAGGTTCTCAACACCGCTATGAAAGCCCGGATCGCCTGGGATGGGTCCGACCTGCCCCTCGTTGCAGCGCAGATTGTTGCGCCGGGGTAAGGATCGGCAAATTCAACCAGCTCGAAATTCTTCTTGAATGCCGATGTACGTGCGTAAGAGCGCGACACCACCGCCACCGCGTCTGACTTGGAAACCATGCGCTGCACGATAGGAAACGCATCGATCATGTGGACATGGCGCTTCCAATCAAGCCCCTGACTCTCGAAGATCTCGCGGGTCGTCGACACGTATGGCCTCGAGATCGAGGGAGCGATTATCTCGTATTTTGCAAGATCGGCATTCTTTGGACGGCGAACTGCGAGAATGGGATGGTCTTTTCGGACGAAGAAAGCGGTCTCCAGTATCCCCAAGGGCACACGCTTGACTTCCGCCCAATCGGCGAAGGCGGCGTCGAACCCAACGGCAACATCGACGGTGCCGTTCAAGAGCTGCTGGATCATTCGCTCGAAACTAGAGCCGCTAACGTCAAACCGAAGCGCGGGCCGCTGCCGGTGCAAGGTCGCAAGCCCGTCGACCAGGAGCCAGTCGAGTGACGCCGGGCACAAGCCTACTCTTAGGATCGTTGCGAACGGATCATCTCTTGCTGTTGTGCCGTCAAAGAGGCGCGCCGCGTCCTCAAGGATGCGTTCGGCGCGATCCACAAAGTCGCGACCCTTTTCGGTCAGAAGCGCCCCTTTGGCCGATCGGAAAAATAACTCGTGGCCGAGCTGGCGTTCAAGGTCGGCGACACTTTTCGTTACCGCGGATTGGGTTACGCCGACCGCTGTTGCGGCGGCCGTAAAAGAGCCATGGCGGGCGACGGCGACAACATGCGACAAGCGGGGATCGAGCATTCTCATTCCTGTTCGGAATAACAATTGTTATTACGTACTATAATTCATGTGCACCTCTGCGGCAAAGAAAAACGCAGCTCCCAACCGTTAATCAATCATCATGCTCGTTGGGAATGCTGGTGGAGGAAAAGGAATTTGACTTGAGATTCCGACAAACCAATCACTGTCTTTTAGCGCCTTGAGGGATTTTATACCTGCGGTTTGCGTTCAGGCGGCGACTTTATCTGAGCACCATATACCAGGGGACATCCAATGCATTTTCTTGAGCGAAGCAAGGCTCACCAGATTCGCGATCTCGAAGAAAGATACCAAGTCGCCGCGACCAGTCGCAAAATCCTTTTCGAAGCGAGCGGCATCGGGCTCTGGGAAGCTCACTTCCCCGACGGCGATCCCGGCGCGCCTGAGGCGACGTATCGATGGTCGCCCGAGTTCCGCAGGATGATCGGTTTCGAAAGTGAGGTGGATTTTCCTAACACCATGGAAGCATGGACCGGCCGAATTCACCCCGACGATGTCGCTCATCTGTTCGAGGCCACGGGCAAAGCCATTGCAGACCGCACCGGCAAGACCCGCTACCGAGCTACTTACCGAATGCGTCTTTCCGATGATACTTATCGGTGGTTCCACGCGACCGGAGGCTGCGTTTTTGACCGCGACGGACCCGGTGTTCGCGCGGCTGGCTCTTTGGTCGACGTGCACGATCAAAAACTACTGGAAGAAAAAGCGTCAGCGGATGCGAGGGAAAGCAGCCTTACGATCGAAGCGCTGAAAGTTGCGCTCGCAGCGCTCTCGGATGGGCGCCTCGACACGCGCATCACCGATGCCCTCCCGAGCCGGTTTGAAGAGTTGCGGCATTATTTCAACGATTCTGTTGCTCAACTCGGCAACTCTCTCTGTCTTATCAAGGACAGTGTGCTCGTCATCGATAGAGGAAGCGTGGAGATTAGCAGCGGCATCGACGACCTCTCCCGACGTACCGAACAGCAGGCGGCCTCGCTAGAGGAGACCGCCGCGGCGATGGACGAGATCAACGCAAGTTCGGCCAACAGCAACACGCGTTTGGAAGAGGTTCGAAAGGTCGCGCATGACGCCAACGGCAAGGCGAGCTCGTCGGTCGAAATTGCCACGACAGCCGAAAGCGCCATGCGCAAAATCGAAAATTCCGCGCGAGAGATTTCAAACATTATCGGAGTGATCGACGATATCGCATTTCAGACCAATCTCCTGGCGTTGAATGCCGGAGTCGAAGCCGCCCGCGCAGGTGATGCCGGCAAGGGCTTTGCAGTCGTGGCGCAAGAAGTGCGCGAATTGGCGCAGAGATCCGCAAAGGCTGCAAAGGAAATAAAGACACTGATCTTAAACTCCGCGAGCGAGGTCGAGCATGGCGTGCGCCTTGTACGCGAAGTAGGCGATGCGCTGACCAATATCGGCAACTTTATTTCCCAGATGAACGAACATATTGCAGCCGTCGCGCAATCGTCCAAAGAGCAGTCGATCGGCTTTTCAGAGATCATGTCGACCGTTCGCCATATGGATATTGCCACGCAGCGAAACGCAGCGATGGCGGAACAGTCGACGGCGGCAAGTGTTTCGCTCAGACATGAGATTGCCCAGCTTCTTGAGACCGTATCTCGGTTCCAGCTGGACCGTGCAGCCGCAAGCTCTCAGGTCGAGAAATTCAAGCGACGCGCATGATTGACGGTACCTCCGTTCCGGGCGGGAAAGGCTCTGGACGGAGGCCGGTCCAAGTATTCCTCATCGGAATATCGACCGCTCCAAATGAATTAGCCAAATGCCACCAGGCTGTGATTTTCTGATGTCACGTTGAAGCCTTGGATGGAGGAGCCAAGTGATGAGAAACGTTCCCGAACAACCGTCCGTACAGGGTTGACGCGCCGCTGGCCAATAAAGAGCGGGGCGTCGGGGCGTTGCTATCGATCAATCGACGCTCCCACCAAGGTTGTCGGATGAGTTTGCCGGCCTGTCCGCCGGTCTTTTTTTCTTGCGAAGGAGAAATTCATGCAACTGCAGTCGATTGCAGCGGTCGTCACGGGTGGGGCATCCGGCCTCGGCGAGGCAACCGCAAGAATGCTTGCTCGTGGCGGTGCCAAAGTCACGATCTTCGATCTAAACGCCGAGCGCGGAGAAGCTCTTGCCAAGGAGCTCGGCGGACGCTTCGCGCGCGTCAACGTGACTTCGGAAGATGAAGTCACGCTAGCCTTGGCGGATGCCCAAGCTGCACATGGTGTAGCGCGCGTTCTCGTCAATTGTGCCGGTATCGGCGCGCCGACTAAGACAATCCAGCGCGATGGCACCCCGCACCC
The DNA here is from genome assembly GCF_057784455.1 of Martinezella sp. CNPSo 3890. Lineage (NCBI taxonomy): Bacteria > Pseudomonadati > Pseudomonadota > Alphaproteobacteria > Hyphomicrobiales > Rhizobiaceae > Martinezella > Martinezella sp. CNPSo 3890. The sequence goes on along the minus strand of NZ_JBXSOR010000013.1, from coordinate 82,637 downwards.
ACTGGATGGCTTCCGCAGGGTTATCGAGGTCAATCTGATCGGAACATACAATGTTGCTTCCAGGTTTGCGGCTGCCCTTGCTAAGGCCGATCCCATCGGTGAGGAACGCGGCGTTATCGTCAACACCGCATCGGTTGCCGCGTTCGACGGTCAGATGGGACAGTGCTCTTACAGCGCCTCGAAAGGCGGAATCGTCGGCCTTACACTACCGCTTGCCCGTGACCTCGCCGGCCATTTCATCCGCGTTGTCACGATCGCTCCGGGCGTGTTCATGACACCAATTCTCGAAGGCCTCTCGAAAGAAGCTCTGGACTCGCTTGGCAAGCAGGTGCCTTTCCCTTCGCGCCTTGGTGAGCCGACGGAATTCGCAGATCTCGCTGGTGCCATCATCGCAAATGCTTTCCTCAACGGTGAGACGATCCGTCTCGACGGCGCCATTCGGATGGCGCCCCGGTAAGTCGGCAAGGTAGAAGGACTTATATTATGAGCCAAGCTTATATCGTTGAAGCCGTACGCACCGCTGGCGGCCGTCGCAAGGGTGCGCTTGCCAACTGGCATCCGGCCGACCTCGCAGGCCAGGTCCTCAATGCCGTCGTCGATCGCACGGGGGTGGACCCTGCAGCCATCGAAGACGTGATCATGGGATGCGTCACCCAGGTCGGGCAGCAGAGCTTTCTGGTCGCCCGCAATGCGATCTTCGCTTCCAAATTACCCGAAACCGTCCCGGGCACGACCGTCGACAGGCAATGCGGGTCATCTCAGCAAGCATTGCATTTTGCGGCCCAGGCAGTCATGTCCGGAACCCAGGATCTGATCATCGCTTCGGGTATCGAAAGCATGACCCGCGTACCGATGCTCAGCGCAACCAAGCTTGGTATCGATGCAGGGCTCGGCGGTCCGTGGTCGGATCGAATTCTCGAACGTTTCGGCGTCAAGGAGTTCAGCCAGTTTCATGGCGCTGAGCTCATGGTCAAGAAATACGGTCTAACACGCTCGGAGCTCGATGCCTTTGCCCTACTTAGCCATCGTCGTGCAGCCAAGGCGGTGCAAGAGGGTGCGTTCGACAATGAGATTGTCCCGATCGAAATCGTTTCCGCAGACGGACAAAAAAGCCTTCACACTCGGGATGAAGGCATTCGGTACGATGCCTCGCTCGAGGCTATTTCATCGGTCAAACCGGTGATCGAGGGCGGAGCGATCAGTGCCGCCAATGCAAGCCAGATTGCTGATGGTGCATCAGCAGTGCTCGTTGCCAGCGAGCGTGCGGTCAAGGAACACGGTTTGAAGCCGCTGGCGCGGATTCATCAGCTGCATGTACAGGCTGGCGATCCCGTCATCATGCTTGAAGATCCGATTCCTGGGACGCGACGTGCGCTTGAAAAGGCGCGGATGAAAATCGATGACATCGATCTCTATGAAGTCAACGAGGCGTTTGCGCCCGTGCCGCTTGCATGGCTGAACGAGCTCAAGGCTGATCCGGAAAAGCTCAATATTCATGGCGGATCGATCGCGCTTGGTCACCCGCTCGGCTCCTCGGGAACGAAGCTCATGGCAACGCTCGTTCATGCCTTGCACCGTCATAACAAGCGCTATGGCCTGCAGACCATGTGCGAGGGTGGTGGCTCAGCGAACGTCACGATCATCGAGCGCCTCTAAGCCGCTGCCCGGCAATCTTCTTGCCTGACTCTAGAGTTCCAAGGGACAACACCCATGACTTATCAAAACTGCTCTGTTGTTCGCGAAGGGCACGTTACGATCATTACTATCGACCGCGTCGCCTCACACAACGCCTTGCACTATGACGCACATATCGAACTCAGCGATGTCTTCGATCGATTTTCGGAAGATGACGACCAGTGGGTCGCGATCATCACAGGTGCTGGCGAGAAGGCCTTCTGCGCGGGCAATGACCTGAAGCTCGTGCCGGAGATCTCGCTCGACAAGACGCCGAAGAACGGCTTTGGAGGGCTCACGGCTCGCTTCAATATGATCAAGCCCGTCATTGCTGCAGTCAACGGCGTCGCTATGGGTGGTGGCTTCGAGATCGCACTGGCTTGCGATATTATCATTGCCCACGAGCGGGCGGCTTTTGCACTTCCCGAGCCGCGCGTGGGATTGGCCGCACTCGCTGGCGGCATCCAGCGCCTTGCGCTGGATATCGGCCTAAAGCGAGCGATGGGGATGCTTCTGACCGGCCGGCGCGTATCAGCCACAGAGGGACTGTCGCTCGGTTTCGTCAACGAAGTTGTCGCAGACGATGTCCTGGGCGCGGCAAAACGCTGGGCAGAACAGATCGTTGAATGCAGCCCGCTTTCTGTGCGTGCGACGAAGGATGCAGCCTACAAGGCAACGGCGCCTTACCTTGCAAAAGCACTGGTCGAAGAGTGGGATTATCCGGCGATGATCAAGCTTTTGAGATCCGAGGATGCCGCTGAAGGCCCAAAGGCCTTTTCCGAAAAGCGCCGACCGGTCTGGAAGGGCCGCTAAACTTCTACGGCGGCGCACGGCGCCGCCAATTCTTTACGAGCGAGTTGAAATGACATTTGCTATTCCGACAAAGGAACAACGTTTCCTGCTGGAGCATGTTGTGAACATCGGCGAACTGATCGCTGCCGGTTCGCATGACGAGCTTAGCCATGATTTGGTCGATGCGATTATCGACGGGGCAGCGGCTTTTGCGGAAGGAGAATTCGCACCCCTCCTTCGCCTGGGCGATATCGAGGGCGCCGTCTGGCACGATGGCGTGGTGACCATGCCTGCGGGTTACCGGAGGGCCTATGAGGCGTTCGTCCGGGATGGCTGGGGATCGGTCAACGGCCCAAGCGAGTACGGCGGCCAGGGATTACCCTTCTCGTTGGCGTTCGCCGTCCAGGAAGATCTTGGAACGGCCAATATCGGCTTCGCGCTCGGCCCGATGTTGACGATGGGTGCGGTGGAAGCCATCGCCTCGCATGGCACAGACGGACAGAAGCAAAGGTGGCTGCCTTCGCTGGTCAGCGGGACGTGGGCCGGCACCATGAATCTGACGGAGCCGCATGCCGGCACGGACGTCGGCGCACTTTCGGCGACCGCAACTCCCACCGGTGACGGTCGCTACAAGATCCGCGGCCAGAAGATATTTATTTCATTTGGCGAGCATGATCTGACCGATAACATCGTCCATCTGGTCCTTGCGCGTTTGCCAAAGGCGCCAGCCGGCTCGAAAGGCTTGTCGGTCTTCATCGTACCGAAGTTCCATCTTGATGCCCTAGGCCGTCCGGCCGGTAGAAATGACCTGCGTTGCATGGCGATCGAGCACAAACTTGGCATTCGCGTGTCGCCGACCTGTGTGCTGTCGTTTGGCGACAACGACGAGTGCTTCGGCGAGTTGCTGGGTGAAGAGAACGGTGGCCTCAAGGTCATGTTCACGATGATGAACAATGCGCGGCTCAATGTTGGTGCCGAAGGCGTTCAGATTGCCGAAAGAGCCCGCCAGCAGGCGATGGCATATGCTCGGGAACGCGTCCAGTCTCCGCGCGCCGATGGCTCGTCCGGTTCGACCTCGGTTGCGATTTGCGAGCATCCGGACGTTCGGCGCATGTTGCTGCGAGCAACCGCACTGACCCAGGCGGCCCGCGCGCTGGTCTACTATGTCGCCGGGCAGGTGGATCGCGCCCACCTTGGTGACCGCTCTGCGCTGGCGCGGCTCAATCTGATGACGCCTCTTGCAAAAGCTTATGGCTCGGATATCGGCGTGGAGGTTTCCTCCATAGGTATTCAGGTGCATGGCGGTATGGGTTTTATCGAAGAAACCGGTGCAGCCCAACACTATCGCGATGCCCGTATCATGCCAATCTACGAAGGCACGAACGGCGTCCAAGCTGCGGACCTCGTTGGACGAAAACTCCTCGCCGATGAAGGCAAAGCGCTACGCGCAGCGCTCGACGAGATCGAAGCCGATTGCGCCAGCGAGCCTCTTATCCTTGCCCTTCTGAACGAGGTTAGAGCGATCGGCGAGTGGATGTTGGAGGCGGCTGCCAACGACCGGCTTGCCGGGAGCTACTCGTTCCTGACGATGTTTGCCGTCCTTTCTGCAGCCTGGTTGATGGCCCGACAGGAGCGCGCCGCCAAGGCGGTCGGTCCGAAGGATGCTACACAGGATCCGTTCTATCCTGCCAAAATCAGCGCCGCACGCTACTATATTGACGTGATCGTTCCGGAGGCCCTGGGGCTTCGGGCGGCGGCCACGCTCGGGGCTGAGCCGCTTTATGCATTTTCGGTAGCGGAGTAACCAGAGCCGGCGCGCTTAGGCGCTCCGCTATCTGTATCAACGTTTTGCCGGCAACCTCGCTGAAAACGCATCCGTTGGTAGCTCGTGTCGCAAGCGACGGGTCGCAAACTCGACAAAGGCCCGCAGCTTTGGAAGAGACTGGCTGCGGCTCGGATAATAGAGGCTAAGACCGGGGACATGCCTTGAGAAGGGGTCGAGAACGGAGATGAGGCTGCCGTTTTCCAAGAACTCGGCGATGAGTGACCTGACAATATAAAGAATACCGACGCCACGCAGGGCTGCGCGAATACTCGCTTCGTAGTCGTTGACAATAAGTGGCCCGTCGACGCCGACGCGCAGACTTTGCTCGTCTTTTGAAAATTCCCAAGTGTGTGCAATCTGACCATTGCGACGCATAAGGATCGCTGGAAGCTTTTGCAGATCGGCAGGTCTTGTCGGCGTCCCGTAGCGCTCAAATACGTCCGGTGTGCCGACGACGACATATTTCTGCGGCTGCGTCAGCCACGTGGACACCATGTCGACCTCGATTGTATGTCCGAGACGAATTCCGGCGTCGAAGCCTTGATCGACAATATCGACCAATTCGTCCTCACCAACGAGTTCGAGACTGATCTTCGGAAAGGCGTGGCTAAATTCAGGGAGGAGTTGATTGATGAGCAAGGAAACCGTCGGACGCGGCGCATTGATGCGTAAGTGGCCACTGGGTTGCTCTCCAAGGTCACGGGCAGCATCGAGACCAGCTTGGAACATATCCGCGGCCGGCTTTGCATGGGCAAGCAGTTGCTGGCCTGCTTCCGTCAGGCTGACACTTCGCGTGGTGCGGGACAGAAGAGGGGCGCCGACGCGGTGCTCAAGGGACCGTATAGCCTGGCTGACGGCCGAGGGGGTTACACCGAGTTCCCTTGCAGCCGAGCGAAAGCCCTTCTGTTCTGCAACGGCGAGAAATATCGCCAAACCGTCCAGTTCGACCTGATTCATTGTTAAGTTCCACAGTACAGCCTGATCAAATAAGGGCGTATTATCAAACAGTATATCGCGTGTCATATCTGAATCAAGCGATCAGCGCGCTGATCAACCGCCCCTTGAAAAGAGTGCATGCAGATGTCGAACCTGGAAACCGAAGCCTACCGACTAATGACGCCGGGCGATCCTGCCAGCCTTTCCCGGGTTGTCGAATCTATCAAAGGCCCAGGTCCGGGCGAGGTGGCTGTGCGCATTCATGCCAACGCGCTTAATGCCCGTGATCTCGCAGTCTTGAACGGGCGCTACCCGTTTCCGTCGAAGCCGGGCGTCATCCCGCTTTCCGATGCCGCGGGCGAGGTCGTTGCGGTGGGCGAGGGCGTGACGCGCTTTGCAGTTGGCGACCATGTCGTCAACTCGTTTTATCCGCAGTGGTTTGGCGGCCCGTTGCGCGTCCGCCCGACGCAGTTCGCAACTACGGTTGACGGCTGGCTTTCGACGCACCGTGTCATCTCTGCAGAAGCGCTGTCGCGCATGCCTGCGCATCTGAGTTTCGAGGAAGCGGCGACTCTTCCGTGCTCGGCCGTGACCGCTTGGTCCGCGCTGCAAGGCGTTAACCCAGGTGATACCGTTCTCACGCAAGGTTCCGGCGGCGTCGCGCTGTTTGCCATCAAACTTGCTCGTGCGCTGGGCGCGCGTGTCATTGCCACAACGACGTCTGCCGACAAGGCCGACCGTCTGAAGGCACTCGGTGCCAGCGATGTTATCGATGTCCGAGCCATCCCTGAGTGGTCACAGGTCGCAAAGGAACTGACGTCAGGCCTGGGTGTGGATCGGATCATCGAGGTTGGCGGCCCTAGAACGCTTCTGCAGTCGATGCAGGCGGTTGGCTACCACGGGCAGGTCTCGATTGTCGGCGCATTGACCGCGGGGGGTGATCAGCCGCCGGTCGATTTCATGCGTTTGTTCATCAGCCAGGCACGCTACGAATGCATCGGCGTTGGCAGTCGTTCTGATCTTGAGGAGATGATCCGCACGATTGCCAATCACAAGATCCATCCGGTTATCGATTCTAGTTTTGCCTTTGCCGAATTTGACAAGGCACTTGCACGCCTTGGCGGACGCAACGTCTTCGGCAAGGTGGTCATCAGGCACTAGGGGCCGGCTCTGGCCGTTGCGCATTTCTGCGGCTTGTCCGCAGCAACAATGAACGAAGGCCAAGGAGAAAAGACCATGAGCAACGACCAGATCGCGACTGACGCGCTGTACTACCGGGATGCCACAGCCATGGCGGCATTGATCCGCACAAAAGCCGTGTCGCCTGTGGAGATTGTCATCTCCCATCTTGAGCGGATCGAAGCTGTAAATGGCAAGGTCAATGCGATTGTTACCCTGCTTGCCGATCAGGCCCTCGAGGGCGCCAAGCGAGCAGAACAGGCGGTGATGGACGGCGACGAACTCCCGCCGCTTCATGGTGTCCCCTTTACGATCAAGGACGTTATCGATCTTGGCGGCGTGCTTACGCATGGCGGGTCGAAGCTGCTCGCTGGCAATGTCGCGCAAAAGGATGCCCCGTCGGTTGCGCGAATGAAGTCGGCTGGTGCGATCCCGCTTGCCAAGACGAATGTGCCGGAATTTTCGTGCTGGACCGAGACCGATAATCTGGTGACGGGACGGACCAACAATCCCTGGAACCTCGATCGTACGCCAGGTGGATCGAGTGGCGGTGAATCTGCCAGCATTGCAGCCGGCATGTCGCCAATGGGACTTGGCTCGGACGTTGCAATTTCGGTGCGCGGGCCAGCAGCGTTGACTGGCATCGTCGGTCTGAAGCCGACGCATGGTCGAGTGCCGTATACTGGTCACATCCCAAACTTTCTAAGCCGCTATTGGCATATCGGTCCGATGGCAAGAAGCGTCCGGGATGTCGCGACGATGTTTGACCATCTCAAGGGGTCGGACGGCATCGATCCCTATTCGATCTACGCCCGAAATGCCACAGCTGCCCAGCAGCCGCTTGCGGGACGTCCGGTGCGCATCGGCGTGTTGTCGAGGGCATTTGGTCCGACAGACCCTGAGATCGTGGCAGCCGTCGAGGCCGCAGGCACGCTTTTGGAAGGGCTCGGCCACGAGGTCGAAACCGCACGAATTCCGCTATTGGAAGAAAACAATTTCGTCGGACCGGCGAACATCCTTTTCCTTGGGGAACTCCTTGACGATTTCCGCCGCCTTGTTGCTGGCCGGGAAGACGATCTCCATTTCATCGGGAAGTTCTTTGCCGAGGCGCAGGACCCGTCCCTTAAGGACTACATTGCTGCCCAAGCGCTGATGGTGCAGCTGAAGTCGGCCTTTGCGGCCTACTTCGAGACATTCGACGTTCTTCTGTGCCCGGTTATTCCGTTCACCGCGCCTCCTCATCAGCTACCAGAACTGGTCGTCGATGGCCAGACGATCGATGCAAGCCAGATGATGCGTGCAACTTGTCCGTTCAACTTGACGGGGCTTCCGGGGCTGTCGGTTCCCTTTCGAATGAGCTCGGAACACCTTCCGATCAACGTTCAGCTCGTCTCGCGTTGGCTTGACGAGGACACCATCCTACGGATTGGAGCGCTGATCGAAAGCGCCAGTACCGTGTGGGAAACGGCTCCGCCGCTTTGAAGATACCCCTAGCTGCGGAAATAGCGACGCTAACCCTAGACAGAGGCTAACCAATGAAAATTTACGATCGTCCAGGCTTTCCGAACCCGACGCGCATCCGCATTGTCGTTGCACAGAAGGATCTCGAACCGAAGGTCGAGTATGTGCCTATCGACTTGATGGCGGCTGAACACAAGCAGCCGGCCTTCCTGGCGAAAAACCCTGCGGGCGTTCTTCCTGTTCTGGAACTCGATGACGGCACTCTGATCTCCGAGTGCACCGCCATCACGGAATATCTCGACAATCTCGACGGGAAGCCGCAACTGACGGGCAGGACGGCAAAGGAAAAGGGCATCATCCACATGATGCAGCGCCGCGCCGAAGCGTTCGTGCTGGATCCGCTTGGCGTCTTCTTCCATCATGCTACACCCGGACTTGGACCGGCGCTGGGGGCCTTCAAAAGCCCGGAATGGGAAGCTCGCGCCGAGATGGGTGCTCGCGAAGGCGAGAAGGCGAAGGAAGGGCTGAAATACTTCAATGGCGTCCTGGAGAAGCAGACGTTTCTCGCCGGCGACGAATTCTCGATGGCGGATATCACGCTCCTTGCCGGACTTGCCTTTGCCGAAGCGCTCGGGATCGTTCCCCCTGACCTGGGCGCTATCAAGCGCTGGCAGGAGCGTGTCGCTGACATTCCGGCGGTGAAGAACCGGAGTGGTCAGACATTCCTGCCCGAAGATCTCAAGCGAATGGGTTATTGATCGTTTGCCCGAACACCAGACGACTAATCGCGCGTGAGACATTGGCGCGCCGCGGAACCCAGGAAGCGCAGCGCGCCACTTCCGCCGACACGTTGCCCTACAGGAATGGCCACCGTTCAGTCTGCCTACTCAGGTTGTATAGCAACAGCGGGATTATTAGTCCGACTAAGTATGAGATGCCTTTTCCGCTTCGACACCTTGAATGATTCGAAGCCAGGCATTTGAGGACAGAGGCGCTGGTTTTCGCGAGGAACCCAACCTCTTCCACGAACACACCTGCCTACAGCAGTGTCAAGGCTGCTGCGCTTGTAAGGCTGCGTCCTCTCGACATCAAGCCATCGCCTTCAAGGGTTCGACGCATGTTGGTCGGGTCGAACCTCGGGTCATCAACCAAGCGTTGGGAAGCTAGAAATGCTGATGCGAAATCTGAAAATTCGTTCGAAAGTCCTCTGCGTATTCGTGCCGACTTGTCTGGTTGGCATCGGGGGAATTCTTCACACATCCAACAACTTCTACGCTGCAGGCGCGGTCTACTCGACCTTTATCGAGAAAGATGCGCGCGCCGAAATCAACGTAGCGATTGCGAGTCAGCGGCTGCTAGCGCTTGCCTATGACTTCAGTCTGATGCAGCGTTACGGCCGGGATTCCGACACCGGAAAGGCGGCCGGCGAAGACTTCGCCAAGAACAAGGAACGGCTGTTCCAGTTGCTGGCCACGGCTTCCAAGAGCTATCCGGAAGAAGCCAAAACCATCGATGGCTTTGCTGGCGATGCACATGATATTGTTGCCGTTGCCGACGATGTCATCGACACCAATCTGGTCGGGCAGGATGCTTCAGGCGAGGCGCTGCTGACGATCGACCTCAAGCTCGCGGCGCTTCTTCCAAAAATGCGTCAATGGATCAATCAATCGAGTGACAAAATCGACAGCAAGAATGAACAGCTGCGAAAGGAAACAAGCACGTCGATCGTCTATTCATTGGCCGGGCTGAGTTTCGTTTTCATGCTGGGCATTGCTCTGGCGATGCTGATCAGCAAGCGCGAAATAACCGGTCCTATCGATAAACTGCGCTTGCGCATGCTCAGCCTTGCATCAGGCGATACGGATGAGCCGATCTATGGTCTGGGGCGCCGGGACGAGCTCGGAAGCATGGCTTCGGCCGTCAAAACTTTCCAGGACAATGCAATCGAGCAACTGCGACTTGAACGTGACGCTCGAGCCGCCCGGACTGCGGCGGAGGCCGAAAGGACCAGCCGAGAACAGGAAAAGGCGCGTGAGGCCGCAGAAATAAAGCTGGCTGTTGAGGGTGTTGGCGCCGGTCTGCTTGCGCTTGCCAACGGAAAACTGACGCATCGCATCGAGGGATCTTTTGCAGGCAGTCTCGATGCAATTCGAGTGCATTTCAACCAGGCTGTGGAAGGTTTGGCTAGAACACTTTCGACGATCAGCCAGTCCGTCGGCTCGATCAGCGCTGGTGCAAACGAGATCCGCTCTGCCGCCGACGATCTCGCGAGGCGCACCGAGCAGCAGGCCGCCTCGGTCGAGCAGACATCGGCAGCGCTCCAGCAGATCACGGAAACAATCAAGAGCTCGTCAGGGCGGCTAGAAAAGGTCGGTGAACTTGTGGCCCATACCCGCGACGGTGCGGCCACCTCTACCGTTCTTGTTGAGGACGCGGTCGCCGCGATGCAGAAGATCGCAAAATCCTCTGCCGAAATAACGGCAATCATCGGCTTGATCGAAGACATCGCGTTCCAGACCAATCTGCTTGCTCTGAATGCCGGCGTCGAGGCCGCGCGTGCGGGAGAGGCTGGGAAGGGGTTCGCCGTGGTCGCGCAGGAGGTGCGGGAGCTGGCACAACGCTCTGCCGCTGCTGCTAAGGAGATCAAGGGGTTCATTGATATTTCCGTGGGCGATGTATCAACCGGCGTCGCTCTTGTCGGAAAGACCGGACAGTCGCTGCAACAAATTAATGACGAGGTGCAGGACGTCAGCGGGCACGTTGTGGCCATTGTCGAGACTGCACGCGAACAGTCGCACAGCTTGCGCGAGATCAGCACGGCGGTCAGCACGATTGACCAGGGTACACAGCAGAATGCGGCCATGGTTGAGCAGTCGAACGCTGCGACCCACAATCTTGCAAAAGAGGCAACGAAGCTTGCAGGTCTGTTGATGCAGTTCGACTTCGGCAATCCCCGTCCGGATGCCGCGCCGACCGGTCAGGATGCAGGGTGGCACGACGCAGTGCTCACACAATCTGAAAATGTGGTCAGGGCCTTCCCAAGGCGCTCCTGATGTGGCGCGCCCCATACCGGCATGATCGTAGGGCACACCTTTCTCGAAATGGGGCGCACCATCCCCTGTGACCCAACCCATTCCTGCTAGGCATGCCTCCGGCCACCAATGAATTGGACGGGTGGACGTTGGTGAGGCCTAATCCAACGGGGATGAGGAACTGAACGAAACTGTCGGCCCAAGAAAAGCCGGGCGCTGCTGATGGCTCAAGGGCCCAGAGGTTGTGGCGCAAAAAATGCGGTTTCGGAGGAGGTGACAATGAGACGGCGCATCTTCGAGGCGGAACATGAGATGTTCCGGAACACAGTTCGCAAGTGGGCGGAGGAAGAGGTATTTCCCCATTCGGCGGCTTTCAGGAAAGCTGGGATGGTCAGCCGCGATATTTGGCGCAGCGCCGGGGCTCAAGGTTTTCTCGCCATGTTCGCCGACGAACGTTACGGGGGGCTGGGCCTCGACGATTTTCGGTACGACATGGTCCTGTGCGAAGAACTCGCGCCTCGCGAGAATGGCCTGTATATACCATTGCACAATCGGATTGTAGCGCCATACATCTACAAGTTCGGGGATGAGGATCAGCGGCAGCTTCTTATGCCCGGAATTATCTCGGGACAGACAATTCTTGCCATTGCGATGACCGAGCCGGACACCGGTTCGGATCTGGCAGGCATTAGAACGCGTGCCGTCGACAAGGGTGATCATTGGGTTCTCAATGGGTCGAAGACCTATATCTCCAATGGTATCCTTTCGAGTGTTGTGGTTGTTGTGGCGCGCACCAACGCAGACAGCCGTCATGGTCTTGGCCTTTTCATCGTCGAAGAAGGCATGGAAGGTTTCAGTCGAGGCAAGCGTCTCGAGAAGATTGGACTGAAGTCGCAGGACACAGCCGAACTTCACTTCGATAACGTTCGGGTTCCTAAACGGAACGTGCTCGGTGATCCCGAGGGCGGATTCCGGATGCTGGTCGAGAACCTTGCAGAAGAGCGGCTGATGGCTTCGGTGCAATTCATCTCGCACGCCCAGCGCGCCTTTGACATCACGCTCGATTTCATCAAGACACGAACCGCCTTTGGCAAACCGATCGGTCAGTTTCAGAATTCCCGCTTCAAGATGGCGGAGCTAAAGGCCAAGCTCGACAGTGGTTGGGCCTTTGTCGACCATTGCGCATCAGAACACCTGGAAAAGACCCTGTCCGCCGACATGGCAGCCGAGGCGAAGCTGGTCACCTCGGAGACAGAGGGCCTTGTCATCGACGAATGCCTACAGCTGCACGGCGGCGCCGGCTTCATCGAAGAATACGAGATCGCGCGCATGTATGGCTCGGCGCGCGTGAGCCGGATCTATGCCGGAACATCGGAAATCATGAAGGAGATTATCGGCCGAGGCCTTGGCCTGGACGACAGGGTCCGGACCTGAAGCACACCGGCGGGGAGGCCGGCGAAACGGGTAGGATTTGAGATGCTCTAACGGGAGGAAATATGAGCATGGCAAGACATTCACGCACGATAAGAGTTGTTCGAATGGCGGCATGCGTGGCCACGGTTGCCGGCATGGCGATCGGCACGTCCGCAATGCGGGCGAGCGCTGCTGACGGGGCTGCGGCATTCTGCGGCACGAAGCCGTTGAAGATCGCATTGGCGAGCGGGTTCAACGGCAATTCCTGGCGGCAGATCACGAGAGCAGAGCTGGAAGACGAGGCTTCCAAGTGCAAGAATATCTCGGAAGTCCTCTACACTGACGGCCAGCTCAATCCGCAGAAATCGATCTCCGATATTCAGGGCCTCGTCGCTCAGGGTGTCGATGCCATTGTGATTTATCCCGATGCCGGTCCGGCTCTCATCCCGGCCCTGCGGTCGGCCTTCAAGGATGGTGTCAGCGTCGTGCCCTATGTGTCGGACCCAGGCGGAAAAGTCGGCAGGGATTTTACGGATCTCGTCGTGCCTGATAACAAGGCGATCGGCACGCTGTTTGCCGAATGGATGGCAAAACGGTTGCATGACAAGGGTACTGTCGTTTTTTTCGGCGGAACGCCCGGCAACCCCGTAGACCAGTCCATTTACAACGCTGCCCTTGCCTATTTCGAGACCAAGCCGGACATCAAGCTGGTCGGGGGCGTGCAGACAACGAATTATACGGCCGCCGAAGCGCAGAAGGCGATGACCGGTCTGATTGCGCAATACCCTCAGATCGATGGAATTCTGTCGTCCTACGGCGGATCCACTGTTGGCGCGCTGCGCGCGCTCATCGGTGCCGGCAGGCCCCTCGTGCCGATCGCAACGACAGATATCAACGACCTCGGATGTGCATTCCAGGAGTACAAACCGGGCAACCCGACTTTCGAACTGATGACGGTCGGCTCCTATACCTGGCAAAGCCGCGCGGCGCTCCGCAAGGCGGTTGCTGCCGCTGCGGGTGTTGCCTTTGATGAACCCTCTGTCGAAGAGCCTCGCGTGCTTGAAGATTCGACGCTTTCCGACAAGCAGCCGCGCTGTGACAAGAGTCTGCCTCTCGATGTCCCACTGTCCGCGAACCTGACGCAAGATCAGCTCAAGGCGTTGTTTTCCAAGAAGTGATCTCTAGGTCGGGCGGGCCGTCGTCTGCCGGACCTTCAGTCCATTCAGGGCATCAGAACGGGTGGGATATCGATGCACAACATGGTTTATTTGGACAATGCGCCCGGACAGGGCGAAGCCCGCGAACCGCAGCAGTTGAGCCTGTCGGCAATCGAAAAGTCGTTTTCCGGTGTACGGGCGCTCAAGTCTGTCGATTTCAGCGTGCTTCGCGGTGAAATTCACGCGATCGTCGGAGAAAATGGGGCGGGCAAATCGACACTGATGGGGGTCGCCGCCGGCGACCTGAAGGCAGATGCCGGCACTGTGAAGATTTGCGGCCGCAATGTCGGTCTTCTGTCAGCGGGCGAAATTGCGTCCCTTGGATTGGCGATCGTTCATCAGCACCCGGCACTGCTTCCCGGGCTCACTGTCACCGAAAATTTTCTTGTCGGCCTGCCTGAACCGGTACGCCCGCCGATTTCGCGCGCAAAGGAATGGACGAGGCGGCAGCTTCGCGACTGGGCGCCTGCAATCAATCCGTCGAGCAGGGTTGCCGATCTATCGCTAGCTGATCAACATCTGATCAGCCTCGCAAAGGCCCTCGCGACCAACCCGAAAGTCCTCATTTTGGACGAACCGACGGAACATATGGATCGCGATGAGGTGGAACGTCTGTTTGGAAGAATCCGCGCGCTAGCGGCTCAAGGCTGCGCGATCGTCTACATTTCGCACCGCATTCATGAGGTGAAGGCGATTGCTGAGCGGATCACGGTCCTTCGCGACGGACGAGCACAGGGTATCTTCGACGCAAGAACGGTCAGTGAGGCCGAGATCATCAATCTCGTCGTCGGCCGGACACTGGACGCAGCCTTTCCACCAAAGCCGCAGCAAATTGATCGGACGGCACCACCGTTGCTCGAAATTTCCGATCTGTCCGGGCCTGGCTTTTCGCAGATATCGCTGAATGTCTGGCGCGGAGAGATCATAGGCCTGGCCGGAATAGACGGCAACGGACAGCGGGAATTTTTGAGAGGACTTGCGGGGCTTCTGCCGGTCGCCGGCACAGTGCAGGACGGAAAGCGTCGCCAGCCGGTCCAGAACATTACGTACGTCCCGCGCGACAGACACCGAGAGGGCCTCGCGATGTCGCTCTCGGTGGGAAAGAATGCGGGCCTGATGTCGCTTGCACGTCGGGCAATCGGTGGCTTTGTATCGTCCGGCCGGGAACGCCTCGCCGTTTCGAGCCAGGTTTCGGCCCTGTCGATCAAGGTCCCCGCGATTGGCGCACCGGTCAGAAACCTATCAGGTGGCAATCAGCAGAAGGTTGTGATCGCCAGAACCCTAATGAACGGTCCCTCTGCGCTTCTTGCGGACGAACCATCGCAGGGCGTCGATGCTGGCGCACGGTTCGACATTTATTCCATCCTGAGAAAGAAAGCAGATGAGGGTGTCGCGGTCGTGATCGCATCGACGGACGCGACAGAACTTGCGGGATTGTGTGACCGTGTTCTGGTGTTTTCCCGCGGAGGCATTGTTCGCGAGCTTACCGGCATCGACGTAACGGAAAAAAACATCACTGAGGCGGCGTTGACATCTGTGGCACATCGCAAGAGTCGCGGGGTGGGCGTGCGGCAGTCCCTTGGCAGCCGTTTTCTTGGCTCGGACTACATGCCAGGGGCGGTGCTGCTTGCGATCGTACTCGCGCTGGGGCTCTACGCTTCGCTGATAAGCCCGTACTATCTCATGCCCAGGAACCTTGGCAATGTACTCATGCTTTTGACGCCATTGATCTTCCTGACGCTAGCACAGATGCTGGTGTTGATGACGGCAGGGATTGATCTGTCGGTCGGCCCGGTTGCGGGTCTCGTCACGGTAATCTGTTCCTTCTTCCTGATAGAGGGATGCTCCACTGCTGGAATGACGACGGGTTTGGGGCTTGCGTTGCTGGCCTGTGCAAGCGTCGGCTTCTTGAACTGGTTCCTGATACGAAGGGCAATGATCACGCCTGTCATCGCGACGCTTGTCACATTCATGTCGATCCGTGGTGTGTCGCTCTGGCTTCGCAACGTCCCCGATGGCCTGATTGACGGTCGGATCACCGACTGGCTTGGGGCAAGGGCAAGCTTTGTTCCAGTTGCCTTCATCGCAGCCATTGCCATGGCCGTCGCTCTGGAGATTGCCTTGCGCCGAAGCCGTTGGGGTTTGAGCCTGCGTGCCAGCGGGTCAAACGAGGCGAATGCTCGCAAGTCGGGGGTCAATGTCGATCTGACGGTTCTGACAGCCTATGTCGGTTCAGCTCTCCTGAGCTTCTGCGGCGGGCTGATGCTGATGGCGCAGATCGGTGTCGGCGATGCGGGAGCAGGCGTGAGCTACACGCTGAGCAGCATAACGGCCGTCGTTCTCGGTGGCGCAAGTCTGCTTGGCGGACGCGGGTCGTTCTTCTGTGCTGTCATGGGTGCAGTTCTCGTCCAACAGATCGTCAATGTCACGACATTCATCAAGCTGGATTCGGCATGGCAGTTCTGGCTTATCGGACTGTTGATCATCGGGGCGGCCCTTGCCTACTCGCGTCTGGCAAACGTCAAAAGGGGGGTGTGATGATTGATATCAGGAAGATTACCACTGGCGGCCCGTTCGGAGCGATCTGGCTCGCGACAGGCTTGCTTTTCATCGTCTGCGGTTTGATCTATCCGCGCAGTCTTGCCTACTCGTCTCTGCTTGCGATGCTGCCGTTTGCTTCCGTGCTTGCAATCGTTGCGGCAGGCCAGACTCTGGTGGCGCAGCAGGGGGGTATCGACCTCAGCGTTCCAGGTATGGTGTCTCTTGCGGCGGTTCTGGTTACCAAGGTTCCCGATCAGAATCCATCTCTGGTCCTGCCGGCGATCATCGTCGCGGTAGGCGGTTGCGCCGTGGCCGGGACGCTGACCGGTCTCTGTGTTGCACTTGGGCGTATAACACCGATCGTCGCGACCTTGGGAATGAACGCGTTGCTGCTTGGCTCGGTGCAATGGTATTCAGGCGGCTTTCCAACGCCGGTCAGTCCTGCGTTCAGCGCCTGGGCCGTCAGCCAGATACGCTACATTCCTGCGATCGCAGCAGCTGCTGCGCTCTTTATCGCTACCCTACATCTTGTCACGCGCGCAACGGTGATTGGCAGGAGATTTGAAGCTGTCGGAGCGAACCCGGCTGCCGCGGCCGCGTCGAACATACGTGTCACGCGCTATGTCATCGTGGGCTATGCTGCGGCGGGCGCGTGCTATGCCTTCGGCGGCGTCCTGTTGGCCGCCTATCTCAAGACGCCGGATTTGTTTGTCGGCGAAGACTATTTGCTGCCCTCGGTCGCCGCGGTGGTGCTCGGCGGCACGGCGCTGACCGGCGGTTTGGGAAGCGTTGTCGCAAGTGCCGTGGCTGCAATCTTTCTTGGTCAACTGGGCCAGGTGGTTCTCAGTGTCGGCGCGCCCACGCCGGTTCAATGGATCATCCAGGCAGCAACGATCGCGGTTGGGATGGCAGCACGCCAAGAGAACGTGCGACGTCGTGTGTGGCAGACGGTATCACTGAAAAAGCCGTGATCGGATCAGGGTTTTGAAGAACCATGCTGTCGACATTCTCCAAATGAGCCGGTGAAAGACGAGCGTGAAAAGACGGGAGGAGGAAGAATGAAATCCACGATGATGTTTGGGACGCTGTCGGTGAATTCGATTCTTGACCGAATGGAAAAACTGTTCGGGATGGCAACCGTCACCTCCGTTATGCCCGACAAGAGCCTACGGCGCCATTCCTACGGCGATATTGCCCGACGGGTCAAAGCATTGGCACACGCTTTAAGATCGATCGGCGTCGAGCCCGGTGCGCGCGTTGCTACATTGTGCTGGAATCACCATATCAATCTGGAATGCTATTTTGGCATACCGCTTGCCGGTGCAGTCATGCACACATTGAACCTTCGGCTGAGCGGTGACGAGATCGCCTGGATCGCGCGTCACGCAGAAGCCGAGATCCTCGTCGTCGATGACGTCCTCCTGCCTCTCTACCGCGAAGTCGCAAAGGAATATTCCTTCAAGCACGTGATTGTTGTCAGATTCAACGATGAAACTGGCGAACCCGACCTCACGTCCTACGACAACTTCATCAATCCGTTTCTCGATCGACCATTTGAGGTCCTTCCTCACGATGAGAACGACGCTATCGCAATGTGCTACACGTCCGGTACCACGGGCCGGCCCAAGGGCGTCGCCTATTCCCATCGCTCGACCGTGCTTCATACGCTCGCCGCAATAGCACCGGACTACTTCGACATTGGCTGCAACGACGTCGTTCTGCCTGTCACGCCGATGTTTCATGCCAACTGTTGGGGTATTCCCTATGCAACGGCTATGACGGGTGCGGATCTCGTCCTGCCCGGTCCGCATTTGCATGCCGAAGATCTCTTGAACCTGATCTCGGAGACGCAGCCGACCCTTGCACTCGGCGTACCGACGATCTGGCTTTCGCTGATCCAGACGCTGAAAGCCTCACCGGATCGGTGGCAGTTCCCACCCAACATGCGCACCCTTGTAGGGGGAGCACCGACGTCGGAAAATATGGCACGCGAATTCATGGAGCGCGGCGTCAAATGGCTCGGTGCATGGGGCATGACTGAGACCTCTCCGCTCGGTACTACCAGTTTCATGCGCCCCGAGGTCAAGGACAGAAGCCCGGACGATCTGTTACGGCTGCGGATCAGGGCCGGAATTCCGGCGCCAATCATGGAGCTGAGGGTCGTCGGCGAAGACGGTGAAGTACCGTGGGACGATGAGAGTCTGGGCGAAGTTCAGGTCAGGGGGCCTGGGATTACAGGCGAGTACTACAAGCTCGCCGCTGGCCCCGATACCCATACAGCGGACGGATGGCTGCGCACGGGTGATATCGGTGCCATTGATCCGCTTGGCTACCTTCGCATTGCGGATCGCAAGAAGGACCTCATCAAGAGCGGCGGGGAATGGATCAGCTCGGTCGATATGGAAGTCGCGCTCATGCGTCACCCGGCGGTCAGCGAAGCCGCGGTGATCGCGGTTCCGGATGAGAAATGGACAGAGCGGCCACTCGCCTGTCTTGTCCTGAAGGCCGGTATGGATGTTTCCGCCGCGGAACTCAAAGCGCATCTGTCCACGGATTTTGCGAAATGGCAGCTCCCGGAACGGTTCGAATTTATCGACGCGATTCCGAAAACATCGATCGGGAAATACTCGAAGGTACGGCTGCGCGAACTTTTCCCGCGATGAAGCTCCGCGGCAATCACGGCGCGAACGAATAGGCTCGACGCCTCACAAAGGAATAGTGATGAAATATCCCATCCCGAATGCATCCTTTGATCTGGCGGGGCAAACTGCACTGGTTACCGGGGCATCATCCGGTCTCGGTCTACGCTTCGCCAAGGTCCTGGCCAAGGCTGGTGCAAAGGTTGCACTCGCCGCGCGCAGATTGGACCGTTTGCAACAGCTTGCCGACGAGATCCGCGCTGACGGCGGTCAGGCTGTCGCAATCGAGATGGACGCTTCGAATGCCGAACAGCTCGTCAATGCCGTTGGATCGGCACAGCAGGCGCTCGGGGAGGTGTCGATCCTCGTCAACAATGCGGGCATCCCCGACGCCCAGCGCGCGCACAAGATGCCGCTGGATCTTGTCGACCGCGTCATCGACGTTAACGTGCGCGCTCCGTTTGTGCTGTCTTGCGAGGTGGCGCGCCGCTTGATCGCTGCCGGAAAGGCTGGCCGTATCGTCAACATCGCCTCGGCATCGGCCTTTCACTATGAAGGGGAGGGGGCAGCACTCTACTCCGTGAGCAAAGCTGCGGTGGTGCGATTGACCGAAACGCTGGCAGTCGAATGGGCCCGTTTCAATATCAATGTCAATGCGATCGCGCCGGGCGCGTTTTCATCGGAGATGATGGACGGAATGCTGCAGCGGGTCGGCAATATTTCCGAGCGCTTTCCGAGAAAGCGGCTTGGCGATCCCGCACAACTTGATTCGACGCTGCTCTTTCTGGTCGCCCCTTCTTCCGAGGCGGTTACAGGAACTGTCGTACGTGTCGATGACGGCCAGTTTGGCCGATAGGAACTATGAATGTAACCGCCCCCGCGGCGGACAAGTGTGAAAGGCTATTGACGTGAACAAGCAAGCAAAAACCGGTGGACCTCTCGAAGGATTGCGATTCCTCGAGATTGCGGGCCTCGGACCGGGGCCGTTTTGCGCCATGATGCTGGCCGATCATGGCGCCGATGTCATCCGCATTTCGCGCAAGCAGTCGGGGCTTCTCGATGCGGTCGGATGGCCGACCGAGCAAGCCGATTTCGTGAATCGCTCCAGACGTTCGCTCAGCGTTGATCTCAAGAACCCCAACGGCATCGCCTTGGTAAAGACCATGGTCCAGTCCGTTGACGGTCTTATAGAAGGCTTCCGGCCAGGTGTCATGGAGCGTCTTGGCCTCGGTCCGAGCGTCCTTCTTGAGCTGAATCCAAAGCTGGTTTATGCGCGGATGACCGGATGGGGCCAGACTGGAAAACTCTCGGCACGTGCCGGGCACGATATAAACTACATCGCGCTTTCGGGCGCCCTGCACACGATCGGTCGGGCGGGACAGAAGCCGGTGCCTCCGATTAATCTTGTCGGCGATTATGGCGGCGGGGGCATGTTTGCGGCATTCGGTATCCTGGCTGCCGTTATCAGCGCGCGTGCCACCGGCCTCGGCCAGGTCGTCGATTGCGCGATGACTGACGGCAGCGCGGCATTGATGACCGCAATCTATTCTGCCTTTTCCAATGGCAACTGGCTCGATCAGCGGGGTGGCAATCTTATCGATACCGGGACGCCCTTTTACGACACCTATGAGACGGCTGACGGCAAGTATATGGCGATCGGCTCTCTGGAACCGCAATTCTTTGCGACTTTCCTTGAGAAAGTCGGGCTCCGTGGCGACGAGGATTTCAAGGATCAATACAACAAGGACAGTTGGCCGAGGCAGGCCGAACGGCTTGCCTTGCTGTTCAAGTCGCGAACGCAATCAGAGTGGGATGAGCTCCTGTCCGGCAGCGACTGCTGCGTGTCACCGGTACTTTCAATGGCCGAGGCGGCAGCCCATCCTCACAACGTCGATCGCCAGACCTTCGTCAACGTCAACGGCACCCGCCAGCCGGCACCTGCTCCGGTCTATTCAAGGACGGTGACATCCCCACCGGTTCCATTGCAGGTCGGGGGTGACGTCACCGAGGATATCCTCGCAGAACTGGGCATTGGACCCAACGATCGCAAGACCCTTGTCGCCGAGGGCGTCGTCGCATAGCCGGGAATTCGGCCTCCGTTCTCCGGTTTGGTTGAACGGCCACAAGTCGTCCCCAACGCCAGAGCTTCACGATTTGACCTGAGGACGAGGTTTTAAGGATGTCGTGGCGCAATTGGTGCCACCAATTCGCTTAGGGGCTGGAGGTAGCTGAGTGTTAAGTCTACCTGTACAGGCTGTTCTGTTGAAACGGCTTATCTTTCTGACCCTACACCGCTACTCTTGTCATTTCGACATCCGCGATCGGCTTAGGTTGCCTGGGCATGAGTTTCGCTTATGGCCCCAGCGACGAACAGACAGGAATCGCGACAATACGTCGAGCGGTCAATCTCTGGGTCGCCTGCCCGATGGCCGATTCGGGAATGCGCAAACAGGAGATTTCATTCACATTCATCGATTAGTTCCATAAGCTATATTATGCCATTTTCAATCTAAGATTGAGATGCCAATCGCTCATGCTTTTTGCGCCGGGAACGCAACCGACGTCATAAGCTATTCATAAATCACAATCTCTTTATCATTTTAGCGCCAAATTTCCGCGCATTTTGGCACACGCAAGAGCTGTTTTTTCTTTTCGGCAGAGCGTTTCCCGTATATAAAGTTGTTGCGAAGCAGCGTAGATGTCGCTGTGACGGACGCGCAGACTAAGCGTCGTTCTGTGGCAGTTTCGCCATGGCTTCGATGAGGACGAGAAGAGATTCCACGGCATCAATCGGAAGCGATTCAACGACCTTGATCAGCTTCCGGCGCTTGTCCGCCTCGGACTGCGTCTTGCCAAAGCGAGAAGGAGCAACAGCCATGATTAGATCGACAGGAGAGAAATCTAATACTTCGCTTAGATGGATCAGCCGCGACACCTGCATCGGTGTTTCGTTTCGCTCATATCGACCGTAAACCTGATTATGAAGCCCGAGAAACGGTGCGACTTCCGCCATTGTAAGGCCTGTCGCTTCACGAGCCTCCCTCAATGTTTCAGAGAGACGACGATCCAACTCATTAAGTAGCGGAACCCCATCAAATCCAGGACGGCGAAAGATCGGCTTTCCGATTTCCGGATCGGAGGTTTCGATGAGACCTTTCTCATCGATGTATTTCTCAAGCTTCGTGGTCATAACGCGGTCCATGATTATTACGTCCCCTCTTACATCAGCCGAGCATCATCTGGCTACGGGCTCCGCTGACTGACTCCCCCTCATTATGCCCGGGTCGCAGTTTTCCCAATGGATCAACCATGACACGTCAGGATATTCGCCCCGAGTTTGCCGCCCTGTTATCTCGGCACGGCGAACTCATCGTTGTCTTCGGCACCGCGCTGAGAAACGATTCAGAAGACGTCGAGCGGACGGACGCATTAAGGGCGGAGGAACGTCAGTTACGAGCTCGCATTATTGCATGGACGCCAATCACTTCGGCTGAAGCACGCAAGAAACTGGAACATCTGACAAGATTTGTTGCCGCAACGGGGATCGGACTCGATCGCGCAACGCTGGACCTCATCATTCACTCGACAGAGTTTTTCTTCAAGGCCTGAGACGCCTAGCGCGGTCACTTATTGAGATCGAAATAATGCCTTTCGGCCGCTCCGTCCTTTAGCGTCTTGATATCAAAGTAATAAGGCTGATCTCGCAGGGGCCGGGCTACATATTCCCTATATTGGCAGCCGTTGCGGCTGCTATAGACCCGGGTGACGCCATCTCCGGTCACTTCCGTGCTTTCCTGTCCATATCGTCCGCCAAAGCCGCCCCGGCAGTCCGTCACCGTTCGACTGCAGCGCGACATCTCCCTCGATTGCCCGTGGTTGCCGTTCTGTTCGCCGACGGCCGGCGACCATCCAGCCGGACACTCAGCATAGCGGTCGTAACCCGGCTTTCCGGCGCCGCCTTCCGGACAGGTTGGCCAGGAAAAACCTGGCCGCTTCATTGCATCGATCAGGCGTTCCATAGGTGGATGACAGCTCGCTACGCCATGCCACGTGGGATTATCGGATGCGGCGCACAACAAGACCTCACAGCCCCACTCACTCGCCTCGGCATCTCGGGACGGAAGGGCTACGATCGCCACCAGAAAAAGAATCATCATGACATGGAGCATTTTCGTTCTCTCCTTCAACGATCGGTCCTGATCGGCCGGTTGCGCCAGTCGACAAATGGAGGCGTTAGCTCGGTCCTTCGGTCCGCCAGCAAGTTCCAGTCTGCCGCGGGCCGGCGAGATAGCGTCCGATCGACGGCTTCAGCTCGCCACTCATCCATGTCGAGCACATAGGTTCCCCAGATTCCGTATCGGGCGGAACGGGCATAGTGCTCCGCCGCCAAATATTGGGGATCCGCCAGACCGTTCCGGGCGGTTTTTGCCCAGCCAACGCTCAGCATTGCCAATGAGAGATCGCGACCCCGCGCGCTACAGGTTGCGACATATCCTATGGTAGGTTCGCGGAAGACAGAATGGCAGGAGACAACGGCGAATCCCATCAAACGCTTCAGCCAAGCCCGGGCCAGCGGACCACATGGGACGGGCGCCGGGGCACTTGCAGCCGCACGAGGGGCAGGATCAAATGCCCATTGCGGCAGGGGGCATGCGTCAATACCCGCCAGCCGGACACGCAGGCGCTTGTCGACAAACCACAGGGTACCGCCGTCGAGGGCTGCGGCCCGGCCCCGAATGTCGGGCAAGACTTGCAAAACCCCGCGGTTTTCATCGTGACCGATGCCCGTGATCAGATCGGCACCGGCAACCGGGCTTACCGCCAGGGCAATCATCAACGGTAAAGCGGTCACGTAGCGATTCATTTCTGGCTTCCCTCATCTTGCCTGGCGGCACGGCTCAATCGAACGGATGGGTGCTGGATGTCCGGAAATTGCCAAAGGCCAGCCTTCCGTTTCCTTGCCTCCTGTTCGGCGACTGCATAGGCGGCGTTGATGGGCATGCCCCTGGCATCGAGGGCGGCAAAACCGTATCCTTCGGTGATCAGCATGGTGGCGAGATCGAGCTTGTTCCCGCTCACGGTCGCGACGCAGACGACATAGGTTATCGACGACGCCTTGACGATCGGCGCACAGGCAGGGCGGGTGTCTCGAAGGAAGGCGGCGAGAACCGCCAGCGAGGCATCCCCACAATCGCGCTTTTGCCCGGCCCGATCGGTATAGGCGGTGCCCCGAAGGCAGGACTGCAATCCATAGAGCCGGTAACGCTGTCCGTCTGCGGACCATGTGTCGCCGCTTTCAAGCACCGCGCCCTGTGGTACCCCGAAGTAGTCCGCGGCGGGAAGTGTGCCCGACCAGCCTGCCATACAGAGCACAATAACCGATCTCACAAGAATGCCCGTCATTGTGCCTGAACCCTTGGATCCGCCCACATGCCGAAGCCCCCACGGCCGATCTTTTCGGCCTCTTGAAGGTCGGGCCGCATCAATGAACCGTCCGTCTTCTTCGCCAGTCTGAGGGCGCCGAGAGAGAGGAGCTGTTCCTCGAAATTGTCCACCGTGTCGAGACTGCCCGGGTAACTGTAATAGCCGAAGCAGGTGACATCCTGGACCGCGGTATTTTCCTCGGAAATGAAGGCGCGGCAGAGGATGACCTTTGGCGACTTCAGTAAAATGGCCAACTGGTCCTTGGCGAAGTCGTCACAGCGACCGGCGAAATTCTCCTGCCGATTGACCATTTCTCCCTCACAAGGCTCAAGGCCATAAAGGTGGAGCTGCAGGTTAGCGTTGACGCGAAAGTCGGTCGGCGAGACCGCCTGGAACCCTCTCGCGGAGGCAAAGCCCTTTCTCCCGGTCACCTTCCGGTTCCCGTCGTAATACTCGACGACCAGCACGATTTTTCCGGGCGCCGCGAGCGATCGAACATAGGCTTTGTCGATAGGTCCGGCCGCATAGACCGGCACGGAGCCGGCCAGAGCTCCGAAGATCCCGCATAGCCCCACCGTAAATGTCACCCAACGAGTATTCATTGCGACCGAATCCAGAGTTGCATTTTTCGGCTTCCGTTTTTGAAACTTTAGATGTAGCACTATACGCACTGAGTCATATTTTGCGTTATCGTACCGGGTTTCACTGAAGACGACAACTACCCCAAAGTGGTAGGGACTTGACGAGGGCACTGGCCGTGAGATGGAAACTCCTTTCAGCATCGTTGCTGATGAGCACGCTATTTTTGGCCGAGAAGTCATCCCCGAACGAATTGACTTCGTTCGATTATAGCCGGTTTGGCAGCGAGCCACCCGGCAATGCCGGCGAGGTACTGGGGCGACCGCCATCCTCTCACACCGCAGCTAACGACGACTTTTCGATCGGAGAAAACGGCGTTCTCTTGCCGAACGGCAAAGATGGGCGATACAACGCATTAGGTAATATAATGCCGCCCCTTTTAGGTGCGTCGACCGCTTCACTGAAGCCCGTTTATGAGGCGAATGTTTATAACTCATCGAGCAATATTTCGCCAACATCGTTTTGCAAGCCATCGCCGCTCCCGCCAAGCGACATCGAAAGCATGATCATCGCCACCGCCAGTCGATATGGCGTCGACCCGACGCTGGCGGCGGCCGTAGGCTGGAACGAAAGCCGTTTCGACCGGATGAGGAACAGTCCGAAAGGCGCGCGCGGACCGATGCAGCTCTTGCCGGAGACCGCGAGTCGGTTCGGTGTAGCCGACATCTGCGATCCTGCCGCCAACATCGACGGCGGTGTGCGCTATCTGCGCGCGCTTCTCGACAGATTCCAGAATCCACTGCTGGCTGTCGCCGCCTACAATGCCGGGGAACAAGCGGTCTATGACCACCATGGAATCCCGCCGTTCCCTGAGACCGTCAGTTATGTCGCCGGCGTCGTGAACTACCAGCTCGGCCTGCGCCCGCTGACGGACGACAAAGAAGGTAAGGCCCAAAAGTCGATCAATTCACACGAGGCAACCCCCGAGGACACCGGCGTCATCGGCGTTGCGTCGCGGGCAAAATTCGTCGCTGGCGTCATGCAGTTCTGAACAAAAAGGAGATGAAGATGTCCCTAAACCTTTCGCCACGTCATCGGAGAGTTCTGCACGGCGCTCTCATTGTGTCGGCAATCGTGATGTCGCAGGTTTTCGCAGCCGACTATGCGCTTGCCCAGGCCACCAACCAGGCCTTTGCACCACTGCAGACGGTTGTCCAGGCGGTGGTTGACTTCATCACCGGTCCATTTGGCCGCCTCGTCGCAATCATCGCGGTCATCGGCCTCGGCTTCCTGGCCTTCGCGGGTCGGCTGAGCTGGTTTACCGCCGGCGCTGTCGTGCTCGGTATCGGGCTGGTGTTCGGGGCGCCCGCCATTGTCGACCAACTGATTTCCACGGTCGGAAATTAAGCGATGACGCAGCCTGGAGGAGAGAAGCCGCAACTGACCCCGCTGGTGATCGGATTGACACGTTCGCCGCTCCTATGGGGGATCCCCTACATGGCGGTCGTCATCATCATCAGTCTGACGATCATCGCATGGCTGGTCACGAACCGCTTCTGGGCGCTTCTGACCGCGCCATTTTCCTATCTCGTGCTCTTCACACTCTGCAGCTGGGATGCGCGCATCCTCGATGTACTGCAGGTCGTCACACGGCTCACACCCAGGACGACGAACAAAGTGTTCTGGGGCGCCAATTCGTATGGTCCGTAACGCCATGCTGAAGATCGTGCGCGAAGAGCTTGGATTTGGCGCCGTGGGAAACCGCGAGCGACCGATGTCGAAGCACATCCCCTATCTCAGGCATGTGGCCGACAGCGTCATCAACCTCCAAGACGGCGCGCTGATGAGCGTCATCAAGCTCGATGGCCTGTTCTTCCAGACGGAAGACCAAGCGGAGCTCAACATGCGCTCAGCGGTTCAAAACACGCTGATCCGGGCGCTCGGATCGAGCCGATTTTCCTTATGGGCGACCGTTATTCGCCGGCAGGTCGACACCGCCATCGCAGGCGATTTCGACGATCCGTTCTGCGCCGCGCTCGATCGGCGCTATATGACCGCCCTCACCCAAAAGAGGATGTTCACCAACGAACTATATCTGACCGTTATCCGATCGGGTATGCGCGGGCCGCTGGCGCTCGCGGACAGGTTCCATCGTTTGATGAATCGCGCCGGCGGCAGCGACCTGCGAAATCAGGAATTGCGCGAGGCAATCGCCGAGATGGAGGAGTTGACCGGTAACATCGCACGCGACCTCGAGAAGTATGGAGCCCGCGTTCTGGGCATAACGCATCGGAATGCAGAACCGTATTCGGAACCATCCGAATTTCTCAACACGATCCTGACCTGCGGCATACCACGCAGGATGCGGTTGCCGCGCATGGGTCTTGCCAATTATCTCGGCACGTCCCGGCTGCATTTCTCGCGTCGGACGATGCAGGCGCAGGGAGCTATACCGGCGGACAATCGCTATGGAGCGATGCTGTCGATCAAGGAATATCCCCCCTTCACGGGACCGGGCATGCTCGACGGTCTGCTACAGGTCAATCATGAATTTATCCTGACGCAGTCCTTTACCATCGCCGACAAGCCAATCGCTCAGGAGCGGATTTCTCGTCTGAAGCGCCAGATTGGAGCTTCAGACGAGGCCGGTAGCGATGTCGAGAACGATATCGATTACGCCCTCAACAGCCTCCTGAACCAGGAAGCCGTCTTCGGCTACCACCATCTGACATTGCTTTGCCTGTCGCGTGATCTCGACGGACTGAACAAGGCCGTCTCGGATCTCGGCTCGTCCCTCACCGACATGAATATCAACTGGCTGCGCGAAGACCTCAATACCGAGGCAGCCTTCTGGGCGCAGTTGCCTGGCAATCATTCCTACATCGCCCGCAAGGCGATGCTTTCCAGCGCCAACTTTACTGGCCTGTCCTCGATGCACAATTTCGCATCCGGACAGCGGGAGGGTCTCCATTGGGGTAGTCCGATCACCATTTTGGAAACGACGAGCCAGACCCCCTATTGGTTCAACTTCCATCAACGCGACATCGGTCATTTTCTCGTCACCGGCCCGACCGGCTCGGGCAAGACGGTGGCGTTGACTTTCCTCCTGGCCCAAGCATTCCGGGTTCGGCCGTCGCCGAAGGCCGTGTTCTTCGACAAGGACAGGGGTGCCGAGATCTTCATCCGGGCTATGGGCGGTACCTATGAAGTCCTTGCACCCGGCACTCCCACCGGCTTCAACCCGCTGCAGCTCGACAACACCGGCGAGAATCGCGACTTCCTCCTGCGGCTGCTGAAAACCATGCTGAGAAGGGATGCTTTGGACAGCTTTGAGCAGGAAGAGGAAGATGTCCTTGAGCGTGCTCTGGTGCGGCTCATGCAGGAACCCGCTTCGGAGCGCAATCTTGCCAACCTCGCCGGGTTGCTGATTGGCCGCTCGCGCGCTGGTCCGGGCGATCTGCGTTCGCGCCTGCGGCCCTGGATCGAGGGCGAGAAGGCGTGGCTCTTCAATGCTCGGCACGACGTCCTCTCGCTTGCGGGCCGCCGGGTGTTCGGCTTCGACATGACGAGTATCCTAGACAATGACGAAGTGCGGACGCCGGCGCTGATGTATCTTTACCATCGGCTGGATGAGCTTTTCGACGGCACGCCCGTGATGATCTTCATGGACGAAGGCTGGCGCCTCCTAAAGGATCCGACCTTCAGCAACTTCATCATCGACAAGATGAAGACGATCCGAAAGCTGAACGGCATCGTTGGCTTCGGAACCCAGTCCGCAGCCGACATCGTCCGGTCGTCAGCTGCTCACACGCTGATCGAACAGTCGGCGACAAACATTCATTTCCCCAACCCCCGCGCCGACGAGGACAGTTACATCCAGCGTTTCGGACTGTCAGTGAAGGAGTTCACCTTCATACGCAATACCCCACCGGAGAAGCGGACCTTCCTGATCAAGCATGGCAATGACAGCGTTATCGCCCGGCTCGACCTGGGTTCGATGCCGGACCTCATAAAGGTGCTGTCGGGCCGAAAGGAAACGATCGAGGAATGTGCGGCTCTGCGGGCGATGCTGGGCGATGAGCCGGCCGTTTGGCTCGCAAGGTTTTGCGGCTGGGAGGAGGGCTCTTGAGAAGCGCCGCCTTCCCTGCCCTGATCGCCTCGCTCCTGCTCGCCGGAATAAACGCGGGATCCGCGCGGGCCGATGTGCCTGTGCTCGACAATACCAATCTCGGCGAGGACCAGAAGCGCGACAAGGCGACCGGCGACATCGAGGACACCGACCACGATCGCTATACGATCCACACTTCCGTTACCTGCTCCATGTATCGGCCCGGCCGCCGCAACGATCCCGTTGGTGCGGCGGAGGCCAATCCGGAGGTCTCTGGCCTGGTGCGGCGTGTCGCCCGCGAGGAAGGCGTTGACGAGAACCAGCTTCTCGCGCTCGTCTACCAGGAGAGCCGCTTCAACCCGTGCGCCAAATCGAGCGCGGGTGCGACGGGCCTTACGCAGTTGATGCCTGGAACCGCATCCCAGCTCGGCGTCAACGAAAACAATATCGAGGAGAACCTGCGCGGCGGCGCGCGGTACTATAAGCAGCAGCTTCGGCGTTACGACGGGAACGTCTCTCTCGCGCTTGCGGCCTACAATGCCGGTCCCGGCAACGTTAACAAATATGGCGGCATCCCACCCTTCAAGGAAACCCAAGGCTACGTCGCAGCGATCACCCAGGACTGGCTGCCGGCCTTCGGAGGCTCCGACAAATCGGCGATCCCTCTGAATTACGGTGGCGGCGAGACCGCCTATACCGGAATGCGATCGTCTACGCTGAACGCCATGGGCACGACCACCGCGACGAGCGATAGTCTCGGGAACGTAGCGAGTTGGTACCAGCAGCTCGGTCAGCTTCAAACAGGCACCATTCAGGACAGTTGGGACCACAATTCGACCGTCCGCAACGCCAATCTCGAAATGATGAACAACATCATCAAGCTCGGCACCGCGATGGCCGACCTCGTCAATTCCCGGAATGCAGTTACCTCCGCCAATCTGTCCGGATCCTCGCGCAGCTCCGTCCACAAGCCGGGCAACGATAAACCGCCGGACCCCACCGGTCTTTGCGACCCGCGCCAGAATCTTTTCTGGAGCGACGACGAGCAGGCGTGCGTCGAGAAACGCGAAGATCCAGACAAAGTGCAGTTGTTACTGCAGCCGCAATGAAGGGAAACTTGAAATGAAAACATCGTTTCGTGCTGCCGTGGGAGCCTCGTTGATTGCCCTCCCCGCCTCCGCCTTTGCCGATGTCCCAGTGATCGATCGGACCAATTATCAGGTCGCCAAGCAGACTGCCGACACTACCGACAAGATCCTTGACACGAACAAGAACATCCTGACGACCGTCCAGGATACGCTGAAGGCGGTCACCGGCGATCGCGGCAGCACCGCGGCACCGTTAAAGGACCTCGCCATAGGCAGCGGCTTCAGTGTCTCGGCGATCCCCTCCTTCGACAGCATCCTGAAGGAGGGCGTTCCGAACTTCGGTTCGATGAGCGGCGATATCGCCAAGACGGCCACTGTCTTTATCAACGGGCTGCAACTGGTGAAGAGCCTTTCGGGACAGGCAAACAGCAGCTTTTCGGGCGACAAGTCCTACGAGCAACTCGTCAACACGGTGCTTGGTGTCTCCGCCCTCATTAACGGCTCACAGCAGGCGATCGAAACACGCAAGAGCGCATTCGAGCAGGCGGGCGCGCAGATTGGCAGCGCTCAGGATATCAAGGGCTCGATCGACCAGAACACCCAGCTTCAGGTGCAATCCGGCCTGACCATGAATGAGATGATCGGCGTCATGAACGGCGCTGTCACTTCGCTGCAAGCGGACAATCAGCGTCGCCTCACCGATATCTCCAATACCAAGAAGACGCTCTCCTACGGAAATTGACATGCCAACATGCCTGAAGCTTTGGACCGCAATCATGGTCGCTACCATCGTCACCGGTTGCGGAACCGTCAAGGAAAAGACGGCGCCGTGCAAACGGCCGGCAGAGCTGGCGTCCTTTCTCGAGGATCCGCGACATGATTGCGGCCCGATGCATGCCGTGAACGATCCCGCCTCAGCCTTTGCTGCAATCGGCGTGACCGGCTCGGCTAGGCCATAGGAGCACGATGATGCAAGACTTTCTCGGCGCTCTGCTCCAGCGCATCGAAGATTCGGGCACAAGCTTTTCGGAACGAGCATATACCATTGTCGGCAACGAGATCATGCCGCTGCTGCAGCTCATGTTCATCGTATATGTCGCTATCTATGGCGTGCAGCTCGTCACGGGGACGGCGCGCCTCGGCGTCGGTGAGATCGTGTCGCGCGTGGTGCGGATGATGATCATTTTGGCTCTGGTCAGTTCATGGGGAAATTTCAACAACCTCTTCTACCACTGGCTCAACGACACGCCGGAGGATGTCGGGCGCGCGATCCTGGCAGCATCCGGTACCGGCATCACCGAGCCGACGAACGGAATGTCGATGATCTGGCAGACCGCCAACGAGGCGGCCTCTGCCTTCGCCGAGCAATCCGGATACTTCACCATCCTGCCCAGCATGATTGGCGTGATGATCATGATCGGGGCCGGCGTCTTTATCGCGATCGCCCTTGCCATTCTGATCCTCGCCAAGGTGATGCTCTGGGTGCTGATCGGCACCTCACCAATCTTCATATCCTGCATGTTGTTCGAACGGACACGTGGCTATGGCGTCGGTTGGTTCAACCAGTTGCTGACCTATGCCCTGATACCGCTCTTCATTTACGTCATCGCCGCCTTTCTCATCGCCGCGATGAACCCCGAGTTGTCGAAGATCGATGCCGCAAGCGGTACCCGGACCCTGACGCTCGCCGATATCGCCGGATTCCTGTTGCTGTGCGTCGCTGGCGGGTTTGTCATGCTGTACATCCAGTCGCTCGGCCAGGGCATTGCCGGCGGCATCGCGGCAGGCGTTGGCGACGCCGCGTCTCGAATCGCGGGTTTCAGCGGGGTCAGGGTCCCGATGGCGACTGGAAGGGCCGCCGTCGGTAGCGGCCGCCTCGCTTCTCGCGGTGCGCGCGGCCTTCGCAGTCGCTTCGGCAGCGGCGGCGATGACGATCCCTCCGGTGCACGCGCCACCATGCAGGCGCGCATCACCCGGAACAGCACCCCCAGCTGATTCAAGCTCTCTTTTTCCTGGAAGATTTTTTGTGATGGCGGAGCCCAAAAACATCAATTTGCACACCTACTACCAGAGCGGCGACATCTGGGAGCAGGAGATCGTTCGGAAGGCGAAACGGTCAAGAGCGCTCGCCTGGTTCGTTACCGTGATCTTCGGCGCTATCACACTGCTGAGCTTGCTCGCACTCGTGATGCTCGTCCCTCTCAAGAGCTTCGAGCCCTACATCGTCGAGGTTGACAAGAACACCGGCTATGTCGAGGTGAAGACCGGCCTCACCCGACCGATCAATTTGAGCGAACAGCAGGCAATCACCCAGGCCAATATCGTTCGCTACATCAGGGCGCGCGAGGGCTATGACCCCTACGCAATCGACGCAAACTTCGGGATCGCGGCACTCTTGTCGACCGGCAACGCCGCGCGCGATCTCCAGGACCTCTATAGTTCCACGAATGCGAAAAACCCCGCAAAGGTCTACGGTCGCAACAAGCGCGTTACCACGGAAATCGCCTCCGTCACTTTCCCGAACAGCTCGACCGGCATCGTTCGGTTCGCGACCACCGAGGTGTCGGACACCGATTCTGTCACCAACCACTGGATCGCTGTCGTGCGCTATCGCTATACGAATACGCCTGCGACCAACGAGTGGCGGTTCGAGAATCCCTTGGGCTTCCAGGTCTATGACTATCGCCGCGACCAGGAAACGGTATCGGGGAGCAACCCGTGATCCGGAAGCTTTCCATCATCGCGCTCGCCATTACTCTGTCCGGCGCTCCGATGGCCAAGGCCGCTGAGATACCGACCGCCGGCAGGCTTGACGCGCGCGTCACAAGCGTCGTCTACCAGCCGAACAATGTTGTGCGGGTGTTCGCGACCTACGGCATCTCGACCATGATCATCTTCGACGAAGATGAGAAATTCGAGACGATCGCTGTCGGCGATACCGATAGCTGGGACGTGGTTCCAACCGATAAGGGCAACATCCTCTTTGTTAAACCTAAGGCAAAAAACGTCTCGACCAACATGAATGTCGTGACGACGAAGCGCATCTATTATCTCGAGCTCAACGATTTTGCCCCGGAAGACAACAAAAAGGTCTTTGGTATCCGTTTCGTCTATCCGGACAAAGATCTGAACGCTTCGCTGCGCAAGGAAGCCGAGGCGCGCGTTGAATATCCCAATATCTCCGGCATCGACAAGGCCAACGTCAATATCGACTACTCGTTCACGGGTGCCGCAACCTTGAAGCCACTGACGGTCTTCGACGACGGTAAAAAGACCTTCTTCAAGTTCGGGCCAAAGGTGCCGGCGATCTTCGCCGTTAATGCCGATTTCACGGAAACGCTGCGCAACTTCCGCCGAGAGGGCGACTACATCGTCGTCGACGGTACAGCGACGCAATATACGCTCCGAGATGGCAACGTCTGGACCTGCATCTTCAATCTGAGGAAACCGGATCTCGGCAAGCCCGATCGGGCCGTGATGGGTCCAGCCCTCGATGACAAGGCAACGATCCGCAGGAGGAGTGGCAACGGATGACACGGTCGCCCGAACTGGAAGCCATGCTGGACGTAGACGAGATCGAGGTGCGTGACAGGCGCGCCCGGCGAAAGCAATTACTAGGCGGAGCGGCCTTGCTCATTGGCGGCGCTGCACTCGCTTACGTCGTCGTCTTCGCGCCGCAGAAGCATCCACAAGATGCGCTGAAGGGTGATGAAGAATTTTCCACCACCACCTTCCGTCCGCCCTCTTTCCTCAGAGATGAGCAGAAGGCCGAGCAGAAGCCGGCGGACAATATCATCCAACTTCCCGAGCCACCCCCAGAAAAAAAGGACGAGCCTGCCGATACAACGCAGTTTGATGTCCCGCCACCCCCCATCTCGTTGCCGCAACCGCAAGAGCAGCAAGCGCCGGCCGAGGCATTCCCGAAACGCTTCCTTTCCAAGCAAATCGTCGTCGATTCCACCAAGACCGACACTGGAGGTCAATCTTTGACTGGCACTAACGGGGAAGGCGGCCCAACAGTGGCAGGCGAGGATCGCAACAGCAAATTCCTGGCGACGGCATCTGCGATCGGCGACCGATCGGCCAAGGCTCGGCAGATTGGCCGGCTGGACGCCGCGATTCCCGAGGGAACTTTGATCCCCGGGATATTGGAGACCGCCATCAACAGCGACCTGCCCGGTCAGATTCGCGCTATCACCTCTGAAGACGTCTACTCCTTCGATGGTCGACGTGTGTTGATTCCGACCGGAACCCGGCTGATTGGCGAGTACCAGTCCGACGTCATTCGCGGCCAGAAACGCATATTCGTCATCTGGACGCGGCTCCTCCGTGACGATGGCGTTTCGGTCCGCCTCAACAGTATCGGAACCGACAGTCTCGGGCGGTCCGGTCTGACAGGGGTCGTCGACAACAAGTGGCGCGAGCGCTTTGGGTCCGCCATCCTGCTTTCCATCGTCGGGGCGGGCTCGTCCTACCTTACTGGCTACGGGAGCGGACAATATTCGACCAGTGGAAACGGCAACAACGAATCCGATTCCGACCGCGCCGCCGAACTTGCGCGTGAGACGATTGCCCAGACATTCTCGAACATGGCCAACCAGGCCCTCAGCGAGAACCTTCGTATCCCGCCGACCATCAGCGTCCACCAGGGGGAGCGCATCTTCGTCTACGTCCGTCAGGACCTCGACTTTTCCGCCATGTATCCGGACCCGGTCGAGGAAGCATTGAAGGAGATCAAGCATGAGCGAGGCCTCGATCAGGGTCGCGGTGTCAGGTAGCGACCCGTATTACTTCCTGAAGCGTTCGCTGGCACCGTTGGCTGCCTTCCTCGAAGATCCCAAGGTCGTCGAGATCTCCGTTAATAGGCCCGGGGAAGTCTTCGTTGAACGTCTCGGCGCTGATCACATGGAGTTTTATAAGGTCCCTGCGCTGACATCGGTCGAGATCGAGCATATTGGCGAGCGGGTCGCTGCTGCCAGCAACCAATTCATCAGCCGCATCAACCCCCTGTTGAGCGCTGCCCTTCCCTCCGGTGAGCGCATTCAGGTCATCCTGCCACCGGCCGCCCCGGACGGCGGCGCCCTCTCGATCCGAAAGCAAGTAATCAGCGATTTTACCCTTGCGCAATACCGCGACAGCGGCGCGCTCGACAAAGTGGCCGTGACCGTCGGCGGCCTAAGTGAGACCGAGCATAAGCTGATAGCGCTTCTCGAAGCCGACCGCATTCATGGTTTTATTGAAACCGCAGTGCGAGAACGGGTCTCGATGTTGATCAGTGGCGGAACGTCAACGGGCAAGACAACATTCCTCAACGCCTGCCTGAAAAGCGTCGATGAACACGAGCGCATCCTGACGCTCGAGGACACCCGCGAGCTCTTTCCGCCGCATCGCAACAGCGTCCATCTGCTCGCCTCACGCGGCGATCAGGGCACTGCCCAGGTGACGATCCAGTCGCTCCTGGAAGCTGCGCTGCGGATGCGGCCGGACCGGCTGTTCGTCGGCGAGGTCCGCGGCGCGGAAGCCTTTGCCTTCCTCCGGGCGATCAACACCGGCCATCCCGGCAGCATGTCGACGGTACATGCCAACACACCGATGGGTGCCTATGAGCAAGTCGCTATGATGATGATGCAGGCCGGCATGTCGTCCGGCTATTCGAAGCCGGATCTGATGTCTTACATCAGGATGGTCATTCCCATCGTCATCCAGCTACGCCGCGACGGCGGCCGCCGTGGTGTGTCGGAGATCTACTATGCCCGGCGCGCGCCATGAGCAGATCCTACTTTGTCGTCTACCTCCTTTTTTGTGTGCTGATCGCCATCGCGGCGTGGATGCTCAGCTACAGCCTGGTCCTTCAGGTCGTTTGGAAGGACGGGCGGATCCTACACCTGATGACGACGAGCAAACCGTTTGCACCGATCCAGCAGTTCATCGCCTATTCCGGAAGCCGCCAATTGCAACTTGTGGCGGCCGCCTCGCTCGTCCCGGCGATTTGTGTTGCCGCCGCGGCGGCGATCTTCGGGCTACGCCGCCCATCGAACCCGCTTGGCGACGCGGCATTTCAGGACATGGCGTCGTTGCGGCGCGGCGGTTGGTTTCGCAAGGATGGACACATTCTTGGGCGGCATGGTCGGCAAATCCTTCGGCGTCGGGACGATCGCCATCACTTGGTCATCGGCCCGACGCGATCCGGCAAGGGTGTCGGATATGTCGTTCCCAATGCCCTGATGCACAACGGATCGATGATCGTCACCGACCTGAAAGGGGAGATATTCGCGCTGACCGCGGGCTATAGGGCGAGTACCGGCAATTCGGTGTTCCTGTTTTCGCCGGGCGCGGCGAAGACCCATCGTTGGAATCCGCTCGACTTCGTACGCTCTGACCGCGGCAGTCGGACGATCGATATCCAGAACATGGCAAGCATCCTTATCCCCGAAGCTCTCGGATCGGAGAATGCCATCTGGCAGGGGATCGCCCAGCAGGTCATCGCCGGCGTCATCAGCTATGTGCTCGAAAGCCCCCATTACAAAAATCGCCGCAATCTCGGCGAGGTCAACGGCTTCTTCAATTCCGGCATCGACCTGCAGGTGCTGATGAAGCTGATCAAGGAAAAGGAAAGGTATCTCTCCCGATTCACCACCGAGAGCTTCAATGCCTATATCGCCCTCAACGAGAGGGCGGCTCGCTCGGCGCTTCTTGACATCCAGAAGGCACTCGCCCCACTTCGCAACGAGCGTGTAGTAGCGGCAACCAGCGTCACGGATATGGACCTCGCCTCGCTGCAGCGTCGGCCGGTCACAATCTATGTGGCACCGAACATCACCGATATGACCATCCTGCGGCCGCTGCTGACCCTGTTCGTCCAACAGGTGATGGATCTCCTCACCCGTGAGCACAATCCCGGCGCCCTTCCCGTCTATTTCCTGCTCGACGAGTTTCGGCAGCTAAAAAAGATGGACGAGATCATGAACAAGCTGCCCTACGTCGCCGGCTATAACATCAAGATGGCCTTCATCATCCAGGACCTGAAGAATCTCGACGAGATCTATGGAGAGACCGCCCGACATTCGCTGCTCGGGAATTGCGGCCTGCAGCTGGTCCTCGGCGCCAACGATCAGGCCACTGCCGAATATGCATCACGTGCGCTCGGTAAGCGCACCATCCGCTATCAATCGGAGTCGCGCACCCTTGAGCTGCTGGGATTGCCACGCCGGACAAAGGTCGAGCAGATCCGTGAGCGAGATCTGATGATGCCTCAGGAGGTGCGACAGATGCCGGAGGATCGGATGGTCCTACTCGTGGAAGGCCAGCCGCCGATCTTTAGCCAGAAACTCCGATATTACGCCACTCAGCCGTTCAAGCATGCTGCAGATATTGCGAACCGGCATCCAGTCGAAATTCCAGAGGTGGAATTCGTCGCGCCGCTTTCCGTGCCGGCTACGACCCGGGAGTACGACATTACGTCGGCGTCGCCGGGTGAAGGACACGTGGAAAGCGTGCTGCAAATCTCCGGCATGACTGAGCGGGCGCCCGAACCTGAAGCCACGGAAAAGAAGATCGCGCGATCCGTCCCGCGACGATCAGCGTTGAGGACAAGGAAAGCGGTACCGGTATCGAATGGTAACTTCGGCGATACCGCGGACGATTTGCAGGCGCGCGCGGAAGCGAAACTGGTGCCGACCGCCGATCGATTGACGTCGGCGATCAAGAAATCGCTTGCCGCATCGTCCGGCGCTCCCGCGCCGCGGCGAAAAGCCATCCAGGATATCCTGGCTGTGACAGTCCCGGATGCCGTCGAGATCGGTCTCGAAGAGCGGTGACGCGTGAGAATGCGCGAGATGCTTCATCGCTGCACGCCTACCGCCTGGTTATTCCCTTCGAAATCGGCTGCTGCACCACCGTTATTGGCTGCAATGGCGGTGATCATGGCCACGATCGACCTTCTCAGGTCCGGCTTGTCTATTTTCAGGAACGCATGGTTCAGCGCAAGGCCGTCAGCCGACGAGATGAAGGCTGCAAGCTCCGCCGGCACGCCATCTCGCCGATCACTCATTTGCGGTGCTGGTGATAAAACGCCGTCGAAGAAAAATGACTCAGGCGCCTGCAGAACTCCCGCCATTGTTCGAAGTCGGCTGGCGCCCACCCGGTTCGCGCCTTTTTCGTATTTCTGGATCTGCTGAAAGCTGATCCCCATTGCGCTCGCCAGATCACCCTGCGTCATTTTCAGCACGCGCCGACGCAGGCGTATCCGCGCCCCCACTTGGACATCGATCGGATCCAATCCGGTCGCCTTTTTTGGCACCATTCTCTCCTGTTCTGGTAGCGGTTCCCAAGTCACAGCACTCGATCTTGATGCGCGAGCGAGACGGCTGGAGTACCAGTTTACATACTATAGTTGATAAACTTAAAGTATGTAAACTGCCATCAGTGTCGCATGGACATGCGCAAACTCGTTGGTCAGAATTTTGCTCGCCTGCGCCGCGAGAAGGGCCTTACGCAGGAAGAGGTGGAAGTGCGGTCCGGTTTTAGCCAGCAATATCTCAGCGGACTTGAACAGGGCAAACGGAACCCGACGGTGGTGACGTTGTATCACTTGGCGCAGGCCATCGGAGTCAGCCACGAGGAGCTAGTCAAAGCGGTGGCGGAGCAAAACAAGCGTAATAGCCGTCGCAATGGTGCCTTGGTACAAAAAGGATGAAGCTCTCGATTTCCGGTCGATTGTTTATTAGTTGGAGGTCTTCATTCAGCTCCGTGTGAATCATGACACTTTCGAATAGGCCGATAGGATAATCGGGCCATGGCGTATTACGAGAACGCCAATCGGAGGTCGGGTCGGAACACGTGTTTAGGTGGAGCATTAGTCAATGTCTTTGACTTGCGTTGATGGATCAATGGAGCAGTTCACGACAACTCACGCCGCGCCAACGCAGCCGAACAAAGCATCCTTCCTTTCCGACAGCGTCATCCTCGCAGTTGCTGAGTGAAAGACCTAAATGGGAGTCGAGATAACTAGGGGTCCATCTTGATCGAGGCAGGGATGCCGGCGGACGTAGTTTAAAGGCTTCTAACTTCTTCAAAACGGCAGCGAAGCTATCGCGAAGTCCCACCATGTTGCGCCATGTCTAAATGTCACCGTGAGGGCATGGTCTATGATGCCGACAATCATCACCAGCCAGAAGATGATCGCGAACCACTTTGCCAGAACGTCCTCGGACTTGTGCGCCTTCTCGGGATTGATGATGATCCTTCGCTCGTCCCGCATGGATTTCGTCTCCTATCGATCCCGATCGTCGTGGTCGCGCTCACGCCGCTCATCGGCTTCCCGCTGAAGCTGGTCAAGCCGCAGCACATGCTGTTGAGCCGGATCGGTCCGCGTGGTGTCGCCTGTGCGAGCGGTTGCGTTCGCGCGACGTCCTTCCGGCCGGTCGCCCGGCGGCTCATCTGGCTCGAATGTGCGGTCTCCATAGTCTCTGGCATTGCTGATCTCACCTTCGGCCTCTTCTCTCGATCCAGCATGGAAGCCATCGTTTCCTCCGACTTTAGGCCTGGCGCGACGTTCTACAGATTGCTCCGCAGTCTCGATCGCAAGCTTGAGCTCCTCGTCGACCTCGGCGATTTCCCGGATCAAGGCGTTTCCTGCAGCACCGAGTTCGCCGGCGCGGGTCAGCTCCCGATTGAGATTTTCCTGAAGCGATGCCTTGTCGGCCCTGATCTCTTGCTTGTCAGCACGTTCGATTTCCTCGCGATAGCGCTCCACCTCGACCATGATCTGGTTGGCCGCTTCGACTGTACGCAGGCCATGCCGCTGGACAGCATCATTCCACCGGACGGAGGGATCGTCGTCCCGATCGCGCAGTTGAGGATCCAGCTCTTGTTCACCTTGTGTCCTCTGCTCGGACAGTTCCATCAGCTCACGCCGGACATTGACGTGGTCCCGGGCGGCAGTGGCGATCTCGTCGAAGCTCGCCCGCTCCTCATTCGGCATCACTCGCTCGGCCTGAAACAATGCCGTTTCCACACGCTTCTCATAGGCCTCAAATTCCGGCCGGCTCATGTGCCGCATCTTCTCATCCTCCGAAACGACTTTCTGCAATGTTACCAGATGAGTAACAAATTGCGAGTGTGATTTCGTATCGAGCGAAGCATCGTTAACCCTCCCTACCTCTGTTGAAAGAGCTGCTTCCAAGCGATTAGCGCGGCGATATGCGAATTCAGAAGTGACTGACCTGGCTTTTTGGGTCGCCACTTCCTTCCAGCTCTCCATAGCGCGACGAGTATACTGGACGCTCGCCCCTGTACGGGCAATGTTCTCCTTGTCGAGCCGCTTCGCCCGATAACGGCTGTCAGCCGCCTCGCTCGTGCCCTCATGTTCCGTGCGTCCCCGCCGGCTCGTCGGCCTGACCTGATTTCTATTATAAGCCGGCGCACTTGCCCACTCGCGCCGGTCAGTCATTTCCATCCTGATCCCGTGTTCGCGCGCCTTTTCCGCCATTGTCACTCGCCAGCGCCGGAAAGACTGGATCGTCGTCTCGACCCTATCGCCTGCCTCAGAACGCATCGCGACGATTGCGTGGACATGTACATGCG
This sequence comes from Martinezella sp. CNPSo 3890, assembly GCF_057784455.1. Classification (NCBI taxonomy): domain Bacteria; kingdom Pseudomonadati; phylum Pseudomonadota; class Alphaproteobacteria; order Hyphomicrobiales; family Rhizobiaceae; genus Martinezella; species Martinezella sp. CNPSo 3890. The sequence continues at coordinate 42,145 of NZ_JBXSOR010000013.1, read as the reverse complement.
GCCGTTTTCCGCCGGCCTCCTCCGCCTTCGGATCTCGTGAAGGATCGTGCAGCGAGAAAACGTAGCGGTGGCCAGCAAATTCGTGCGCCAGGAAATCCCGTGCCGCTGCCTGAAACGCCTGAACGTCGGTGCCCGCCCGCGCCGACATGATGAGGTGCATGACGTCACGTGGCTTGCGACTATGAAGCAGATCGCGCCATTCGAGCTGCACCAAATCTCCCGCCTGCTTTGCATCGGCGATCGTCTCGCCCCGGTCGTTTTGAACAGCGCTGTCATTACGCTCGACCAGATCGCGCAAGCGGCTGGTGCCGTAATCGGTGCCATTGCCGTAACCAGCAAAGCGGAAAGTTCCTCTGCCCTCGACCCCATCTCCCTCTGCGTCAATCCGCGTTTGCACGAAGCCCGACGCCTTGCTGTCGCCGGTCAATCGTTCGCCCGAGCTGTCGCGCAGAACTGCGACGCCTTCGATCTTGATCCTTTCGTCGCCGTCCCCGCGACCGACGGCAAAGGCGAAACTGCGATCCCCTAGCCCTCGTTTCAGTAGCGCCCGAGCCACGTCATAAGGATCAGCGCCAGAGATAGAAGGCGCGTCCATCTCCAGGCTAAAGGTACCGATGTCCCGGCTCTCCACCCGGTTCTTCATCAGGTGGTTCCATTCGCCACCGATCTCGGACAACTGATCTCGGCCCCGCAACTCTTCGCCGCGCTCGTTCTCGACGACCACATCCCCATTGCGGGAGACGTAATTGATAATCGCACCAAGCCGAGAGCCGCCTCCAAAGGATACCATCTTGACGACTGCGGGCTGGCTGCCTGAAGCAAGCGACTGGAAGCGGGATCGCATAGACGGTTCCGCCAGTGAAGGCAGCCTTTGTCCTCCAATGCGCGCAGAAGACCAGCGCAAGCCGGTATGGGCTCCCTTTTTCCCGAACAGGGGCGAAGCCGCCGACACTGCGCCGCCACGCCGGCGCCGCTCCTCGTCGTCGCCAGGTTTGCCGCGGCCGAGCAAGCGCTCGTGAAGCATCGCAGCCCGACGCCGCTCCCAATCGCTCTCGAATGCTCCAAGAAAAATCTCCATCAGGCGTTTCCTCGCCTGCGCAGGGCGCCCCGCGCTGCGAACCGGCGCAGTTCGATCACGATCGCGGCGGCCACACGCTGAACCTCACCAATCGACACGGAGAGATCGGGAGACGAAACACCTCGCGCCCGGTGCAGGCCTCTGGCAAGCTGATTGAGATTGACGCCGATCGATCGCATTTCCGCGCCGAGCATCTCGATGACCGCCCGGTCCTCGTCTGTAAGGAAGGGCTGAACACCTGCGCCTTCCAACGTCAGCGACCGAACGAACGCGGATAGGCTCAGGCCGGCGGCGGCTGCCGCATGCTCGATGGCAGCAAGCTCCGATACGCTAAACCGGGCATGCACGACCCGATCCTTCCGCTCGTCTCCCCTACCCACGCTCACCGCTACGCCACTCTCTGCCGCCATCCTACTCTCCTCTTCAGGGAGGGCCGCAGGCGCCATCGACGGCTCGTCCGTCGATTGTCAGCAAATTTGTATCACAAATTTGCGTATCCTGCCAAACAGAATGTAACTCATTTGGTATCATTATTCAAGCCGCGTTCAGGTCGACAGAAGGCCGGGACTATTTTCCTTGAACGGCAAAACACGATGCCATTTGTGCAAGCGGTCTGTACATTCACCTTGATTATTTCTACGTATAATCAACCTATTGATGTCGATCGCTTCCGATTTAGAGATGCGGCGAGCAGTCCAGGAAGGGAAACGCATACTAGAGGCGATGGACCATGGAATGGGTATGATGGCCCACATTTTTAGTTGACTCATATATTACCTATTGCGTTATATTATCCGAAACGAGATGCGAGGAGATAGTGAGCCAATGGGCAGGATCTATGCAGCCGTCAGCAATAAGGGAGGCGCGGGCAAAACCACGCTCGTAACATTGATGGCAGGCGAATACGCGTTACGAGGCGAGCGTGTGCTCTTGATTGATGCCGACAGCCGGCAGAACCTCTCAGGCTGGTGGCGACTCTGCCATACCAAGCAAAACGTGCCGGCCAGCATGGAAGTCACGACGGCCTCGACATCCCGCACACTCGATACGGCAATCGGTCGCTTCGAGGGCTCCTTCGATCTCGTCATCATCGATGCCCCCGGGGTCGACAGCTCGCTGCAGACGAATATCATCCGGGCCGCAGAGCTTGTCATCTCGCCGATCCAGCCTGCCATTAAGGAAATCGAGGCTGCGGGCCAGGCCGCAGCAATGGTCAACGAGATCAACGACAACACCGGTTTGCAAATCCAGCATCTCAATGTCCGCACGCGCGTGACCATCCCCGCCAGAAACCTCGAAGCCTATCGTTATATCAGACCCTTTGTGGCAGGCCTGCAGGAGGCTGATTATCGCACCGCGCTTCTCGAAACCGAACTCTTCGAGCGGAATGTCTATCGTGAAATCCAGAACGGCCTCGGAACACTGCAGATGCAGGAACTGACGGAGACCGTCAGGAAGGCGCGCACCGAGGTTCAGGCTCTAGTCACCGAAATCGAAGATAAGCGCTCGACACATCTTAAGGATGTCGCCGCATGAACAAGTCGAACCTGGCACTCGGCGATTTCATCATTGCGGCGCGCAACGCCGAGCCGAAACGGGTAGACGGTGAGACCACCGAGGACGAGACCACAGATAGCGATAGCGTAACCCCGGAAAGGATCGCGGAGAGGACCGACCGGAAGGTTCTGCCAAGATTGACGGACGACGCGCGACGCCAAAAGGCAATGACCGCCGCCATCGTAAAGGAAGACGCCCGTCTTGCGCTGCGCAATCTCAAACGCGCGAAAGAGCGCGAAGCCAAGTTCTACGTCAACGTCGCCTTGGACTACGGGACCAAGGCACGGCTGAAGAAGGCAGCGCACGAGAATGATGTGAACATGACGATCATCATGCAGGTGGCGATCGACGCCTACCTCAAGGAGAACGGATATTGAAGTCTCCACCCGCAACCATCGATGATGAGCAAGAAAGCGTTGCCGGCTCGGACACACAAGCGGGACGGGTACGAAGGTTCCGGATCGGCGGGGAGATAGTCAACAGCGACGATAAGCGCCTTCCCACCATTCTGGCGGCTGCCCACCGGGCGAGGCAGCGCCCAATTTGCCAATGCCGGGCGTTAGGTGTGCCGATGTATATTGCCCGGATCGGCGACCAGTTGGTCATCAAGCGTATGCCGTTGTCGGGCGGGGACCACGACCAAGCTTGTGCGTCCTATGAGCCTCCCTATGATCTGACGGGCCTTGGAGCCCTGATGGGCAGCGCAATCAAACTGGACGCGGAAGCGGGAACGGCGGCGGTCAAGCTGGATTTTGCACTTTCGAAGCGCGGCCCGCCCGGAAGCTCGGCGGCGGGCGAAACCAAAAACGACAGCGTGAAAAATGAGGGCAAGCGGCTGTCGTTGCGGGCACTTTTGCATCTCCTTTGGCATGAAAGTGGGCTTACCGAGTGGACCGCACATTGGAGCGGCAAGCGGCATTGGTGGCAGGTCTACAACCATCTGCTGGAAGCCGCGGGCATCCTTTCAGTCCGTGGCGAAGCGCTGTCGGAACGTCTCTACGTGCCGGAACCGTTCCGAGCCGAGGACAAGGCGGCGATCGAACAGCGGCGTGCGCGGGCCTTTGCCTCGTTAATCGGACAAGGCGGCGGTGCGAGAAGGCTCATGCTTCTTGTAGGCGAGGTGAAGGAATTTGGAGCAGCGAGGAGCGGCCAGCAGGTCATCATCAAGCATATGCCCGGTTTTCGGCTGCTCCTTGATGAGGCGGCCTGGCGGCGACTGGAGCGGCGGTTCGAGACCGAGCTCGCCTTGTGGCGAAGCGATGACAGATCCCACCTGATTGCCATTGCTACGATCGAGGCCAGTGCAGCCGGGCTGGTCATGATCAACGAGATGGCGGTCATGACGGTAACTGAGCAATGGCTGCCTATCGAGAACGCGCACGAGGAACGGCTGCTCGGCAGGTTGACCCGCCTGCGGGGCAAGACGGTGAAAGGGTTGCGTTTCGATCTGCCGTCAACGTATCCCATCGCAAACGCGATCCTGCCAGAGGCGCGCCCTCGGCCGGCGGCTTTCTATATCATTCCGCCGAACGCCGACCATAAGTTTGAAACATTGCTACACGAGATGATTGAAGCGCGATCGGACATGTCTGCATGGATTTGGCGAGTGGCGCAAGGCGATATGCCAGCCTTACCCTGGGAATAGAATTGAAGGCCGCCGAAGCCTCCGATTCGGCGTAGGACATCGAGCCACCGGCTAACCTGAAATAACCATAGACGTGTTGAGTGATGCGGCTTTGTCCGACTTCCGTCACCATCGCCGGCTGGTCGATCGGCCGACGATGCTCAAACATGAGAGGCAAGCGAGGGACGTCCGAAGCGGTTGGCGCATCAATCGTAGACGACGCGTGCGATGCTAATGGCGATGCCCGTCTCGCTGCGGATCGCACGGACGATCGGAGCCAGCATGCCCAGTTCGTGATCGGTTAGGGCGACAAGGCTGGGATAGCTGATCTCGATGCCATCGCAATCGGCCGAGAGCGCATAGTGCCATTCGCCGCCGTTCACACGGTACTCGTGTGTGTCGTAGTCGATTTCGAGGTCATCGAGGAGCGTGATCGTGAACCGCGCGAGGCATTCCTCTTCGCCCTGAAGCTGGAAGGCGGTGAAACCTTCCTCGTCCGGCTCATTGGCAAGCTGGCGCTCCAGCCCCATGATGGACTGCACCTGCGCAATTGCGCACGCCAGTCCCTCGATGAGTCCGTCATGCAGTTCGAATAAGAATTGGTCCTCGCAGCCGATGCGATTGGCAAGGACGATAAGTTTGAAGCCCGCAAGCCCTGCGAGTTGATGGACGTAGTACCAGTCATTGGACATATCAGTGCCTCCTTTCCGTCTCTGACGAAAAGGAGCCCGCACCGTAGCCGCGAGGGGTCAGGGATCGCGGAACGCGACCGCCAGCGGCGGCAAGCGGAGGAACCAATTTTCTGGCGACGGCCCGAAGGGATGGCGGCTGAAAATTGGAGGGGCCGCGCCGTCCTTGACGCCGGAGGGGCGGGTGCACAATGGGACGTCAGAGAGAGATAGACCACGGCGCCCCAGGCGCCGTGTCCGTATCCGGCGTTCAGCCGGCCACAGTCTACCCTCGGCCGTGATCGCGGAAACTTTGCGTCGCAAGTGCGGTCACCGCGAGAGGGGCGTGACCCGAGGGGCGGAGACCCTTGCGGTCTCCGTGAGCGACGGCGAATAGCACCGTCCGCCGCAGGCGGCTCGCCCGGATCATCCGGCGACTACCCATCATCAGCATGAATCAATCGGGACCGAGCGATTCAAATATGTCGTTGGACGCCGAGTCTGCCTTCCTCAATTCTGCGTGTCATGATTGCGCAATCTTACCAGCTTTATGTCGAACGCATCGACGCCAGGAAGAACATGGCGCGGTATTACGCGATGTCGATCGAGCCCAACCTGTTCGGCGAGGCCTGCCTGATCCGTCGATGGGGCCGGATCGGTTCCACCGGCCACAGGCGGGAACATCATTTCGCGCAGGAAGAAGAGGCGGTCAGGCTCTTTCTTCAGCTTCTGCGAAAGAGAAGGTCGCGCGGATACAGGCCGAAACCGCATGTGCGGCAAGATGCATCGGATGACCGATAGCAAAAGGCAGTGCCGTGGAGGTGGATGTGTCCCCATGCGGATGGCGAAGCGAAAGCTTTGGCCGGAAACGCCGGTCGACCCGGCGTGTTCGGCCAGCCGACGTGGCAATAGCCGCCTCAGAAGGGCGGCTCGGCGTCGATGACACCCTCTTGTTCGGCGATGATCACCGCCAGCTCGGCGCGAGCCAGCTCCAGCTCGATTTCGATCTCGCGGCGCTCGACCAGGTCGAACGCTTCGCGCAGTTCGAGTTGAAGCTCTTCAATGTGTTGTTCCAGAAGCATCGTCGTCTCCTTGACGTTTGTGAAAGACGACGCACGCAGTCGTGGGGGCGTGGCGGGGTCAAGGATCGCGGAACGCGACCGCCAGCGGCGGCGAGTGGGGGTGCCGATTTTGTCGGAGTGCAGGGAACCGGAGCGGAGGCAAAATTGGGGGCACCGCTCGTCCTTGAGGCCGTCATGCGCCCATGGCACCCTCGGACGGACTGAGCAGACATTTCCTGTCCGTATCGCACCCGAACGCGAGGGCGGGCTCGATGCCCGTCTTCGGGTTAGTGGTACGTGATCAGTTGAAAAACTCTGGAGATCCTGGGCTTGCGAACGATTTGCCGCAGCGTGTCGATGACAGGTCCGGTCGGCGATGGCAGGGATTCTGCATCTGATACGATGCGGAGAAGAAAATGACCACGACCAACGAAATCGCCGACAAGATTGCAGGCGAACATGGCCTCACCAAAGTCCAGGGAAAAGCGATTGTCGAGGCGGTAATCGCTTCGATTACCGAGGCGGCCGTTGCCGGCAACGAGACCTCGCTGCCAGGCTTCGGCAAGTTCAAGGTAAAGACGACGCCGGAGCGCGAGGCGCGCAATCCGTCGACCGGCGCGACCATCAAGGTCGCCGCCGCCAAGAAACTCAGCTTTCAGCCGGCCAAGGCCTTGAAGGATGCGCTTAACAAATGACATGACGAAAGCCCCGCTCGATCGAGCGGGGCTTTCAATTGGCTGATCAGCGGCGCGTGTTGCGCGACCAGATGAGCTGCAGACCTTCCTGGCCCTGGACTTCGGTCAGCGTGGCGTAGATCGGAGCGGGGAAGCTCGGGTCATCAAGCTTGACCGAGATGTAGTCGCGCTCGCTCTCCCGGGCCTGCTTCTGCCACCCGGCTCCGAACTCGACATTGCCCGCCAGAACCCTGAAATCCGGTGCGTCGTCGGAAGAGCGTTCGACGCGGACGATCTTGGCCTTGACGTTGAGGTTGAGGGTTTTGATGGTGCCGGAAAAGCCGTTATCGGAAGCGGTGAAAGAGCCGATGGTTGCCATTGTCGTGATCCTTTTCAGTTGCTCGGGCCGCGCCCATCGCGGTCTCGATGGCTGTCGATGGGACCGGAAACGATCGGGCCGCACCCTCGGGCCGTAACAAAGTGGAGGACGGCCTTTAGCCGAGGCTTTCTTGCCTCGCGAGGAATGGCGGCGTCAGCCGTCAGGGGAAGAAAACGAGCAGGCCGTTGCGGGAGGACGATCGAGCCGAGCCTGCGAGGCGGTTTTTGGTCAGACAAGCCGCATCGAGACCGCAGTGGGCGAGCCGCGGCTTTGAGAAGACACGACACTGGCAATTGGAGGCAGACACGCGATCCCAAGACGCAGGCCAGCACACGGGCGTTCAACCTAAGTGGCTGCTTAACGTGGGTGCAAGCCATGTGGATAACCGGCGCCCCGTGCCACTTTGGCCATCGAAATAATCCTAACATGGCGGCACCTCAAGGACCGATAGCACGCGAAAACATGGGTTCCCGCATTGACTTTAGGTAACGGCATATCAAAAGCTTTCCCGCCTGACAGAGGAGAACACTGATGGCCGACGAAACAACGATTGAGACAACTGCGACGACCGAAGCTCCGGACGTAGCTCCCGCTGAAAAGAAGACCCGCAAGCCGCGAGCGCCGAAAGCAATCGCTGAAGCCACCACCGTCGATACTGCCGCTGCACCTGCTGAAAAGCCGGCCAAGAAGACGCGTGCGAAGCGCGGCTCCAAGACGGCTCGGGTCAAGGCTGAAAAGGCGGTCGCACCGAAGACGACCGCCACTCGCGCACCCCGCGTTGCCCCTGCTGCTTCCGCTCCTGTCGCCACTCCTGTTGACCTCGTTGACGATATCGCCGACCTCATCCAGCTTGAGGAAGAGAATAAGCAGCTTCGCAAGGAGCTCTCCGAAAAGCTGCGCGCCGAGAATGCAGATCTGCGCAAGCGCCTTGGCAAGGCCTGAGTTCTGGTTTCGAGCGGCGCCACGTATTTCCATGCGATGGCGCCGCCGATCTTTCGTCCGACTGAGCCGAGATCAATGCGGTTTTATTGACAATGAGATGACCGCGGCAATGTCCCGGCTGCCATGCTTGGAAGGTAAATGTGATGAGAACACCATGGAGATTTGTGGCTGACCTGGTGTCGCGGAAACCGAGAGCAAATGGGCATGATGGGAGTTCGGCAGTCGAACCGAAGACCATTGCTCTCGAATACAAGCTTGCCCCCGAAGAGGAACAACCTGTCCTCGACGGGACTACAGTTGACCACTCCGCTCTGCCCAGCTCCGAGGCGCAAGTCGAGGCAAGCCTACCCAAGGCAGATGTCGGTCCGACTGAAGCTGGAACAGGGCCATCAGTTGCAGCAGAAGCTCCCGCGGTCGCGGCCGGTATCGAGGAACCCGCAAACTTCCCCACCTCGCTACAGCTTGAGGAGAAGTCGCCTGCTCCTACGCAGACCCAAGCTGTCGAAGCACTCGTGAAGCGAGCGTCGGCACGTCGAAAGAACGTTGAGCCGATCGTGGAGCCGACGGCTTCGACCGTAACTGAGCTAGAGGAACCTCCTGCCGTTGCAGCCGGCCCAAAATCCTTGACGGATGAGATGGCCGACCTCGATGCAGAAGTCGACGCGTTGCGACGTCAGCTTGCAAAGAAGCTCATCGAGCAGAACAGGCAATTGCGCAAGATGCTCGCGAGGTTCGACGTGCGCTAATCGCGCGTGGCCATTCCGATAAGGGAAATGCTCCGCCGGCGATATCAATCTGGGGAAGCTGGATGCTGACCGCGCGCAAGGGCTCAAGGTTTAACGGCATATGGATCAGGCGGCCGCGACCGGCGGTGGCGACCGCTCTTGAGCTTAGGCCGCAGCCTTCGCACCCGCTTCCGGCTGCAGCGAATGCAGGAAGCTCACGGCCCGTTGCGCCTGCGCCGCTGCCTGGACGATAAATCGCTTGTCGTTCTGCAGGACCGAAAGCCACGACGCAATATAGCTCGCATGATCCGGTCTCGGCTCCAGCTCCGGAACGACACCGAGATCGGCGGCAAGGAAGACGGCGCCGAGCTCGGCGATCAGTTCTTCACGGGCCCGCTCCGAGCGATCCTTGGCATAGCGCGAGAGATCACGATCGAGCCGGTGGGCCGCCCCAGCCCAATGGATATGCTCATGGGCAAGGGTGGCATAATAACTCTCGAGGTCTCTAAAGGCTTCGATCGGCGGCATCTGGATAATGTCCGGCCCCGGTGCATAGAAGGCGTTGCTTCCGCCGTGACGAATGACAGCGCCGGTCGCCCGGAAAAATGCATCGGCATGGTCAAGGCGCGCGACGGGCTTCGAGGGTGCGAGATCGGACCGGGCGCCGTAGCCTTCGGGAAGCCCATCGATCTGCTCCAGATTGAAAACGGTATAGGCTTTCAGAAATGGGATGTTGCGCTCGATGTCCTCGCCATTGCCGTCGGTTTCGGTTTTGGTGATGCGGTTGGCGTAGACGACCATCGAGCCGGTCTCGCCCTTGCGGACATTGCCGCCGAGCGCAAGCGCCTGGCGAAACGTCATCCACATTGCCGAACCATAGCCGCGTCTTGTGGCCGCCGACCAAAGAAGGAGGACATTGATGCCGGAATAGGGTTCTCCGTTGAAGCGCAGCGGGCGAGACACATAATTGCCAAGACGGGCGGACCCCCATGGCTGGATCCAGGGGCGCACGCCGCGTTCAAGTTCGGCAATCACGATATCGGTGATGCGCGCGTAAACGTCCGGGCTGTTTTCGCCCTTCTGACTTGTCTTCTTCATTGTGCTGTCCTTCCAATTTTCGCAGACCGCGCCGATCGCGGTCCGTCACGGCGGTCGGAGAGCGCGGGGCGGAGGCGGCGCACCCGGCCGGAAGCCGTGTCTGTCATCGTGGAAGGTGATTGCCGGGCCGGAACGGCAGTGGAGGACGGCTTGCCCGTTGCGCCGACACCTCTCCGTCCCGCGCTAGACCGTGACCGGGGAAGGACCGTGATCGGTGGGAACTGCTTGGTCGCGACACGAAAAAAGGCCGGCGTTGTGCCGGCCTTCCGATATGAGGGGAAGTCTGCCGTTCAATCGAAGGCAGACATTTGTAGCGTGGCCGCCTTCTGGTCGATCGAGGCTGACGGTGCCGCGACACCGGTGCGCTCGTAGGGTTTCCAGACCTCGCCGGTAATCTCCTCGTAGGCGCGGACCGCGCCCTCGGCTGCCATGCGCAAGACGTGGGCCTGCAGCCCCATGTCGGCGGCGAACTCGCGCTTGCGCTGGGCGCGGCTGTCGAACCCGACCGGGCCTTCGAGGTCCTCATCGCGGAACTCGCTGGCAAGCTTGGTGGTGAGGTCGCGTGCCTCGCTGACCGATCGGCTGTAGAACTGCCCGGCGCCGTAGGCGGAGCCGATGAAGGAGCCGACCATGCGCTGCATGTGGATCTGCATGGCTTTTTCGCCGAGCCCGTCCTTCAGCGCCTCGGCACTATCGATCAGCTGGCTGCAATGGAGGTCGCGAATGCCGTCGCTGTCGATGACGGGAAGGCCGAAGCTTTCGGAGATGCGCAGTGCCTGAGCGGTGTCGGGGCAGGAGTGGCGAACCATCTCGAGAGTGGTGGCGCGCTGGGCGGCGGGACGGGCTTTCGGGGCGGAACGGTTGAGCGATGCCATGATCGGTGTCCTTTTCGGTTCGGTTGAGCAAAGCCCGAGGATCCGTTCATCCGGTGCTGTCCCTCGGGTGCGGTCGACACGGACCGGGCAAGCGGCCCGGCCCAAGGCCAGGACGATGCGGGCAAGCGAGGTGGGGTTGCGGAGGCCGCGGACCGCAACGCGGTCTGCGGAAAACGCGGCCGCGACTTGCGCCGCACGCGTCGGGACTGCCGCCTGCGGCGCGGCACGCGGCCTTTGACCGGGATGCGTCCGGTTCAGACCGCAGCAGAACCGAGGGGCTGCGCGCGATGAAGCGCATGGATACTGCTCGACCGGACCGACTCGACGCAAGCCCATCGCCTGACGCCTCCCATCTAGAAGCGCTCCCGTCACCGTCGCGCGATGACGGGTGACGGGCACTCGCCCGACTACAGCTCGGTCCAACCGGCAAAGCTTGATGGTCCGTCGTACGGCCGGTCCTGGTCTTCGTCGATCACGAACCCGTGGAGACCGATGTCGTAGCGCTCTTCGGCGACCAGGAAGCGGCGTTCGACCGGCGCCTGCCCGGCATTCAAGACCGGGTTGCCGGACCGCCGGCCGCCAAGGGTTGCGATACACTCGACGAAACCTGGATGCTGGTCCGACAGGATCGCCGATATGACCACCCACCGATGGGCATTGTCGGCATTGAACCGTTGCCGGTCCCTGCCGCGGGACTGGCCAGGCTGAAGGGATGTGCCGTGAAGTGCTTCCCAAGCCTCAGGGTAAATGTGACGGAGCACCTCCTCCGCCTGGCGCTTCTCCAGGTCTGTGAAGAGATCCGGAAAGATGACAGCGATGGCCGCCCACGCGCAATCTTCCTCGTAAAACCCGTCCTTGGTCCGCAACGACGCGGGGATCGCGGCATTGCGCTCCGGCGAAACGGCAAAGCCACCGTGGCTCGCCGTCTGATGAGAAACGATCCCGACGCCATAGGCGACGGCAATGTGCGAGGGACCCCAGGGTGTTGCAACCCGCGGCTGGATCGTTCGTCGGTCGAGAGCTGCGAGCTGCCGGCGATGGGTCGCCCAGTCCTCGACAAGCGCGCGAAAACTCTGCTCGTCGACAGGCGCGTTCCTGCCATCATGGAAATCGGCACTACACCAGTCTTCGATCGGGCCACGAAGCCCCCAGGCTTTTACCAGGTGATAGCCAGCCTCGTGCGGGACCATGGCGAAGGCCTGTTCGCCGACGCGCGCAGCCAGCCACCCGTCACGGGTGCGGCCGTATCGTGCAGAGGAAAAAACGGACATTGTTTGCTCCCGTCCATGCGATGGAAAAAGAGCGCCGCCGGACGGGTGTCGGGCGGCGCTGAGCGAGACAAGATTGGGTGTTGCTATTCCGCGGCCTCTCGGAAGTCGCTCTCATCGGCAAACTCGGGCTGAGCAACCTGCGGACCGGCCGGATGATCGTGATGATCTTCGCCCTCCTCCGCCAATGCGGCATCGCGTTCTCCGAAGGCGGCGGCAAAGGCCTGGACTTCGTTGGCAGCAGGCGCGATCAAGGCTGCCGGATGTACGAAGCGGTCTTGGGCGAAATGCGCCGCGACAGCCGCACGTGTTTCCTTGAGCTTGCTGGCGATGGCGACGCCGGCTTCACTCGCTACCGCCTCCAGCGCGCTGCGCGACAGGCAGGAGAGGAACTCTTCCGTCGCGGTGTTGACCAGAAACTGATCGGCTCCGATCGCCTCGCCGGCGATGCGGGCGACAATGCCGCTGTCGGAGCGATTTCGCCGGCACGACATGACGTCGATCAGGAGCGAGCGGGCGACCTGCTGCAAAAGATCGCGATCGAAGGCCAGCCTGCCGTCGCTACCGATGAGGGTGGCGGCATGCCGGCGGCCGTTGGCATGGCCGTAGGGATTGTCCGCCGAGCCGCTGGCAATCGACACGTTCGTGCCGGCGAAGGCAAGGATCAGGAGCGCCATCAGCGTGTCGTCCTCGATCGGTGCCCTGGCGAACGCCTCATGCAGCGCGTCGGTGCGCAGGTCGCCAATCATGTCGAGACCCTTCTGCGTCACATCGGGCCGGACCTTCGGGGCATCGACTTCGTCGACCACGGTCTCTTCGCCGCCCTCGCCCTGGACCGTCTTGGCCTTCTTCTCCGGCAATCGATAGGCGACCGACTGAACGGACCCATCGCGCGGATTGATGTACCAGCCCGTATTGTCGCCCTTGCCTGGCTTGCCGTAGACCTGGTTTGCCTTGGCCGGGAGCTTCGGCTGGCCCCAGTCATTGACTTCGATCACCGTCCCACGTTTCGGCAGGTTGCTCGAAAGCCACTCTTGCTGGGCGCCAAGGAAGGCTTCGACATCGGTCGTATAGCGGCTGTCGTCGTCGGCCGGAGCAAACAGATCCTCCTGCCAGACGATGCCGTAGGCGGCGGCAAGCTCCTCGCCAAAGCGCGCATCCTTTGCCAGCATCCGGGTCTTGGTGAGCGCGCGGGCCATGTCCCACCACGACATCTGCTCACCCTTCTTCGGCTTGTATTTCTTCCAAACCTCTGCCTGTTCCTCGTGGCTGGCGGCCGCGATCGTGCGCAGTTGCTGTTCGTTCGGCATATCGCCGCGCGCCATCTGGTCGAGGATCGCAGGCAGGATATTGGCAAGCAGGCGTAGCTTGCGGATTTGGCGCGTGCCTAGCGTCAGCGCCATGGCAATCGATTCCTCCGTCCAGCCGAGCGCGACGAGCCGTTCGATGGCACGCCATTGGTCGACGGGGTTGAGCGGCTCGCGGGCGATGTTTTCAACAAGCGACTGCATGGCGCCGAGATCGTCGCCCGGCTCAGCCAGGAGAAGCGGAATCTCCGCAAGATCGGCGACAATCGCCTGGGCGGCGCGACGATGCCCGAAGACAATGACATAGCTGTTGCCGCCCTCCGGATCGAGCCGGACGACCGGCGGCTGGACGACGCCGATTGCCTTGATCGAGGCGCAGAGAAGCGCGTCTGACTGTGGCGAAGATTTCGACTGGCGTGACCTGTCGGGATTGTCCTTCAGGCTGCGCGGATCGGCTGAGATCAGGTGCATGGGAGATGTCCTTTCGAGTTGGGGGACAGGCTGTCCTGTTTTTTTCGTCTTCTTCTTTGCGAAGACATCTTTGCGACCGCCGGCCCGGACGATGGCTGCAAATGCGATCGAGCACGGCCGGTCTGCGCTCCGGCGGGGTCTCGACCTGCAGCGGAGCGCGGGCCTGCCACTGCGATGATCGCGTTTGCGCGGCAGCAACAGCCATAGGCCGGGCCTGCGAACGGGTGACTTTCCTTCTTCCTTCAATTCGTGCTTGAGCGTGGCTCCGCGCGCGATCGGCTTCCCCGGGCGCATCGGCGATGCAGACAAGGTTCCGACGAGAAGCGGCGGAATTTGCGGGGAAGAAGCGTATCGGAGCTTTCAGCATCGCGCCGCGCGTCACGCGCGGGAAAGCGGGAATTCGCGTCACGTGACGGGAGCGAACAAGGGCAGCCGCAGGAGCTTCAGCATCGCGGTCCGAAGGAGAAGCGGGATCGACTGCCCCGCTCCCGGCATGTTCCGCTCGACCACCCGTAATCGAAACGTAACGGAGGATGTTTGAGCCCTGAGACCGCCGGCCGGGGTCAGGTCGGTCCGATCTTAAGGTCGCCGACGCAGCGCGATCCGACCTATGCGACCGCCGAACAAAGCGACGAGCAAAAGTCGATTGTTCAGGGCATCTACACAGCTCGTTATCATTAAGCGCTCTTATCTTTACGACCCGCAACCAATAACATGACGAGCGCGAACCAAACTTGAATGCAATTCTCGCGCGACAGGACACATTATGAAGACCCGAAAGCTCGGACACGACCTCTCTGTATCGGCGGTTGGCCTTGGCTGTATGGGGATGAGCTTTGCTTACGGCGCCAGTGACGAGAACGCGGCGATCATTGCAATTCGCCGCGCCGCCGACCTCGGCGTAACGCTCTTTGATACCGCAGAGATGTACGGACCGTTCACCAACGAAAGGCTCCTTGGCCGCGCGTTGAAGCCGATCAGAGATGGCGTCGTGATCGCGACCAAGTTCGGATACAAGCTCGACCCGAACAAAGCCGGCGGCGCGGCGGTCTTGGGTGTGGACAGCCGGCCGGAGCACGTGAAGGCGGTTGCCGAAGCGTCATTGGGACGACTTGGCGTCGAGGTGATCGATCTCTTTTATCAACACCGCGTCGATCCGAACGTGCCCATCGAGGATACCGTGGGTGCAATGGCGAGACTTGTCGACGAGGGAAAAGTCCGCGCGCTCGGTCTCTCCGAGGCGTCCAGCTCGACCATCAGGCGCGCCCACGCTGTCCATCCGATAGCAGCGGTCCAGACCGAATATTCACTCTGGTCTCGCGATCCGGAAACGGACGTCCTTTCGACCTGCCGGGAGCTTGGGATTGGATTTGTGCCCTATAGCCCTCTCGGACGCGGTTTTCTGACCGGTACCATTCAAAGTATCGATGATCTGAGCGCCGATGACCTGCGGCGCAATATGCCGCGCTTTCAAGCGGGTAATTTCGCAACGAACGCGCGGATAATTGAAGGGCTGACGGCGCTTGCGAAGGACAAGGGCGCAACCGCCGCGCAACTCGCTTTGGCGTGGCTTCTCCATCAGGGAGATGACATCGTTCCCATCCCGGGCGCCCGCAAGCTCGACCATCTCGAACAAAATATAGCGGCCGCCGAGATCGTACTTTCCGCTCCCGAGATCGCTGAAATCTCAAGGCTGGTTCCTGTCGATAAAGTGGTTGGAGAGCGCTACCCTTCCGCCGCCCTCGCAACGCTTAACCTTTAGCTGGGTTCGCCGTAGGCATAGGCATTGGCCGACAAAGAGCTCCATTCGGACATCACTCATCGGAGCCCCAGGCAAGATCGCCCTGGACCGGTGGCGTATTTGCAGTGAATCGATTGAGCCTGAAACGAACAGCCATGAGCGTAAACAGGCCCCGCGCGGTATCGAAGTCAACGACGATCTTTCCTGAAAATCGCTGGCGCAACAGTTCAGATCCTTCGTTATGGATCGCTCGACGCGCCATATCGATCGTCTCGATCCGGTAAGGGTTGCCGCTGACGGCGGCGCTGGAAAGCGCATCGCAGACGGAAAAATAGTCTTTGATGACCCGGCGAAAGGGCGTGAATGACATCACGTGCCGGACGATAGGAGCGTCGCCAGCGCTCCTGACGTCCAGCGTGAGCCTCGCGCCTCTCGTTGACAGAGTGACATGGTATGGGCCGCTTTCCCGACCCACCAGCTCAAAGTGGTTGGCATCGAGGAGGGCGGCGATTGCCAGGCTTTGCTCCCTTTCCTCGTCGGTCCGAAGCCGATCATCGTGGGCGACATCGATGGCCTTGATGCGATTCTCGTGGGACCTTGTCATGTGGTTGCCCTTCATCGTTCCTCGACGTCTTCGCGGTCAGAGGACGCGGCCCAGGCGATGATAAAGGTTTGAATATTTCGGTGCCTCGGGCGTATTCCCGACCTCCTTCAGATAGTTCTGGATGGCAATTCTGATGAGATGGAAATCTTCGTTGGAAAAAACCGCGCGGGGGCGCTGCTGGCTGCTTGGGTTGGTAGGGTCGGATAGTTCTGGCATCGTCGGCTCCATTTGAGAAATGGGCGAGAAAACCGAAATTTTCTCGCCGGGAAGTTGGGATCAGGCAGCGAATTGGTTCATGGTGTTATGGTCGCCGGCAGCCTTGAGCGCGGCATCGCCAGCGAAGTAATCCTTGTGATCGTCGCCAATATCCGAACCCGCCATGTTTTGATGCTTGACGCACGCAATGCCTTGGCGAATTTCGGCGCGTTGAACATTGGCGACGTAGCCGAGCATGGCTTGATCGCCGAAATACTCTCTGGCGAGATTGTCCGTTGACAGGGCCGCCGTGTGGTAGGTCGGCAGCGTGATCAGGTGGTGGAAAATTCCGGCACGGAGCGAGGCGTCCCGCTGGAAGGTTCTGATCTTTTCATCCGCCTCGACGGCAAGTTCCGAGCCGTCGTAGCCCTCGCTCATGAGCTTCGACCGCTCATATCCCGACATGTCGCGCCCCTGTTCGGACCAGGCATCGAAGATCTGCTGGCGAAAATTCAGAGTCCAGTTGAATGAAGGCGAGTTGTTATAGACGAGCTTGGCGTTGGGCACGACCTCACGGACGCGATCGACCATCGCGGCGATCTGCTCGATATGCGGCTTCTCGGTCTCGATCCACAGAAGGTCAGCACCGTTCTGCAACGCGGTGATGCAATCAAGAACGCATCGGTCGGCACCAGTTCCCTCGCGAAACTGATAGAGGTTTGAGCGCAGTCGCTTGGGCCGCACGACCTTTCCGGCGCGAGTGATGAGAACGTCACCATTGAGACGTTCGCCATCGCCGACGTCTTCGCAATCGAGGAAGGAATTGTACTGATCGCCGATGTCGCCCTCCCTGGCGCTGAAGGCAATCTGCTTGGTGAGGCCGGCACCTAGTGAGTCTGTCCGTGCGACGATGACACCGCTGTCGACGCCGAGCTCGAGAAAGGCGTAGCGGCAGGCACGTATTTTGGCGATGAAGTCCTCATGTGGGACGGTCACTTTGCCGTCCTGATGACCGCATTGCTTTTCGTCGGAGACCTGATTTTCGAGCTGCAGGGCACAAGCGCCGGCTTCAATCATCTTCTTGGCGAGCAGATAGGTCGCCTCCGCGTTCCCGAAGCCGGCGTCGATGTCGGCGATGATTGGAACGATATGGGTCTGATGGTTGTCGATCTGGTGCTTGAGATGCGCCTCGCGCACGCCCTCGCCGGCAGCGCGAGCCTTGTCGAGATCACGATAAAGCAGTCCGAGTTCGCGCGCATCCGCCTGACGCAGGAACGTGTAAAGCTCCTCGATCAAAGCTGGAACGCTCGTTTTTTCGTGCATCGATTGGTCCGGGAGGGGACCAAATTCGGATCGCAAAGCGGCGACCATCCAACCAGACAGATAGAGATAACGACCAGCGGTCGAACCAAAATGCTTCTTGATCGAAATGACCTTCTGTTGGCCGATAAAGCCATGCCAGCACCCGAGCGATTGCGTATATTTTGAGGGATCGAGGTCGTAGGCTTCCATATCCTTGCGCATGATGCAGGCGGTGTATTTGGCAATGTCCAGCCCCGTTCGGAAGCGGTTTTGCAACCGCATCCTGGCAACGGCCTCCGCCGTGACCCCCGTCCATGATGCATTGTGCGAGATGACCCTGGCTGCGTCATCGATGAGCCCTTGATACGACATAAAATCCTCCGCTGTCGCTTGATGTCGTAATCACGATGCCGCCGTTTTCATAGCGCGGCGATAGCCTTCGGTGTGCAGCTGTAAAACTTTACAAGCCATCTTTGTAATGTTGTAATGAGTGCATGGAAAAGCAGGGGATCTATCTGGGGCGACGATTGCGGCGGTTGCGACGCGACCTCGGCCTGACACAGGCCGACATGGCGTCCGATCTCGACATATCGGCATCCTACATCGCGTTGATGGAACGCAACCAGCGACCGGTAACAGTCGAAACTTTGCTGCGGCTGGCAAAGGCTTACAAGATTGATTTCTCGAGCTTTGCCGACCAGTCGGGGCCGGACCTTGCGACGCGCCTGAAGACTGTCGCCAAGGACGCTATCTTTGGCGATATCGAATTCGAGCCGCTGGAAATAGAAGATGTCGCTCACAGCTTTCCAGGCTTTGCGGAAGCGATGCTCCGCCTACATACGGCCTATCGCGAAGCGCAGTTCGCTTTGGCCGACCAGCGGCAGGGGCGCCGGGCAATCGGCGGCGGCGACGGCGGCGCAGATCCCGTTGTAGAGGTGCAGAGCTTTCTGTCGGCACGACACAATTGTTTTCCGCTACTCGACGCGATCGGGGAGAAACTTGCGGCAGCAGTGGCGGAAGCGGGTGGTTTTGCTGCCTACCTCACGTCGAAGCACGGACTGCGGGTCAGGCGACTACCCTCCGATGTCATGGTCAACGCATTGCGCCGCCTCGACTGGCATCGCAAGGAACTGCTGCTCGATGAGAGCCTCGACCATTCAAGCCAGTCGTTTCAAATGGCGCAGCAATTGGCTTATCTCGAATTTGGTCGGGAGATCGAAGCGACCGTTGCTGAAGGAAGTTTCGATAACGACAATACCAGGAAACTTGCCCATCGCGGTATTGCAGCCTATTGCGCAGCCGCGACCGTGATGCCCTATGCAGCCTTCGCGCGCGCTGTCGAGGTCAAACGCTACGATATCGAGGCACTCGCGCGCCAGTTCGGCACGAGTTTCGAGCAGACGGCGCACCGCATGACGACGCTCCATCGCCCCGGACAGGACCGCGTGCCCTTTTTCTTCCTGCGCGTCGACAGCGCCGGAAATGTTTCCAAACGCCTGAACACCACGGCCTTTCCGTTCGCTCGCCATGGCGGCGGTTGTCCTCTCTGGAACGTGCATCGGGCTTTTGTCACGCCGCGGAAGATCGTCACGCAATGGCTTGAACTGCCAGACGGACAGAGGTTCTTTTCGATCGCGCGAACGGTCGATTCAGGTGGTGGCGGGTATAAAGCGTCAAGCATCGAGCGCGCGGTCGCGCTCGTTTGTGATGCGAAGCATGCCGATCGGCTCATCTATGCTCAGGGGCACAGCGAGGGAGACGAGCCGACCCCGATCGGTATAACCTGCCGGCTTTGCCACAGGACCAGTTGTCGGGCACGCGCCGAACCGCCAATTGGACGCGATCTTCTTGCCGACGACTATCGGCGTCTCGATGCACCTTTCGGCTTTTCCGATGCGTGATGCGGCAAGCGGACGACGAACGAAACTAGTCGGAGCTTTCAGCACGAAGGTCCGAGCGAGACGCGGGATAGACTGCCTGAGCGAGACCTCTTCGCCTGGACGCCCGCCGCGGAATTGATTGTTGCCAACGAGGGTGGTCGTACTGGCCGGCTGACTATCTGCCTGATATGGGCTGGCGGCGGGGCTTGGGATGCGGGGGATAAAATGAACCGGAGGAGAGAGATTGCCGACCGCGTCATTGCGCGGTGGAAGGAGCGCGGCTTCGCATTGGACGCCGATCCAGATTATACGCGCCTCGTCGAGCTCTGGATCGCGGGCGAAATCGGCGGGTCCGAGATGCGCCAACGCTATGCGCTGCTCCTGCGGGACCAGGGCCACGAACGCGCTTTGCGCGCGGTCGCTCCGGTCCCGCAACCATTGCCGATCGCGCTCGATACCATAGCGCTTTGCGGATCGAATGAGGGGGCGCGACCAGCGCATGCCGAGCCGCCGACCGGCTCGGAACCAAATTTTGAAACCAAATGAAGGATAAGACGATGGTGCGAACACCGCGAAGACCAGCCAACCCGCTCGACGCGGCCGAAGCCCTGTTCAAGCCGGTAAAGAAGGCACCCCTACAGGCGTTGGAGCGAACGGCCGTCCCGACGGGCCGAGAAACGGTTTCGATCCGGATCGACGCAGACGTTCTCGCTTTCTTCCAGGAGGACGGCCGGGCTGGCAGGACCGCATCAATGCGGCCCTGCGCAGCGTCATGGACGCCGGTCGTTAGGTCACGCGACCTCGAGCGCAGCCTCCCCGCCTCCCTGGTCGGTGGCGGCGAGATCTTTCTCGATCTCCTCTAGTTCGCGGACCTTCAGCGCGAGATCGGCCTCAAAGGCGAAGACGTCTCCAAGCCGCGGCCGATAGGAAGCGAGGCGCCGCTTGGCATCGGCCAGCCGGTGACCATGGTGATCACGCTCTGCTTCGAAACCGGCGAGAGCATGTTCAAGCCGGGCCACCGCGCCGGCAGGTGTTATGGTCACCGGTAACTCAACCTCGTCGTCGCCGCCGCTGCGCCTCAGCCACGTCTCGAAACGATAGCCCTCCTTGCCGAAACGCTCGCCATGAAACACGACCGGAAACCCGCCGATCTCGCCAAGCACCAGCTCGTCCTGTTCCTGGATCTGGACCAGCGTCAGGATCTCCTTCATCAAGGCGCGTCCGGCGAGCTTGCGTTCGGAAAAGCGCTCGGCACCAATCTGCATGCGGAAGGCGTCGCCGCCTGTTGGCATCCGCCGTTCGAGGTCCGTGCCGATCTCGTCGATTCGTCTTATCGAGAAGGCGATGTCGTTTTCGGCATCGCGAATCTGCCGGCGGATGGCATGCTGGTCGTCCACATGGGCGGCACGCAGCCGGTCGAGCCGGGCGATCTCTGCCTCCAGCCCTGCCTTCTGCATCAGGCGCGGGTCGCCCGAGGCGATCGCCTTGGCCATCGCGAACTGGTTGGCCTGCCCTTCACCCATGTCCTCCAGGCGACGCACGCTGGTGTCGCCTGAAAGGGCGGCAGCGATGAACCGTGCCTTGCGCTCGTTGTTCTGCCACATGGTGGCGTCGAGGCTTCCGAGCGTCGCGTATGCGAAGATCTCGATCTCGTCGTGCTGGTTGCCCTGGCGGATGATGCGGCCTTCGCGCTGCTCGATCTGCGAGGGAAGCCAGGGCACATCGAGGTGGTGCAGCGCTTTCAGCCGCGCCTGAACGTTGACGCCCGTACCCATCGTCTCCGACGAGCCGATCAGGATCCGGACCTTGCCGGCGTTGAAGTCATTGAACAGCCGTTGCTTGGCTTCCGACTTCTTGAAGTCCTGCATGAAGGCGATTTCCGGAGCCGGCACGCCTGATCGTACGAGCTCGTCGCGGATCCAGCGATAGGCCGAAAAGCCGCGCGAGGCCTCCACCGAAATCGTGCCGAGATCGGAGAAGATCAACTGGCCGGCACCCGGCTTGTCGTAAAGTTTGCCGTCCCTGCGGCGGTATTTGGTATCCGATGTCTCCAGCCAGATCCGGTAGGTGTTGGCAATCAGCCTGTTGAGCTTGTTGGCGGCCTCATTGTCCGCATCGTGATCGACAAGCCTCAGATCGATTGCCGCATGCCGTCCATCGGTGATGACCGACAGCAAAATGTCGTCGCCAGGTTTTGCCGGTCCGTCGCGCATCTCGATCGCCTTGATGCGGGCATCGAGCTCTTTCTGATACGCCTTGAAAGCGGGCGTCGGCTCGGCGGTGACGATCTGGCGCTTGCCGCCAGCGATGTCTGGCACTTTCACATAAGTCCTGAGATCGGCCGGCAGCACGACGTCGGCAAAGGAGCGGAACATGGCGATCAGTTCCGGCACATTGACGAATTGCGAGAAGCGGGTGACCGGCTTGTATTTGCCTGACGGCTGCAGTTCGAGCTCCGTCGACGTATCGCCGAAGGTCGAGGCCCAGGCGTCGAATTCGTGCAGGCCGCGTTCGGCCAAGGCTGCGGGGTCCATAAGCCGCTGCACGGAAAACATTTCGCCGAGCGTGTTGGTGATCGGCGTGCCTGACGCAAGCACCAGTGCCCTCCCCGGGTTCTTCGTCTCGATGAAGCGGGATTTGACGAAGAGATCCCAGGCGCGCTGCGAGCCGTTTGGATCGACGCCGCGCAGCGTCGACATGTTGGTGGCAAAGGAGAGCTTGCGGAACTCCTGCGCCTCGTCGACGATGATCTGGTCGATGCCGAGCTCGGAGATCGTCAGGAGATCGTCCTTGGCTGTGGCCAGTGCCTCAAGGCGCTCCTTGTGTCCCTCCTTCATGCGCTCGATGCGCTTGCGCGACAGCCGGTCGTCTCGCTCGACCTTCACTAGAAGGTCCTCGTAGAGCTCGAGCTCGTCCTGGATCATCTGCGCCTCGAAGGCCGAGGGCACGGAGATGAAGCGGAACGCCGAATGGGTGATGATAACAGCGTCCCAGTTGGCTGTTGCCGCGCGTGACAGGAAGCGGTGACGCTTTTCCTTGACGAAATTGGTCTCGTCGGCGACCAGAATGCGGGCATTTGGATAAAGCGCCAGGAACTCGCGCGCGGCCTGGGCCAGGCAATGACCGGGTACGACAAGCATTGCCTTGTTGATCAGCCCGAGGCGCCGCTGTTCCATGATGGCGGCCGCCATCGTCAGCGTCTTGCCGGCGCCGACAGCATGCGCGAGGTAGGTCGCACCGGCCGTGATGATCCGCCAGATGCCGCGTTTCTGGTGTCCATACAGAGAAAAGGCGCCAGAGGCGCCGGGAAGCTTCAGATGCGATCCGTCGAAGGCTCGGGGCGCGATATTGTTGAAGCGGTGATTATAGACCTTCGTCAGCCGGTCGGTACGATCGGCATCCGACCAGATCCAGGACTGGAAGGCCGCCTTGATCTTGGCCAGCTTCTCCTTGGCGGCCTCCGTCTCCACCGTGTTGAGAATCCGTCGCTCGCCCTCGCCGTCGCGGATCGTGTCGAAGATTTGCGGCACCGCGGAATTGAGCGCATCCGACAGCAGTTGGCCGGCATGGCGGCGATGCGTGCCCCACTCGGTCGTGCCTGCCGCCGACCATTCGAGCTGCCGTGCGTTCACCGTCCAGGTCGCAAGCTCCGCCAGGTGATGGATGGTGATCTCGGCCTCCATCGTTTCCCTAACGAAGGCGACCACATCTGACGCCGGAATCCACGGCGCGCCGAGGCGGGCGGTGATGTCGGAGGGCCTGAGATCGGCAGGCTGTACCCGCTCCAGTGCTGCGACATTGCGCTGAAACGCCGGATCGAGGTCGGCTGCGGCCCGTGCGGCTGCCAGCTTGGTGCGCACCGGACCGGAAAGATAGGCGTCGGCCGTCTGCCAGGCGCCATCGGCGGGATTCTGGAAAACTGCGTCGCCCAAGGTTTCGATGACTGTGTCCGCATCGCAATGCATTAGCTCGGCGACATGATCGAGATCGACATGGCCGCGTTCGTTCAAGACGACTGCGAGCGCGTCAGCCGCCGAGGTGATCACCGGTGGCGGTGGCGGCGAAATCACGCGTTCGGTAAAGATCGGACCCGGCTTTGCCGTATTGGTCTCCAGGTCGTAGTCCTCGATCGAGGCGATGAGCCAGCAATCCGGATCGTCGAGGAACGGGGCAAGGTTGGGCCGGCGATGGGTTTCCCTCACCTCGCCGGTCTCCGGATCATCCGAGGTCGAGACCGTCGTAGAATTGATCGGCCCGAACTCGCGCACGAAGGCCGACCAGGCGATCCGAAGCGACACCTGTGCCTTTTGCCACGGCTGGTCGTGTTCCTGCAGTTTCAGGACGAGACGCACCGCATCGCGGATCGGGATCAGCTTGCGGATGATCAACGCGTGCTTGGGGAAGATGCCGTCGGTGCTCCTGGCCTTACGAACATGGACGGCGACTGGGACGCCGTCGACGACCTGCATCAGGGCCGTTCCCTTGCCGATGAAATAGCTGCCTTCACGAATTGTCGGGTCATCGGGACGCTGGTCAAGAGCCTCAGTGAGCTCGTCTTCGAGTGCATAGTCGATGACAGGCGCTGCGCCGTCGTAGATAGCTGACGGCAGCCTTTCGATTGCGCGCGTCAGATCGGCCTTGAGATCGCCGCCGTGGGAAAGGCAGGTGTAGCTATCGCCAAACGGGCCCGATGCAACGGCATGACGCCCGAGCACCATTTCGGGGCGCTCGGTGAACCAGCGATTAATCCGCACCGTCTCGTCGCCATCCCGGTCGGCCGCAACATCGACACTATCAAGCCAAACCGTTGGACCGGCGGCTTCATTGGCGCGGCGCTTGCGGAAGAACAGGATGTCGACGACGACGTCTGTGCCGGCATCAGCGCGGCAACTCCCTTCCGGCAACCGGACGGCACCCACCAGGTCTGCCACGCCTGCAATGTGTCTGCGCGCCCGGTCGTCGGCCTTGTCCATCGTGCCAGACGAGGTGACGAAGGCGGCGAGGCCGCCAGGCTTGAGAAGGTCGATCGCCTTGACAATAAAGTAGTCATGCAGCCGGAAGCCGTGAGAGCGAAAAGCCGGATCGCCGCGCACGATCCGATCGGAAAAAGGCGGATTGCCGATGGCGAGATCAAAGTGCTGCGGCAGCTCGGTTCGCGAAAAGTCGCCGGCAATGATCTTGGCGCGCGGCTGCAGCAGCCGGGCGATACGCGCCGTGACCGGATCGAGCTCCACGCCGGTGACGTGGCTGCGCGCTGCGATCGCTTCGGGCATCAGCGCCGGAAACAGCCCCGTGCCTATCCCGGGCTCAAGGATGCGCCCGCCAGCAAACCCCAGCCGCGAGAGCCCGATCCATATGGCGCGGACGATAAACTCGGGCGTAAAATGTGCATATTGCGTGCAGCGGGCAAGCGAGGCGTAATCCGGCGCATTGACCGCTAATTCCAGGTTTGCGCCGAGATCCTCCCAGCCGGCGCGAAACACGTCCGAACCGGGGCGCCGGAACATGCCGTTGGCAAGCTCCGATGCTCCGAAACCGGTAAAGCGGATCAGGCGCTGCTGCTGGTCGGGCCGGGCCGGAAGACCGGTGCGTTCGAGTTCTGCCGAGAGCTGAATGGCAGCGATGTTGTCGCGAGCGCGCTCCTTCCAGGTCGGGGCTAGGCCGCGCGTCCCCGCAAGCCGGAAATCGACCTTCGGTCGGGCGACGGATCGCGATGCGTCGTGATGCTGGGATCCCTTTCGTGGCCGCGAAAAGTCAGATGGCCGAGGCAAGAGCTGCGGGGTTTCGTCGAAGACCGGCAGGGACGAGGCTGCGATATCGAAGCTCGATGCAGGTGTCGCGTTGCCGAATAGGTCGAAGCTGAACGGGTCGTCATGCGCCATGAAAGGCTTCCTCATATTTGGGCGCGCGCAAGCTGTCCCGCTGGATCGCAGTCGGGGCAAGGCGCGCGAGATGGCGAAAGATTGAAGCGGTCGGCGAGGTGGCTCAGGCTGCTGCCGGTTGCTGGGCGTGACGCAGTTGCACCGGAAGTTTGGCGGCGATCTCCGCATCGTCGAGATCGTCCAGCAGTTTCCAGACCTTGCCCTGATCGGCGCGATAGACGAGCACGATCTGACGCCCGCGGAAGTCGGCCGGAAACCGGCCGTCGGCATAGCCGCGAAAGTCGTTGGCGGTCGTGCTCCAGATATGATCGAGCTTTTCGCGGCGTGTCATGGTCCGGTCTACCCGGCTTTCGCGCTCAAGGATTGCGATTCGCATCCAGTCGATTGACTGGCGGTCGGAGAGATCGCAATAGCCGTGAAACCAACGGTCGCGGCCGGAGATGCGCAGGGCAAAGAAAACGCTGGTGACGCGCGCTGCGACGAACTCACGCATGGCGAAGAGGTCGCCACGGTAAAACAGCGGCGGAAGGATTTCGAACATCCGGTCGTGATCGCCCTCGGCAATCTCGAACCACTCGCCGGCATAGCAACGGCCCGAGATGCGCTCCTCGTCGGAGGGCGCCTGGGCATGACGGTTGAAGAAGGTGTACATCTGCTGGCGGCTGGCGACGCCCTCGAAGACTTTCCGGGTTTCAGGCCAGTGTTCGGGCAGGCTGTGGGCATAAAGGACGGGGTGCTGGGACATCGATTGCTCCTTTGGGGTTGAAGCCGAAGGACGGTTTGTCGGTCCCGCTCTTCAGCTTTTTGATCACCCCTCCCCGCAAAGCCGCCTCGCGGCGACCGTGTCAGGGGCCGCCATCCGGCGGGCGAAGCTTTACCCTTGACCCGGTTGGCCGCGCATGCGGCATGTCCTCCTCCTCCCTTCCCTCCTTCAAATCTTCGTTCCAGTCACCCAGACGAGGTCTGAGACGCACGAAATCGCTACCGATGACTTGGGCGATTTCGCGGAGACGGTCGGCATAGACCTCACCTTGCGGATCGGCATCGGTGGCCGCCACCAGCATTGTACCCTCGGCGGCCGCCTTGATCGCCTCAGTGGTTAAGGGCGACCAGCCTCCACCGGTGCTGAGATAGAGCGTGCCCCGCCGGATCCGCTCAAGTGCTGCGAGGCTGAGCGCATCGATCGCTGCCTCGGCAATACAGACGCGATCGGGCGAACGTTCGCCGAACCGAAACAGGGTTTTCGACCCACCATTGGCAAAGCTGCGCCAGTGCGGACCGCGTTCCTCCCAGCCCGAGATTACGCCAGCGGTGTCTTCGTGGCGAAACCAGACGCTGCCATGCGGGCCTTGCCGGACCAGATCGGCCGCGGCTGCGAGACGCAGCACATACGGCGGCAAGCCTCTTGCTTCGGCAAGGTAACGGTAGCCGGCAGCCAGGCGCGTCAATGCGGGGCGGGCATGCCAGCGTTCGACAGGCGGCACGGATGGTTTGCCGAAGCGCTGGTGCTCGGCCGGCAGGGATAGCCCGACAAAGGCCCCGACCCGCTCGACCGACCCAGCGAAAGGGACGTGATCGAGAAGGCCTGCAAGGGCAAAGACGTCTCCCTTTCGCTCCGACAGCGGATCGAACCAGCCAGCCCCGCCGTGAATGACGATAACAATCTCTGCGCCACGGCGGAACTTCAGAACCCGCCGACTGCTTTCTCGGGCGTCGAGGCGGAAGCCGGCATTGACCAGTACCGCCCCGCACGAAACCCTTCTGCGGATCTCTTCTATCCCCTGTCTGTCCATCTCGTTCTCCTGTTTTGTCCTTCCGAAAGGCAACGCTTATTCCGCTACCGGAAGGCGCGAAGGCTGACGCGTGCAAGGGCGCGATAGGAGATGGTTTGTGTTGCTCTGCGGCCCGCGGCAAAGCTTCCCTTGCGGGCGGCAAGCCGCAAGCGCAACCGCGTTAGGGATGGACGCCCGGCAGGGGGAAGACCGGCACGGCCGGGCTTGCGCTCCGCCGACAGCCCGAGCCGTCAGGCGACGCCCCAACTCAGTCATCGCCGGCGACTGGAAACCCGATCAGGAGGCACCGCCAGATTGAACATCCGCGCCGATGCGACCGCTCGAATCTGTCGGATTTGACGTTCGCTAAACGTCCCACCGGGAGAAATCTGTTCGTCTCAACTTAACAGCCTGTTTAGGAAAAATGCCTTTCAAAGATATGCTCCCATGCTCATGATGCTCCTCGCGGGAAGACGCGACGACACCGCAAGAGGGAAGCGGTGGCTTCAGCCGATTTGCCTTTCCTAGTGGTTCCGAGAGACCGACCGCAAAACGCCTCACCAGGAAAGTTGAAGATCATTCTGCACAATAACATGCTTGAATTTCCGTTTAGCGAGCCACCGGCCGCGGGAATGGTCATGGAAGTCGCGCCTGGTATTTTATGGGCGCGCCTTGCATTGCCTTTCCGGCTCGATCACGTGAATGTCTATTTTATCGAAGACAACGATGGTTGGTATATCGTCGATACCGGTATCGCCAATCGCGAGACAAAGGCGGCATGGCAGACCTTGCTTTCCGGGGAAATGGCGGGGCAAAGAATCAAGGGCCTGATTGTAACTCACCATCATCCCGACCACATCGGACTTGCCGGCTGGCTTTGCGAATTGCTCGATGTACCGATGCTGACGAGCCGGACGAGCTTTTTGTCCTGCATGACCTTCGCTCACTCACCGGGCGTGCTTGAAGCGAGCGAGTATTCGCGATTTTACGCCCGCCATGGTATGGCGCCGGAGATTGCAGCGCTGGTTTCAACGCAGGGGCACGATTACCTCCGCATGCTGTCGCCGCCGCCGCATACGTATCGACGGCTACGTGCCGGCCAGATGCTCGAGATCGGCGGGCGCAAGTTCCAGGTCTTGACCGGTGAGGGCCATTCCTCCGAGCAGGTCATGCTCCATGCCGCCGACCAAGGCATTCTCTTGGCGGCCGACCAAGTCATTGAGAAGATCACGCCGAACATATCGGTGATGGCTTTCGAGCCCGCGGGAGATCCGCTCGGTGACTTTCTCGATTCGCTGGCGCATCTCCAGGCAAATGTCTCGCCGCAGGTGTTGGTGCTGTCAGGTCACCGGTTGCCGTTCATCGGCCTGCACGAACGCTGCCTAGCGCTAAGCGAGCATCACCAGGAGCGTTGCGAACTGCTTGTGTCAGCCTGTTCCCGTGAACCAAGATCCGCAAATGACCTTGTCCTTGTGCTCTTTCATCGACCGCTTGGTCCGCACGAACTGTCGTTTGCGTTTTCCGAAACACTTGCACATCTGAACTACATGGTGGCGAGGGGATATCTCAGATGGGACACGACCGTCGGAGACGGCATCGTCGTAAGGGCCGTTTAGCTTCTTTCTGAAGTAGAGCCGCCGTGAACTCCGTCGCATGATCTGTGGAAGGAATTCCGCGATGTCGGTTCCTTCGCGCGCAGCAAGCCGCAAGCGCGGTGAGACACATTCCGATACGGTTTCGCCTGCCGACGCCGGCCCAGGATACAGCCCAAGCGCTGAAGCAGGCCGAGTCTCAATTAAACGCTTAAGCTGCCTTTCCTGAAATCGCCACTTGCCCGGTTTTGGCGCAGAATCCCGCGTTGACTGAATAATGGTTTCCGATATTTCTACTATAAGGGGAAATCATGAAAACAAGAGGGGATCGTGATGCTGTCAGGGGTGCAGTTGCGAAACGAGGTGTCCGACCGCCTGGTCGACTTTTTCAGAAACAGGTATCCGAGCATTCATACGCCGCTGATGCCGGCCACCAATCTAAGGACGCTCTATAAGATCGGCGACAATGAGTGGGCACATATCGCGGACAAGATTTCGGGTGAGGCCTGGATGATCCACGTGAATTCCCGCCTTCAACCCTCGCAAATGTACCGCGCCGCGACGCTCGCGCAACTGACGACGCTCGTGATCGACAGCATCGGATCGAGCGCCTTTGCGGCCACGACATTGCGATCGACCTTGCGGGTCCCGCTAGTGCGTCCGAGGCTGTTCACATTGCAACTGCCACCACGACCGGTCCGTCTCCCGCCAGCTCGCTCGAAAAGGAGCCGGTAAGATGGCCACACGCTTTCACCTGCTCGCCCTTGTTTTTGGAGCACTGCTGTCGGTGCCGATCGGCGCCTCGGCCAATGAGGACAACTGTCCCTACAAGGGACGCTCGCCGACGTCCAAGGCCGAATGGACGATCTATGCGAAACACCAGATCGAGCGATACAAAAAGTATGACGTCAATTGCGACGGAAAGCTGAGCGCTGCCGAGCGCGCCGCGGAAGACAATGATGACGAAAGCCAGGCGGGGGAATTCGTGCACGCGGTCGAGCGCGAGCAGAAGGCAGGCTTTCAGATCACGTTGAACGACAAGGGAGAAACGGTCCCGCCGATTTCGGCGCCCGGCGAGCTCGAGCCGGAAATCAAAGAGCGCGGCATGTTCCTGCTGCGCGACAGTTTTGAAGATGTCTCGATCTTCACGCGACCGAAGAGCCCGCAAAAAGCAAGCGGCGCCAGCTTTTCCTGGTCGCGGGACGGGACGATCGACAACTCGGTCTGGTCCGCCCAGGGCGTCATGGGCTATGCCTACACGTGGCCAGGCGCCGCTGGCGCCCCCGGTGACCCCTATATCCTCGGCTATTCGATCGCGCCTGCGATCCAGTTCAACCGATCTGCCAACAGCAGTGCGGCGAAGAAGTCGAAGGACGTCGATTTTCTGGGCTTCTCGGCGACGAGCGAGATCGGCATTTCCAACGGAAGCGATTTCGACAACTATTTTCGTCTCCGGCCGAACTATATCACCGACTTCGACGGCAAGGCTAAGTCCTGGTCCCTGGTCGCGGAATGGCAGCCCTTTCTTGACACGCCTCCGTTCCGGCTGAGCGAAGCCAACGATCTCAACCCGATTATTTGGCAGCTCGACCCGATACTGCGCCTGCAATATGCCCACCAGCTCAATGAATCCGCCGACCCAATCTTCGATCATAACGACGATCCGCTGCGGATCGGGCCCGTGCTTAGCCTGACAATCCAGCCTGCCGGTGTCTACAACCTTCCGAAGGTGTTTGAGGACGCTACCTTATTTGCCAGCTATGAGTATCTGACGGATGTCGAGAACGGCGACACGTCCTACCTTCTCAAGGCAGGCGTCAATTTCAACCTGGACGATGAGGGACACACCGCCTTGAAGGTCACCTATTCCAAGGGTCAGCTCGAAGAGACGGGCGATGACATAGACGAGGTGAAGGTTGGCCTGACGGCAAAGTGGTAAAGGCGACTGACACAATAGCCGTCGCGCCAAAATGCAAATACTCGCTGAATGCACTGGTGCCATTTATGGCGGCCGATCATCCGATCCGGCTGGTTAGCGATGATCCCGGCCGGCATCATGGCCTTGGATGAAATCAAAGAAGCCAGGTTGCGGCGCCTTGGCCAGGTTCTTGAAAACCCAGTCCCGCTCGCTGTCGTCGGCGGCGAAAGCGAACTGCCGCGCCTGACGCACGACTTTGCGATTGTTGCGCTCGACCAGCGCGACGGGGTCGCAGTGCAACAACCTGTTCAAGCCGCGGGGCGATCTTGCGGCGATGAAAATGCGGGTCGGGCCGATCGGCAATGTCAGGAAGGCGTTTTCGGAGCGCAGTGGAAATTCAAGCCGCACCGGTCGATCTGAGGTCAAAAGCCGGCGGCCGCGCTCGATTGACCGCACCCCCCAATGCATGTTGGCGATCATTGTCGATATGGCGTGATGGTCGGTCATATTGGCCATGATCTTCATGGCGACCCGACTGCCGTAGTTTCCGTCCATTGAGGCGATGTAATCGCGAAGCGTCGCCGGAGCCGGAAAGTCTGGAAACTCTCGCAGGACCTGTCGATAACGCGCTTCCATGCGCTCGTTCGGGATTTCCCATTCCCGCGAAATATTGACCTTGGCCGTTCTCACGTCTTCTGGACCACGAACCAGCAAGGAGACGATGAACCAGGTCCAGTCGAACCGCTCTTCGTTGGTCCAGTCGCCAGCCGCGCCGTTCACCTCCAGGCGCCGGAGGATCCGGCTTGCCCGATCGTCTTTCGGCTTCATGAGCTTGAGTTCGATTGCGGCTGCCTGTTCACCGGAAAATCCATCGAACGCGTAACCGTCGCGCTCCCAGCCGACGCCTTTTGGCGCTTTGCGATCGACTGCGAACCTGGCTGACGGCCAGCGTGTGAAACGCGTCAGCAACTGCGGGTCGCCCGATGCCCAGCGCTTTGTGTAAAAGATCGGAATGTAGTGATGGACGCTGGGCGCGTTCGCTATGTCTTGTTGTGGCAAGCTTATCCCTGGAACCGCTCAGAATTTCGTTCAACGTAACATGGAGTCCGCACCTTACCAGCGGGGCCATGCCCAAGCGATCAGCGGGTGAAATAGGCCGACATGCGATGGGATGCCTGCGCCTGCCAATCACCCGTCGTGTCGAGAAACCCATCCCATCGCGGGTCGGCCTTGCCCTTGGCGACACCCACTTTTTTAGCTTGCGCGGCCAGTTCAGCCTCTGCCGCCCGGAAACGGTAGTGGTCATAGACGTCGAGAACATGGGTGGCATAGGCCTGTGCGAGTGCGGCATGCCCCTTGATGATCACCAGGTTCTCGTCGTTCGAATAGGAGGCCTTGTAGCCGAGATTGTGGCTGCCGAAGGCGACGACGCATTTGGCGGGGTCCATCGGATCGATCACCAGGATCTTGTCATGGATGATGGCGCGTCCGAGCGTCAGTGTCTCGTCATTCTTGAAGTCACCGACGGCGCGTCCGATTTCCCGGTCGGTCAAGGCGGTGGCCCGAACGACCGAAATTCCGGCTTGCTGAAAGACGTGCGGCGACCACGCCGGCAGCTTCTTGCCGCTTGGCAGGTCCTGGCTCGGCTCATAGCCCCACATCGCCTGCGTGTCGGAGATCGCGCCGACGACGTTGAGCGACGTATCCTTCAGGCCAAGGGCGATTGCCTCGGAGACGATGGAATTCACGCCGCCGCGCGACGGCATGAAGACCAGGAAGAAGATTGTCTTTTCAGCCTTGCGCAACAGCGAAAAGAGCTGGTCCATGTCCGGGGGCGGCAAGGCCGGTTTTGCCGAGGCTGACGGCGGCTGCTGTTTTCCCGGCATGTTAGGAGAAAACCAGACCTCGGCCGATACGCCATTCGTGAGCTGGGCGCGGGTCGGCGTGCGGTCGACCTTTTTAAGCGTATCGCCCTGGTTTGCGCCCTTTGCCTTGGCGTTAAGGGGGTTAGGCTCGGGCAGCACGTCGGCCTTCAGCTGCGTCCAGTAATCGAAAAACGCGCCCGCGATCGCATCGTCGTCGATGCGCACACAATTGTTGCTTTGCCCGGCAATTCCGCTCCAGGTCCAGTTCGTCGAACCCGTGATGACCGATCGCGGTGTGCCGCCGGCATCGAGCCAGACGACGAATTTATTATGTCCGATATGGCCCGTTCCATTGAACATACGGTTCTGCAGGGTAAAGCTGCTGCCCGCAGTCTTTGCGATCGCTTGAAGCGCTTCGCGCGCCGGTGCGTTGCGCGTGTCATAAATAGTCGGTTGCTTGCCCTTCTCGTTCGGCTCGGCATCATCGTCCGTGCCGCTGCCGGCATCGGACAGAATAAGGTCGAGCCGGGCGGCGTTGTCGGTCAAAATCTTCAGCAGTTCCTCATCCTCAAGCTCGTAGAGCGCGGCATGAAAACGACCGCCTGGCTGAGCGAAAAAATCGTGCAGGATGGGCAGGACATCGCCGGCAAGATAGTTGCGCAACCAGTCGCCGGGCTTGCGCAGATGGTTCTCGAGCTCGTTTGGCGAGATGGTGCCGTCTTCGTTCAGAACATTGGCTAGAAACTGGGTGGAAAGGATGCCGTTGGTGAAGCTGCTGGTAAAGGGCGGACGCCGGGTCGTGACGTCGACGATATTGGTAAACGCGGCGGTCGTCAGATAACCGAGCGGGATTGGGGTTCCCTCATAGGTATGCTGGATGACCTGGCGGGTTTTGAAGTCGTGATGGCTTTCCGGCACGACGACGACCGGCTCAAGCCCGGCCGCCATCCTGCCGACGGCGCGGATGCGGTAGCGGACACGTTCGTTGTCCGGGCGGCGCTTGGCCTCGTCGCGCTTCTTGCGCAGCGTCAGGTCGCGCCAGTTGAATTTCTGGACCGGCCAGACGGTCGTGTTTTGCGCTAGCCAGTCGGGATTGCGCTGGCCCTTGAACGCCACATAGGAGGCAAGCGGTCTTTCATCGATCACCTGATCGTTCTGGTCGAGATATTCTCGAACGATGTGAAAGCCCAAGCAGCCGGGGATCGTCGTCGCGTCGATCTCCCACGCCAGATAAGCAACTTCGTTGTTTGCAATCGCAACGGCCTTCGAAATCTGCGCCATGTCCCCTCTCCCCACGACCCGGCACCCGCTCCTTTCTTAGATCAACGCAATTTCACGTTGATGACAAGCTCAGCAACTTCGCCTTTCAAAAAATATTGCTAAGCAGCCCAGCTTGGGATCTCTAGGGTGGTAGACACCGACCGTCGGATGGAGACGAAGGGGCAAACAGGATGTCGGGGCGAACATGACGATGATCGATGCGGAAATCCTGGCCGGGGCTAAAAGGACCTCACCGTTCCACATTCCCTGGCCGGTAACCGGCAATCCCGGCGCCATCCTCACATTCGACACGCCGGAGGACTGGTTGTCATTCCTGCGGGCGCGAAACCTGCATCCTGCGGTACCACGGATCACCTCTGCCAAGTACGATCGCGCTCAGCGACTGTTTGCCCTTGGCTGGCTGGATTTCGATCTGATCAAGGCAGGCGAGCTTGTCGCGGTGACGGCTCTCGAGTTTGCGTTGAAAGAGCGGTATTTCAGCGCGATCGGCAAGAAACGTCCGATGTTTGACGATTTGCTGCACCACCTCGTCGAAAAAGACCGGCTTGACGACAACGCGCTGCCATTTACCCGCCTTTACGGCGGCTCCGTCGTCGATTTCCTTTACGAGACACCTTCGACACGCGATGCCAGGAAGGCGCTTGGCCGAGAGGCCCAACCGACCCTTCATAGCATCCGCAACGGCCTGGCCCATGGCGATCCGTTCGAGGGGCTACCCTGGAGCGGGCTGCTGGAGCTGATTCGTGATCTCATCGAATATGCCTATCGCGAGATGATAGCGGGGGCTGTGTCTGTCGATCCGAATCTAACATTCGAGGTCCCCGTCGACACCGACATTTCTTCCGCCTGCTAGCCTTCACTGCAGCGTTTCGCATAGGCCGCTCGCGCCTCATCCATGCGTGCCGAGTTTGCAACCACCCACTCGGCGAGTGCGCGAACCGGATCTAGGAGCTCACGGCCAAGATCCGTCAGCGCGTATTCTACCTGCGGCGGGGCGCTATTCGTTACTGTCCGCGACACGAAGCCGTTCTCCTCCAGCTCCCGCAAGGTCGATGCCAGCACCTTCTGGCTTATTTCACCGACCTCCCGGCGCAAGGCGTTGAAGCGGAGCGGCCCGTGACCGAGCACGCGCACCACCAGCAGGCTCCACTTATCGCTGATGCGCGCCAGCATTCGGCTGATGTGGTCGCAGACATGAGCAGGCCCGCAAGCATCGGTGCCGTCGCAGGAGACGGTTTCCTCGTGGTTATTAGGTTTCAATAAAGTGCCTCCTTGTGCGATCGCGCGAACTATCCGTAATCTGGTTACCGCTAGAAACCACTATACAGGAGGTTGCCTTGACTTCTAAGCCCCGCATCGCCGTAATTATCGGCTCCACCCGTCCGACCCGCTTCGCCGATACGCCGGCACAATGGATTTTGAAGCAGGCCGAGGCGCGTGACGATCTCGATGTGGAATTGATCGACCTGCGCGATCATCCGCTCCCCTTCTTCGACGAGATGGCATCGAACTTGTGGATGCCGAGCCAAAACCCCGAGGCAGTGCGCTGGCAGCAGACGGTCGGCCGCTTCGACGGCTATATTTTCGTCGTCGCGGAATATAACCATTCCATCACCGGTGTTCTCAAGAACGCGCTCGACCAAGCCTACAAGGAATGGATCCGCAAGCCCTTCACCGCGATCGGCTACGGCGGTACGGGTGCCACGCGCGCCGTCGAGCATCTGAGGGGCATCGGCGTTGAATTGCAGATGGTGTCTACACATGCTGCCGTCCATATCGGCGGCGGCGACTTCATGGCCATCCATCCGGCCTTCGGCAACAAACCCATCGAGGAGATCGAGGCTAACCTCCTGCCAACGGCAAAGACGGCGCTTGACGAACTGGTTTGGTGGGCCAAGGCGACAATGGCTGCCAAGGCCGCCGAAGGCTGACCGATCCGGCCTCGCGGGCCGATCGTCATTCCGGCCCGCTAACTGTCTCAGCTCAACGGTCTACGAATGGAATCCAGATCGGTAGGGGCTGCCGCGTGCCGCCTTCGGGCGGGACCGCCAAGGCCATCAAACATATGTTTGACGATCGTCGGCAAGGTGTCGATAGCGGGGTTTCGGATAAGCGGATCAAATGATGTCCGACTTTTCCCATCTGGCTTCTCCCAGATTTTCGTAACTGCTAAACGAATGGGAAGATTTTGCCTCTCCGGGGAATGCTTGCCAATGAGCGATGATCCATTTTTTAGGCTTCCAGCTCACTCCGAGTGGAACGCCCTCATAGGCAGGCAGGGCAACATTGCAAACTACGCTGACGGATACATTGAGGCCGCGCTCGATCTAGCAAACCTGATCCTCAACGAAAGCCGGTATAGCCAAAGAGACACGT
Organism: Martinezella sp. CNPSo 3890; assembly: GCF_057784455.1. Classification (NCBI taxonomy): domain Bacteria; kingdom Pseudomonadati; phylum Pseudomonadota; class Alphaproteobacteria; order Hyphomicrobiales; family Rhizobiaceae; genus Martinezella; species Martinezella sp. CNPSo 3890. The sequence continues at coordinate 6,010 of NZ_JBXSOR010000013.1, read as the reverse complement.
TGGTCCTGCCGATCCTCTACAATGCGCGGCACGCGATTGAGCTTCATCTGAAACTGATTATCGGCGAGTTGGTGAAGGTTGGTATTTTAAAGTCCGGTCACGTTCCAAATCACGACATCGCATCTCACCTTCACCATCTGATCGACTGCAGGATCCCCGATCTGGCGTCGCGGAAGTTTCTGAATGACCTTCAACCGTTCGTTCAGAGCCTTACCAAGATTGACGACGACGGCCAGGAGCTTCGGTACTTCACGACGAAAGAGGGTCAGCGGAGCCTGGAAGACCGTGCGCTCGTAAACATCATTGTCATCCGAGATAGTTTGGAAGTTCTCAAGGAGACGCTGGACAGGTTCAAGTATCGCATTTTCGAGTTGTGCGACGAGTTTCGCACAGGAACTCATACCAGTCACCTCTCAAGGAAAGACCTGTTTGCAATAGCTAAGTCGCTCCCCAAGCGGGACGAATGGTCCGACCCCAAGTTTGACGTCTCCAAGACCACAACCAAACAGCAATATGAGATTGGAAACCGACAATTTTCCTTAGCGCTAAAGCTGATGCAGGAAAATCGTCAGCTGAAGGGCATCCTCGGCGTTGAAACTCCGCTTATTCATTTGAGCGATGAAAAGGCAATATTTCTCGCCGAGAAATGGCAGGCCTTCCATCCACCCCGCGAGGAAGGCGATTTAGGAATGGATTATTTCAAGCGTGACTTCGAAGCGTTGAGGAAGGACCGTGAGATTTCGAAGGCGGCCCTGAGCGATCTGTTAGCGATGATGAGCGCTGACGAGATCGCCGATGCTGAAACCATATTCTATCTTTCGCGGAATCGTGATTACTCCGAGCACTACGAGGATGACCTAGCCAGAAAGAAAAAGGAATATCGCGCATCGGGCGACCTTCAAATGGAGGCATATAACTTGATGCAGAAAACAAATTTCCTCAGAGAATTCTCAGCAGGTGTGGGAATGCTTGGGCGGTTAACCTTGGCGGAGAAGCTGAAAGACATGCGACATCTCACGCCCGGCGGTTCGTCGCGATAGCGCGGCGATTAGGGCCTAGATCTTGGAGAAACTGCGCAGAACGATCCAGCTCCTGCCGCTTTTTTTTTCAGCAATTCGATGCTCGAGGGATGGTATTCGCCCACAACCTATTCGGTATAGGCCTCACCGATCACGAGCAATGTGCTCTCGTCGACCGCCGCAAGAAGCGCGACAAAGTCGCGATCGGCTATCCAGGTGCCGACCGAGTTCATGGGTTGGCGAACATGATCATCCGCGGCTTGCGTTTTGCGGCCTCTATTCGCGCGGGAACGTCAATCGGCAGATCAGGCCGGACCTCGACCCGCTCATAGCGCCTTGATCTCAAATGAATTTAATGCAGTTTAGGCGAGTGTTTCGGGTAGAACAGGCCGCAACGTGACGGTTCAGACAGCTGCAGTGACGTATGATCTCAGTAAACTGGGCTGGAAGGCGTTTCAGGATCTGGCAGCCGCCATATCCGCGGAGGTCCTGAAACGACCCGTCCAGACGTTCCTGGGATCGAATGACGGCGGGCGGGACGCAGCTTTTTTGGGGCGTTGGGATGCGAAGGACAGGATGGCCGGCCGGTCTACGATCCAATGTAAATTCATCGGAAAGCCCGGCGCCAATCTGACGCTGTCCGATCTCAGCGAGGAACTGCCCAAAGCAGCCAAACTGGCGGCCAATGGTCTCGCAGATGATTACATTATTTTGACCAACGCCGGGGTTTCGGGTGAGTCCGACACCCTGATCCGCGCCGCCTTCGAGGCTGTGGGCATCAAACAGTGTCGCACGTTCGGTGGTACCTGGATTGTCCAGCAACTGACCGAAAACGCGAAACTGCGCATGTTGGTACCCCGCGTCTACGGCATCGGGGACTTGTCGCACATCATTACCGGCCACGGTTACAAGCAGGCGAAGGCCATTTTGGACTCAATGGGTTCGGACCTGAGCTGTTTCGTGCCGACGGATGCGTATCGATCCGCCGTTAAGGCGTTGCAAGACCACGGCTTTGTCATATTGCTTGGGGACCCCGCATCCGGAAAGTCGACCATCGCTGCAATCTTGGCGCTTGGCGCCATCGACGACGGTTGCCTAGGGGCGCTGAAAATCAATTCTCCAGATCAGCTACAGCTGTGGCATCCGGGTGAGAAACAGTTTCTTTGGGTCGACGATGCTTTCGGCCCCAACCACTTCGACACCTCTCGAATGAGCCGCTGGAATGCGGAACTTGGGACGCTGAGGGCTGCAGTAGAGGGCGGGGCGCGGATCGTCTTCACCTCGCGCAACTATATCTGGGAAGCAGCCAAACCACATCTGAAGACGAGCTCGTTTTCGCTACTGAAGGAGAGCCAGGTGGTGGTGAACGTCCATGCTCTTTCGGAGGAAGAGCGCGCTCAGATGCTCTATAACCATGTCAGGCGTGTCCAGCCTCAGGAAATGCGACATCGGCTAAAGCCGTTCCTGCCGGCGATCGCGTCGAGCCCGTCCTTCCTTCCGGAAACGGCACGCCGGCTAGGCGACCCGCTCTTCACCAAGAACCTTTCCATCAGCAGAGACCGGCTTATGGAGCTGGTTGAACATCCCGTTGAGTTTCTCACGGACGTGTTGACGGAGTTGGACAGTCCATCCCGAGCTGCTATCGCTCTGATCTTCCTGAACTCGCAAACCGGCGTCCCCTCCCCGATTCCGGCATCGCCGGCGCTGGATCTGGTGACCCGGCTTATGGGAGTGAACGCTGCCGAAACAGCCCGTGCAATGGAGCATCTCAACGACAGTCTTAGCCGTTTGGTCTCCGAAGAAGATGGCGACCGCTGGGTGTTCCGTCATCCAACTGTAACGGACGCTTTTGCCACGGTCGTGGCGTCGTCGCCGGAATTGGTGGAGTTTTATGCGCAAGGCGCAAAACTTGACCGTCTTCTCGACGAGGTCGTTTGTCGGCCGAAGAGCGGGGATGAAAGCCGCGTTCGGATCCCGCCCTCACTATACGCCGGGCTGATTGAACGGCTGAAGTCATATCCGCTGGATGATACGTTGCGGTCTTTTCTCGGCGCTCGGTGCGAAAAGGCGTTCCTTCTGAAGGTTCTGGAGGCACGGCCGGACGTACTTGAATGGGCCGCTCACGCCGATGCTAGCCGGAACACGCTGAGCGGAAAGCTCCTGCTTGCCGCACTCGCGTCCTGGGCCCTTCTTCCTGAAGACATTCGCCAACGCCACGTTCACGACATCCGCGACCACTCGATTACCTGGCTGGACGCACGACCGCTGACGGACAAAATTCTGCGGCAGATGTTCAACGATCGTGAATTTGAGGACTATACGGAGGCGTTTCGCACGGAATGGCTATCTGACCTTCCCGGCGTCTTCGACGAACTGAGCAGCCGTTTCTCGTCGGATGACGAACTTGGTTTGTACAATGATTTCAGAGACAACCTCAAAGCCGCCCAGGCATATTTCAGCCTCGAACACGATGAAGGTTTCCAAGAGCTCTACTCCCAACTCGATGCCCATATCGAGAACCTCGAGCTTGAACAACCTGAGCCGCGAAACGAGTCCTGGGCGCCATCATCGATGGAGAAGCCACAAGATTCCGCGACAAATGGCGCGAGCTCGATTTTTCACGACGTTGACGCGTGAACGTTCAATTCCGCCGGTCGGCGCCGAATATCGACGTGACGGCACAGCCGCTATTCAAGCTGTTCATCGGCGTTGAAGGGAAGGAGTTTCTAGGATTTGGCCGCTCGGGCAGCAACAAAGCCGGTTGATAAGGTTGATAAAGCCACCTATATTCTATCAACTATCAACGAAGTTTTGTCATCGAGACCGATATGGCAGATCCGTTCCACGTCCCCAATATGCCGGATGACCTCCGAACGGCTGTGCGTGTGCAGGCCGAGAGTGAGGGCCTGGGCTATGAGGAGTGGCTCTCACGTGCGGTGAGGCGCGAGCTCGCGCAGTCGGCGCCTGGATTAGGGGTGATGCCTGCCTTGAGATTGTTCGGAGGCCCTCCTTTGCACGGCGTCAGGGCGGCGCTGGCGCCTGAAAGGCACAGTGGGTTGACGCTTTTTTCGGGCCACGCCCCGGATCCGATCCTGGTTTCAAGCCCCTTATCCGCGGAGATCACATCTTTCGCCGTCTATAAGCTATCCCTTTTCTACTCGCGTCTGGAGCAGGGGGCACTTCTTCTTGCGACGGCCTTCCTGGAGGGAGCGATCCGGAATTTCCAACCGCATCTCGAGCGATCTAACCGACCGCGTCCGCGGAACTGGTTTGACCGGCTGGTTCTGGAATGTCGTGACCGATCGCAGGAGGTTCGTCAGGCTCTCCTCTACTCCTGGGAACCCTCAGGGCGGGCTGCGGAGCTTGCGATCGACGCATTCAAAACTTTGAGCGACCTGACCCAGACGAGTTGGGAACTGCAGCGGTTGTGCGAAAGCGATCGCCCACGTGCCTTCGGTGAACTGGCGCGCCATCTCGAACTTGCCACCCAGCAATTCGAATTGAATGCAAGGTTGGTTGCCGAGGTGGAAGGCATCGAGACCGCGCAGGATGAAAAATCGGGCCGGCTCGGTGATGTCCAGCAGGACCTGCTTCGGAAAGCCGGGGGCGGCCTGTCATTGACAGAGGCGTCCGAGCGCCTGAAGCTATCGAGACAGGGTCTTCACAAGCGAGCCAAGAACGGCACCGCGCTGGGGATTATGGTTGGCAAGGAGCTTGTATTCCCGCTTGCTCAGTGGGTGGTCGAGGGGAGCAGATTGAAGCCTATCCCTGGACTGCCGTCCATACTGAAGCTGTTCTCGACAGCGGGGGGATGGTCGGCTCTGCAGTTCCTGATCGAGCAGGATCCCAATCTTGCCACAACGCCACGCCTCGCCCTGATCGAGGGTCGGACAGCGGACGTTGTTGCGGCCGCCGAAGCCTATCTCGGTCTGGAAGAGGATGAGTAAAAGGTGGCGGCCTCGCGCTTCGTCTCGGGACTTCGATCGGTCGACGTTCTTCCCGGTACGCCGATCGTGCGGGTTCACGCCGTGGCGCGCGATCCCCTTTTCTTCGGACCCGCCGCCGGAAAGCCGCCTTCAAACAGGTTTGATGCACCCGAGGGTGAATATCGGACGCTTTATGGAGCGGCACGCCTTGAGGGCGCATTCGTCGAGACGGTTTTACGGCGGCCGGTCGGGCGCATCTTAAGACGAGCGGCAGTGGAGGAGCGCGGTTTCTCCATTCTAAGACCGGTACGCCCGTTGAAGCTCGCAAAGATCTACGATGACGGACTTCAGTTCCATCAGATCGATGCCGGCGAAATCAGTACCGACGACTACCGCCCGTCCCGAAGCCTCGCATTGGGGCTGTTTTCTGAATTTGAAGACCTCGTCGGTCTGGCTTACCGCTCGCGCTACAACAATGGCGAGCTCTGCTACGCGATCTTTGACCGCGCTGCAGCCACGGATTTCTCGGTGGAACCGGTCACTCGCTTTGTCGATGTCCCCGACCTCGTCGACAGTCTGATGACGCTGCATGGCGCCGTCTTCGACACGAGCCCGCCCGTTCCACCTCTTTCGTAGGCTTGAATTTTCGTCGACCGATACCGAAAGTGAACGGCCTAGCAACTGCGCGCGAGACACCTCCTCCGTTCCGCCCCCGCCTTGGCTGGAGGTCACGGCCAGAGCCAGAATATCGCATAAGCTATGGCCTGTAGCCGACTGCTAAGCCCTCGTGGACCAATCGGCAAACCAAACGAGCCAGCTATGCATCGTTAGATGCGGCGACCGGCCTCCTCGGCGACATCGCCGACGATCCGAGCCGCCTCTAACGCGTCACCGTGCGACACATCAAGATGCGTGATCAAGCGGAGCACATGCTCACCGATAACACTCAGGAGAACGCCCCTCTGGCGGCATAGATCGGCGAATCCGCTGGCGGATACATCGAGATGTCGTGTGGCGATCAAAACAATGTTTGTCTCCACCTGGGCCTTGTCAACCAATTGCGGA
>NZ_JBXSOR010000012.1:0-212222 GCF_057784455.1 Martinezella sp. CNPSo 3890 | reverse complement strand
AAGATGGTCGGCACGCGGCAATGGCTGCTTGTGGAGAATGGCGGGTTGGCGCATACGGAAAACTTCACGCTTGTCGCCGCTCCTGGCCTTTGCCCGCGCGACCTTGTGCAGGTCGCAATCACCGGCCACAATGGCAAGCATCTCGACATGCAACTTCTGGCCGCCGACGCGGCTTAATGCTTCAACGGACACTTCATGGCGCTCGGTTTCATCAAAAAAGTCTTCACCTTCGGCCGTGAGAAGCCGGCTGAGGAGCAGACGCCTGCGGAGGGTTCTCAGAAGGTTGAGGTGCCTGTTGTCGAGCAGGAAGCGCCTGCTGTAGATGTTTCGCCGGCTTCCGAACCTGCCGAGCCGGCGCCACCCCCCTCTGTCCCTTCGGGACATCTCCCCCACAAGGGGGGAGATCGGTTGGAGGATGCCGCGCCGGCCGAGCAGGAGCAACAGGCTGAAAGCCAGGCAGATGCGTCTGACGCGAAAGAGATTGAGGCGGCTGAGGCTGCCCGTTCCCTCGAATCCGAGTCGGAAGAACAGCACGACGATCTTCAGACGATCGAACCGGAGCAACCTGCCGATCCTGAAGCGAATGTAATTTCGGAAGAGCGCCCCAACGAACCAATCTCCCCCCTTGTGGGGGAGATGTCCGACAGGACAGAGGGGGGTGAGGAGGTTCCGACGAACTCGAAATCTTCGTCGGAAAGCATAGAAACCGAGGCCTCCCCGGAACCCTCATCCGAAACCAGCGAACCCTCGGTCGAAGCCCCAATCCTCCCCAAGGGCTTCTCCACCGCCGCTTCCGCGCCAGCTCCCACCCCCGAAGCCCCAAGACAGAAACTTTCCTGGTTCCAGCGCCTGCGCGCCGGGCTTGCGCGCACCTCGTCGCAGCTGACCGGCCAGATCGCGGCTCTCTTTACCAAGCGCAAGCTCGACGATCAGACGCTGCAGGATCTGGAGGATCTGCTGATCCAGGCCGATCTCGGCGTTGAAACGGCGATGCGTGTCACGGATACGCTGGCCTCCGAACGCTACGGCAAGGATGTGACGGGCGAAGATGTCGGTCGCATCATGGCGCAGGAAATCGCCAAGGTGCTGAAGCCGGTTGCCAAGCCGTTGCAGCTCGATCTCAGCCACAAGCCACATGTGATCCTCGTCGTCGGCGTCAACGGTACCGGTAAGACGACGACGATCGGCAAGCTGGCCGCAAAGCTCTCCGGTGCAGGGCTGAAGGTCACGCTGGCTGCCGGCGATACGTTCCGCGCCGCTGCGATCGAGCAATTGAAGATCTGGGCTGAGCGCACGAAATCGGACTTCATCGGCACCAAGCTCGGCGCAGACGCTGCAGGCCTCGCCTTCGATGCCTTTCAGCAGGCCAAGGCCAACAAGAGCGATGTGCTGATCATCGATACCGCCGGACGCCTGCAGAACAAGGCGGAGCTGATGGCGGAGCTCGAAAAGATCGTGCGCGTCCTCGGCAAGCTCGATCCAGATGCGCCGCATACGGTTCTGCAGACGCTGGATGCGACCACCGGCCAGAACGCCTTGAACCAGGTGGAAATCTTCCGCAATGTTGCCGGTGTGAACGGGCTAATCATGACCAAGCTCGACGGCACGGCGCGCGGCGGCATCCTTGTTGCCATCTCGGCCAAGCATAAGCTGCCGGTCTATTTCATCGGCGTCGGCGAAGGTGTAGACGATCTCGAGCCGTTCGAAGCCGAGGATTTTGCTCATGCCATTGCCGGTACGGGGGCTGTAAACAGCCAATGAATGACAAGAACAAGTTTGATGACAGGGAAAGTGCCGCAATGACGACCAGCGACAGCGATCTCACCCCAAGTGCCGCCGACAGGCATCATCCGATGCTGAAGCTGGTGCTGGAACTCGGGCCTTTGCTGGTGTTCTTCTTCGGCAATCTGCGCGGCGAGTGGCTGGCGCAGCATTTTCCGCAGCTGGCGGCGCTCGGCGGCCCGCTCTTCGTCGCCACCGGCCTGTTCATGGCAGCGACGGTGATCTCGCTCATCGTTTCGAAGGTCATGCTCGGCCATCTGCCGCTGATGCCCTTCGTCTCCGGCATCGTGGTGCTGATTTTCGGCGCGCTCGGCATCTACCTTCAGAACGAGACCTTCATCAAGATGAAGCCGACCATCGTCAATGCGCTGTTCGGTGTCGTGCTGCTCGGCGGCCTTGCTTTCGGTAAGTCGCTACTCGGCTATGTCTTCAATGCCGCCTTCCAGCTGGATGCCGAGGGCTGGCGCAAGTTGACGCTGCGCTGGGGTATCTTCTTCTTCGTTCTTGCCGTGCTCAACGAAGTCGTCTGGCGCGGCTCGAACTGGCTTTATCTTCCGGACACCAAGGCGGCGGATAATCTCTGGGTGAACTTCAAGGTCTGGGGAACGATGCCGATCACCATCCTCTTCACCCTGTCGCAGATGCCGCTCATCATGAAGCACACGGTCGAGCCGCCGGTGGAAAACGGTAAATGAGCGAAGCCATCGACGCCCAAAGCCGCTATCGGCAACAGAGCTTCTGGTTCATCGCCTGCGCTGTCGTTCTGCTCGTGCAGATCGTCACCGAATACATGATGGGCCGTGTGCCGATCTGCACCTGCGGCTACGTGAAGCTTTTCGAGCCGGTGGTGAAATCCAGCGGCAATTCGCAGCACATCGCCGACTGGTATACGCCGTCGCACATCATCCACGGTTTCCTCTTCTTCGGTCTCACGCATCTGATCATGCGCGGCAAGCCGCTGTCGATGCGGCTCTTCGTTGCCATGCTGATCGAATCCGGCTGGGAGATCCTGGAAAATTCCCCGATCATCATCAACCGCTATCGCGCCGCGACGATCTCGCTCGACTATGTCGGCGACAGCATCCTCAACTCGTCGATGGATGCCGTGTTCATGGTGGTCGGCTTCCTGTTCGCCTGGCGCGCGCCGGTGCTGGTGACGGTCGCCATCGCCATCTTCTTCGAGCTGCTTACCGGTTATTTGATCCGCGATAATCTGACGCTCAACGTGCTGATGCTGGTCTGGCCGGTCGAGGCGGTGAAGACGTGGCAGGGCGGGATTTAAGAGAGTTTTAAAGCTGGTCCTGTGGCCACCTCGTGGTTCGAGGCCCTATTGCCTGCGCTATGCTTCGGCAATAGGGCACCTCACCATGAGGTGGAGTGGTTTTCGCGGGGATTGGCCGCCAGCCTAGCCGCCCTGTGATCTGGGTGATCTCTGGATAACCAGGGAGATTAGCCCTCATGGTGAGGTGCGGAAGCACCCTGAGCTTGTCGAAGGGGGCGAACCACGAGGGCGGGCGGTGAAGCCGCTAGACGTTTAAGACGCCGGTTTCCCCTGCGCCTTGGCTATCGCCGGATAAAGCCCTTCTTTCAAACTTGTCGGCGTGAACGGGCCGACCTGCTTGTAGAGGATCGTGCCGTCTGAGGAGACGAGGTAGGATTCCGGAATGCCGTAGACGCCCCAGTCGATGGCGGCGGAGCCGTTCGGGTCGATACCGATGGCGTTATAAGGGTTGCCGAGTTCGCCGAGGAAGCGAAGGGCGTTCTCGCTCGTATCCTTATAATTGATGGCCACGATGTTGAGCTGACCGCCCTTGGCGAGCTCCTTCAGCACCGGATGCTCATCTCGGCAGGGAATGCACCAGGAGGCGAAGACGTTGACGAGCGTCAGCTTGCCCTTGATGGCGTCATCGGTGAGCGCCGGCAGGTTGGAGCCTTCGAGAGGTGCAAGCGCGAGCTTCGGCGCCTTGGTACCGATCAGGGCCGAAGGGATGGCCGAGATGTCAGTGCCGTGCACTTCCTGGTCATACATGACCTTGCCGACGGCGAATGCGATGCAGGCAAAGACGATCAGCGGAATGAGCGCCAGCAGATAGCGTGCGGTGCCGCTCGATTTCGGCTGATCCTTGTTATCGGCATCCGCGGTCATTTCGTCTCGCTTTCGGCCGCGCGCTGCGAGCGGCGGCGGAGGCCGGAGGCTTCCAATGCGGCGAGCTCTCGGCGTCGTAGGCGTCCATCGATCCATATCCAAGCGATAAGAGCGAGCACGACGACCGCCGCAAAGCCATAGGAGCCGAAGACATAGAAGGGATGCGTCATTCTAGCCCTCCCGGCCTGCCATGCGCGCGGCCATGCGGCGCTGCGTGGCGATGCGGCGGCGCCAGATTTCGTTGCGGATCGCCATCAGGTGCAGCGTGAAGAACAGCAGCGTGAAGGCGAGCGCCATGGTGAAGAGCGGCCAGAGGAATTCCGCGGCGATGGCCGGGCCATCCATGCGCATGATGCTTTCCGACTGATGCAGTGTGTTCCACCAGTCCACGGAGAACTTGATAATCGGGATATTGATGAAGCCGACCAGTGTCAGGATCGAGGCGACGCGGGCAGCTTTTGATGGATCGTCCATGGCGCGGTTCAGCGCGATCAGGCCGAGATACATCAGGAAGAGGATGAAGACCGAGGTCAGGCGTGCATCCCAGACCCAATAGGTGCCCCACATCGGCTTGCCCCAGAGCGAACCGGTGACCAGCGCGATCAGCGTGAAGGCGGCGCCGAGCGGGGCCGCCGTCTTGCCGGCGACATCGGCGAGCGGATGGCGCCAGACCAGCGTGCCGATCGCCGACATGCTCATGATTGTATAGCACATCATCGACAGCCAGGCGGCCGGAACGTGAATATACATGATGCGGACCGTATCGCCCTGCTGATAATCGCCCTCGGTCGTAAAGGACAGATAGAGGCCGATCGCGAAGAGCACGGCCGAGAAGGCGGCCAGCCAGGGAATGAGACGCGCCGAGAAAGCCAGGAACCGCGTGGGGTTGGCGAGGTCGGAAAATCGGCTGATCGCAGTGATATCGCTCATGCGGCTTGTTTAACCCGATATGGCATTTCCGGCAATCGACCGTATTGTCCCGGATGGACGAAACAGTATCTTATTGCGATCAATCAGTCGTGTTCCGCAGGGCAAGAGCAGCAGCGGCCGGGCCGAGGACGGCGAAGAACAAGGTGAGCGCGATCAGGATCAGGAAGGGCGGCAGGAAAGGCTGCGGTCCTTCGACGGCGGCATAGGTGGCGCTGACGCCGAAGATCAGCACGGGAATGGTGAGCGGCAGCACCAGAATGGAGACAAGCAGCCCGCCGCGCGGCAGCGCCACGGCGACGGCGGCACCGACGGCGCCGATGAAGGTGATCGCTGGCGAGCCGACGAGCAGCGTCAGCGCCGTCGCCCCGATTGCCGTCTCGTTCATATTCATAAAGAGGCCGAGCAGCGGCGAGGCGATGACGAGCGGCAGGCCTGTCGCCACCCAATGTGCCGCGCATTTGATGAAGACCGTCAATACCAGCGGTGTTTCCTGCATGACGAGCAGATCGAGCGAACCGTCGTCGCGCTCGGCCTGGAACAGCCGGTCGAGGCCGAGCAGGCTTGCGAGCAGCGCGCCGATCCAGACGATGGCCGGGCCGATGCGCGAGAGAAGTTTGAGGTCAGGCCCGACGCCGAAGGGGATGACGGCGACGACGGTGAGGAAGAAGAGGATGCCGATCAACGCCCCGCCGCCGGCGCGCACCGAAAGTCTGAGGTCGCGGAGGAAGAGGGCGGTCATAGATGGCACCGAGTATGGAGCATGATACCCCCCTCTGTCCCTATCGGGACATCTCCCCCACAAGGGGGGAGATCGGTAACTTGCGGCGCGGGCGTGCCCTCATCGAACATCGAATCCGCAGAGACGGAGTTCAACGGTTTTCTAAGCAGATGCCGCAAACTCCCAACAATCTCCCCCCTTGTGGGGGAGATGTCACGAAGTGACAGAGGGGGGTGACGAAGGTTCGGCAAGTTCAGTCCCATCGGTTTCATCCCCACACCCCCTCACTCGCCGCTGCAAACCCCGTCATCCGCATCTCCTGCACATTCTCCAAGCCGAGCGGCTGGTGCGTTGCCGCAAGAACGATGCCGCCGCTCTTCCGATGGGCTGTTATCAGATCGGCGAAGAGCCGGTCGGCGGAGCTGTCCAGTGCTGCCGTCGGTTCGTCGAGAATCCAGATCGGGCGGTGGGCGACCAAAAGTTTGGCGAAAGCGATTCGCCGCTGCTGGCCGGCGGAGAGATAGCCGAAGGGGAGATGGGTGATGCCGGCAAGCCCGACGGCGTCAGCAGCTTCCTCGACGTCCAGGCTGGAGCCGCCTGGCATATCGCCGAGGAAGGTTTTCCAGAAGGTCAGGTTTTCGGCCACGGTGAGTTCGGATTTCATCGCATTGCGGTGGCCGAGATAGTGGCTGGCTTCACCGGCCGGCCGGCCCGATTCGCCGTCATTTCCGGTAAATGTGATAGTGCCTTTTTCCGGCCTCAGAAGGCCTGCCACAACGCGCAGAAGCGTCGATTTTCCCGACCCATTACGGCCAGTTAAAACGAGTGCATCTCCATCCGCCAAGTTGAAGGAAACATTCAAGAAAATCAGGTCTTCGCCCCGCCTTGCCGCCAGATTTTCAGCGCTTAGATGCATTCGCTCAGGCTTTCCCCGTTTTCACTGCTGCAACGCGCAAAAAATTGTCCAAAATTGCGCTTTGTCACTCTGGCAAGTCTTTACGAAATTATCTATAAGACCTGCAACCACGCCAGCGGTCGGCGTGAATTCAATCCTTGCGCCGAACTTAAGGTTTTAAACCTTACGTGCGGACAGCGGAAATGGCCGTACCCGCATCCTGATGTGCATAAAGTGCATAGGCGTTCGCACGACTGTGTTGGCTATCAGAAACGGGGTATCTCGTGTCTAAATCTCTTGACAGTTTCAATTGTCGTTCCACGCTGACCGTGGGCGGGAAAGACTATGTGTATTTCAGCCTTCCCAAGGCTGAAGCCAATGGTCTGCCCGGCGTTTCCAAGCTGCCTTACTCCATGAAGGTGCTTTTGGAAAACCTGCTGCGTTTTGAAGACGGGCAGTCGGTCACCAAGGAGCATATCCTTGCCGTCGCCGAATGGCTGACCAACAAGGGCACCGTCGAGAACGAAATCGCCTATCGCCCGGCGCGCGTGCTGATGCAGGACTTCACCGGCGTTCCGGCCGTTGTCGACCTTGCTGCCATGCGCGACGCGATGGTTTCGCTTGGCGGCGATCCGGAAAAGATCAACCCGCTCGTTCCCGTCGACCTCGTCATCGACCACTCCGTCATCGTCGACGAATTCGGCACGCCGCAGGCTTTTGCCAAGAACGTCGAGCTGGAATACCAGCGCAACGGCGAGCGTTACCGTTTTCTGAAGTGGGGCCAGCAGGCATTCAAGAACTTCCGCGTCGTTCCTCCGGGCACCGGCATCTGTCACCAGGTGAACCTCGAATATCTCGGCCAGACCGTCTGGACCAAGGAAGAGGACGGCGAAACCATCGCTTATCCCGACACCTGCGTTGGCACCGATTCGCACACGACCATGATCAACGGCCTCGGCGTTCTCGGCTGGGGTGTCGGCGGTATCGAAGCTGAAGCCGCCATGCTCGGCCAGCCGGTCTCCATGCTGCTGCCTGAAGTCATCGGCTTCAAGCTCACCGGCAAGCTCAAGGAAGGCGTTACCGCGACCGACCTCGTGCTGACCGTCGTGCAGATGCTGCGCAAGAAGGGTGTCGTTTCCAAGTTCGTCGAATTCTTCGGCCCCGGCCTCGACAACATGCCGCTCGCCGACCGCGCCACCATCGGCAACATGGGTCCGGAATATGGCGCGACCTGCGGTTTCTTCCCGGTCGACAAGGAAACGCTGAACTACCTCAACATGTCCGGCCGCGCCAAGGACCGCATCGCACTCGTCGAAGCCTATTCCAAGGCCCAAGGCATGTGGCGCGACAATGACGGTTCCGATCTCGTTTTCACCGACACGCTGGAACTCGACCTCGGCGACGTCGTGCCGTCGATGGCCGGTCCGAAGCGTCCGGAAGGCCGCATCGCGCTGGAAAACATCGCTTCCGGCTTCGCAACCTCGCTCGAAACCGAATACAAGAAGCCGGGCCAGCTCTCCAACCGCTATGCGGTCGAAGGTACGGATTTCGACATCGGCCATGGCGACGTTGCCATCGCTGCCATCACCTCCTGCACCAATACCTCCAACCCGTCGGTGCTGATCGCTGCTGGCCTTCTGGCCCGTAACGCCGTTGCCAAGGGCCTGAAGAGCAAGCCGTGGGTCAAGACCTCGCTGGCTCCTGGATCTCAGGTCGTCGGCGAATATCTCGCCAAGTCCGGCCTGCAGGCCGATCTCGACAAGCTCGGCTTCAACCTGGTCGGCTTCGGCTGCACCACCTGCATCGGCAATTCCGGCCCGCTGCCGGCGCCGATCTCGAAGACGATCAACGACAAGGGCCTGATCGTTGCCGGTGTCCTCTCCGGTAACCGCAACTTCGAAGGCCGCATCTCGCCCGACGTCCAGGCGAACTATCTCGCTTCGCCGCCGCTCGTCGTCGCCTACGCGCTCGCAGGCTCGGTGCAGCTCGACCTGACGAAGGAGCCGATCGGCGAAGACCAGAACGGCAAGCCGGTCTATCTGAAGGACATCTGGCCGACCTCGCACGAGGTTCAGGAGTTCATCCAGAAGTACGTCACCCGCGAGCTTTATGAAACCAAGTATGCCGACGTCTTCAAGGGCGACGCCAACTGGCAGGCCGTGCAGGTTCCTCCGGGCCAGACCTATGCGTGGGACGACAATTCGACCTACGTGCAGAACCCGCCCTACTTCGTGGGCATGGGCAAGAAGGGCGCCGGCGTTTCCGACATCAAGGGCGCGCGCGTTCTCGGCCTCTTCGGCGACAAGATCACCACCGACCATATTTCTCCGGCCGGTTCGATCAAGGCGGCCTCGCCGGCCGGTTCCTACCTCCTCGGTCATGGCGTCGGCGTTGCCGACTTCAACCAGTACGGCACGCGCCGCGGTAACCATGAAGTCATGATGCGCGGCACGTTTGCCAACATCCGCATCCGCAACCACATGCTCGGCCCGAACGGCAAGGAAGGTGGCTACACCATCCATTATCCGTCCAAGGAAGAGACGTCGATTTACGATGCGGCCATGCAGTACAAGGCCGAGGGCGTTCCGCTCGTCATCTTCGCAGGCGTCGAATACGGCAACGGCTCTTCGCGCGACTGGGCTGCCAAGGGCACGAACCTGCTCGGCGTGCGCGCCGTCATCGCCCAGTCCTTCGAGCGCATCCACCGTTCGAACCTCGTCGGCATGGGCGTCATCCCGTTCGTCTTCGAGGAAGGCACCACCTGGGCAAGCCTCGGCCTGAAGGGCGACGAACTCGTGACGATCGAAGGCCTGGAGAACATCAAGCCGCGCGAGCGCAAGATCGCCAAGATCACCTATGGCGACGGTTCGGTGAAGGATGTTCCGATCATCTGCCGTATCGATACGCTGGATGAGGTCATCTACGTCAACAACGGCGGCATCCTGCAAACCGTTCTGCGCGATCTCGCTGCCTGATAGGCATTAAACGCTGTTATGGGAGGCCGCCGGAAAACTCTTCCGGCGGCCTCTTGTTTTTCACGGTGATGTGTACTGCGAGACTTCTGCTCACTCCGGCCTCACCCCATCGTGACTTTGCGTCATCGCGTTAAACTATTATCTCTTGTTTCAGATTTTTCGGGCTTGATGTGGCCTGGTCGCCCCAAGAAGCGCGAGTTTTGCAGAGCCCGTGTAGGCAGACGGCGCTCGAGATTGGATGCAGAGGTAAGATAGAATGCGCCTTCGATTTTTGGCTCCACTTCTGGCAGGCATTGGGCTCGCAAGTTCGCTGCATGCGCAGGAGGCTCCGAAGATCAAGGGCGTCGTCGAACTCTTCACCTCGCAGGGTTGCGCTTCCTGTCCTCCCGCCGATGCTGCCTTCCGTAAGCTGATCCGCCAGGGCAATGTCGTGGCGCTCGCCTATCACGTCGATTACTGGAACTATCTCGGCTGGAACGACACGATGGCATCCAAGGACAATACGGCGCGCCAATATGCCTATGCCCGCACGATGGGGCGCAGCGGCGTCTATACGCCGCAGGCGATCGTCAATGGCAGGGATCACATGAACGGTGCCGATCTCGATGCCATCAACGTCAAACTTGATGATTTTCAGCGTCTTGGCGAGGGGCTGACGGTTCCGGTGAATGCCGCCATGAAGGGCGACGAGCTCGAGATCAAGATCGGCGCTGGGCAGGGCAAGGCGAATGTCGTTGCCGTCTATTTCGATAAGGAACAGATGGTGGCACCGAAGGGCGGCGAAAATACCGGCCAGCAGATTGCCTATATGCACGCGGTATCCGATGTCGAAACAGTCGGCATGTGGGACGGCAAGGCCATGAGCCTAGTGCTGCCGTCTACCGTGCTGGATAAGGCTGGCCGGCGAGGCCTTGCGATTCTGCTGCAGTCGTCGACATCTTCAGGCGATCCGGCTGCCATTCTCGGGGCGACTGTTCTGACGGTAGGCTCGGACGGCTGAACGATTTTTCCAGCTTTGCCGGAGGTCTTCCATTTTGAGCTGATGCTAAAAGGGGTCCCTATTTTGGCTGGCGCCAAAAAGGGGGTGCCCGGCGAGGACGCATTCGGGGCTGGGGTTTAATCGATGCGCCCCGGCCGGGCTGTTTGACGCGGCGGCGCCAAACGGCTGCCTATACTTCCTGTAAATTGGGCGTCGTTTTGTCTGAAATGCGGCGTTGACGAGGTGCTTTCACAGCCGGGAAAGAAATTGTGAGCCGTCAGCCGTCTTGCAATTTGATGCGGCTGAGGCAAACTGTCATTCTCCTGTCATGAGATAGCCCCTGGGGGATTGATGACTGATCAGCCGGATTTGAGACACGGTGAAAGCCGTTCCGTCGATACCAATTCATCCGTCGTCGTTGATCTCAGAGAATACAAACAGAGCAAGGACCCGCTGCCGGTGACCTTTCATCGCCGGGAGCTGGATGCGATTCTCTGGATCTATGGCCGCATGGTCGGCGAGGGCGAGTGGCGCGACTACGCCATCGACCATTTGAAGGACAAGGCGGTTTTCTCCGTCTTCAAACGCTCCGGCGAAATGCCGCTCTTCCGCATCGAAAAGAATCCGAAGCTTTCAGCCAAGCAGGGCGCCTTCTCAGTCGTCAATACCAACGGCATGATCTTGAAACGCGGTCATGAGCTGAGCCAAGTGTTGAAGGTTTTCGACAAGCAGCTGAAGCTGGTGGAGAAGTAGTTTCTCGTCATTGGCTGTGTGCTGGCTGATAGTGCCACACCCCCTCTGTCCCTATCGGGACATCTCCCCCACAAGGGGGAGATTGGTAATTTGGAGCAGCCTCTTCGCCTCATGGTACATCGAGTCTGCCGAAATCACGCCTTATTGTCTGCGATAGGCGAGCGGCAAACTCCCAGCTATCCCCCCCTTGTGGCAGGGCTATCGCATATGAGCGGGAGATCGCCGCCGTCCCCTTCTCCCTAGCGGGGAGAAGGTGCCGCCAGGCGGATGAGGGGGTGCCCGCCAAGACCACAAAAATCCATGAATTCAAATCGATAACCCCCTCATCCGACCCTTCGGGCCACCTTCTCCCCAAGGGGAGAAGGAGCTTATGGTGCTCGTCCGCCTCCATATGCGATAGCCCTGCCCTTTGTGGGGGAGATGTCACGAAGTGACAGAGGGGGGTATCACAGGCTCCGCGGACTCATAGGGCCGATACTGACACTACCCCCCAAACAGCGTCCCCGGATAAACCGATGGATCCGGATCGCTCTCCGCGCCGTCCCCGAGCGCCTTCTGCATCAGCATGGTATCCAGCCATCGGCCATGCTTGTAGCCGGTACCCTTGAGTAGCCCCACTTCGGCAAAGCCTGCCGCGCGATGTACGGCGATGGAGGCGGGGTGGGCGCCGCCGATGACGGCGATCATCTGGCGGAAGCCGAGCGTCTGGCAGTTTTCCACCAGGGCATGGAGCAGCAGTCTGCCGATGCCGCGCCCGCGCGCCTCGGGCGCCAGATAGATCGAATCTTCCACCATCCAGCGATAGGCCGGCCGCGTGCGGAACGCGGAGGCATAGGCATAGCCGAGGAATGCGCCGGTCTCGTCTTCGGCGACCAGATAGGGATAGCCCTTGTCACGAATTGCCTCGAACCTGGCCGCCATTTCCTCCTGGTTCGGCGGCGTGATTTCGTAGCTTGCCGTGCCGTTCAGGACGGCATCTCTGTAGGTGGCGGTGATGTGGGGAAGGTCGTCTAAGGTTGCACTGCGGAGGCTGACGGACATTGTTTCTATTGCCTGATCTGCGAATTTGCGACGGTTGCCATAAAATCGCAGCGCTTGTGCCCAGGCAAATAAAAAAGGCGGCCGAAGCCGCCTTTTCGTGTCTCATTTCATGCTGCAATTAACGGCGGTTACCGAGGAACTGCAGCAGGAACATGAACAGGTTGATGAAGTCGAGGTAGAGCGACAGGGCGCCCATGATCGCCTTGCGGCCGGCCACGGTCACGTCGTCGGCTTCGTAGTACATTTCCTTGATCCGCTGCGTATCGTAGGCGGTGAGGCCTGCGAAGATCAGGACGCCGATCACGGAGATGGCGAACTGCAGCGCGGACGAAGCCAGGAAGATGTTGACGAGCGTCGCAATGATCAGGCCGAAGAGACCCATCATCAGGAACGAACCCATCGCCGACAGGTCACGCTTGGCCGTGTAGCCGTAGAGCGACAGCGCGCCAAAGGAGGCGGCGGTCACGAAGAAGGTCTGCACGACGCTCTGGCCGGTGTAGATGATGAAGATCGACGACAGCGACAGGCCCACCAGCGCGGCGTAGACCCAGAAGGTCGTCGTCGCGGCGGCCACGCTCATGCGGTTGATCCTGAAGCTCAGGAAGAAGACCATCGCCAGCGGGGCGAGAATGACCACCCACTTCAGCGGGCTCAGATAGATCGCCTGGCCGAAGGCCGTGATCTGTCCGTTTGCGAAAGCGAGCGAGAAGGAGAGATAGGCGGCAACACCCGTGATCGCCAGACCCAGCGCCATCAGGTTATAGACCTTGAGCATGTAGGCTCGAAGGCCCTCGTCTATCATCGCACCGGATTGCGCACCGCTCTGCGCCCGGTTTTGGTAATTGCGAAAGTCAGCCATGTTTTCCTCTTTCAAGCTCCGATTTGATTACGGTGTCGGGTCTTTCAAGGCCCAGGCGCCGCTGCGGAGCTCAGCATGCCTGCACAGAATATGAGGCTTTCGGGCCTCATACACAAGGGTCTAGCAGTCGGGCCTGCGTTAAATCGATGTAATATCGAGCCGTTTTGCCGGCTTCCGGTTCGTCTCCGTAACGAATCAGAGTTCGCGTAGAACAGGCGCTGCTTTCTGCCCGAGAATCCGCCAAGTACCGATCAAGCCTATACCGACCGTCAAAATCAGCGCGATAACCAGCGTGGAGAAAGCGACATCGGGCAGGAAGGCAGAAGGGAGCCGCATGATACGGCTGACGATGTACCAGGCGGATGCGGAGCCGGCGATCAGCGCGAAGATGGCGGTTGCGGCGCCCAGGATCAGATATTCGTAGCTGAAGGCACGGATCAATGTTGCCCGCGTCGCGCCGAGCGTCTTGAGGATGACGGCGTCATGCGTGCGGGCGCGGTTGCCGGCCGCGAGTGCACCGGCCAGCACCAGCACCGAGGCGATGAGTGCGACAGAGGCGGCCGAACGAATGGCCGTCGCCAGCTGTCCCACGAGCGTGTTGACGACATCGAGCGCATCCTTGACGCGGACGCTTGTGATGGTCGGATAGGTATTGGTGACTTTCCTCAGGATCGCCGCTTCCTGTTCCGAGGTGGCGGAAGTGTCGGTCAGGGTCGCGAGCCAGGCGTGCGGAGCGCCCCTGAAGGTGTTGGGCGAGAAGATCATCACGAAATTGATCGACAGCGATTGCCATTGAACCTTGCGGAAGCTGGCGATCCTGGCGGTGACGTTGCGGCCAAGCACGTTGACGGTGACCTTGTCGCCGAGCTTCAGGCCGAGCGCCTTGCCTTCCTCTTCGGAAAAGGAGACCAGCGGTTCGCCGCTATAATCCTTGTCCCACCATTTGCCTTCCGTGACCGAGGCGTTTTCCGGCACTGTATCGGCATAGGTGATGCCGCGGTCGCCGCGCAGCACCCATTGGCCTGCGGCCGGCACCTTCATTTTGGTGACATCCTCGCCGTTGAAGGCGACGATCCGGCCGCGGAGCATTGGCGCCTCGACAAGCTTGCCCTTGGGGTCGATGTCGAGGACGATCTTGCGGAAGCCTTCCAGTTCCGGCCCCTGAATATCGACGAAGAAGAAGTTCGGCGCCTGTTCGCTCATGCGCCCCATCAGCTCGCGGCGCATATTCCCGTCGATCAGTGTCAAGGTCACCAGCAGCGCCAGCCCAAGGCCGAGCGACAGCACGACGGAGGAGGTGAGCGCGCCCGGCCGATGAATGTTGCCGATCGCGAGGCGTAGCGCGGGCGAGCGCACGCGCGGGCTGCGGCGGGCAAGCCAGGAGAGGAGGGCTGCCACCAGGCGCAGCACGACGAAAGCGCCAGCGATCGAGACGACGAAGACGACTGCGATGAAGCGGTCATAGGCGGTGACGATCGCCAGGGCTGCAAGTGCCGCCATTAGGACGCCGGTAGCCAGCAGATAGGGCCAGCCGGGTAGGCGTCGCGCTTCGAAGCCCTGCTCGCGAAACAGCGCCGTCGCCGGCACTTCGCGGGCATGGCCGAGCGGCGGAATGGCAAAGGCCAGTGTCGTCAGCAGGCCGAAGAGAGCGGCGAGCGTCAGAGCACCGGGATAGAGCCGCGGCGCGGTTGAAATCGGCAGGAATTCCGCCATGAATTGCGAAGCGATCATCGGCGCGATAGCGCCGAGGACGAGGCCAATTGCTATGCCGGCGAGTGCAATCACGGCGATCTGGATGAGATAGATCAGCACGACGACGAAGGCCGGCGCGCCGAGGCACTTGAAGGTGGCGATGGTCGTGCGCTTGGAATCGAGGAAGGTGCGCACGGCATTGGCAACGCCGACGCCGCCGACGATGAGCGCTGCGAGGCCGACGAGCGTCAGGAACTGCGAGAAGCGGGTGACGTTGTCGGCAAGCTGGGGTGCTGCGCGATCGCTGCTGCGGATCGACCAGCCGGCCTGAGGGAAGGCGGCATTGGCGCGCTCGGTGAGATTGCGGATGCCGGCCGCGGGATTGTCCATGCGGATTCGGTATGCCTGTTCGACCAGGCTGCCTGTCGTGATCAGGCCGGAAGCAATCAGGGCATTGCGGCTCGTGAGCAGGCGCGGCGCGAAGCCAAAGCCTTCAGATACCGCATCTGGCTCGCTTTCAACGGTGCCAGTAATGCGCAGCTTGGTGTTTCCAAGCAGCAGAGCGTCGCCGATCTTGAGGTTCAGGCGTTCGAGCAGCAGGGGAGCGACAACAGCGCCATAGGTGCCATCCTTGGCTGCAAGCAGCGTTGCGAGCGGCTGGTCCGGTTCCGCCTCGAATCTGCCGTAGAGCGGATAGGCATCGTCGACCGCCTTGACTTCGACGAGTGCCTGGTCCGAACCATCGGGCAGGCGCGACATGGAGCGCAAGCCAGTGGAACGGGAAACTTTCCCTAAGCTTTGGAGATAGGCGAATTCCTCCGGCGTTGCCTCGCGGTTGCGCAGTTCGAAGCGGGCGTCGCCCGCCAGTAGTGACTGGCCCTGCGTCGAGATCGCGTCGGTAATCGAGCGGGAAACGGAATTGACGGCGGCGATGGCACCGGTGCCGAGGGCGATGCAGGCGAGGAAGATGTAGAAACCGCCAAGGCCGCCGCGCAATTCGCGCATGGCAAGGCGGAAGGCAAGCGGCAGGCGCAGTCCCGCCGCGCTCATGCCATCGCCGCCTGGTTGGCGCGCGTGCGCATGCTGTCGCTCTCGATCTTGCCGGATCGGACGTGGATCTGGCGCGAGCAGCGGGCGGCAAGCGCCGGATCGTGAGTGACGAGCAGCATGGTCGTGCCGCGCTCGGCCTGCTGGGCAAAGAGCAGGTCGGCGATCTGCCGGCCGGTATCGGTGTCGAGATTGCCCGTCGGTTCGTCGGCAATCAGGACGGCGGGCGAAGGCGCCAGCGCACGGGCGATGGCGACGCGCTGCTGTTCGCCACCCGAAAGCTGGCCGGGATAGTGATTGAGCCTCTCGCCCAAGCCGACCGCTTCCAGCTCGCGCCGGGCTATGTCGAAAGCATCCCTGACATTGGCGAGCTCCAGCGGCACCGCGACGTTTTCGAGCGCCGTCATGTTGGCGATGAGATGGAAAGACTGAAAGACGATGCCGATATTGCGTCCGCGGAAATCGGCGATGCGATCTTCGCTGAGGCTATGCAGCGGCGTGTCGCGGATCAGAAGTTCGCCGCTGTCGAGCTTTTCGAGGCCGGCCAGCACCATCAGCAGCGTGGACTTGCCGGAGCCGGAGGGGCCGACGATGCCGACGGCCTCACCCTCCATGACGGTGAGATCGATGCCCTTCAGCACGTGGACGGAGGCGGCGGCATTGCCGAGTGTCAAATCCGCCTTCTTCAGCTCGATGATGGTTTTTGCCAATGCGAACGCCCTATATATCAGAGAACATCAGAGACAATGGCGGGCGCGACTTGGCCCGAGCAGCGAATTTAGGAAATGGATCATGGGTTTTAAAGTTGCTGCGCTTCACTTCGCTGTCATCACTTTCGGTCTTTTGTTTGGCGTAGTTCATGCCGCCGATGCACGCACCATTCAGCTGGTCGGCTTCGGCGATAGCCTGATGGCGGGCTATCAGCTGCCGCCGGGCGACGGCTTTCCCGCCAAGCTTGAGGCGGCGCTGAAGGCCAAGGGTTTGGATGTGGCGGTTGCCGATGCCGGTGTTTCGGGAGATACGACCTCCGGCGGCCTTTCGCGTATCGACTGGTCGGTGCCGGACGGCACGGATGGCGTGATCCTGGAACTCGGCGCCAACGATGCGCTGCGCGGCATTCCGCCGGAGCAGACGGAAAAGAACCTCGAGACCATGATCGAACGGTTGAAGGACAGAAAGATCCCGATGCTTCTCGTCGGCATGCTGGCGCCGCCGAACATGGGACCGGACTATGCCGATAAATTCAACCCGATCTACAAGCGTCTGGCCGACAAATACCAGCTTGCGCTCTATCCTTTCTTCCTCGACGGCGTCGCCACGCATGCCGATCTGCAGCTTTCGGACGGGATGCATCCGAACTCCAAGGGGGTCGATGTGATGGTCGAGCAAATGTTGCCGGCTGTTATCAGTTTTGTAGGGACGATTGACGCAGGTGCGAAATAGATGCTTGCACCGACTGCAAATGCGTGATTCCCTACCTATACCTGCAAGAGATTCGGGGAGTGCTCGTCATGCCGAGACTTTTTACCGCCCTCGAAATTCCGCGTAATGCGGCCATGAGCCTGTCATTGTTGCGCGGTGGTCTCCCGGGAGCCAGGTGGATCGACGTTGAAAATTATCACATCACCTTGCGCTTCATCGGCGATGTCGATGGCCGCACTGCGGATGAGATCGTCGACCGTCTGGACCGGATAGATCGGCCTGAATTCCAGCTTCGGCTGGAGGGCATCGGTTCCTTCGGCTCCAAGAAACCGCATTCGGTTTGGGCCGGGGTCTCGCAGACACCGGATATGTTCGCGCTGCAAGGCGAGATCGAGCGCATCTGCCAGCGCATCGGCCTGCAGCCGGACCCCCGCAAGTTCACGCCGCATGTGACGCTCGCCAGGCTGAAGTCCTCGCGGGTCGACGACGTGGTGCACTATCTCTCCGGCCGCGGCAATTTCTACACCGCTCCGTTTACGGTCGGGCGCTTCGTGCTTCTGTCCTCGCGCGAATCGGTCGGCGGCGGTCCCTATCTCACCGAAGAGATATTCCCGCTTCACGAGCCCCGCAGCACTTTCCCGGCTTTGGGTAACAGCGCGCTGCAGCCTGCCAAAAGCATGGTATAGACGGCTTCGAAATCCTCGCGGTCGCCATAGTAGGGATCGGGGATGTCCTTGTTGCTTCCGAGCGCCAGGGCATTGAAGAGATGCAGCTTGCCGAGCGCATCGGCAGGCGCCGACTTGCGCAAGTTCTTCAAATTGTCTTGATCCATTGCCAGGATCAGGTCGAACTTGCCGAAATCGGCTGACGCTATGCGCCGCGCGCGCTGGTCTGTGATATTGATTCCGTGGCCAGCTGCAACCGCGATCGAGCGGCGATCGGGGCGCTCTCCCTGATGCCAGCCGCCGGTGCCGGCCGAATCGATGTCGAATTCACCGCCACGGCCGGCCTTGCTTGCCAGATGCCTGAATATGCCTTCGGCGAGGGGCGACCGGCAGATATTGCCGGCGCAGACGAAAAGTATCCTGTGACGATCCATGCTATCGTTCAACCGCCAGAGCTTTCCGCTTTTCTTCCAAATGCGAAAACGCTCTATCCTTTTGCTTTTACGCAATTCCGGACGGAAAAACCGCTACGCAGTTTTCCTAGAATTGCTTTAGAGAGGAGTGACTTGTCATGAAATACGACAGACTTGACCGCGCGGCAATCGATGAAAATCTTGCGGAGCTTGGAGGCTGGGCGCTTGCGGATGACGGCCTTTCGATTTCGAAGACCTTCAAGTTCCGCAACTTCGTCGAGGCCTTCGGCTTCATGACGGAGGCCGCCCTTGCCGCCGAAAAATTCAACCACCATCCGGAATGGTTCAACGTCTATTCCCGCGTCGAGGTGAAGCTGACGACACACGATGCCGGCGGCCTGACCGACCATGACGTCAAGCTGGCGAAGGCGATGGAGAAGGCGGCCGCGCGCCGGATCGATTGAATCACGGCAGGCGATCACCATATGTTTACACGGCCCGGCCGACGGGCCTCGATTGAGGTGAATGGAATGGATGACATCAAGTACGGGGAAATCCTGATGCCTGGTGACGAAGAGACCCAAAAAGAGCAGGAGAAATCGGTGCGCAGAAAATTCTGGCCGACCTTGCGGAAGGCGGCTCGCCATATCCCGTTCTCGCGTGACGTCGTGGCCGCCTTCTATTGCGCACTCGACCCGCAGACGCCGACCCGCGTTCGCGGCATATTGCTGGCGGCGCTCGGCTATTTTGTCATGCCGGTCGATATTATCCCCGATTTCTTTGCCGTCATCGGCTTTTCCGATGATGTCGCGGTGCTGACGCTCGCCTTCAGCATGATCAGGGGCCATATCCGCCAGGAACATTACGACGCCGCCGATCGCGCGCTAGAGAACGAGCCCGAGTCTATGAAGACCGCCTGATGCTTGTTTTGCGGAGCCGATCTGAATCCTCTCGGGTTTCCAGAGATTTATGAGACCTCCCTGATTTTAGCGAGGTCAAATTCTTGCCCGAATCTTTCTGTCTTAAATCGAAGCTGCAGGGTGGTACTTCATCATCCGGGTTTTCCAATTCCTTCTGATGCGTTTCAAGCTTTGCGCGATAACTGGATTGAAATGGCACGGAGCCGGTGGCGGCAGCGCTCCGTTGACGGTTTGGTAACCTGAATAAAGTCAAAATAAGGCAGCTCACGAGCACAGGCGTGCGTCAAACGAATCGCCATGAGCTCTGGACCGCAAGAAATCGGCAGGAAACCATGTTTGTAAAAAGCTTCGCAATCGCCCTCTCGCTCGTTCTGGCCGGAACCGGCATAGCGTCCGCGCAGACCAAGAAGCAGACGCAGGCAGCGGCGCCAGCAGCGCCGGCGGCTCCGACGCGCATTCAGCAGTTCGACGCCTGGGGTGCCTATTCCTACCAGTCCGCCGGCGGTAAGGTATGTTACGTTCTTTCCGTGCCGACGGCCAAGGCGCCGCCGACGGGCATTGACCATGGCGACAATTTCTTCATCGTGTCGCAGCGTCCGGGCCAGAACATCTCTTATGAACCGCAGGCGATGATGGGCTATCCGCTCAAGGAGAACTCCAAGGTCAACGTCACCATCGACAACAAGACCTTCGTGATGTTCACCAAGGACAAGGCTGCCTGGGTCGAAAACGCCGCGCAGGAGCCGGCTCTGGTCGCGGCGCTGAAGTCAGGCCATTCGCTGAAGGTTTCGGCGACCTCGAAAAAGGGTACTGCCACTTCCTATACCTATTCATTGAAGGGTGTGACGGCTGCGCTGAAGCAGATCGAAAACTGCAAATAAGATCGAGGGCCGAAGGATCACGCAAATGTGATCTTCCTGCTGCCGCGATCGCAATGAGCAAGGCCGGTCAAGCCGACCGGCCTTTTGTTTTTGAAGACCAACCCTTGCTTTTGAGGGAAAGGGATGACGCGGGCGGAAATTAATGCTAAAGGCCGCGCCAACGATAGGTGTGCGGCAGATTGCTTGCCCCGCCACCGTATGAATCTTCAGATTTCCGTGCCTTGCCCGCATCCGCAGCTTTCGTCAGCTTTTGCGGCATCGCCGATGTGAACCGTTGGAACGATCCTATGTCCGCCACCGATGTCATAACCCCCTCCAGGCTCAAGCCGATGCCGGTATCGCAGCCCGTCGAGCTTTCGCCGAAGCCGTCGCTGATCGGCATGACACGCGAAGAGATGGGCGCGGCGCTCAAGGAAAAGGGCGTTGCCGACAAGCAGATCAAGATGCGTGTCAGCCAGCTTTGGAACTGGATCTATGTGCGCGGCGTCTCCGATTTCGACGCCATGGCCAATGTGTCGAAGGACATGCGCGAAATGCTGAAGGCGCATTTCACCATCGCGCGTCCCGAGATCGTCGAGGAGCAGGTTTCCAATGACGGCACCCGGAAATGGCTGCTGCGCTTCCCGCCGCGCGGCGCTGGCCGGCCGGTCGAGGTGGAAACCGTCTATATTCCGGAAGAGGGCCGCGGCACGCTCTGCATTTCCAGCCAGGTCGGCTGTTCGCTCACCTGTTCCTTCTGTCATACCGGTACGCAGCGCCTGGTGCGCAATCTGACGGCGGAAGAGATCCTGTCGCAGCTGCTCCTGGCGCGCGACCGGCTCGGCGATTTCCCGGACCGCGAAGCGCCGCAAGGGACGATCATGCCCGCCGAAGGCCGAAAGGTCAGCAATATCGTCATGATGGGCATGGGCGAGCCGCTCTACAATTTCGACAGCGTCAAGACGGCGCTGCTGATCGCCTCCGACGGCGATGGCCTGTCGCTCTCCAAGCGCCGTATCACGCTCTCCACATCAGGCGTCGTGCCGGAAATCTATCGCACCGGCGAAGAGATCGGCGTTATGCTGGCGATCTCGCTGCATGCGGTGCGCGACGATCTGCGCGACATGCTGGTGCCGATCAACAAGAAGTATCCGCTGAAGGAACTGATGGACGCTTGCCGCGCCTATCCGGGCCTGTCGAATGCACGGCGCATCACCTTCGAATATGTGATGCTGAAGGGCGTCAACGACAGCCTCGAAGACGCGAAGGGTCTGATCCAGCTGCTGAAGGGCATTCCAGCCAAGATCAACCTGATCCCCTTCAACCCGTGGCCCGGCACCAACTATCAGTGTTCCGATTGGGAGCAGATCGAGAAGTTCGCCGATTTCATCAATTCAGCCGGCTATGCCTCGCCGATCCGCACGCCGCGCGGGCGCGATATTCTCGCCGCCTGCGGTCAGCTGAAGTCGGAATCCGAGCGTATGCGCAAGACGGAGCGATTGGCCTTCGAAGCCATGATGATCGCCAATCACGGCGAGGACTGAGATCGATGCTCCTTGGACTGCGCAAGCCGATGCGCCTCTTGTGGGGCTATCTCGCCGCTTGCGCTCTCATGGGCTTTGTGCTCGCCTGCGCCGCCGTCTGGACCGTGCCGGAGACCGCGGCGCCCGAGCTCTTCGTTCTGACCATTGCGCTCACCAAGGTCGCGATGGTCGTCAGCATCCTGCCGTCTCTGGTGGTTATCCCCATTCTCGAATGGCGCGGCATGCGACGATGGTATGCTTATGCAATTTTCGGCGCGACCCTATCGGCAGTCGCGTCCGTCCTGATTTCGGGCGGCATGGAAAGGCCGCAGACCCTTAATCTGATCACCGTCGCGGTCTGCTTCGCATTCCTGGGCATGGCCAGCGCCACCGTTTACTGGTGGATTGCCGGCCGGTTTGCGGGGCAGTGGTCCGATCTCAACGAGCCTGAGTGAAGAAGATTTTCACCGCGAAAATCGAGAAGACGCTGGCGAAGGTGTAGTCCAGGCCGCGCATTACGCCGCGATTCCGTTGCAGCCAGGACGACAGGCCGTCCGCGGCAAGAACGACGAGCATATTCACCGGCATGCCGATGACGATGAAGAAGAAGCCGAGGAAGAGCAGCTTGTGCGTGACGGCAGGATCGCCTGATGTAACGAACTGCGGCAGAAAGGTCATGAAGAAGATGATGACCTTCGGGTTCAGCAGGTTGACCCAAAAGCCGTTGGAGATGTTTGCAAGCGGTGTTCCGCCGATGGTATCGACCTTCTTGACCGATAGGCTGGAACCGAAACGGATCGCCTGGATTGCCAGCCACAGCAGATAGGCAGCGCCTCCAGTCTTCAGCACCGTGAAGGCAACGGGCGAAGCCGTAATCAGCGCCGAAATGCCGAAAGCCACCAAGCAGGTATGGACGACGACGCCGAGGGTGGTGCCGAGCACGACGAACAGCGCCGCCTTCTTTCCCTGTGCGAGAGCGCGGCTGATCGACAGCGTCATGTCGGGACCAGGCGTCATGGCAAGCAGGAGGCTCGCTGCGGAAAAGGCGAGGAGGGTCGGCAGGCTGGGTATGAAGTCCACGGGGCGCTCCGAAAGCCGGGTAGGGTTCCGTCTGTTCTTACCCGGCTTCCGGCGGATTGCAAATCAATCCTTCTTTTCGAGGAAGGCCCTGAATTGATCGGCATAGTCCGGATGCCAGCGCGACAGCGGCGGCCGGTTCTCGACGATATCGCCGGCGGCCCAAAGCATGCGGCGCTCATCGACCGGCCGGGCGACGTCATTATCGGGGCAGAGAATATAGAAATCGCCGCGTTTTAGGCTTTCCATCATGAACTCGACAGTCTGTTCCGGCGTCCAGGCGCCTGCCGGTTTTTCCCTGCGATCGCCTTTGGTCAGGCCTGTGAAGACGAAGCCGGGAATAAGGAGATGGGCTGAAATCTTGGCGCCCTCCGTATTGCGCAGTTCGTGCTGCAGCGCTTCGGTAAAGACCTTCACGCCCGCCTTCGAGACATTGTAGGCGGGATTGCCGGGTGGCGTGGTGATGCCCTGTTTCGAGCCGGTGTTGATGATCAGGCCTGGTTCCCCATGCGCGATCATGCCCGGCCCGAAGACGCGCGTGCCGTTGATGACGCCAAGCAGATTGACGCCGAGAATCGCATCCCATTCTGCCTGGGCGCTGAAAACAGAGGTTTGCGGGCCGATGCCGGCATTGTTCATCAACACATGTACGCGGCCGAAACGCTGCAGGACTGCGCGCTCCAGCGCTTCCAGCGCGTCTTTGCTGGCGACATCGGTCTCGATGGCCATGACATGCTCTTCGCCTGCACTCATCTTGAGTTCAGCGCTCGCCTCCGCCAGTCGGTCGCCCCCGAGGTCGGCGATAACGACGCTCATGCCCAGCGAGGCGAAATGTTTTGCTGCGGCAAAGCCGATGCCGGATGCACCTCCGGTGATGACGGCAACATTGGATTTCTTGAAAATGTCTTGAATATCGGTCACGAGCGGCGCCCTCCTTGAGCGTCTTTTGAATACTGGCAGATATGATCCCTCAATTTGATGTGTCAAATCGAAATCGCCAATTCATCACATAGCCCCTGCTTGCAACGCAATGACATGCGCACCGACGCTTTCATTGCCTATTGGCGGCATCTATACTGACGTAGATATGGAGACAGGTATGGCCGGTGATAAGCAGCTCGATAGGGCAACGATAGAGGATGCGTTCGACGCCATCGGCAATCTGGCAGCAGAGCGAGGCATCATTCTCGACATGGCTATCTATGGCGGCTCCTGCCTAGTGCTGGCGTCGGATATCCGACAATCATCGGAAGACGTCGATGCCGTTTATCTCAATCACCAGGACAAAGCGCGAGACGTCGTCGAAGCTGTCACACGGCGGAGGCAACTTCCGTCAGACTGGTTGAACCAAGCCGCAAAACAATTCGCGCCGCCGCGCGGCAATCCGGCGCCAAACCTGTTGCAGTTTAGAGATTACCCACGAGACAGCTCAGCTATCGGCCTGCGCATTTTTACTCCGACGCCGGAATATCTGCTTGCGATGAAGATCCTCGCCAATCGCGCCGACGATGATGGGAAGAAACTGACCGACAGTTCCGACGCGCTGTCGCTGATGGCCATCACCGGCATCGACACGTTCGATAAGATTGTCGATCTTATGAGGCAGTGTTACCCTAATATTCCCGGTATTGTTACACCGGTGGTTTCGACACGAATGAAGCTCAAGATTCAGAGCCTGGTGGATGATTACAGTGCCACAAGCCGAGAGCAGCCGACATGGAACGCTGGCAGAGGCGGTCCGCTCGCACCTTGAGACGGGTAGTGCGTTTCGCTTTCATCTCGCAAGCTTTCTCGATGATTTCTATAGTGATCGTACCGCTACTGATCGACGCGCGCGTGTTGAGGACGAAGTCCCGTTGACGGGTGACGAAAGGTTCGATGCCCTCATGGGCGCCATCGCCGAGCATCTTTGCCGGAGATGGCAATTGGGTCGAGCTCCGGAATGGACGGAAAATCCCCTACGTTTTCTCAAGCGCCCGTGGTTTCTCGGTTCGGAAAGAATGAAATCGGTCTATTTGGTGGAAAGCCCTAGTGCTTATCGGAGAAGGTTTATTTTTACGGAAATGGAGCCTCTTCGCCGGGCGAGAATGCCGAAGGACGCGATGTGGTGGCAGGCTGAGACGATAAGAACGGGGCTCACGCCGATGCCAGACGAAATAGAGCATACATCCTGAAACCGTCGTCCTCGCATGCCGATTGGCAATGCCCGCCGCCGCGCTTCCCCTTGCGCCGCACGATAATCTCGCTAAAAGTTCCGCGATACAGCTTTGCGGGCCTTTCCCCTGGCCCGCCTCGAAACGGAACTCATCATGGCATCACATAAAGACGTGAAGAAAGTCGTTCTCGCCTATTCCGGCGGTCTCGACACCTCGATTATCCTGAAGTGGCTGCAGACGGAGCTCGGCGCCGAAGTGGTCACCTTCACCGCCGATCTCGGCCAGGGCGAAGAGCTGGAGCCGGCGCGCAAGAAGGCCGAAATGCTCGGCATCAAGGAAATCTATATCGAGGATGTGCGCGAGGAATTCGTGCGCGATTTCGTCTTCCCGATGTTCCGCGCCAATGCCGTCTATGAAGGCGTCTACCTGCTCGGCACCTCGATTGCCCGTCCGCTGATCTCCAAGCACCTGATCGAGATCGCCAGGAAGACCGGCGCCGATGCCATCGCCCACGGCGCGACCGGCAAGGGCAATGACCAGGTTCGCTTCGAGCTTTCGGCCTATGCGCTGAACCCGGATATCAAGATCATTGCGCCATGGCGCGACTGGTCGTTCAAGAGCCGTACCGACCTCCTCGAATTCGCCGAGAAGCACCAGATTCCGGTTGCCAAGGACAAGAAGGGCGAAGCGCCTTTCTCCGTCGACGCCAACCTTCTGCACTCCTCGTCCGAAGGCAAGGTTCTGGAAAACCCGGCGCAGGAAGCGCCGGAATATGTGCACATGCGCACGATCTCGCCGGAAGCCGCTCCCGACAAGGCCACCATCATCAAGATCGGCTTCGAAAAGGGTGATGCCGTTTCGATCAATGGCGAGCGCCTGAGCCCGGCGACCTTGCTTGCGAAGCTGAACGAGTATGGCCGCGACAACGGCATCGGCCGTCTTGATCTCGTCGAGAACCGTTTCGTCGGCATGAAGTCCCGTGGCGTCTACGAGACCCCCGGCGGCACGATCCTGCTCGCGGCCCATCGCGCCATCGAATCCATCACGCTCGATCGCGGTGCCGCACACCTGAAGGACGAGCTGATGCCGCGCTATGCCGAGCTGATCTATTACGGCTTCTGGTTCTCGCCGGAGCGTGAGATGCTGCAGGCCCTCATCGACAAGAGCCAGGAACATGTCGAAGGCGAAGTGACGCTGAAGCTCTACAAGGGCAATGTCATGGTCATCGGCCGCGAAAGCCCGAAATCGCTTTATTCCGACAAGCTGGTCACCTTCGAAGACGACCAGGGCGCCTACGACCAAAAGGATGCGGCCGGCTTCATCAAGTTGAACGCGCTGCGCCTGCGCACGCTCGCCAAGCGCAACCTGTCGAAGTAAGGTATGAAATGAGAAATGGCCCGCTTCCGATCGCCGGAGGCGGGCTTCCTTTTTCCAGGATGGCGGCCTGGAATTAATCCACCGGCCTCAATTCCCGTTCGACTTCTGCAGGTGCTTCGGCCTTCTGAAGATTGCTGCGGAAAGCGCAGAGCGCATCATGCAGTTGCACTTGAAGATCCTCGCCGAAGCCCTGCGTCGCATTGCGCTCGACTTCGCAGACTTCACGGTCGATCTGCCGAAGCTTCGCGTCGGCAGATTCCGAAAGCACGATCCGCTTGGCGCGGCGATCGAGTGGGTCCGGCTGTCGTTCGATCAAGCCGCGTGCCTGCAGCTTGTCCAAAAAGGCGCTGACCGTCATCGGCTCCAGCCCCATCCGGGAGGCGATGTCGAGTTGGCGGCTGCCATTGATGGCGGCGACCTGCATCAGCGTCCGTGCTTCACCCGCCGTCAGCCCGAGCCCAGCGACAAGAATGCGTCGCTCGAAGGCCGCCCTGATCAGTCGGGCGCAATCGCTCACAAGAAAGGCGAGCGAATCCGTATTAATCCTGCTGTTCATAAGCGCTTCCCTACCTACGCTCTTTGTTTTTGGGCCCCACTACGTTCTTATTGATTTCATCCCACGAACACAACGGCTTCCTGGAACTTAAAACGGCCAGCTGCTTGACCGGCTTCCACAGATTGCTACTCTCGCGCGATCACCAGCGGGATCACTCATCATGACGCAATCGCTCGTTGTCGGCGCCTTCCTCGCCGCGCTTTTCTATGTGCTTATTCCCGGTCCTGCCTTTCTGGCACTCCTCGGCATAGGTGCCGGCCAGGGCCGCAAGGCGGGTGCATTCTTCGTCAGCGGCCATCTGCTCGGCGATCTCGTCTGGTCGACGCTGGCCTTGGTCGCCATCGTCGGCGCCAAGACCATCGGCACCTTCGTCTTCGACCTGCTCGGTTTGCTGTGCGGCTTCTATCTCGCCTGGATCGGCTGGAGTGCCGTCACCGCCAAGCCGAAAGGTGACGGCAAGGCGCTCGTCAATGTCGACCGCCCGTTCCGTCGCGGCCTGATCTTCGGCGTCACCAATCCGAAGGGATATCCCGTTGCGCTGGCGACATTCACGGCCCTTGTCGCGGGCTCCGCCGGCGCATTGACCTTCAGCGCGCTGCCGCTGCTACTCATCGTTTCCTTCGCCGGCTTCATAACGGCCGACCTCATTCTTATCAGCATCATCGGCGCGGGTGCCGTGCGGCGTTTCTATCGTGCGCATGAGCGGCTGATCGTGCGCTGCTCCGGCGTGCTTTTCATGGGTTTTGCAGTGCAGGCGCTGTGGCACGCCACGCCCGGCCTGCTCGGCTGGCGCAAGGCCTGATCCCGCTCATCAATTTGTTCGCCCCTCGCCATACCAATTCGGCGGGGCTAGCCTTATATCGTGCTTCGGTCAGATGTCTGTCGAAAGGATGCCCCGCATGTCTTCCCTTACCGCCGTCAATCCCGCGCTCACCGAATGGACCGGACATCAGGGGCTGCCGCGTTTCGATGCGGTAAAGGATACGGATTTTGCTCCCGCCTTCGATGCGGCGCTTGCGTCGCACGAGGCCGAGATCGACGCGATCGCCGGCAACAGCGACGCGCCGACCTTTACCAATACCGTGACCGCGCTCGAAATCGCCGGCGATGAGCTCTCGCGCATCTCCGCGCTGTTCTGGAACAAGGCCGGCGCTCATACCAACGAGACCATCCAGGCGCTGGAGCGTGAGATCGCGCCGAAGATGGCGCGGCATTATTCGAAGATCGGCACGAACGCGGCGCTTTTTGCCCGTCTCGATGCGCTTTGGGAAAGCCGCGAAACCCTCGGACTGACGCTGGAAGAAACCCGCGTGCTGGAGCGGCACTGGAAGGGCTTCGTCAAGGCCGGTGCCAAGCTGCCGAAGCCTGAGCAGGAGCGCCTGTCCGCCATCAACGAGAAGCTTGCCGGCCTCGGCGCGCAATTCGGACAGAACGTCCTGGCGGATGAAAAGAGCTGGGCGCTGCTTTTGTCGGAAGAGGCCGATCTTGCCGGTCTTCCCGACTATCTGCGCGAGGCAATGGCAGCGGCTGCGCGCGAACGCGGCGAGGAGGGCAAATATGCCGTCACCCTGTCGCGCTCGATCATCGAGCCGTTCCTGACGTCTTCCGAGCGCCGCGATCTGCGCGAGCAGGCCTTCAGTGCCTGGGTGGCGCGGGGCGCCAATGGCGGCAAAACCGACAATCGTGAGATCATTCGCGAGACTCTGGCACTGAGAGCAGAGAAAGCGAAGCTGCTCGGCTATGCCAATTTCGCCGAACTCAAGCTTGATAATACCATGGCGAAGACGCCTGATGCGGTGAACGATCTCCTGATGACCGTTTGGGGCAAGGCGGCCGCGCGCGCAGCAGAGGAAGAAAGGGATATTGCGGCGCTGATCGCTGAGGAAGGCCGCAACCATGAGGTCATGCCCTGGGATTGGCGGCACTATGCCGAGAAGATCCGGACCCGGAAGTTCGATTTCTCCGAAACCGAATTGAAGCCCTATCTGCAGCTCGAAAAGATCATTGCCGCCTGCTTCGATGTTGCCGGTCGCCTGTTCGGCATCAAGGCTGTCGAGCAGAAGGGCGTTCCCGCCTACCACCCCGATGTGCGCGTCTTCGAGATCCGCGACCGCTCCGACAAGCTCGTCGCCCTCTTTCTCGGCGATTACTTCGCCCGCAGCTCGAAGCGCTCCGGCGCCTGGATGAGCTCATTTCAATCGCAGCATAATCTGCCGCTGAAGAACGGCCATGTCGGCGAGCTGCCGATCATCTATAATGTCTGCAACTTCGCCAAGCCGGCGGAAGGCCGGCCGGCGCTGCTGTCGCTCGACGATGCCCGCACGCTGTTCCACGAGTTCGGCCATGCCCTGCACGGCATGCTGTCCAACGTCACCTATCCCTCCGTTTCGGGCACCGGGGTTTCCCGCGATTTCGTCGAACTGCCATCGCAGCTCTACGAACACTGGCTGACTGTGCCCGCCATCCTCAAGGAATATGCCGTCCACTACGAGACCGGCGCGCCGATCCCGCAGGCACTGCTCGACAAGGTTCTGGCGGCCCGCACTTTCAATGCCGGTTTCAATACGGTGGAATTCACCTCCTCGGCTCTGGTCGATATGGCGTTTCACACGCGCGGCGCCGTTGAGGATCCGATGGCGGTACAAGCGCAGGTGCTTGCGGAGATCGGCATGCCGAAATCCATCGTCATGCGCCATGCGACGCCCCATTTCCAGCATGTGTTTTCCGGCGACGGCTATTCGGCCGGCTACTATTCCTACATGTGGTCGGAAGTGCTCGATGCCGATGCCTTCGCCGCCTTCGAGGAAACCGGCGATGCCTTCAATCCGGATATGGCTGCGAAACTCAAAGGCAACATCTACTCCGTCGGTGGCTCGATCGATCCGGAAGATGCCTATAAGGCTTTCCGCGGCAAGCTGCCGAGCCCGGATGCGATGCTGAAGAAGAAGGGGCTGGCGGCCTGATTTAACTGCCGGACACGAGCGTTCGGATGCCGGATGCTCCAGCTAGCCCTGCCGTCGGTTATTAGCCTTGGGCCAAAGCCGCACAAGATAGCAATCATCCCCGTCGAGCCCGTCTTCGCTAAGGGTATCGAGGCCGAATATGCTAACGCGCACGCCGAGCGGTCCCGCTTTTACTGGAAGGCGGGGAGCGTCTGGTTCGTAATCAGTCAATCCGGCCAATACGAGCTGGCCTGAGGGGCAGTCGAACTCGGCTTCGGCTACATGCTTTTCAGCGTCCAGCTCGGCAGCAGGGCGTTGATCGTGCCATTCGACGCTGACTGGCACGGTCATATTGCGCGCTGTATGGAGGATGATTGCGTAGGGTGCGACGGTAAGGCGACGCGCCAGCGACTCATCCGTGTAATTATCCGGTAGGTCGGGATGGGCTTCGTCGCGCAGATATATCTGGAAGTAATCGGCAAAAAAATCGCCCTGATACAGGATCTTAAACATGTGTGCCTCGGCGAGCTGGCAGTTGTTTTTCGGGCGGAGTGAAATTGGCATATCAGTAGCCCGAAGGCCAGCTTACCCCCGATTTATGTGACCGCGTTTCGTCTGGATCGGTTTTGCCTGTTGGTCAGGATTTATCCGAAAGCAAAGCCAACAGCTCAGCCAATTGTCCGGCTTGTGCATCGCCCAGCTTATTGCCCACATGGCGTTGAAGTGCCGAGGCATAGACTGCCCACATGCGGCTGCGCATGGCGCTTCCTGCTTCGGTGATAACGACCCAGCGGCCCCGGCCGTCTTCGGAAAATATTTCGCGATGAACAAGACCGGCCTTTTCCATCCGGTCGAGAAGGCGGGAGAGATTATGCTGGGCGAGGAGCGTACGCTCCTCGATCTCGTAGGGGCGCAACTTTCCTTCGGTGGCCTGCGTCAGCTCCCATAGAACGTCGTACCAGCCAAGTGGCGGCAGGCCGGCTAACTTCAAATCCTGCTCGATCGCCGCAAGGACGATCTGTTGGGTGCGCATGAGGCGTACCCATGCTCGCATCACTGCGGCGGAGGGCTTTAAAGGGGTAACATCTGAACAATCGGACATGGATGCAATTACATCTATGTTGACCGGGCTGGCAAGCCTGGATATAGATGCAATTACATCTATCTTGAACTCGACCCAGGAGATTTGATCGTGTCCGACGCAAAACTGGTCCTTATCAGCCATTACCTTTGCCCCTACGTCCAGCGAGCAGCCATCACACTTGCTGAAAAGGCCGTGCCATTTGAGATCCGCTATGTCGACCTGTCGGCAAAGCCCGACTGGTTTCTGGCTATTTCCCCGCTCGGCAAAGTTCCGTTGCTGATCGTGCGGCAGGAGGACGGAGTGGAAACGGCTTTATTCGAAAGCGCGGTGATCTGCGAATATCTCGAGGAAACCCAACCCGGCGCTCGGCTTCACCCGACCGATCCGCTCGCGCGTGCCCGCCATCGCGGCTGGATGGAATTCGGTTCTTCCATTCTTTCAGATTTGTGGGGGTACGAGACAGCCAGGGACGAAGGGACCTATGAGGCCAAGCGTAAGGCGCTGATCGATAAATTTGCTCGTGTCGAGGCGGAATTGGGAAACGGTCCCTTTTTTGCCGGACAGGCATTCAGCCTCGTCGATGCAGTTTTTGCGCCGATCTTCCGTTACTTCGATGTGTTCGATACCATCACATCGACTGGCGTTTTTGACGGCCTACCGCGTGTCAAGGCATGGCGCACAGAGCTGGCATCGCGGCAAAGCGTGCGAGGTGCAGTGACGCACGACTATCCCGAGCGCCTGAAGGCTTTCCTGCTCAATCATGATGCGTTCTTACTGAAACATGCCGCCTGACGGGATTGCGCAAATCCCGATCGAGGCGATTGCGTGCATCTGAACTGGCGACGTGGTAGAAGAGAGTGCGCCTGTCTGAGCGTGTAAGACTGATGTGTGAGGCACGAAAAGCCGGCATTCAGCCCCTTTCTTGCCTCCCCCCTTTCGCATTCGCGAAAAAAAGGGTATGAGCGCGCCAAATGCAATTGGCGTGTTACTGAAACACTGCGCCCCAGCCTCAGAGATTAAGACATATGGCACTTCGCAACATCGCGATCATCGCGCACGTTGACCATGGGAAAACCACCCTCGTCGACGAGCTCCTGAAGCAATCCGGCTCGTTCCGCGAGAACCAGCGCGTTGCCGAACGCGTCATGGACTCGAACGATCTGGAAAAGGAGCGCGGCATCACCATTCTCGCCAAAGCGACCTCAGTCGTCTGGAAGGATACCCGCATCAACATCGTCGACACTCCCGGCCACGCCGACTTCGGCGGTGAAGTCGAGCGCATCCTCTCGATGGTGGACGGCGCGATCGTTCTCGTCGATGCTGCCGAAGGCCCGATGCCGCAGACCAAGTTCGTCGTCGGCAAGGCGCTCAAGGTCGGCCTGCGTCCGATCGTTGCGATCAACAAGATCGACCGCCCGGATGCCCGGGCAGACGAAGTCATCAACGAAGTCTTCGACCTCTTCGCCAATCTCGACGCCACCGACGAACAGCTCGATTTCCCGATCCTCTACGGTTCCGGCCGTAACGGCTGGATGAACTATTCGCCTGATGGCCCGAAGGAAGAGGGCCTCGGCCCTCTTCTTGATCTCGTTGTCAAGCACGTTCCCGAGCCGACCGTCGGCGAAGGCCCGTTCCGCATGATCGGCACGATCCTGGAAGCCAACCCCTTCCTCGGCCGCATCATCACCGGCCGCATCCACTCCGGCTCGATCAAGCCGAACCAGGCTGTCAAGGTTCTGGGTGCGGATGGTAATCTCATCGAAACCGGCCGTATCTCCAAGATCCTCGCCTTCCGTGGCATCGAGCGTCAGCCGATCGAAGAAGCGCAGGCAGGCGACATCGTCGCCATCGCCGGTCTTTCCAAGGGCACGGTTGCCGACACCTTCTGCGACCCGCAGGTCAGCGAGCCGCTGGTCGCGCAGCCGATCGACCCGCCGACCGTCACCATGTCCTTCATCGTCAACGATAGCCCCTATGCGGGTACCGAGGGCGACAAGGTCACCTCGCGCGTCATCCGCGATCGCCTCTTCAAGGAAGCAGAAGGCAACGTCGCGCTGAAGATTGAGGAAGCCGAAGGCAAGGATTCGTTCTACGTTTCGGGCCGCGGCGAATTGCAGCTCGCAGTTCTGATCGAAACCATGCGCCGCGAAGGCTTCGAGCTTGCCGTGTCGCGCCCGCGCGTCGTCATGCATAAGGATGAAAACGGCCAGCTGCTCGAGCCGATCGAAGAAGTCGTCATCGACGTCGATGAAGAGCATTCCGGCATCGTCGTGCAGAAGATGTCCGAGCGTAAGGCTGAAATGTCCGAGCTGCGTCCTTCTGGCGGCAATCGCGTCCGTCTCGTCTTCCTGGCGCCGACCCGCGGCCTCATCGGCTATCAGTCGGAACTCCTGACCGACACGCGCGGCACGGCCGTCATGAACCGCCTGTTCCACGACTACCAGCCTTACAAGGGTGAGATCGGCGGCCGCGTGAACGGCGTGCTGCTCGCCAATGAAGCCGGCGAAGCCGTGGCCTACGCCTTGTTCAACCTGGAAGACCGCGGCCCGATGATCATCGACGCCGGCGAGAAGGTCTATGCCGGTATGATCATCGGCATCCACTCGCGCGACAACGACCTTGAAGTCAACGTGCTGAAGGGCAAGAAGCTCACCAACATCCGCGCCGCCGGCAAGGACGAAGCCGTGAAGCTGACGCCGCCGATCCGCATGACGCTCGATCGCGCGCTTTCCTGGATCCAGGACGATGAGCTGGTGGAAGTGACGCCGAAGTCGATCCGCCTCCGCAAGATGTATCTCGATCCGAACGAGCGCAAGCGTTACGAGAAGGCCCGTCTGGCCTGATCATCCTAACCGAGCAATGCATTCGACCCCGGCCTTCATGCCGGGGTTTTTATTTGTATGTTCGGTTTTTGAGCCCTTGTCCTAAAGGTTAAAAAACCGTTAATTTTTGTTGACGATCCACGGATAAAGCCTGTGGGCAAGTCTGCCATCTTTATGAATGAGGATGGTTAATTCGCATCGGTAAGACCAGAGTAGACGTTATGAAGACGTTGTCGATTGATGTTCGGCGGGCAGAACCCCATGATGCCCGAGCCATTTCAGAGGTGCACCGCCAGTCGTGGCAGTACACCTATGCCGGCATCATTCCGCATCGCGCCCTCGGCCAGATGATCGAGCGTCGTGGCGAAGCCTGGTGGCGCAAGGCGACCAGCGGCCCCGCGACGCTGCTGGTTCTGGATGTCGCCGGTGAGATCGCAGGCTATGCCACGCTCGGCCTCAATCGTGCCCGCGCACTGCCCCAGGAAGGCGAGATCTACGAACTCTATCTGCGTCCGCAATATCAGGGCCTCGGCCTCGGGCGCATGCTGTTCGGCGAAGCGCGCAGGCTGTTGAAGTCGCTTGGCTGCAAGGGGCTGGTCGTCTGGTGCCTCGAGGAAAACGAGAACGCCTACCGCTTCTATCGCGGGCAGGGCGGTGCGGATTTCTGTGAGGGCATCGAAACCTTCGATCACAGGCAGCTGCGCAAGATCGGCTTCGTCTGGCCTTGAGCGGCGCTGTAGCGCATCGATCCCGATTTAAGGAATCATGCAGTAAATCCGCCTCTTTCCCGATGCGTTGTTGCGTTGCGGCATGAAACCGATTATTTGGCTGGCGGCAACCATCCTTATCTAGGGGACAAGCATGCGTATCGACGCGATTTCCATTGGCAAGAACCCGCCCGAAGACGTCAACGTCATTGTTGAAGTGCCGGTCGGCGGTCATCCGATCAAGTATGAAATGGACAAGGAGGCCGGCACGCTGGTCGTCGACCGTTTCCTCTACACGCCGATGACCTATCCGGGCAATTACGGCTTCGTTCCGCATACGCTCTCCGACGACGGCGACCCGATCGACGTGCTGATCGCCAACACCCGCCCGCTGGTTCCGGGCTGCGTCATCAACGTTCGCCCGATCGGCGTGCTGATGATGGAAGACAATTCCGGCAAGGACGAGAAGATTATCGCCGTTCCCGCGCCGAAGCTGACTATGCGCTATGACAAGGTCAAGGAATATACCGACCTGCCCGAGATCACGCTGAAGCAGATCGAGCACTTCTTCGAGCACTACAAGGATCTGGAGCCCGGCAAATGGGTCAAGATCTTCGGCTGGAAGGGTTCGAAGGAAGCTGGCGAACTCATCGTCGAAGCCATCGAGCGTGCCAAGAACACCAAGGCTTGATCTGATCAACCGCCTTCGGTTACGGCGCAAAGCCTCTTTATTAAATCCTCCGGTTCGCCCTCGATCCGGAGGATTTTTTTGCGTGCGGTGTCGCCGCCGATAAGGGCAAGCGTGGATTTGGGAATGCCGAGGCTTTTTGAAAGCAGGGCGACCAGCGCCTTGTTGGCCTTGCCTTTTTCGGGTGCTGCCGAAACGCGCGCCTTCAAATAGCATCCACCGTCGGCGCCCGTTTCCAACCCATCGATCGCATCACGCCCGCCATTGGGCGTGAGCCGCACGGAAAGCCTGACGTGATCCGGAAAGGTCTGCCAGGCTTTGCTCACCGCAGGAACATGGGGACGATCGAATTCCACATCAGCGAGCGGATGAAGAAGATGATGAGCAGCAGGATGACCGGCGAGATATCGATGCCGCCGAGGTCAGGCAGAATGCGGCGGATCGGGCGTAGGGCCGGCTCGGTAACCGCATAAAGGAAGTTGCCGACGGAGTTGACGAATTGATTGCTCGAATTGATGACGTTGAACGCATAGAGCCAGGAAAAGATGGCGCTGGCGATCAAGATCCAGGTATAAAGATTCAAAGCCAGATCAATGGTTTGAAATAAGGCGAGCATATCCGTCTCCAATTCGCGGTTGACAGACATGTAGACATTGGCGACTAAACGGGCAAGTCCCATGCTCCGAAGCATGTTGAATCATGTTTAAAAGGCCGGCATTTGCGCTAGCGGCCACGTCGGAAAGTCTCGTTCCATGTCGTTCGCTGTCAGCGGAGACCGGTTTGCCGCCTTCAGGCACGTTGCCTATATTTATTTCTTCTTCGCGCGGTTTTTGACAGCATTTGCCACGCAGGTCGTCAGCGTCTCCGTCGGCTGGCAGATGTATGAGCATACCGGCCAACCGATCTATCTCGGTCTGATTGGCCTCGTGCAGTTCCTGCCGTCGCTGCTGCTGATCCTGGTGACGGGCACGGCTGCGGACCGCTACAACAGGCGGCGGATTTCCGCGATCTGCATTTTCGTCGGCACCCTTTGTGCGGCTGCCCTGCTGTTCCTGACCGTATCTGGCACCTTCGCGCCGCTGCCGGTATTTCTGATCCTCACGGTCTTCGGCATAGAACGCGCCTTCATGACGCCTGCCATGCAGTCGCTTGCGCCCAATCTGATCCCGCCCGAAGACCTGACGAACGCGATCACCTGGAACTCGATGTCGTGGGATGCGGCCGCCATCCTCGGTCCTGTTGCCGGCGGCCTGCTTTACGGCGTCGGTGCCAATGTCGCCTATACCGTTGCCGTGCTTTTCTTTGCGGCCGGCTCGGTGCTGACCTTTCTGATCCCGAAACCGCAGCAGCGGGTTGCGCATGAGCGGCGAAGCCTCAATGAAATGCTCGCCGGTTTCCGTTTCATCTGGTCGGAAAAAGTGGTGCTCGGTGCGGTCTCGCTCGATCTTTTCGCCGTGCTGCTCGGCGGCGCGGTCGCGCTGATGCCCATCTATGCGCGCGATATCCTGACGCTCGGGCCTTGGGGTCTCGGCATGCTGCGCGCGGCGCCAAGCTTCGGCGCGATCGCCATGGGCCTCTTCCTGGCAACCTATCCTATCCGCAATCGCGCCGGTATCTGCATGTTTGCCGGCGTTGCCATGTTCGGCTTGGGAACCCTGATCTTCGGCATCTCGCATACGCCGTGGCTGTCGATAACAGCTCTGGCCATCATGGGCGCATCCGACCTGATCTCCGTCTATGTCCGCGAAACGCTGATTACGCTCTGGACTCCGGATCACGTGCGCGGCCGCGTCAATGCCGTCAACATGGTCTTCGTCGGTGCGTCGAACGAGCTCGGCGAATTCCGCGCCGGCACCATGGCGCATTATTTCGGTGCGATTCCCGCCGTTGTCATCGGAGGACTTGGCACGCTGACCGTCGCCATCCTTTGGGCCACAGGTTTCCCGCAGCTGCGCCGCATCGACAGCCTGAACGCGCCTGATCGTGACGGCGAGCCGCAGCCGGCTTGAGGATTGCGCGATGACAAGGAAGCCGGATCGATACAATTCGTTTTCGGCGCTTCGTGAGCATGAAATCGAGGGCTTCGGCTATCGTATCCATCTCGAGGATCGATCATCGCATGTCGCCGTCATCGCTCCCCATGGCGGTTTCATTGAGCCCGCCACATCCGAGATCGCTCTGGCGATCGCCGATGAGAGGTACTCACTTTATCGTTTCGAAGGGCTCGATGCGGCGAGGCTTCATCATGAGCTGCACATCACCGCCGAAAATTTCGATGAACCGATAGCAAACGGCTTGGTGGCCAGTTCGTCGATCGTCGTCGCCGTTCATGGGCGAACGGATCGGGATGATTCGCTGACGAGCTGGATCGGCGGTCTCGACACATCGCTTCGAGACCGGATCGTCGAAGCATTGGGGCTCAATGGTTTTGCTGCGGCCGCGAGAGTGAAAGGGGAGGCGCTTGCCGGAGCTTCCACCGGCAATATCTGCAATCGCGGCAAGCGGCAGGCCGGCGTCCAGCTCGAAATTCCGAGAGGCGTCAGGGATATTCTCATGAAAGATGCACAAAAGATGGAGCGATATGCGTCTGCGATCCGTAGCGCGATCGATGAATTCGATCGCGTGCTTTCGTCAGGCGAGGGCCTTTAGGCCACCATTGCCTGCTTGCCCTCGAAGACGAGATCGAGGAATTCCGATAGCCAGGCCTTCAGCGCGGCGTCGAAGATCATGCGGCCTTCGAGATGCTCGCGGCCCTGCTGGGCGTTCGGCATGCAGAAGCGATGCTCGCCATGCACGACCCAGCGCTGCATCATGGCGCGCGTGAGCTCGGCATGAAACTGCAGACCCCAGGCATTGGCGCCATAGCGATAGGCCTGGTTGGGATAGGTCTCCGCTGTCGCGAGCAGATCGGCGCCGTGCGGCAGCTCGAAGCCTTCGCGATGGAAATGATAGACCATTTGCGGCCAACGCATCAGCAACCGGCCTTTTTCCGTCGGCTGCAGCGCATACCAGCCTATTTCGGTCTTGCCGTCGTCGCGCGGCTTCACCTTGGCGCCGAGATGGCGGGCGAGCAGCTGTGCCCCGAGGCAGATGCCGAGATAGGGGCGGTTTTCCTTGAGCGGTACTTTCAGCCAGTCGGTCTCAGCCCTGATGAAGTCATCCGGGTCGTTGGCGCTCATCGGGCCGCCGAAGATGACGGCGCCAGCATGTGCTTCGAGCGTCGAGGGCAGGGGATCGCCGAGGACCGGATGGCGGATATCGAGATCGTAGCCTTTCTCCAGCAGCATCTGGCCGACGCGGCCGGGGCTGGAGCGCTCCTGATGCAGGACGATCAATATAGGGCGGCCGGCGCTCTTCGGCGCTTCAATCATCATTGCCTGTCTCCACCCTCGGGCCGGGTGCGCGTGCGGCTGCTTCCTGGCGCTTCATGATGCGCTCGCGATCGGAAATGCCCATGAGGTCGGCGATCCGCCAGATTGCATGATCTTCCATCTCGCTGCGCTCGCCGTCGGCATAGACGATGTCCCAGAGGATGCCGAGCAGTTCGAGCCGCTGGGTGCTGTCGAGATGACGCTTCAGATCCGAGGTAAAACGATAATAATCG
This sequence comes from Martinezella sp. CNPSo 3890, assembly GCF_057784455.1. Taxonomy (NCBI): domain Bacteria; kingdom Pseudomonadati; phylum Pseudomonadota; class Alphaproteobacteria; order Hyphomicrobiales; family Rhizobiaceae; genus Martinezella; species Martinezella sp. CNPSo 3890. The sequence continues at coordinate 173,589 of NZ_JBXSOR010000012.1, read as the reverse complement.
ACCGCCTCGCTTTCCGCTTCCTCGCCGGCAGCGATCAGCTGGTCGAGCTGGCGCCCATCGAGACCATATTGGTCCTTCAGGAGCTTGCGCAGCCGTTTCTTTTCGCTGTTCTCGATCTTGCCGTCCGCCTCCATGACCTGGATGCACAGGGCCGCCACCGCGACACGCGGGTCGTCGGGTGCGAAGCCGGATCTGGGGTGGTCTTGGGTCAGGTTATGAAGGAATTCCTGAAAGCGTTCGAACATGCGTCTCCATTCTCAAAACGGGCCGAGCAGGGTTCTTGGGGCACCATGCTCTATTTTTTTATCTTCCCGCAATTCCGGACGTAAAACCGCCGCGCAGTTTTGCCGGAATTGCTCTAAAACAGCTTGAGCCGCGTCTTGGGTTCCGGTTCAAGCTTATGATCCTTCACGCCCGGATCATCAGGCGCACCACCGAAGAAGGGCCGGGGTTCCTCACCCTGCTGCACCGGCTTTGGCGCGGCCTCGGAGGGGCTTGAAGCGGGTTTCGCCACGGCAGGTTCCAATTCCATGACATAGGTATCGGCGGCCGGCGATGCAACTTTCGGTGAACTTGGCTTTGCCGCCGTGGTTGCGGTGGCGGCCTCGCGCACCGGCGGCAGCGATTTCAGCGCCGCATCGACCGACACCGTGGAGCCTTCTTCCACCGGCCCATCGATCTGGCCGAAAGGCGCCTTCCATTCGAAGGCATCGAGACGGCCCGTGATCGGCGACAGCGGCAGCCATTTTTCCGAGACGAAGCCATCGGCAACCCAGGCCGGATCGCGTGGCGCGCGCAGCGCCTGCGCCATCCAGTGGCGGATGCGGCCCTGATCACCGGTTTCGGCCTCTTCGATGTCGGCAAGAAGCAGGAAAGCGCCTTCGCGCGCATCGATCCTTGCGGCTGCTTCTGCCTTGGCACGAGCCTTGGCAAAATCGCCGGCATCCATCGCCGCCTTTGCGGTCAACAGCAGAGCTTCGACATTGTTCGGGCGGATCGCCTCCAGCCGCTCGGCGCGCTTCAAACGGTCAAGAACGGAATCGCCACTGCGAGCTCGCACATAGGCCCTGCCGACTTCGGGATGCGGCTGCGCCTTCCAGACCTGCTCGAGGATGGAGGCAGCCTTGCGCACCTTGTCTTCACGGAACAAGGCCTTGGCCGCGATCAGCGCTGCGGGCACGAAATCGTCCACAAGCTTCAACGCCGCCAAAGCATCGTCGCGCGCGCCTGTCGGATCGCTCTCCAGCTTGTCGTTGGCGCGGGCCGTCAGCAGCACGGCGCGTTGACGGTTGGCCGTGGCCTTGTCGACGACATGAGCGACCTTCTGCTGGTCCAGCAGCTTGATGGCATCATCCCAGCGGCCGGCCTGGCTGCGATATTCCAACGTCGCCTGCGCCGCCCATGGCAGGTAGGGCGCCTGGTCGGCGGCCTTTTCGGCATATTGCCGCGCCGCTTCATGGGCGCCGAGGCGCTTGGCCTCGAGATAGAGGCCGCGCAGGCCAAGCTCGCGCGTTTCCGGATCATTGGCCATCTGTTCGAACTTCTGACGAGCCTCGTCATGCTTGCCTTCGATCAGGGCAGCCTGGGCTTCAAGCAGGTTGATGAGCGGCTCCTGATCGGCGCGGATGAGGCCGCGGCTGCGGGCTGCCATCTTGCGGGCGAGCAGCGAATTGCCGGCACCGGCGGCGATCAGGCCCGTCGACAACGCTTGATAGCCGCGATCGCGCTTGCGGGCGCGGAAATAGCGAGTAACGGAATAGGGCGAAGTCCAGATCAACCGCACGAACCACCAGACGATCATGACGGCGGCCACGATCGCAATCAGGATCGCGGCGGCCACGATCAGTTTCGTCTGGTAAAGCTGCCCTTCCCAAACCAGCGAGAGATCGCCGGGGCGATCCGCGAGCCACGAAAAGCCATAGCCGAGAGCCAGAACGAGAATGGCGAAGATAAGCAGTCTGATCATTGCTACACTCCGTCCTTAGTTCTGTTTACCGGTATTGGCGATCGCCTTCGACAGGGCATCGCTTACCAGGTCCTCAACGCGGATGCGGGCTTCCAGAGATTGCTTGAAGGCGGCCGATGCGGATTTTCCGGCATCGGGCAGGCTGTTCCACTCGGTCACCGCGCCCGGCAAATCGCCGTTCCTGACCTTGTCCTCGAAACGCGCGGCGATGGCATCGATGCTGTCGCCGGGCACATTGCCGACGGGGCGGACCTGCACCAGCGATTTCGCTCCCGACATCAGCCGGCTGCTCCAGCTTTGGTTCGGATCGTCGGTCTGCGCGGTGGCGACGATTGCGGTCGCGACATCGGAAACCTGGCGGATCAGGTCGGCACGGGAGGGCACGCCGGTCTGGGCGAAATTCTTGAGATCTGCAACGGCTGGATCGTCCGGCGCAACATTGGCAAAGGTGTCGAGCTCAGGCTGGAAGGGGCCGCCGCGGTCGATTGCCGCCTTCAACGCTGCAGCTGCGATGGCGCGGGCAACCGCGCTTTCCTGGCTCGGTCCGCTCAACTTCTTTTCAGCGTCGTCAAGACGCTTGCTGACTTCGGCATCTGAGGTTGCCTGGCTCTGCGTTGCCTTGCTGAGATCCGATTTCAGCTGCTCCACCTCGCTGGTGAGCGAAGCGATCTTCTGGTCGGAGGCGGGATTAGGGATGCCAGCCGAGCCATTTGCCGAAGCGCCGTTGGCAGCGCTCGCCTCAAGTGCTGCGACGCGGGCCGTCAGTGCTTCGTCCGGCTTTGCGGTTGGTGTGGCGGCGAGATTGGCGATGCTCTGCTTGAGACCGTCGATCTCCGCATTCAGTGCGGCGATCTCGGTTGAGCTGTCCTTGCCTGTGCGGCCGCCAGGCAGGAAGCCCGCATATTGCAAGGCGCCGGCGCAAATGAGGGCGATCAGGCCGCCGGTGATGCCGGCTGCGATAAGGCCTGATGTCGAACCCTCGCGTGACGGCGGACGCTCGGTATGAGGCGGATGGTCGGCATGGGACGGTGGAGGATCGGCCTGCTGCGCAGCGGCCGTTTGCGGCTCTTGCGGTGCGGCGCCGAAGATCGACTCCTGAGCTTCTTCGCGAAATGGCTCCTTCTCCGCTTCCAGCGGCATTTCCACTTCATCAGCCGAGGAGCCGCCAAGCTCGCCATGGCTGCGCTCAGTCAAATCTTCGGGAGCTGCGTCCTGCGCAGTTTTTTCGGCTTCCAGATCAATCGTGACCGGTTCGTCGTTGGGCTTCGAATGGTTAGGCGTTTTTCGCGATACCATGAGGTCCTCTTTATCATGCGCTGCAACGAAGTTAGACAGACAAGGCGATTATGGAAAGGCCTTACATCAAAATTGCGACCTTACGCGTGGATCAGAAGCGCCATAAGCCGGTCTTCATTCGGCATGTCGGCAATATCGACATGGGATCGCATCGGCTCCGGAACTGCGCTGGCGATGGTTTCGCTCAGGCAGAGAAATCGTGTTTCAGCAAGGATGCCGGGGTTGTGCCGAACGAATGGCAGGCTGAAAAAGCGTTTCGCCGTCTCCTGGGAATAGAGCAGTACGGCGTCCGCACGGGTGTCGGCGAAAAGCCGGCGAAGAATGTTGTCGTCTGGGACGATATTCTGCATCCGGTAGCATTCGATGGTCAGGAAAGGCAGGTGTCGCTCAGCCAGTCCGGCTTCGAAGCCAGCCGCTCGCGGAGACCCCGCAAGATAGAGAAGGGGGCCGTCGTTCAGGCCTGAAGGATGGCCGGAGATCATGACGGCAAGCTCTGTACCGCCGCCTTCGGATATGGCGATATTGCTGAATCCGAGATCAGCCGCTTCTTTGGCTGTCGCCTTTCCCACGGCAAAGAGGCGACGACCAAGATGAGGCGCAAGATCGGAATCCAACAGCGAAAGCGCCCGGATCGCCTCGGCGCTGGTAACGGCGACGGCGCCCTGCGTGGCAAGGAGCGCGCGTCTCGCCTCCTCGGCATCGTGGACAGGTTCGGCCAGCGGCAGCAGCAGGGGTTCATGTCCCATCTGCGCCAGCCGCCGCATGGTGCGCTCACCCGAATGCTGAGGGCGGGTGACGACGACGCGCATCCTTTGTCAGGTCCAGTCTTCGAAGAAGGTGCTGCCGGCTTCGGCGCGGATCGCCTGGCCGGCATTGATTCCAAGCGCCTCGGCATCGCGCCGGTGGCCCTCGATCGTGGTCGTGTGTACCTGCTTGCCATCCGGGGTGAGGATCATGCCGAAGAAGCGCAGATGATCGCCTTCGCAAATTGCGTAGCCGGCTATCGGTGTGCGACAGGAACCGTCGAGTGCGGCCAGGAAGGCACGTTCGCAGGATACGGCGTCGAAGGTCGGCGCATCATTGACGGCGGCGAGCAGCTCATTCATCCGCGCGTCGTCGATGCGGCTTTCGATTGTGATCGCGCCTTGCGCGGGCGCCGGCGGGAATTCGTCCGGGTCGAGAATATCGGTGATGACCTCGACCATGCCGAGCCGCTTCAGGCCGGCAAGCGCCAGCAAGGTCGCGTCGGCCTGCCCCTCTTCCAGCTTGCGCAGGCGCGTCTGGACGGAGCCGCGGAATGTGATGACATTGATATCAGGGCGCAGACGGCGGATCAGTGCCTGGCGGCGCAGCGACGCAGAGCCGACGGTAGCGCCGTGCGGCAGCTCGATCAATTTCGGCGCGGTGCGGCCGATGACGGAATCGCGGATATCTTCGCGCGGCAGATAGGCGGTGAGCGCCAAGCCTTGGGGCAGTTTCGTCGCCATGTCCTTGGCCGAGTGTACGGCGAAGTCGAGTTCGCCCGAGGTCAGCTTTTCTTCCAGTTCCTCGGTGAACAGGCCTTTGCCGCCGATTGCCGCGAGCGACCGGTCGGTGATGCGGTCGCCCTTGGTGGTGAGAACGACGATTTCGAACATCTCCTCCGGAAGGCCATGGGCCGCCATCAGGCGGTCGCGCGCTTCTCGCGCTTGGGCGAGCGCCAGCGGGCTGCCCCGCGTGCCGATCCGGAAAGGTTTTGTTTGCATCCGCTTTGATCCGTTGTTACCGACAGTTCCCGTAACCATATTTCCGCTTTATCGCAATCGACCTGTAGGCAACGAACTTTCTCCATGGCATCCGTTCTTCGTATTCTCGGCATCGAAACAAGCTGCGACGAAACCGCCGCGGCCATTGTCGAGCGTCGGGATGACGGCACGCCGACGGTGTGTTCCGATGTCGTCCTCAGCCAATTGGACGAGCATAGCGCCTATGGCGGCGTCGTGCCGGAAATTGCCGCGCGTGCGCATGTCGAGGCGCTCGATACGCTGATCGACGAAGCATTGAAACGCGCCAATGTGTCGCTCTCGGACGTTGACGCCATCGCTGCCACCTCCGGGCCAGGCCTCATCGGCGGTCTGCTCGTCGGCCTGATGACCGGCAAGGCGATCTCACGTGCGACAGGCAAACCATTATACGCCATCAACCATCTGGAAGGCCATGCCCTGACCGCGCGGCTGACGGACGGACTTGCGTTTCCATACCTGATGCTGCTCGTTTCCGGCGGCCATACCCAGCTGATCCTGGTGCGCGGTGTCGGCCAATACGAGCGCTGGGGCACGACCATCGACGATGCGCTCGGCGAAGCCTTCGACAAGACGGCCAAGCTTTTGGGGTTGCCTTATCCCGGCGGCCCGGCCGTAGAGGCAGCCGCCAAGGATGGCAATCCGGACCGCTTCGATCTTCCGCGGCCGCTGGTCGGCGAGACGCGCCTCGATTTTTCCTTTTCCGGCCTGAAGACGGCGGTACGGCAGGCGGCGACGGCGATCGCGCCTGTCACGGAGCAGGATATCGCCGATATCTGCGCCTCCTTCCAGAAGGCAATCTCGCGCACGCTGAAGGATCGCATTGGCCGCGGCCTGCAGCGCTTCAAGGCGGATTTTCCGAAGATGGCGGAACAGCCGTCGCTGGTCGTGGCCGGTGGTGTCGCCGCCAATCTCGAGCTGCGCCGCACGCTGCAGGAGCTTTGCGATGCCAATGGTTTCCGTTTCATCGCGCCGCCATTGAGACTGTGTACGGACAATGCCGTCATGATCGCCTGGGCTGGATTGGAGCGGATGGCAACGGGTGCGGCGCCTGATGATCTCGATGTGCAGCCGCGCTCGCGCTGGCCGCTGGATCAGAAGGCGGAAACCCTGCTCGGGCACGGCAAACGAGGAGCAAAGGCATGAGCGGCAACGAGAGGATCGCAGTCATCGGCGCCGGCGCTTTCGGCACGGCGCTCGCAGCCGTCATTGCATTGACCGGCCGCAGCGACGTCACCCTCGTCGGGCGAAAAGCCGGCCTGATGGCGGATCTTGCAGCCGATCGCATGCATGATGCCGTCCTGCCGGGGATTGCGCTTCCGGATTCTTTGAAGTTCTCGGCCGAGGCGGATGCCGTTTCCGATGTGGGCATCGTCCTCTTTGCCATGCCTTCGCAGGCGCAGGCCGATGCTGCCAAACATTATGGGCCTTATCTTGCCAAGGATGCCGTCGTCGTCACCTGCGCCAAGGGTATCGACAAGGTTTCCGGCGATCTGTTGACCGACATGCTGGAGCGCGAACTGCCGGAGCATGTCATCGCCGTTCTCTCCGGGCCGGGCTTTGCCTCCGACATCGCCAAAGGCCTGCCGACTGCCATGGCGATCGCCGCTGCAGACATGGCGGTGGCGGAACGGCTTGCACAGGCGATTTCCGGTCCGACCTTCCGTCTTTACGCCTCGGACGACCGTATCGGCGTGCAGCTCGGGGGGGCGCTGAAGAATGTCCTCGCGATTGCCTGCGGCATCGTCGAGGGCCGGGGTATCGGCGATTCCGCCCGTGCGGCGCTGATCAGCCGCGGCCTTGCCGAGATGTCGCGCTTCGTCGCGGCCAAGGGCGGCAAGGCGGAAACCGTCCGCGGCCTATCTGGCCTTGGCGACCTCGTGCTGACGGCGACCAGCCATCAATCCCGCAATCTGCGTTTCGGCATTGCCCTTGGTAAAGGAGAAACGGTTGACCCAACGCGTGGCACGCTGGTCGAAGGCGCCTACGCCGCCTCCATTGCCGCGCGGCTTGCCCACGAACTCGGCGTTGACATGCCGATCACCGACGCGGTGTCCGCCATCATCGACGGCAAACTCGACATAGGCGCAGCCATCGGGCAATTGATGACACGGCCGATCACCACGGAATAGTTTCTGGGGAATATTTTCTGAATATCTGAAGGAGCCAAGCAATGCTGTTTGCCTTTGTCTGCAAGGACAAGCCCGGTCACCTGAATGTCCGCATGGAGACGCGCCCGGCGCATTTGGAACATCTGAATAAGCTCAATGCCGAGGGCACGCTGAAGATGGCGGGTCCGTTCCTCGACGCGGAAGGCAAGCCGAATGGCAGCCTCGTGATCGTCGAGGCGGAAAGCGTCGAAGCGGCCAAGGCGCTTGCCGATGCCGATCCCTATACGAAGGCCGGCTTGTTCGAGAGCGTCGAGATCAAGCCGTTCAACTGGGTCTTCAACAATCCGGAGGCATGAGAGATGGCGCATTGGCTTTATAAATCCGAGCCGTCCTCCTGGTCCTGGCAGCAGCAGAAGGATGCCGGCGACAAGGGAACGGAATGGACCGGCGTGCGCAACTATCTCGCCCGCAACAACATGCGGGCCATGCAGATCGGCGACAAGGGCTTCTTCTATCACTCCAATGACGGGCTGGAGGTCGTCGGTATCGTCGAGGTCTGCGCGCTGGCGCATCCGGATTCGACCGCGAAGGATGATCCGCGCTGGGAATGCGTCGACATCCGCGCCGTCCGCGACATGCCGAAACCCGTGACTCTCAAAGACATTAAGGCCAATCCAAAGCTTGCGCAGATGGCGCTCGTCACCTCCATGCGGCTTTCGGTGCAGCCGGTGACGGATGATGAATGGTTGGAAGTCTGCCGCATGGGCGGGCTGGACAACCCGCCGGCCTGATTCCGCCTTGTTGGGCAGGTGGGAGATTCATTGAAAACCGATCCGGAAAGCTTCATCCGCGCAAATACCAGCCTGATGGCGGCGCCGCATGTGCCGGAAGTCCGGCTGCATCTGGCAAGCGAGGCGCATGAGCTGTGGCTGAAGACGGAAGAGGAGCTGGAAGAGATCGGCCTGCCGCCGCCCTTCTGGGCCTTTGCCTGGGCAGGCGGCCAGGGTCTCGCGCGCTATATACTCGATCATCCGGAGATCGTTGCCGGCAAAAAGGTGCTGGATTTTGCCAGCGGCTCCGGACTTGTCGCAATTGCCGCCAAGCGATCGGGTGCGGCCCATGTGCTGGCCGTCGATATCGATCCGTGGGCGGGCACGGCGATCCGGCTCAATGCTGCTGAAAACGGTGTAGCCCTGGACTTTTCCGGCGACAATATGATCGGGCAGGCCGTGGATGAGGGCGTCATTCTCGCCGGCGATGTCTTCTATGATCGCGATTTTGCCGCGCGCCTCGTTCCTTGGCTAAGACGTTTGGCGGGCGACGGGAAGACGGTTCTGGTCGGCGATCCCGGCAGGGCCTATCTTCCCAAGGATCGTCTGCAAGAGCAGGCGACCTATCAAGTGCCGGTGACGCGGGCGCTTGAGGACAGCGAAGTCAAGAAAACGACGGTCTGGCGATTTCTCGCCGATTGAGAATCATCAATGCCGGATGACGCAGACGCCCGCTTCGTATGAGCAGGGATTGTCGGCATAGCGGACATCGATGACCTTCGCCTTCGGTCGCAGCTGCGCCGCAGCGGTCCGGGCATAGGGATTGTAGCCGCCATAGCCGATAACATAGGTGCCGCCATCAGCCCGATAGACGTCGGCCGAACCGGCATAGCTGCCGGCGCTTGCCGCATCGCGTCGTTCCATGATCACGATCCGGGCGGGTTGCTGCCCTGAACCCTGCGGTTGGGATATCTGGTTGAGGCGCACGATGCCGGAGCGGTTGTGATGGTGCCAGTGGCGATAGTCGCCGGCTGAAGTCGGCGTCGAGGAAAGAGCGGCTGCCGCTAAAACGAGCGCTGCTGCCTTGAAAAGATGCGGGGCCATGATTCGATCCGCTTCGGTTCGTTAATGAAATCTTAACGGCAGATTGCCCGAAGACCGCAGCGAAGTCCATGTCAGGCTTGCCGAAATGGTAAATGGGCCGGAATGGGAGGCTCTTCTCTGCATGCTCGCTAAAGTGCAGAGCGATCCGAATCGATTAAATTCGATGCAGGCATCAATTGTGCTTGTCGATGGCCGTCTGTGTGATTAATGGTCGCAATGATGCAACGCACACTGCGCATCCCCGCGCGCGCGTTGCCCCGGATATCCGGGTTCTAAGCGTATCGTAACGCCGCGAGGTTCTGATGGCGAACGTCACACAAAACCGGCCTCTGTCGCCGCATCTGCAAATCTACAAACCCATCCCCACCATGGTCATGTCGATCGTCCACCGCATCACCGGTGGCGCGCTCTACTTCGGCACGCTGCTGGTCGCCTGGTGGCTGATCGCCGCGGCGACGGGTCAGGGCTATTTCGATCTGGTCAATTGGATCATGGGTACGATCATCGGCCGCATCATCCTGCTCGGCTACACCTGGGCGCTGCTGCACCATATGCTGGGTGGCTTTCGTCATTTCATCTGGGATCTCGGGCATGGTTTCGATCCCGCCGTCTCGACGAAGATGGCCAAGTTCACGCTCATCGGCTCGATCTGTCTGACCGCGCTGGTCTGGATCATCGGCATCGTCATCCGGCTGGGTTGATTGGCATGATCGCTCCCGGAAGCGCCTGGGCACATTTCGGGATCATGCTTTAAAGGATATTTCTCATGGATATGCGCACTCCTCTGGGCAAAGTCCGCGGTCTCGGTTCCGCCAAGGAAGGTACCGATCATTTCTGGCGCCAGCGCCTGACCGCCGTTGCCAACGTCCCACTTTTCCTCTTCTTCGTCATCTTCCTGATGATCTATGCCGGCGCGCCCTACGCTGAAGTCGTGCATGCGATCTCGAATCCGATCGTCGCCGTCATCTTCGCCCTGATGGTGATCTCCGCCCTCATTCATATGAAGATCGGCATGCAGGTCATCATCGAGGACTATGTTCATGGCGAATTCGCCAAGATCGTCCTTCTCATGCTCAACACGTTCTTCGCGATCGTCGTGGCGGGGCTCTGTCTTTTCGCCATTCTGAAGATCGCGTTCGTAGGATAATTGCATCATGGCACCGAACTCATCCGCTCAGAATGGGCCCGCCCAGAACGGGAAAGCCTACAAGTATATCGACCACTCCTATGACGTGATCGTCGTCGGCGCCGGCGGCGCCGGCCTGCGCGCCACGCTCGGCATGGCCGAACAGGGCTTCCGCACCGCCTGCATCACCAAGGTCTTCCCCACCCGTTCGCACACCGTCGCAGCCCAGGGCGGCATTGCCGCCTCGCTGCAGAACATGACGCCGGACAGCTGGCAGTGGCATCTCTACGACACCGTCAAGGGCTCTGACTGGCTCGGCGACGTCGACGCGATGCAGTACATGGTCATGGAAGCGCCGAAGGCCGTTTACGAACTCGAGCATTACGGCGTGCCTTTCTCGCGCAACGAAGAGGGCAAGATCTATCAGCGCCCGTTCGGCGGCCACATGCAGAATTTCGGCGAGGGACCGCCGGTGCAGCGCACCTGTGCCGCTGCCGACCGTACGGGTCACGCCATCCTGCACACGCTCTACGGCCAGTCGCTGCGCAACAATGCGGAATTCTTCATCGAGTATTTTGCACTAGACCTCATCATGTCCGATGACGGCAGTCGTTGCACCGGCGTCGTCGCCTGGTGCCTCGATGACGGCACGATCCATCGCTTCGCCGCCAAGATGGTGGTCCTGGCGACCGGCGGCTACGGCCGTGCCTATTTCTCGGCGACCTCGGCCCATACCTGCACCGGCGACGGCGGCGGCATGGTGGCCCGCGCCGGCCTGCCGCTGCAGGACATGGAATTCGTGCAGTTCCATCCGACCGGCATCTACGGTTCTGGCTGCCTGATCACCGAAGGCGCGCGCGGCGAAGGCGGCTATCTCGTCAATTCCGAGGGCGAGCGCTTCATGGAACGCTATGCGCCGTCGGCGAAGGATCTTGCCTCGCGCGACGTCGTTTCGCGCTGCATGACGCTTGAGATCCGCGAGGGCCGCGGCGTCGGCAAGAACAAGGATCACATCTTCCTGCATCTCGACCATCTCGATCCGGCCGTGCTGCACGAGCGCCTGCCGGGCATCTCCGAGAGCGCGCGCATCTTTGCCGGCGTCGATGTGACCCGCGATCCGATCCCTGTGCTTCCGACCGTTCACTACAATATGGGCGGCATTCCCACGAACTACTGGGGCGAAGTGCTGAATGCCGACAGTAGCAATCCCGAGCGCGTGCTGCCGGGCCTGATGGCCGTCGGCGAAGCCGGCTGCGCATCGGTGCACGGCGCCAATCGCCTCGGTTCCAACTCGCTGATCGACCTCGTGGTCTTCGGCCGTGCCGCCGCCATCCGCGCCGGCCAGGTCATCGACCGCAACAGCCCGGTTCCCCCTGTGAATGTCGCCGCCTGCGACAAGATCATGGAGCGTTTCGATCGCCTGCGCCATGCCAGCGGCTCGACGCCGACGGCGGCACTGCGCGAGAAGATGCAGCGCGCCATGCAGGAAGATGCCGCCGTGTTCCGTACCCAGGAATCGCTGGAATCCGGCTGCCGCCGCCTGTCGGAGATCTGGAAGGAATTGCCCGATATCAAGGTCACCGACCGCTCGCTGATCTGGAATTCCGACCTTGTCGAGACGCTGGAGCTGCACAATCTGATGGCCAATGCCATCACGACCATCTATGGCGCCGAGGCTCGCAAGGAAAGCCGCGGCTCGCATGCCCGCGAGGACTATACCGAGGGCAAGTTTGCCGGCCGCGACGACGAGAACTGGCGCAAGCATACGCTTGCCTGGGTCAACGAGGCAGGCGACGTGAAGCTCGACTATCGTCCGGTTCACACCGACCTGATCGCCGAAGGCATCGATCCGCACAAGATCGAGCCGAAGGCACGCGTGTATTGATCTGAGAGGAACTGACCATGGTTGAACTCGCTCTCCCCAAGAACTCTCAGATGCGCGAAGGCAAGGTCTGGCCGAAGCCGGTCGGCGCCAAGAACACGCGCGAATTCCGCGTCTATCGCTGGAGCCCGGATGACGGTCAGAACCCGAGCATCGATACCTATTACATCGATGTCGACGATTGCGGCCCGATGGTGCTCGACGGTCTGCTTTACATCAAGAACAAGATCGACCCGACGCTGACGCTGCGCCGCTCCTGTCGCGAAGGCATTTGCGGCTCCTGCGCGATGAACATCGATGGCACCAACACGCTCGCCTGCACCAAGGGTCTGGACGAGATCAAGGGCACGGTGAAAGTCTATCCGTTGCCGCATATGCCCGTCGTCAAGGATCTCGTGCCTGACCTGACGAACTTCTATGCCCAGCATCGCTCGATCGAGCCCTGGCTGAAGACGGTATCGCCGCCGCCGGCCAAGGAATGGAAGCAGAGCCATGAGGACCGCCTCAAACTCGACGGCCTCTACGAATGCATTCTCTGCGCCTGCTGCTCCACCTCCTGTCCGAGCTACTGGTGGAACGGCGACCGCTACCTCGGCCCGGCCGTGCTGCTGCAGGCCTATCGCTGGCTGATCGACTCCAGAGACGAAGCCAAGGGCGAGCGCCTCGACAACCTCGAGGATCCCTTCCGCCTCTATCGCTGCCATACGATCATGAACTGCGCCCAGACCTGCCCGAAGGGTCTGAACCCGGCCAAGGCGATCGCCGAAATCAAGAAGATGATGGTCGAGCGGCGGGTCTGACCTGCCTTTTGACTGCAAATGATGAAAGAATGCTTCGGCAGGTTTTTTGCCGAAGCGCTCGCATAGTCCTGACATGCGATATCGCTATCGTCGCGTATAGGTATTCAAGAGAGCATTGGTGGGAGAGAATGCCGAAATTCTCCGCCTGCGTTCATTTTGAGTGAGGCGCGGTGGATCAGCCTTGAAACCACCCGATTCTTGTCCAGCTATGGCCTTCGGCAATTTGTGGCGGTATCGACTTGATTAACCAAAGTGAAATACGATAATTCGGACATCATTAAATATCACTTTGTCGATGTCAGCGGTGGACAATCATTTAGGAGTGTGATGATGCAGTTTAGATATGCAGTGACGGCTGCGGCGATTGGCCTGTCGCTTGCCGGTTGCCAGCGCACGGCATACAATAACGACAGTTATTCGTCTCCGGCACCACTGCAGGCTCAGCCTGTTCCTTCCGTCCAGTCCAGCCAGCTTCCGCCTCCCGGCGCCGGTAACGGCTCCCAATTCCCGGCGGCGCCAGCGAGCGCACCGAATGCAGCCAATCCGGCGCAGCAGCAGGCGATGGCGGCTTCGGCTATGGATGTCACGAAGGAATCGATGGTCGGCAGCTGGAAGGTGAGCAATGGCGGATCGAGCTGCGATATGTTCCTGACATTGACCAACCTCGGCAGCGGTTCACGCGGCGGTACGCGCGGTTGCGCGGGCGAACTGACCTCAATGGGCTCGTGGGAAGTCTCCGGCAAGCAGGTTCTCCTGAAGAATCGTGACGGCTCGACGATCGGTACGGTCTACAAGACGGCCGATTCGCGTTTTGACGGTTCGACCGCCTCCGGCCAGCCGCTCAGCCTCAGCCGATAAGCTTATTTTGAAAGGGGCAGCAATCCTTCGGGTGCGCCCTTATTTTGCACAGGCGGATATTTCCCCATGCAGCCCATGCCAGATTATTCGATCAGCGTCTGCGAACAGCTGAAGGCGCTGACGGCGTCCGGATCCCTTCAGGTGGATTCGGCACAGATGGATGTGGCGAAAATGCTGGACCGGGTGCTTGCCGATCTCAAGCGCAAGCGGCCCGCCGCAAAATCCAGCGCGCTCGGCTGGATGTTTGCTGCCCGCAAGAAGTCGGTCGAGACGATCAAGGGCCTCTATATTCACGGCAGCGTCGGGCGCGGCAAGACCATGTTGATGGACATGTTCTTCTCGATGGCGCCCTGCCAGAAGAAACGCCGGGCGCATTTCTTCGAGTTCATGACCGATGTGCACAATCGCATCGCGGCGCAGCGGCTGAAATTCAAGAATGGCGAGACCAAGCAGGCCGATCCCATACCACCTGTCGCCGCCGATCTCTATGCCGAAGCCGAACTGCTTTGCTTCGACGAATTCACTGTGACCGACATTGCCGACGCGATGATCCTGTCGCGGCTGTTTTCCGAACTGTTCTCGCTCGGCTGCGTGCTGATCGCCACCTCGAATGTCGAGCCGGACAATCTCTATCGCGACGGGCTCAATCGCGGCCTCTTTCTGCCCTTCATCGATCTCCTCAAGAAGCATGTCGATGTGGTGACGCTGGACTCGCCGACCGACTATCGCATGGAGAAGCTGAACAGTCAGCCCGTCTATCTGACGCCGGTGGACCAGCGCACCGACATGGCTATGGATGCCTCCTGGATGCAGGCGTTGCATGGGCGCAAGGCGCAGCCGATGGAGATCCCGATGAAGGGGCGCTCCATCCATGTGCCTCTGGCCGTCGACCGCATGGCGCGCTTTTCCTTCGCCGATCTCTGTGACGCGCCGCTCGGGCCTGCCGATTTCCTCGCCATCGCCGAACGGTTCGATACGATCTTCCTCGATCGCGTGCCGAAGCTCGGGCCGGATAAGCGCAACCAGACGAAGCGTTTTATCATTCTGATCGACACGCTCTACGATCATAATATCCGTCTCTACATCTCCGCGGCTGCCATGCCGGAAGATCTGCTCGAGGAGCGGCGGGGGACAGAAGGCTTCGAATTCGACCGCACGGCATCGCGGCTTTTCGAGATGCGGAGCGCCGAATATCTGGCTCAGACTCCGGCCAGGCGTGCCGCCGAGTAACAATTCGGTGACAGAGTGTCTTACGTTTACGTAAGAATTTTTCGATCTAACCGATTGAAATTCCTGATCTCAAAATAATCAATTGCCAATTTCGGCCTTTGGGTCTATGCGATTGGCGGCTATTGTGGATGCCTGTCACGGTGTCCCGCCACGGATTTTGATCGCAAAGGATACACCGAAATGGCGCGCAACAAGATCGCACTTATTGGTTCTGGCATGATTGGTGGCACGCTGGCGCATCTCGCCGGCCTGAAGGAACTGGGCGATATCGTCCTGTTCGACATCGCGGACGGCATTCCTCAGGGCAAGGGTCTCGACATTGCCCAGTCTTCTCCGGTCGAAGGCTTCGACGCCACTCTCACGGGCGCCAGCGACTATTCCGCGATCGAAGGCGCTGACGTCTGCATCGTCACGGCAGGCGTTCCCCGCAAGCCGGGCATGAGCCGCGACGATCTTCTCGGCATCAACCTCAAGGTCATGGAACAGGTCGGCGCCGGCATCAAGAAGTATGCCCCGAATGCTTTCGTGATCTGCATCACCAATCCGCTCGACGCCATGGTCTGGGCGCTGCAGAAATTCTCGGGCCTGCCGACCAACAAGGTCGTGGGCATGGCTGGCGTGCTCGATAGCTCGCGCTTCCGCCTGTTCCTCGCCAAGGAATTCAACGTATCGGTCGAAGACGTCACGGCTTTCGTTCTCGGCGGCCACGGCGACTCGATGGTTCCGCTCGCCCGCTACTCCACCGTTGCCGGCATCCCGCTGACGGATCTCGTCAACATGGGCTGGCTGACCGCCGAGCGCCTCGAAGAAATCATCCAGCGCACCCGTGACGGCGGCGCCGAGATCGTCGGCCTGCTCAAGACCGGTTCCGCCTATTACGCTCCGGCCGCGTCCGCCATCGCCATGGCCGAGTCCTACCTCAAGGACAAGAAGCGCGTCCTGCCCTGCGCCGCGCACCTCGATGGCCAGTACGGCGTCAAGGACATGTATGTCGGCGTTCCCACCGTCATCGGCGCCGGCGGCATCGAGCGCGTTATCGAGATCGATCTGAACAAGGCTGAGAAGGAAGCCTTCGACAAGTCGGTCGCAGCCGTTGCGGGTCTTTGCGAAGCCTGCGCCACGAT
The DNA here is from genome assembly GCF_057784455.1 of Martinezella sp. CNPSo 3890. Classification (NCBI taxonomy): domain Bacteria; kingdom Pseudomonadati; phylum Pseudomonadota; class Alphaproteobacteria; order Hyphomicrobiales; family Rhizobiaceae; genus Martinezella; species Martinezella sp. CNPSo 3890. Next base: position 157,541 of record NZ_JBXSOR010000012.1, on the reverse strand, counting down.
CGCGCCGTCGCTGAAGTAATTTCCGCCTTCCAACAGGGATAGACCCATGAACATTCATGAATACCAGGCCAAGGCGCTGCTGAAGAGCTATGGCGCACCCGTCGCGGACGGCGTTGCCATCTTCTCCGCCGATGAAGCCGCTGCTGCTGCCAAACAGCTTCCAGGCCCGCTTTACGTCGTCAAGAGCCAGATTCACGCTGGCGGCCGCGGCAAGGGCAAGTTCAAGGAACTCGGCCCGGACGCCAAGGGCGGCGTTCGCCTCGCCAAGTCCGTTGACGACGTTGTCGCCAACGCCAAGGACATGCTCGGCAATACGCTGGTGACCAAGCAGACCGGCCCGGCCGGCAAGCAGGTCAACCGCCTCTACATCGAAGACGGCGCCGATATCGACCGCGAACTCTATCTCTCGATCCTCGTCGACCGTTCCGTCGGTCAGGTTGCTTTCGTCGTTTCGACCGAAGGCGGCATGGACATCGAGACCGTTGCGCATGACACGCCGGAAAAGATCATCACCGTCGCCATCGACCCGTCGACGGGTGTGACGGCTGCCAACACGGCTGCCCTTTCTGATGCGCTGAAGCTTGAGGGCGCTGCCCGCGAAGATGCCGCCAAGCTCTTCCCGATCCTCTACAAGGCCTTCGTCGAGAAGGACATGGCGCTCCTCGAAGTCAACCCGCTGATCGTCATGACCAACGGCCGCCTTCGCGTTCTCGACGCCAAGGTTTCCTTCGACGGCAACGCCCTCTTCCGTCATGAAGACATCCGCGCGCTGCGCGATACGACCGAAGAAGACGAGAAGGAAATCCAGGCCCACGAATACGATCTCGCCTATGTCGCCCTCGACGGCAACATCGGCTGCATGGTCAACGGCGCCGGTCTCGCCATGGCAACCATGGACATCATCAAGCTCTACGGCGCTGAGCCGGCGAATTTCCTCGATGTCGGCGGCGGCGCTTCCAAGGAAAAGGTCACGGCCGCCTTCAAGATCATCACCGCCGATCCGGCTGTCCAGGGCATTCTGGTCAACATCTTCGGCGGCATCATGAAGTGCGACGTCATTGCCGAAGGCGTGCTCGCAGCCGTCAAGGAAGTCGGTCTGAAGGTTCCGCTCGTCGTTCGCCTCGAAGGCACCAATGTCGAGCTCGGCAAGAAGATCATCAACGAATCCGGTCTCAACGTCATCTCCGCAGATGACCTGGACGATGCCGCCCAGAAGATCGTGAAGGCAGTCAAGGGCTGATCGGGATGGCTGCTTCCTTCGCTCCAACGGCTGCTCATCTTCGCCTCGGTGCCTTTGCCGGCACCTGGGAAGGGAAAGAGCATGTCGCGGCTTCGGCCTGGACGAAGGAAGGCACGGCAACCGCGCGGCTCACGGCCGAGTGTCTGTTCGGCGGATTTTTCGTCGAACAGCGCTACGTGCAGACGCGCGATGGCGAAACCTCGTTCGAAGCCCGGAATATTCTCGGCTTCGACGGAGCGGATCAGGCCTATAAGCTCTATCAGTTCGATACGGTGGGCTTTGTGCCCGCCGCGCCGGCTTCCGGCGAGTGGATCGACGATAAGCTTGTCCTGACCCGAGTTTCGCCGCGCGGTGCGCAACGCACTCTCTTCCAGTTCGAAAATGAAGACTGCTACCGCATGGGCGTCACGTTCTCGCCCGCCGGCAGCGATACATGGCAGGAGGTCGTCAGCGGCGTGTACCGTCGCGTTGCCTCCGCGTCTTCCAACCTCTCGTAACAAAGGCCTCGCATGTCTATTCTCATCAACAAAGACACCAAGGTTCTGGTTCAGGGCCTGACCGGCAAGACCGGCACTTTCCACACTGAACAGGCGCTCGCCTATCACGGCACGAAGATGGTCGGCGGTATCCACCCTTCCAAGGGCGGTGAAACCTGGACCGGCAAGGACGGCGAAAAGCTGCCGATCTTCAAGTCCGTCGCCGAAGGCAAGGATGCGACCGGTGCCAACGCCTCGGTCATCTACGTTCCGCCGGCAGGCGCCGCAGCTGCGATCCTCGAAGCGATCGACGCCGAGATCCCGCTTATCGTCTGCATCACGGAAGGCATTCCGGTTGCCGACATGGTCAAGGTCAAGGATCGTCTGATCAAGTCGAAGTCGCGCCTGATCGGTCCGAACTGCCCGGGCGTTCTGACCCCGAACGAATGCAAGATCGGCATCATGCCGGGCTCCATCTTCAAGAAGGGCTCCGTCGGCGTTCTCTCGCGTTCCGGCACTCTGACCTACGAAGCCGTGTTCCAGACCACCAATGAAGGTCTCGGCCAGACGACGGCTGTCGGCATCGGCGGCGACCCGGTCAAGGGCACCGAATTCATCGACGTCCTTGAAATGTTCCTCGCCGACGACGAAACCAAGTCGATCATCATGATCGGCGAAATCGGCGGTTCGGCTGAAGAAGACGCCGCACAGTTCCTCAAGGACGAAGCCAAGAAGGGCCGCAAGAAGCCGATGGTCGGCTTCATCGCTGGCCGGACGGCACCTCCCGGCCGCACGATGGGCCATGCCGGCGCCGTCATTTCCGGCGGCAAGGGTGGCGCGGAAGATAAGATCGCAGCGATGGAATCGGCAGGCATCCGCGTGTCGCCGTCGCCGGCGCGTCTCGGCAAGACGCTGGTGGAAGTCCTGAAGGGCTGAGCCTACCTATAGCAAGGCCGGACGGGGCGTCAGTCGACTTGTCCCGTCCGGTTTAGATAATCGCAAGTGCATACCGACGGCCTTGATGGCCTCAGACGAAATACGGTCGCCGGGAACCCGAAAACCGGCAATGCAAACAAGTTGGGAGACGGGCGAGAGCGCCCGCAGATTCACCATGGCAAGGCAAGAAGCCAACGAGCAATTTCAGATCACCTCGTTCCTGGATGGCGCCAATGCTGCCTATATCGAGCAGCTCTACGCGCGCTACGAGGACGATCCTTCATCGGTCTCCGACGAGTGGCGGTCGTTCTTCAAGGCGCTCGAGGATAGTCCCGACGATGTGAAGAAGGCGGCCAAGGGCGCCTCCTGGCAGCGCAAGAACTGGCCGATCCCGGCAAAGGGCGATCTCGTCTCCGCGCTCGATGGCGACTGGGGCGTTGTCGAAAAGGTCATCGAAACCAAGCTGAAGGCCAAGGCCGAAACCGCCGGAGCGCCGGCGAGCGCGACCGACGTCCTGCAGGCGACGCGCGATTCCGTCCGCGCCATCATGATGATCCGCGCCTATCGCATGCGCGGTCATCTGCATGCCAAGCTCGATCCGCTCGGCATTGCGGCCCCGGTCGAAGACTACAAGGAACTGTCGCCGGAAGCTTACGGCTTCACCGAGGCCGACCTCGACCGTAAGATCTTCATCGACAACGTGCTCGGCCTCGAATTCGCGACCATTCGCGAGATGATCGAGATCCTTGAGCGCACCTACTGCTCCACCCTCGGCGTCGAATTCATGCACATCTCCAATCCGGAGGAAAAGGCCTGGATTCAGGAGCGCATCGAAGGTCCGGACAAGGGCATCGCCTTCAATCCCGAGCGCAAGAAGGCCATCCTTCAGAAGATTATCGAAGCCGAGGGCTATGAGCAGTTCCTCGACGTCAAATTCAAGGGTACCAAGCGCTTCGGCCTCGACGGCGGTGAGTCGCTGATCCCGGCGCTCGAACAGATCCTCAAGAGCGGCAGCCAGCTCGGTCTTCGCGAAGCCGTGTTCGGCATGGCCCATCGCGGCCGTTTGAACGTGCTCTCCCAGGTCATGGGCAAGCCGCATCGCGCCATCTTCCACGAGTTCAAGGGCGGCTCCTACGCGCCGGACGAAGTCGAAGGCTCGGGCGACGTGAAGTACCATCTCGGGGCCTCCTCGGACCGTGATTTCGACGGCGCCAAGGTGCACGTGTCGCTGACGGCAAACCCGTCGCACCTCGAAATCGTGAACCCGGTGGTCATGGGCAAGGCCCGCGCCAAGCAGGATATGGGCGCCACCCAATGGGACGGCGATATCATCCCGCTGTCCGAGCGCGCCAAGGTCGTGCCGCTGCTCATCCATGGTGACGCGGCTTTCGCCGGCCAGGGCGTCGTTGCCGAAATCCTCGGCCTCTCCGGTCTGCGCGGCCACCGCGTTGCCGGCACGATGCACGTCATCATCAACAACCAGATCGGTTTCACCACCAATCCGGCCTTCTCGCGCTCGTCGCCCTATCCGTCCGACGTCGCCAAGATGATCGAGGCGCCGATCTTCCACGTCAACGGCGACGATCCGGAAGCGGTTGTTTATGCCGCGAAGATCGCGACCGAATTCCGCATGAAGTTCCACAAGCCGGTCGTGGTCGACCTCTTCTGCTACCGCCGTTACGGCCACAATGAAGGCGATGAGCCGTCCTTCACGCAGCCGAACATGTACAAGGTCATCCGCGCCCACAAGACGGTACTGCAGATCTATTCGCAGCGGCTGATCAGCGAAGGCGTGCTGACCGAAGGCGAAGTCGAGAAGATGAAGGCCGACTGGCGCGCTCATCTCGAGCAGGAATTCGAGGCCGGCCAGTCCTACAAGCCGAACAAGGCCGACTGGCTTGACGGTGAGTGGTCCGGCCTGCACACGGCCGACAATGCCGACGAGCAGCGCCGCGGCAAGACCGCCGTGCCGATGAAGTCGCTGAAGGAAATCGGCCGCAAGCTGTCGGAAATCCCGGCCGGCTTCCATGCGCACCGCACCATCCAGCGCTTCATGGAAAACCGCGCCAACATGGTGCAGACCGGCGAGGGCATCGATTGGGCGATGGCGGAGGCCCTGGCTTTCGGTTCTCTCGTCGTCGAAGGCCACAAGATCCGCCTGTCCGGTCAGGACTGCGAACGCGGCACCTTCTCGCAGCGCCACTCGGTTCTCTACGATCAGGAGACCGAAGAGCGCTACATTCCGCTCGCCAATCTCTCGCCGACCCAGGCCCGTTACGAAGTCATCAATTCGATGCTCTCGGAAGAGGCGGTTCTCGGCTTCGAATACGGCTATTCGCTTGCCCGTCCGAACGCGCTGACCCTCTGGGAAGCCCAGTTCGGCGACTTCGCCAATGGTGCGCAGGTCGTGTTCGACCAGTTCATCTCGTCGGGTGAACGCAAGTGGCTGCGCATGTCGGGTCTGGTCTGCCTGCTGCCGCATGGCTATGAAGGCCAGGGTCCGGAACACTCCTCGGCTCGCCTGGAACGCTATCTGCAGCTCTGCGCCGAAGACAACATGCAGGTCGCCAACGTCACGACGCCGGCGAACTACTTCCACATTCTGCGCCGTCAGCTGAAGCGCGACTTCCGCAAGCCGCTGATCCTGATGACGCCGAAGTCGCTGCTGCGCCACAAGCGCGCCGTATCGACCCTTGCGGAGATGGCCGGCGAAAGCTCCTTCCATCGCCTGCTCTGGGATGATGCGGAGCTGATCAAGGACAGCCCGATCAAGCTGCAGAAGGACAACAAGATCCGTCGCGTCGTCATCTGCTCGGGCAAGGTCTATTACGATCTGCTGGAAGAGCGTGAGAAGCGCGGCATCGACGATATCTACCTGCTGCGTATCGAACAGCTCTATCCGTTCCCGGCCAAGGCGCTCATCAACGAGCTCAGCCGCTTCCGCAATGCGGAAATGGTCTGGTGCCAGGAAGAGCCGAAGAACATGGGCGCATGGTCCTTCATCGATCCGTATCTGGAATGGGTGCTTGCCCATATCGATGCGAAGTACCAGCGCGTTCGCTACACCGGCCGTCCGGCCGCCGCCTCGCCGGCGACGGGCCTGATGTCCAAGCATCTGTCGCAGCTTGCGGCGTTCCTTGAGGACGCGCTTGGCGGTTGAGGGGTTGCGCGATGGCCTATTTTCATCTGAAACTTGTGCCGCCGCGCCCCAGCTTCCCGGATGACGCCACGGAGGAGGAGATGGCCGCCATGCAGCAACACGCCGCCTATTGGCGAGAACATGCGAATGCCGGGACGGCAATTGTCGTCGGCCCGGTCTTCGCGGCCGATGGTGCTTTCGGCGTGGCTGTCGTCGACGTCGAGAATGCCGATGCGGCCAATTCGCTTGGCGATGCCGATCCCGTCCTACTCGCCGGGCTCGGTTTCCGTATCGAAATCTCGCCGATGCCCTCACTCATTCTCCGGTCCTCTGTCGCCGGAATTCCATCCAACTCATAAAGACGAAAAATTAGGATTTGAACAATGGCCACTGAAATCCGCGTTCCTACCCTCGGCGAATCCGTCAGCGAAGCGACCGTCGGTACCTGGTTCAAGAAGGTCGGCGATGCCATCAAGGCCGATGAGCCGCTTCTCGAACTTGAAACCGACAAGGTGACGATCGAAGTTCCGGCGCCTGCTGCCGGCACGCTTTCCGAAATCGTTGCCCAGGCCGGCGAAACCGTGGGTCTCGGTGCGCTGCTCGGCCAGATCTCCGCCGGCAACGGCGCTGCTGCCGCTCCGGCACAGGCTGCCGCACCCGCTGCCGCTGCTGCTGCTCCGGCACCCGCCGCCGCTGCACCGGTTGCCGCTCCCGCCGTTTCCGCTCCGGCTTCCTCCATGCCGCCGGCTCCGGCTGCCGGCAAGCTGCTTGCTGAAAACAACCTCTCCGCCGATCAGGTCGAAGGCAGCGGCAAGCGCGGCCAGGTCTTGAAGGGCGATGTGATCGCTGCCGTTGCCAAGGCTGCATCGGCTCCCGCCGCCGCACCGGCAGCACCTGTTGCCGCCCGCGCGCCGACCGCTGTCGAGGACGTCAACCGCGAAGAGCGCGTGAAGATGACGCGCCTGCGCCAGACGATCGCCAAGCGCCTCAAGGATGCGCAGAATACCGCTGCCATGCTCACCACCTACAATGAGGTGGACATGAAGGCCGTCATGGACCTGCGCAACAAGTACAAGGACATCTTCGAGAAGAAGCATGGCGTGAAGCTCGGCTTCATGGGCTTCTTCACCAAGGCCGTCACCCATGCGCTGAAGGAACTGCCTGCTGTCAACGCCGAGATCGACGGCACCGACATCATCTACAAGAACTACTGCCACGTCGGCATGGCCGTCGGCACCGACAAGGGTCTTGTCGTTCCCGTCATCCGCGACGCCGACCAGATGTCGATCGCGGAAGTCGAGAAGGAGCTTGGCCGTCTGGCGAAGGCCGCTCGCGATGGTACGCTGGCAATGGCCGACATGCAGGGCGGCACCTTCACCATTACCAATGGCGGCGTCTATGGTTCGCTGATGTCATCGCCGATCCTCAATGCGCCGCAGTCGGGCATTCTCGGCATGCACAAGATCCAGGAGCGTCCTGTCGCCATCGGCGGCCAGGTCGTCATCCGTCCGATGATGTATCTGGCGCTCTCCTACGATCACCGCATCGTCGACGGCAAGGAAGCGGTAACCTTCCTCGTGCGTGTCAAGGAAAGCCTGGAAGATCCGGAACGTCTCGTTCTCGATCTCTAAGGGGAGCGTTGGATCATGTCGACATGGCCCATGCGGACGCTGCGCGGATTGCTATGCGCCGTCGCCGCATGGGTGCCATCCTCCGCCGGCGCGGCGGAGCTCGACATTTCCAAACTCAGCAGCAATCTCGATCTGGCGTCGCTTGGCGACGCCGATCTTGCCGCTCGCTCGATCAATGTCCTGCACATCGGTAAGGTGGAACTGACCTCCGGGCGCATCGTCGCCAGCGACCCGCTCGTCGGGCCTGACCGCGCCGCATTTACTCGCACCGTTTCTCCCGGCGATTATCCCGTTACCTTGTATCAAGCCTTCGGCCGCATCGCTGCGGCCAGCATGCGTTTTGCCGAGGGCAAGCCGGTGCGCTGGGAATTGGCCGTGGTCCCCGGCCAGGATATCAACTCGCTGAAGAATGATGAGTTCTTCGGTTATCCGGTCGATGCCGGTCTTGGCTGCTACATGGATGCCGACACCTTCGCGCTGATCCAGGAGCGCGAAAAGCAGGTCCAGGCAGGGAAGTCATCGTCGGATATCAACTACTATGATGACGTTCTGGCCTCCGAGCTGCAGCCGAATAACGACGACTACGTCTTACATCGGCCGATATCGGACAAGCGCGGCAACGTCGCCATCTTCTCGAGCGGCTGGGGTGATGGCTTCTATCCGGTGTTTTGGGGGCTGGATGCCGCCGGCAGGCCGCTGGTTCTGTTCACCGATTTCGGCGTCATGGAAAATGCCGACGGCCGGCGCGAGCCGGGAGGGCAATGACGATGCCGATCGCAACCGCGATGATCCGACTGGCCTCGATGCCTTGGATAATGGTGGCCTGCGCGGTCAATCCCGTGCCTGCCTATGCGGAAGAATGCGTGCAGGAAAAGGCTGTCTATGTCGATATGGACAATGCCTATGAGCTGCGCTTTGAGCCCATGGGCTCGGAATCATCCGTCAGCAACAGATTCAAGCTCGCAGTGCGCAACACCAATATCGTGGCCGATGGGATCGTGATGCGCACAGACGACCATCTGCGCGCCGATGGGCGGATCATGTTCGAATGTCCTGAAGGGGATGTAACGGGAGCCGACCTCAGGGCCTGCACCGTGTGGCAGGGCATGGTCTATGCCTCGGATCTGAAAGGCCATATCCGTGCATTGCCGGGAGAAGGCGAGAGCGCGGCGGATCGGCTGTTCCTGCCGGCGCTCGGCCCCTCGATCCAGAAGTCGTCCCTCTGGGGCAAGGGTAAGGCAACTATCGCGCCGTGGGATGTCCTTAGTCTGAAAGGATGCAATCAATGACCGACGATGCACCTGTTCTTCTCGTGACCGGCGGCAGCCGCGGCATCGGTGCCGCGGTTTGTCTGGCAGCCGCTCAGCATGGCTGGGCCGTTGCGGTCAATTATGCATCCAACAAGGATGCGGCCGAGGCTGTGGTGGGGACGATCGTTGACGCCGGCGGCCAGGCGATCGCAGTTGCCGGCGATGTCGGCAAGCCCAAGGATATCAAAGCCATCTTTGCCAAGGTCGACGCGCATTTCGGCCGCATCGACGGGCTCGTCAACAATGCCGGCATCGTCGATGTCGTCCAGCGTCTGGATGAAATGACGCCGGAGCGGATCGACCGCATGTTTCGCATCAATGTCACCGGTTCGATGCTGGCGGCGGCCGAAGCCGTGCGCCGCCTGTCGACCCGGCATGGCGGCAAGGGCGGAGTGATTGTCAACGTCTCCTCCATGGCGGCGACGCTTGGCGGTGGCGGGCAATATGTCGACTATGCCGCTTCCAAGGGCGCGATCGATACGTTCACTGTCGGGCTTGCACGCGAAGTGGCGGCGGAAGGCATTCGGGTGAATGCGGTGCGGCCCGGCATCATCGACACCGATATCCATGCGGCCGCCGGACTGCCGGATCGGGCGCGCGATATCGCGCCGCAATTGCCGATGAAGCGCTCGGGAACGGCCGATGAGGTCGCGGATGCCATCCTCTACCTGCTGAGCCCGCATGCATCCTATATAACCGGTGCCGTGCTCGACGTGAGCGGCGGTCGCTGATCGGAAAGGGTCGATAGATGCCATATATTCTCGAATTCCTCGGCCTGATGGCGGTGTTCTCGATCTTCATCGTCATTCCGGGTGCTGATTTTGCCGTGATCCTGCGCCAGAGCATCGTGCATGGCCGCCGCGCTGCCATGATGACGGGCCTTGGTATGGGCTTCTCGCTGCTCTTTCACATCAGCTACACCATTCTTGGCCTTGGCTTGATCGTGTCGCAGTCGCTTGTCCTGTTCAGTCTGATCAAATGGGCAGGCGTGGCCTATCTCGTCTATCTCGGCTTCAAGTCCTTCCGCCAGCCGGATTTCCAGGTGAAGGATGTCGAGATCACCGAGGAAGATCGCAAGCCGGTTTCCGTCTGGCGCTGCCTAGCCACGGGCTTCATCACCAATGCGCTGAACCCGAAGCCGGTGCTGTTCTTCCTGTCGCTGTTTTCGACGCTCGTCCATCACGATACGCCGGCGCTCATCCAGTTCAGCTACGGCATCGGCATGGCAACGGCGCTTGTCGCCTGGTTTGCCGGCGTTTCCACCTTCTTCACCGTCAAGCCGGTGCGCGATCGTTTCATAGCATCGGGTAAATGGTTCAACCGCATCACCGGAGCGGCGCTTGTCGGCTTCGGCATCCGCCTCGCCTTGGCACGGGCGACTGACTAACAAAGATACAAAACAAGGAAATTAAAACATGTCCTACGATGTGATCATTATCGGAACCGGCCCCGGCGGCTATGTCTGCGCAGTCAAGGCAGCGCAGCTCGGCCTGAAGGTCGCGGTCGTCGAAAAGCGCGCGACCTATGGCGGCACCTGCCTCAATGTCGGCTGCATTCCGTCCAAGGCGCTGCTGCACGCTTCCGAAGTGTTCCATCATGCCGGCCATGGCATGGACGCGCTCGGCGTCGAAGTTGCCGCTCCGAAGCTCAATCTTGAAAAGATGCTGGCGCACAAGGATGCAACGGTTAAGTCGAACGTCGACGGCGTCGCCTTCCTCTTCAAGAAGAACAAGATCGATGCCTTCCAGGGCACCGGCAAGATCGTTTCGGCCGGCAAGGTTTCCGTCACGGCCGAAGACGGCAAGGTGACCGAGATCGAAGGCAAGAATATCGTCATCGCCACCGGCTCCGACGTTGCCGGCATTCCGGGCGTTCCGCTTGAGATCGACGAGAAGGTCATCATCTCCTCGACCGGTGGCATCGCGCTCGACAAGGTGCCGGGCAAGATGATCGTGGTCGGCGGCGGCGTCATCGGCCTCGAGCTCGGCTCGGTCTGGTCGCGCCTCGGCGCCAAGGTCACCGTCGTCGAATATCTCGACACCATCCTCGGCGGCATGGACGGTGAAGTCTCCAAGCAGTTCCAGCGCATGCTTGCCAAGCAGGGTCTTGAGTTCCATCTCGGCGCCAAGGTCGTCGGCGTGGAAAAAACCGGCAACGGCGCGAAGGTCACCTTCGAGCCGGTCAAGGGCGGCGACAAGGTCGTGCTCGATGCCGATGTCGTTCTCGTCGCCACCGGCCGCAAGCCCTACACGGCAGGCCTCGGCCTCGAAGAAGCAGGCGTGACGCTCGATAATCGCGGCCGCGTCGAGATCGACGGTCACTTCAAGACCAACGTCGCCGGCATCTATGCTATCGGCGACGTCGTAAAGGGTCCGATGCTCGCCCACAAGGCGGAAGATGAGGGCGTGGCGCTTGCGGAAATCCTCGCTGGCCAGGCCGGCCATGTGAACTACGATGTCATTCCGAGCGTGGTCTATACGCAGCCGGAAGTCGCCTCCGTCGGCAAGACCGAGGAAGAGCTGAAGGCTGCAGGCATCGCCTACAAGGTCGGCAAGTTCCCGTTCTCCGCCAACGGCCGCGCCCGCGCCATGCTGGCGACGGATGGCTTCGTCAAGATCCTCGCCGATAAGGAAACCGATCGCGTTCTCGGCGGCCATATCGTCGGCTTCGGCGCCGGCGAGATGATCCACGAGATCGCCGTGCTGATGGAATTCGGCGGTTCGTCGGAGGATCTCGGCCGCACCTGCCACGCGCATCCCACAATGTCGGAAGCTGTCAAGGAAGCCGCGCTCGCGACCTTCTTCAAGCCGATCCATATGTAAGATCGGACCGTCCCGGCGTGACAAGCGCCGGGATTGCAATGCTTGCCTGATGATGCGATGTACGGGCTCCCGTGCATCGCATCATCCAATCGTTCTCACCAACAAAGCAAGCATGTCACGTCAAAACCCAGCCGGCCGCCTATCCCTGAAACTTTTCGTTGCGACAGCGCTCGCACTCCTCGTTACCGTTGCGGCTCCCGCCTATGCGGAAACGCCTGTCGCCAGCTGGCCTCAGGCGGCAAGCGATCTGCCGGTGGAGCAGGGAATTCGCTTTGGGACTTTGCCGAACGGCATGCGCTATGCCGTCATGCACAATGCGACACCGGCCGGTCAGGTGGCGATCCGCTTCCGTATCGGCGCTGGCTCCTTGCAGGAGCGCGACGACCAACAGGGCTTGGCGCATTTCCTCGAGCATATGGCCTTCAAGGGCTCGACCCATGTGCCGGAAGGCGAGATGGTGCGCACCCTTCAGCGTCTCGGTCTTGCCTTCGGCGCGGATACCAATGCGTCGACGAGCTATGGCGAAACTGTTTATGCGCTGGATCTGCCGGAAGCCAATCCGGAGACGGTTTCGACCGGCCTGATGCTGATGCGCGAGACGGCGAGCGAACTGACGCTCGATGCCGGCGCCTTCGACCGCGAACGCGGCGTCATCCTTTCGGAAGAGAAGCTGCGCGACACGCCGCAATATCGCGGCGGGACCGGTTTGCTTGCTCAGCTGCTGCCAGGGCAGCGTGTGCCGCAGCGTCCGCCCATCGGCAAGACCGATATTATCAGCAACGCTCCGGTCGATCTGCTGCGGGATTTCTACCGCAGCTATTATCGCCCCGATCGCGCCACTCTGATTGTCGTCGGCGATATCGATGCGGCCGCCATCGAAGCCGATATCCGCAACCGCTTCGGCAATTGGGTCACCGCCGCAGCTGCACCCGCAGACCCTGATCTCGGCACTCTCCAAAGCCATGGAGAGCGCGTCGGGACGGTCATCGTGCCGGGTGGCGCGACCCGCGTGCAGCTTGCCTGGACACGGGCCTACGACGCATCGCCGGATACGGCTGCCAAGCGCCGCGCGCAGTTGGTGGAGGATATCGGCCTTGCCGTTCTCAACCGGCGCCTGTCAGTTCTGGCACAGCAGCCTAACCCGCCCTTCGTCAGCGCGCAGGCCGGTGCGCAGGATCTGCTGAAATCGGCCCATGTGGCGATGATTGCTGCCGATAGCGATCCCGCGAAGTGGCAGGCTGCCCTGGCCGCTATCGATCAGGAGCAGCGCCGCCTAGCGCAGTTCGGTGCCAACCAGAGCGAGATCGACAGGGAAATCGCCGAATATCGCTCCACCCTCCAGGCAGCCGCGAGCGGTGCCGCGACGCGCACGAGCCCGGATATTGCCGGTTCGCTCAACTGGAGCGTCGGCGAAAACATGGTTTTCACCTCGCCTGCGGAAGATCTGGCGCTGTTTGATGCCGCGATGAAAGACCTGCGGGCGGAAGAGGTCAACCAGGTTCTTCAGCGCGTCTTTACCGGCAATGGTCCGCAGCTGGTCCTGCAAATCCCGCAAACGCCCGAGGGCGGCGATGCCGCTGTCGAGAAAGCCTATGCCGAATCGCGCGCCGTGGCGGTAAAGGCACCGGAACAGGCGGCTTCGGTCGCGTGGCCCTACACCGATTTCGGCAAGCCCGGCGATATCGTCGAACGCCGTACGGTCGATGATATCGGCGTTACGATGGTGCGTTTCGCCAATGGCGTCCGCCTGACCGTTAAGCCGACGAAATATCGCGCCGATGAGATTTTGGTGCGCGCAGAAGTCGGCCGTGGCCGGCTGGACCTGCCGAACGATCGCCCGCTGCCGATTTGGGCGGCGCCGGCTCTGCCGCTATCCGGCCTGAAAGCCATCAGCTATGACGACATGCAGAAGGCCTTTGCCGCGAAGGTCGTGAGCATTGATTTCGCCATTCAGGATGCCGCTTTCAAATTCGAAGGTACGACGCAGCCGCGCGATCTGCAGACGCAATTGCAGCTGCTGACGGCTTACGTCTCCGATCAGGCCTATCGTCCGGATGTCTTCAAGCGGGTCCAGCAAGCCTATCTGAACATGCTTCCCCAGCTTCAGGCGACGCCAGGCAGCGTGGTCGGCCGCGACCTTTCGGGCCTCTTGCATTCCGGCGATCCGCGCTGGGCATTTCCGGACCGGACGCAGTTGATGGATGCGAAGCCGGAAGATTTCGAGGGCCTCCTGCAGCCCGCTCTTTCGAAGGGACCGATCGAGGTCATCATCGCCGGCGATGTCGAGGTCGATGACGCCATTCGCTTGACGGCGCAGACCTTCGGCGCCTTGCCGGTTCGCGGCGACGAAGGGAAACAGAGTGGCGGTTCCGGCGTGCATTTTCCGGCACCGACGACCGATCCGGTCGTGCGCCTTCACGATGGGCGCAGCGACAGCGCCGGTGCAGCCGTCGCCATGCCGATCGGCGATTTCCTTTCGGATCTGCCGCGTGCTGCCGCTGCCAATGTCGCCGGCGCGATCCTGCAGAATCGCCTAATCGACCAGTTCCGTATCGCTGAGGGCGCCACCTACAGCCCTCAGGGCGAGGTCGATCTGTCGAGGTCGATCCCCGGCTATGGTTTTGCCTATCTCTATGTCGAAACCACACCCGCCAAGGTGGATCACTTCTTTGAGCTGGTGAATAAGATCGCCGCCGATCTCGGTCAGGGAGATGTTTCGCCCGATGAGCTGACGCGGGCCAAGGTTCCGATCATCGAAGCGGTGAAGCGCTCGCAACAGACCAACGGCTATTGGGTTCAGAATCTTCGCGATGCTCAGAGAGATCCTCGGCGTCTCGACCGTATTCGCAAGAGTATCAGCGGCTACGAAGCCGTGACCGCCGAGGATGTCCGCGCCATCGCAACGACTTATCTGAAGCCCGATGCATCCTGGCGGCTGAAGATATTGCCGGCGGATGGATCGGCCGTGCGTTAGGCCATTATCTGCCGGCCAAATTGCCGCAGCCGGCTTTTGTTGGTCGGATAGCATTGCAATGTGTGGTAGTCTGCAGCCGTCGAATAAAGGCGGATGAAATCATGTCTGCAAGGCCTTTGATGGTGAAGCCCCTAATGCCGCATCCAGCGCTGCCGGATGCCGATTGGGCTGACTGCTACGAACTGAGTATTCCGAACTCGGATCTGACGGCCATCGCCGCCGCCCGAACGATGCTGAGCCGCTTTCCGCTTTGGGCGCGGCTGCTGATACGAGTGCGCGATGCGGTAACCAGCTTGTTCGGCTTAAAATCCAGCAGCGAACTTCGGGCACAGGAGCTGGAAAAGATCGGCTTCTTTCCCGTCGTCAGCAAGTCCGACACTCAGGTCGTGCTCGGGTTTGACGATCGGCATCTCGATTTTCGGGTCGTTATCGACGTGCGTGATGACGACCAGGGGCGTCGGCTTGTCGATGCCACGACGCTCGTCCGGCGGAACATATTGCTGGGTCGGATCTATCTCGCCATCATCACGCCATTCCACCGGCTGATCGTCGCGACGATGCTTGCCGATCTTGGCAAGCGGTTGCGAGCGGTCAGTTTACCGCCGTGACAGTAAAGCCCTGCTTGCGTAGCAGCGACACGAGACCCTGATCGCCGACGAGGTGAAGCGCACCAACGGCGATGAAGGCATTGCCTTTGTCGAGAACCGGCGCGGCGCGCTCGGCCATGACCTTGTTGCGGTCGAGGATGATGCGCTGTTCGAAGGCGGCGGTATCGGCATCGGTGATCTTCTGGTCCGGTTCGATCACCTTCAGCATCGGGATCATCGCGCCGATATTGCCGGCGAGATAGAGGCCTGTCATCGTTTCATTGACGTCGTTGATCTTGTCGCCCAGTTCGAGCGTCTGCATCAGCGATTTCAGATGAAGCGCGATCGGCAGATCGCTCATGGCTTTGGCCTGCTCTGCCAGCGTTTCGAGGCCAACGACCTTCTTGCCCTCGGCCGCGGCATCGCCCGCCAGCTTCTGGTCGAGGAATTTCGCACCGGCCGTCTTGCGGCGAACCTCGCAGCCCGTCATCTCGAAGGAGCTCGAGATCAGCCAGGGCTGCATGCGGGAAACCGCGGCGAGCGCAATGCCGCGCGCTTTCAGGCCCGTTTCCAGCCGGGCATTGTCTTCGGGCGACAGATGCTGGCTGATGGTCGAGCCGTCGGTGAGCATGGTGAGCGAAGGATTAGCGAAAAGGGCAGCGGCGGCCTTCTTGTCGTCAAGGATCTCATCCGATTCGACTACGATCGTATCGGCTGATGCAACGGCGTCCGCAGCACCCTTTGGCATGGTGAGCACGCGCGAATCCGAAACATGCATGGAGCCCAGCAGCCAGGACGGCTTCAGGCCGGGCTTTTCGATCTTCCAGAAGATGCCCTTGCCGTTTTCCACCTTGTCGCCGGCGGCGATGATGGAGGCGTATTTTGCCGGATCGTTCTTTTGAAGTTCGGCCATCAGATCCTTGCCGCCGCAGCTGTCCGACACAGCGCCTTCTGCATGAGCCGGCTGCAGTGTCAGCATAGTCGCGACCAACAGCACCGCAAGCATCAGCGGAAAGGCGGTTGCAAGCCAGAGAAGCATATCGCCAAGCGTCGGCTTCATCGACCGCATCGTCTTGGATCCGAGGGCAGAAATCATCAGAATCTTCCATTCGCAGAGAGCATGACCGCTAATGCCGGAAAGCGGCTTTCGGAGGGCATGCCGGGACATGGTTCTGCTTTACGCGCGTGAGACGGAAATTCCCTTAACGCGAGAGGTTAATCTTTTCTTATGCGCGCGAACGGCCTTACGCGCGGGGATGGGCGCGGTCGTAGACCTCGAGCAGGCGCGAGGAGTCGACACCGGTATAGACCTGCGTCGTCGAAAGGCTCGCATGGCCGAGCAGTTCCTGAATGGTGCGCAGATCGCCGCCGTCGGCCAGGAGATGGGTGGCAAAGGAATGACGGAGCGCGTGGGGTGTTGCTGTGTCCGGCAGCCCGAAGGCGCCGCGCAGTTTCTGCATGCCGTGCTGGATGATGCCCGGCTGGAGCTTGCCGCCGCGTGCGCCGCGAAAGAGGGCGCCATCGGCTTCGAGATGATAAGGGCAGAGCTTGCGATATTGATCGATCGCTTCGATAACGATCGGCAGCAACGGCACTAGCCGGGTTTTGTTGCCCTTGCCGGTGATGCGCAGCGATGTCGCTCCTGATGGAAAGTCCTGCGGTTTCAGATCCAGCGCTTCGGAAATGCGCAGACCGCAGCCATAGAGCAGGGTCAGCACGGCGGCATCGCGCGCAGCGATCCATGGTTCTTCGTGCAGCTGCGCCTCGTCACTGACGACGGTGATCGCCTGCTTGTCGGAAAGGGGCTTCGGCAGCGATTTCGGCTGTTTCGGCGAGCGGACCGCAGCGGCACCCGCGGCATTCACAAGGCCCTTCTTCTCAAGATAGCGCAACAGCGAGCGAAGCCCGGCAAGATTGCGGCCGAGCGAACGTGCGCCCGCGCCGTCCTTGCGGCGGGCGGCAAGGAATGCGCGAAAGTCGGCGGGACGGAGCGCATGAATATCCTCGATCGTTGCCGGACCGCCGAGATGGCCGGTGAGGAAGGTGAGGAATTGCCGCGTGTCGCGTTCATAGGCATTCAGCGTGTGGGCGGCGAGCCGCCGCTCCTGACCAAGCGCATCGAGCCAACAGTTGCGTTCCGCCATCAACCTGGAGTCGGCGATGATCAATAATTCGTTCAGTGGAAAACCCCTTGAAATTCAGATCGCATCTGCCACTTTGAAGGAAGGAAGGTTATGGAATCGCTAATTTTCCCGCTGCTTCCGGCGCGTTTTCCCTTCGTGCTGCGGGGAGTAGCTGGACTTCAATGAAACTGCATATGGGTCGATTCCGGATCTCGGATGGTTCGCCTTCCATATGCGAGGCGCTTGTCATGCTTCGATCATATTCGATTGCGATAGAATATCTCCCAACCATTCAGGACACTTCATGGCGCGCCGCGGCTCGATAACTGCACTGGGACAACTTGCAGAAGCGATCGCTTTGGTGTCTCAGGGCCAGCCCGGACATATTGTCGATACTCTCATCGCCGAGCGCGGTCAGAAGATCGTTCGCAATCCGCTCTGGCCGCTCATGCGCCCGTTTCTCTACACGCTGCTGCGCTACAACAAGGCGATCGAGTTCGCCGACGATGTCGCCAAGCTCTCCGGCTTTCAATGCTTCGAATATATGAGCGACCTGCTGCGGCTCGATATCGGCGTCACCCATGCCGATCGTATTCCGGCTAAGGGCGGTTTCATTCTCGTCAGCAATCATCCCACAGGCATCGCCGATGGCGTGGCCGTCTTCGATCTTCTGAAATCGCGCCGGCCCGACATGATGATCTTTGCCAACCGCGATGCGGTACGCGTCAACCCGCGCTTTGCCGAGATGATCATCCCTGTGGAGTGGCGCGAGGAATATAAGAGCAAGCCAAAGACGCGCGAGACGCTGCAGCTGACCAACCGCGCCGTGGCGGAGGGCAAGGTGACTGTGCTCTTCCCGTCCGGTCGCATTGCCTACTGGGCAAACGGCAAGCTGAACGAACGGCCGTGGAAGACCTCGGCCGTCGGTTTGGCGCGCAAATACAATCTGCCGATCCTGCCCGTGCATCTGACGGCACGCAATTCCGGCCTGTTCTACTGGTTCGCCAAATGGTCGACCGAGCTGCGCGACATGACAGTCTTTCACGAGCTGCTCAACAAGCGCGGCGACCGGTTCGATTTCCTCGTGGGTAATCTCATTCCGGTCGAGCATCTGGACGGCGATGTCAACGAGGTGACGAAGGCGCTGGAGAGGCATACGGTCGTCGATCTTGCGGCGGATGGAAATGCAACCTTCTCGCCGCTTGTTCCTCCGAACCAGGACGAGCCTCTGGTTTCGCATTCTCTTTAATATCGGAATCGGCTAAACCCTCCGGCATGCAGCTACGCTCCATGTTTGCCCGCAATTATCGCTCCTTGCGCTCGATCCGCATGGATCTTTCCGATGTCAATCTGTTCATCGGTGAGAACGGTGTCGGCAAGTCCAATCTCTATCGCTCCCTGCAGCTGGTGCAGGCTGCTGTTCGTGGGCGGCTGGCGCACGAGATATCGAGCGAAGGCGGCATGTTCTCGGCCATGTGGTCGGGCAAGCGGCGTTCGCATGAGTCCGCCCGTATCCGCTTCGATGTCGAACTGCTCGACATAGAGCGGGCGGCGACCTTTCGCTACTGGATCGAAGCGGGCATGCGGCCGCCCGTGGCATCCGCCGGATTTCCATTGGAGCCGCAGGTCAAGGCCGAGGAACTTTCCGTCGAGACGGGGCGGCGGCCGGTGACGATGATGAAGCGCGAGGGGCCAGGCATTTCCGTGCGCGGCGAGAGCGGCCGCATGCAGGCGCATCCGGAGAACGCCCTGACCTCCGAAACCGCGGTCGCATTACTCGGTGATGCCGGTCATTTTCCGGAGGTCGGCACGTTCCGGCGCGCCGTCGACGCCTGGCGATTCTACCACGGCTTCCGCACCGATCGCGGCTCGCCGCTGCGTGCGCCTTGCCTTGCCGTGACGTCTCCCATGCTGGACGAGGATGGCGCCAATATCGCCGCCGTTTTCGCAACCCTCGTTCATACGCGTGAAGATACCGTCGAGCTCGACCGGGTTCTTGCCGACGCGCTCGGCGGGGCGCGGCTCGTCGTGCCGGAGCCACAGGAAACGGCGGATTTCGGCCTGATGCTGCCCGAGTTTCCGAACCGCGTCTTCCAGCCGCGCGAGCTTTCCGATGGCCAGATCCGTTTTCTCGGCCTTGCCGCCGCCTTGATGTCCTACCGCCTACCGCCGCTGATCGCGCTCAACGAGCCGGAGGCGAGCCTGCATCCGGACATGCTGCTGCCGCTTGCCGACATGATCGCTGAGGCCGCAAGGACCAGCCAGATCTGGATCGTCACCCATTCAGAACGTCTGGCCGAGGCCGTGCGCGAACGTTGCGGCGCCAAGCCGCGCCGGGTGATCCGTGAGGACGGCTCCACCTGGATCGACGGCATGCGGCTGACCGGCGAGATCGATGATGACGACGAGTAGCCTCCGTGTTGCGGAATACTGACAAATCCAATTGATCCTGTAGTCAATATCCTGTATCAAATTTGATGTACGTACATCAAATTTTGCCAGAAGAACAATCGGTGAGGATTTGAGGTGTTCACTGGTGGCTAAGATGCAAACGGGAGCAATCTGGGGAGGTGGTTGATGGCAGGGGTACAATTCAATCCCGATTTCGCAATTGACGATGAGCAATCACTTCGTGAATTATTCGAGCCAACCCACGCTTTGGCTATATTGAAATGTCAGGATTCCCTGGGTGAGCACGCGCGAGAGTTCATCAGGCGCTCGCCGTTTCTATGTATTGGTTCCCAGCATCCGGACGGAAAGGCTGATGTCAGTCCTCGTGGCGATCCTCCGGGCTTCGTCAAGGTTCTCGATGAGCGTACGATTGCGATTCCGGATCGCCCGGGCAACAACCGCCTTGATACGCTAGCCAACATTATCGCCAATCCGAACGTCGGACTGCTCTTTGTCATTCCAGGCTTCGAGGACACATTGCGCATAAACGGGCGGGCCGCTCTTACACGTGACCCGGAACTCCTGAAAGATATGGCGGTCGCCGGCCGCGTACCAAAACTTGCCATTATCGTAAGCATCAGCGAAGTCTTTCTGCACTGCGCCAAGGCCTTCCGGCGGTCCCACCTCTGGAGCGCGGATCATTTTCAGGATCGCAGCGAGATGCCCTCGCTCATAAAGATGATCCTGGATGAGACGACAGGAGCTCCCGCGGACCGGGATGAAGTGCGAACGATGGACGAAGGGCTGGAGGAAGATTATCGGAGGACACTGTACTAACGGCGAGTGCGAGGTCATTGGTACTGCCAAACACAGCAAACCGCACCGAGACAGCCCATATGACCCAGTTTCATGATCCCGATATTATGGATCGCGCTTATATCGGAGCAACGGCCTATCATGCGATCAAGCGCTACTTTGCGCATGCGGAAGGACTACCTGTCGGGTATGATTTCGAGGCTCGTTACCGTGCTTATCTTGGAGAGGCATTAGAAGCGCCAAATCGGAAAGCCTTCTCGCTCGCCACAATGCGCTTCTTTGCAAGCCTGCAGAATGGCCATACCTCCTTTTGGGACGAGGAATTGGGGCGGCAGACGGGACCGATGCCGTTCCGTATAAGACGGGTCGAGGATCAGTGGACAGTCGTAAGATCAAGGCTCGCGGGGCTTCATCCTGGTGAGGTCGTGACCACCGCTGACGGAAAACCCGTTGACCAGTGGCTTGGGGCGGTGCGTGAACACATCGGTCAGTCCAGCCTGGCTGCACTCGACTGGATGACATGGCTCCATCCATTTCTGCTGCCCCCGCGTTTTACGATCGGCACGGATGACGGCAGGCAGGTGGCAACCGATTTGACCGAACCATCGACCGGCCCGGAGCGCGGTGTTCTGCCCGCAACCGAAGTCGAAACCATCCACCGCCCAGACGGTGTGGTGGTGATCCGTATTCCGGGCTTTGACGATCCGAAATATGAGGAAGCTGCAGTTGGAGCCATTCGAGGCGTCGAGAATGCCGCTGCCATCCTCCTCGACCTGCGCGATAACAACGGCGGCAGCTCACCCGGCAACCTGCTGTCCGCCATTATGACCAACCCTTATCGCGGCACGTTGGTTTCCACCCCTATGACGATTGCCAACTCCGATGCTTCCAATTCATTTCGCGGCAGCGTCCCTGCATTGCCGACAACGATGATGCGGAGCGGTCCAGAGATGACGCTGCCTTTTCCGGACGCATGGAAGGGAAAGATGGCGTTGCTCATCAATGGTGGCAGCGCTTCGGCTTGCGAGGATTTCGCTCTGCGCTTCAAGGATGGCAAGCGAGGCCTTGTGCTCGGCGAGCCTAGTTTTGGATCGACGGGACAGCCTTACTTTGTGAGATTTCCGAAATTCGGTATGTCGTTCAGAATATCCACCAAACGCGAATATTTTCCCGACGGTCGCCAGTTCGAAGGCGTGGGCGTAAAGCCCGACAAGTCAATTCCCCTGACGCGCGACGAATTGAGGAGCAGGGTCGATACCCAGCTCGAACTTGCAGTCAAAAGTGTCCTAGCCGATTAGTGCGGCCATGGCATGTGTGGCATCGCTGACTAAGGCCGGACATTTACGATACTTGCAGGCCATCCGTTTTTTGCGAGCGGTCATGCGCCACTCCCGGGTTTCCTTTTTTGTCCGTCCGGGGCATGGTCTCGCGCAATGAGCAAAGATTCTTCCGATCTGTTCGGTACGCTTTTCGAGGCGGCGCCTGCAAAGCCTGTGATGAGCCGTACCGTGCCCGTTCTCGTGCCGATGCCGGCGCCCAGAGCCTATTCCTATGCCGTGCCCGAGGGCATGGCGGTCGAGCCTGGTTCTGTCGTGCAGGTGCCTCTCGGGCCGCGGCAGGTGATCGGCGTGGTCTGGGATGGCGAGGATGATGGTGGTGTTGATCCGAAGAAGCTTCGGCCGATCAGCCATGTGTTCGATTGTCCGCCGCTCGGCAAGCATATGCGCGATTTCATCGATTGGGTTGCCGCCTATACGCTGTCGCCGCCGGGGCTGGTGGCGCGCATGGCGCTGAGAGCGCCGGCCGCCTTCGATCCCGAACCGATGGTCGAGGGACTGCGATTCATCGGCGGGCAGCCGGAACGGATGACGCCGGCGCGCGCCAAGGTAATGGAGATTGCCGCCGACGGGCTTTCGTGGACGCGGCTCGGCCTGGCGCATGCGGCGGGTGTGTCCACCAGCGTCGTCGACGGGCTGATCGCGCAGGGCATTTTCGAGACCATCTTCCTGCCGCCGCCACCCGTCGTCGCCAAGCCCGATCCGGAATTCACCGCGTCACGGTTGCAAGGGCCGCAGAAGGATGCGGCCGATGAGATCCTGGCCGATGTACGCAAGGGTGAGTTCGCGGTTTCCCTGATCGATGGCGTTACCGGCTCCGGCAAGACGGAGGTCTATTTCGAGGCCATCGCCGAAACGCTGAGGCGCGGCAAGCAGGTGCTGATTCTGCTGCCGGAAATCGTGCTCACGGCAAGTTTTCTGGAGCGTTTTCAGGATCGTTTCGGCGCCAAGCCCGCCGAATGGCACTCGGATCTTGCGCCGCGCATGCGCGAGAAGGTCTGGCGCCAGGCCGTTACCGGCGAAGTCAGGGTCGTGGCCGGGGCGCGTTCAGCGCTGTTCCTGCCTTTCGAGGATCTCGGCCTCATCATCGTCGATGAAGAGCATGACCCGGCCTACAAGCAGGAGGATCGCGTCTATTATAATGCGCGAGATATGGCCGTGGTGCGCGGCCGCATCGGTGATTTCCCGGTCGTGCTGGTATCGGCGACGCCTTCAGTCGAAAGCCAGGTCAATGGCCAGAGCGGGCGCTACACGACAATCCACCTGCCGACGCGCTTTGGCGATGCGGCTCTTCCCGATCTGCATCTGATCGACATGCGCCGGCATGCGCCGGAACGCGGCGGCTTCCTGTCGCCCGTGATGATCCGCGCGATCGGCAAGACGGTTGCCAAGGGCGAGCAGGCGCTGCTGTTCCTCAACAGGCGCGGCTATGCGCCGCTGACGCTCTGCCGCGTCTGCGGCCACCGCTTCCAATGCCCGCAATGTTCGAGCTGGCTGGTGGAGCATCGCTTCCGCAATCAGATCCAGTGCCATCAATGCGGCTATTCGGAACGCACGCCGGAAGCCTGCCCCGAATGCGGCACGCTTGATCATCTCGTTGCTTGCGGCCCGGGTGTCGAGCGCATTGCCGAAGAGGTGGAGCGGCATTTCCCCGAGGCGCGGACGATCGTGCTCTCTTCCGACATCATGGGCGGCGTCAAGCGGCTGCGGCTGGAGCTCGACGCCATCGCCAAGGGCGAGGCCGATATCGTCATCGGCACGCAGCTCGTCGCCAAGGGGCACAATTTTCCGCTGATGACGCTGGTCGGCATCGTCGATGCGGATCTCGGCCTGGCGAATGGCGATCCGCGCGCCGCTGAGCGGACGTTCCAGCTCCTGTCGCAGGTGACGGGACGCGCCGGGCGAACCGGCCTCAAGAGCCATGGCTTGCTGCAGACCTACCAGCCGCAGCATCCTGTCATGCAGGCGATCGTCTCGGGCGATGCCAGCGCCTTTTACGAGCGCGAGATTTCGGAGCGAGAAAGAGCGATATTGCCGCCCTTCGGCCGGCTCGCCTCGATCATCGTTTCGGCTGACACGAGGCAGGATGCGGAGACCCATGCCCGCGGCATGCGCAATGCGGCGCCGCAGGTTTCGGGTATTTCGGTGCTCGGTCCTGCCGAGGCGCCAATCGCGCTGGTGCGCGGCCGACACCGCTTCCGCTTGCTGGTGCATGGCAGGCGCAATTCCGATATGCAGGCCTTTCTGCGCGCGATGCTGGCGCAATCACCGAAAGAGCGCGGCTCCGTGCAAGTGCAGCTCGATATCGATCCGCAAAGCTTTCTGTGATTGACGCGACGGATATTTCGGCTGCACCTTCCCCTTGCAACGCGGATCATGCCATAAGTCGGCCATCTCGTTGACGAGATTTGCGCGACTGATTTGAGGGCGACCGATGGAGCTTTATTTTCCGACAGAATTCGGCGAGCGGCTAGCTTTTTGCTCGGCGGTTTTTATCGTGCTCATCGGCATCGTTGTGATGTTTGCGCCAGGCTACACCTATCGATTGCTCAAGCTTCAGGTGCGCGAAGGGCGGTTCGAAGCTTATGGTGAGGCGCGTTCGGCGGGAGGTTTTCTCATTGGTTTTGCGCTGACGGCTATTTTGCTACAGCAAACATCGATTTATATTGCGCTTGGAGCGTCGTTCGCTGTTGCCTCCTTTGGGCGAATTCTTTCAATTATGTCCGATCGCGGAAGTGCATGGCTTAGTATGCTACTTCTGCTTGTGCATGTTATTTTGGCTGCTCTACCCCTTCTCTATGGTCTTGGCTATATTTGAGCCGAAAACGGCTCCGGCGCGGCCATTTTTGCCTGTGCTATCCCCATGCTTTTTGAATTTTGCCATCATAAATTCGCCCGAATGGCGTATTCGTCGAATACGCGTGTTGCGAGTCTCAATATCCTATGTTAGACGAACCCCGAATTTCGGATGAGGCAGGAGCGCACTCCTGCTGATTTCTGGGGGAAATCAAAACGAATTCAAGGGCATATCGCTTCCGCCACCCGGAAGTTTGGTTCTTGGGTTGAAATCAGGGAATTTTGTGCCCGTGGCAGACACATCCCAGCATGTTTCTGGCGTTGCAGAACGATATGCCTCGTCGCTGTTCGAATTGGCTCTTGAAGAGGGTGCCGTGCCGGCAGTGGCCGCCGATCTCGATCGGTTCCAAGCCATGCTCGACGAAAGCGATGATCTGAAGCGCTTCGTCCTCAGCCCGGTCTTTTCGGCTGAAGAGCAGGTCGGCGCGATCGAAGCGCTGGCAAAGAAGGCCGGCTTTAGCGCCTATGTCACCAATTTTCTGAAGCTTGTGGCCAGCAACCGGCGCCTTTTTGCGCTGCCGGGCATGATCAAGGCTTTCCGCATCATCGCCGCCCAGCATCGCGGCGAGATTTCCGCCGAGGTCACCTCGGCCCATGCGCTCACACCTGCGCAGGAAGATGAATTGA
Source organism: Martinezella sp. CNPSo 3890 (assembly GCF_057784455.1). Lineage (NCBI taxonomy): Bacteria > Pseudomonadati > Pseudomonadota > Alphaproteobacteria > Hyphomicrobiales > Rhizobiaceae > Martinezella > Martinezella sp. CNPSo 3890. Next base: position 132,276 of record NZ_JBXSOR010000012.1, on the reverse strand, counting down.
AGGCGGCGCTGAAGGGCGTCACCGGCAAGGACGTGACGATTGCCGTCACCGTCGATCCGTCGATCCTTGGTGGTCTGATCGTCAAGGTCGGTTCGCGTCAGATCGATACGTCCCTTCGCACCAAACTCTCCACCCTTAAGCTTGCATTGAAAGAGGTCGGCTGATGGATATCCGCGCCGCGGAAATTTCCGCAATTCTGAAAGATCAGATCAAAAACTTTGGCAAGGAAGCTGAAGTCTCCGAAGTCGGCCAGGTTCTCTCCGTCGGTGACGGTATCGCCCGCGTCTACGGTCTGGACAATGTTCAGGCCGGCGAAATGGTCGAATTCCCCGGCGGCATCCGCGGCATGGCGCTGAACCTCGAAGCCGACAATGTCGGTGTCGTTATCTTCGGCTCCGACCGTGACATCAAGGAAGGCGACACCGTCAAGCGCACCGGCGCGATCGTTGACGTTCCGGTCGGTCCGGAACTTCTCGGCCGCGTTGTCGACGCGCTCGGCAACCCGATCGACGGCAAAGGCCCGATCAACGCGACCCGCCGTTCGCGCGTCGACGTCAAGGCTCCGGGTATCATTCCGCGCAAGTCGGTTCATGAGCCCATGTCGACCGGCCTCAAGGCCATCGACGCTCTGATCCCGGTTGGCCGCGGCCAGCGCGAGCTTGTTATCGGCGACCGCCAGACCGGCAAGACCGCGATCATCCTCGACACGATCCTGAACCAGAAGTCCATCCAGGATAACGGTCCGGACAGCGAAAAGCTCTTCTGCGTCTACGTCGCCGTCGGCCAGAAGCGCTCCACCGTCGCCCAGTTCGTCAAGGTGCTCGAAGAGCGCGGCGCCCTGAAGTACTCGATCATCGTTGCGGCGACCGCTTCCGATCCGGCTCCGATGCAGTTCCTGGCTCCGTTTGCCGGCTGCGCCATGGGTGAATACTTCCGTGACAATGCCCAGCATGCCCTGATCGGCTATGACGACCTCTCCAAGCAGGCCGTTGCTTACCGTCAGATGTCGCTGCTGCTGCGCCGCCCGCCGGGCCGCGAAGCTTATCCGGGCGACGTTTTCTATCTGCACTCGCGCCTCCTCGAGCGCGCAGCAAAGATGAACGACGAGAAGGGCGCTGGTTCGCTTACCGCTCTGCCGGTCATCGAAACGCAGGGCAACGACGTTTCGGCCTTCATTCCGACCAACGTGATCTCGATCACCGACGGCCAGATCTTCCTCGAAACCGACCTGTTCTATCAGGGCATCCGTCCGGCCGTTAACGTCGGTCTCTCGGTTTCGCGCGTCGGTTCGTCGGCTCAGATCAAGGCGATGAAGCAGGTTGCAGGCTCGATCAAGGGTGAACTCGCCCAGTATCGCGAAATGGCCGCCTTCGCCCAGTTCGGTTCCGACCTCGATGCCGCAACGCAGCGCCTGCTGAACCGCGGTGCTCGCCTGACCGAACTCCTGAAGCAGCCGCAGTTCTCGCCGCTGAAGACGGAAGAGCAGGTTGCGGTGATCTTCGCCGGCGTCAACGGCTATCTCGACAAGCTGCCTGTTGCTCAGGTCGGCAAGTTCGAACAGGGCCTGCTGTCGTACCTCCGCTCGGAAGGCAAGGACATCCTCGATACCATCCGTACCGAAAAGGCCATCAGCGACGCGACGAAGGGTAAGCTCACCGCTGCTCTCGACAGCTTCGCCAAGTCTTTCGCGTAATCGGGCCCAAGCTCTAGGACGGACCAAGGATGCCTTCACTCAAGGATCTGAAAAACCGGATCGCCTCCGTCAAGGCGACGCAGAAGATCACCAAGGCGATGAAAATGGTCGCCGCGGCGAAGCTTCGGCGTGCGCAGGAGGCGGCCGAGGCCGCCCGGCCTTATTCGCAGCGCATGGCCGCTGTTCTGGCCAACATCTCGGCTGCCGTCAGCGATGCTGACGGCGCGCCGCTGCTGATGACCGGAACCGGCAAGAGCGATGTGCATCTGCTCGTCGTCTGCACGGCCGAGCGCGGTCTGTGCGGCGGTTTCAATTCGCAGATTTCGCGTTTTGCCCGTGACCATGCCCGCAAGCTTCTGGCGGAAGGCAAGACGGTAAAGATCTTCACCGTCGGCAAGAAGGGTTATGACGTCCTTCGCCGCGAATACGCATCGCTGATCGTCGAGCGCAAGGAATTGCGCGACGTCAAGCGCATCGGTTTCGACAATGCCGACGCCATCGGCAAGCGCATCATCGAGATGTTCGAAGCCGGCGAATTCGATGTCTGCACGCTGTTCTATTCCGAATTCAAGTCGGTGATCAGCCAGATCCCGACGGCACAGCAGCTCATTCCGGCTTCGGCTCCCGCCGTCGTCGAAGAAGATGCAGCCCACAAGGGCGCCGTCTACGAATACGAGCCGGATGCGGCTTCGATCCTCGCGGACCTGATCCCGCGCAACATCTCCGTCCAGATCTTCCGCGCGTTGCTCGAAAACGTCGCCGGCGAGATGGGCGCCAAGATGAGCGCGATGGACAATGCGACGCGCAACGCTGGTGAGATGATCAACAAGCTGACGCTGAACTACAACCGTCAGCGCCAGGCACAGATCACCAAGGAATTGATTGAAATCATTTCGGGCGCGGAAGCGCTCTGAGGTTAGGGAAAAGAGGGTAAGAATATGGCTGACGCAGCTACCCCCGCAGGTTCTGTCGGTAAGGTTACTCAGGTTATCGGCGCCGTTGTGGACGTTGCTTTCGACGGCGAGCTCCCGGCGATCCTGAACGCGCTTGAAACCGACAATAACGGCAATCGTCTGGTTCTCGAAGTCGCACAGCACCTCGGCGAAAATTCCGTCCGCACCATTGCCATGGACTCGACCGAAGGTCTGGTTCGCGGTCAGCCGGTCAAGGACACGGGCGCACCGATTTCGGTTCCGGTCGGACACGAGACGCTCGGCCGCATCATGAACGTCATCGGCGAGCCGGTCGACGAAGCAGGTCCGCTGAACACCTCCAAGAAGCGCGCCATCCACCAGGAAGCTCCGTCCTACGTCGAGCAGTCCACGGAAGCGCAGATCCTAGTCACCGGCATCAAGGTCGTCGACCTGCTCGCCCCTTATGCAAAGGGCGGCAAGATCGGCCTGTTCGGCGGCGCCGGCGTCGGCAAGACCGTTCTCATCATGGAACTGATCAACAACGTCGCCAAGGCGCACGGTGGTTACTCGGTGTTCGCAGGCGTGGGTGAGCGTACCCGCGAAGGCAACGACCTTTACCACGAAATGATCGAATCGGGCGTCAACAAGCACGGCGGTGGCGAAGGTTCCAAGGCTGCGCTCGTTTACGGCCAGATGAACGAACCGCCGGGCGCCCGCGCTCGCGTCGCTCTGACCGGTCTGACCGTTGCTGAAAACTTCCGCGATGAAGGTCAGGACGTTCTGTTCTTCGTCGACAACATCTTCCGCTTCACGCAGGCTGGTTCGGAAGTGTCGGCTCTGCTCGGCCGTATTCCTTCGGCCGTGGGCTATCAGCCGACGCTCGCAACCGACATGGGCCAGATGCAGGAACGCATTACCACGACGACGACGGGCTCGATCACCTCGGTTCAGGCCATTTACGTTCCGGCCGACGACTTGACCGACCCGGCACCGGCAACCTCGTTCGCCCACCTGGACGCAACGACCGTTCTGTCGCGCTCGATCGCTGAAAAGGGCATCTACCCGGCCGTCGACCCGCTCGACTCCACCTCGCGCATGCTCGACCCGATGGTCGTCGGCGAAGAGCACTACGAAGTTGCCCGTAAGGTTCAGTCGACGCTGCAGCGCTACAAGGCCCTGCAGGACATCATCGCCATCCTGGGCATGGACGAGCTGTCCGAAGACGACAAGCTGGCTGTTGCCCGCGCCCGCAAGATCGAGCGCTTCCTGTCGCAGCCGTTCTTCGTCGCCGAAGTCTTCACCGGTTCGCCGGGCAAGCTCGTCGCTCTCGAAGACACGATCAAAGGCTTCAAGGGCCTGGTCAATGGCGAATACGACCACCTGCCGGAAGCTGCTTTCTACATGGTCGGCTCGATCGACGAAGCGATCGAAAAGGCCAAGAAGCTGGCCGCCTAATCAGGCCAATCCATCGGCGCGCGGCATTGTTCGCGCGCCCTTGCCTTGCGAATAAGACAATCGAGAAGTGACGGGTCATGGCTGACAATTTCAATTTCGAACTGGTTTCTCCGGAGCGTCTGCTGCTGTCGGAACAGGTCATCGATGTCGTCATCCCCGCCAGCGAAGGCGAGATGACCGTCATGGCGAACCATGCGCCGACCATGACCACGATCAAGCCTGGTGTCGTCAAGGTGCATTCGGCTTCGGGCAAGAAGCAGGACTACGTGGTTTTCGGCGGCTTCGCTGACATTCTGCCGACCAGCTGCACGCTGCTCGCCGAATCCGCCGTTCCGGTCGAAGACATGAGTCGCGACGAGCTGGACCGCCGCATCAATGCCGCCAAGGCCGAGCTTGAAGATGCCGAGCATCATGAGCACAAGTCGCGCCTGGAGCACTTCATCATGGAACTCTCGCATCTGCGCGGCTCGATCCCGCAGGATTGATGAGATCCGAATAGTGATGATTGAGATGAAAGCGGTCCTATGGGCCGCTTTTTTGTTGGAGGGCAGGGCCACCTCGTGTTCGAGGCATCACCGTTTTCGCTCCGCTTAACGGCGCTGCACCTCACCATGAGGTGGAGCAAGCACGCAGCGAGCCACGCCAGAGCCCCGTGGAGAGCCACGCAAGATCAGTCCTCATGGTGAGTGAGGTGCGAAAGCCCCCATGAGCTTGTCGAATGAGCTGCAGCCTCGAACCAAGAGGACGGATGGTGCGCGACCACATCTGTCATTTCTCGACGCGAAGGCATTGAGGCGATTCTCCCGAAGCCGCATCAGACCTACTGCCCTTCCAGCAGGAACCGGTGCAGCTGCGCCGCCTCGGGAGACAACGAACGGAAGCGCGGTGCGCCGAGATAATACCCAAAGCCGCTCTCGACGCGATCGTTGCCGACGGTGACGAGGGTGCCGGATTGTAGATATTCCTCGATGAGGCCGAGGCTGCCGAGCGCGATACCTTCGCCCCTGAGTGCTGCTTCCACCGCCATGATGTAGGTCGAGAAGGACAGGCGCGGTCGCGGCAGCTTGCCCTTCAAGGGGTCACCGACGCGGCCGAACCATTGACGGAAACTGATCCAATGGGCATTGGCGCGTTCGTAGTCGATGAGATCGAGCCCGGCAATGTCGACTGGTGTCAGTGCCCGCGGGTCGAGATCGCGGGCTGCCAGGTAATCCGGCGAGGCGACCGGGACCAGCACTTCCTTCAAGAGCGGCGTCAGGCTCCAGCGCGGGTGTTCGCCGGTGGAATAGATGATGATGAGATCGTTGTTCTCCGAGGCGAGTTCGGAGTGCACATCCGTCGTCAGCAGGCGGACCGAGATGCCGGGGCTCTCCTTGCCGAAATCCCGTAGCCGCTGCCCGAGCCAGAGATGGGAGATCGAGCCGCTGGCCGCGATCGAGATGATTTCGCCTGTTCCTGTGCGAAAGGGCTCCAGGCTTTCTTCCAGATATTCCAGCGTGGCGCGGACGCGCTGGAATAGCCGCTCGCCGTCCGGTGTCAGCGCCAGATTTCGGCCGCGCCGGGTAAAGAGCGTCGCGCCGAGATGATCTTCCAATCCCTTGATGCGGCGGCTGACGGCGGCCTGGGTGATGTTGAGCTCGCGGCCGGCGCGGGAAAAATTCATGGCGCGCGCGGCCGCATCGAACACGCGGAAGGCCTCAAGCGGGATTTTTTCTAGCATCGGCTCTCCATAACTTCAGATCATCAATATTCCCGATAATTGCCCGGATTTGAAGATCTGAAATTGTGATGCAGGATTATGACATCAAATCAGCCGCTTCTCCAAGGTGATCCTGCGTGTCCTTTTCCATTTCCGCCATCCCAGACATTCATTTCGGCGAGGGTGCGCTCTCCGGCCTTCCCGCTGCGGTCAAATCCTTCGGTGGCGTCAGCACCATTCTCCTGGTGATCGATGCCTTCTTGGCGCAGTCGGGCCTTGCTGCCAAGGTCAGCGCCGAGCTTGCCGAAGCGGGCGTGAAGACGCAGGTCTTCTCCGATTTTGCTGGTGAGCCGAAGCTTGCGCATCTGCATGCGGCGATCGCTGCAGGGCAGGGCGCCGACATGGTGATCGGCATCGGCGGCGGCTCGGCGCTCGATATCGGCAAGATCGTTGCCTGCTGCATCGCCTCCGGCGAAGATCCCATGCACTACGCGCTGGCCGCCAATCCGCTGCCGAAAAATCCGCTGAAGAAGATCATGATCCCGACCACTGCGGGGACAGGTTCGGAGACATCGGCGACGAATATCTTTGCCGGGCCTGAGGGCAAGAAGCTCTGGATCTGGGGTCCGGAGACGAAGGCCGATCTGGTCATCCTCGATCCGGCGCTGACGAAGACCCTGCCCGCCAGCCTGACGGCATGGTGCGGCCTCGATGCCTTCATCCATGCTTTTGAAGCAGCCACGAACCGCAACACGCATCTCGGCGCACAATTCTACGCGCATCAGGCGCTGCGGCTGCTGGCCGGTGCGCTGGAGACGGCCGTCAAGCAGCCCGACGATATGGCCGCGCGCGGCGATGTGCTACTCGGTTCTTGCTTTGCCGGCATTGCCATCGACAATTGCGGCACGGCGATCGCCCACAATATCAGCCATGCGCTGGCGGGCCTCGGCCCCGTCCATCACGGGCTTGCGACGGCGCTCGGCTTCGAAGTGACGCTGCCATGGCTCGTCGAAGCCGATACCGCAGATCTGAACGCCGCAGCCAAGGCTTGCGGCCTCGAGAGCGCCGCCGATCTGCCCGCTTTCGTCTCGGACTGGATGGATCGCTGCGGCATCGTGCGCGCGCTGCCGGCTGCGTTCAAACCGTTCGACGAAACCGATCTCGCCCGCGAGATGCGCGCAACCGAAAACCAGCCCATGCGGCGCTCGACGATCCGTGACGTGACGGATGCCGATATCGACCGCTTTGCCGCCGCCGTCATGGCGCTGCCGAAAGGAATTTGAGATGACCAAGATTTACACGCGCGACTATTGGGAGAGCGTTCTGTCCGACCTCAAGCCAGAAGGTCGTCATTTCATCAATGGCTCACATCGTGCCGCCACTTCAGGCGAAACTTTCACCCGCATCCGGCCGATGGATGGTAAGCCCGGCGCAGAGCTCGCGCGCGGCAATGCCGCCGACGTCGATGCTGCCGTTGCCTCAGCCCGCGCTGCCTTCGAAAGCGGCGTCTGGCGCAAGAAGGAGCCGCTCGAAAAGAAGAAGATCATGCTGAAATGGGCGGAGCTCATTCGCGCCCATGGCGATGAACTCGCCATGCTCGAGACGATCGATGTCGGCAAGCCGGTCATGGCGTCGCTTGGTGTCGATGTGCGGCTCTGCGCCGACGGCATCCAGTTCTACGGCGAAATGATCGACAAGATGTATGACGAGATTGCGCCGACCGGCCCGAATGCGCGGGCTTTGGTGCGTAAGGTGCCGCTCGGCGTCATCGGGGCGATCACGCCCTGGAACTATCCGATGATCATCGATGCCTGGAAGCTGGGGCCGGCGATTGCGGCTGGCAATTCCGTCGTGCTGAAGCCGGCCGAACAGTCCTCGCTTTCGGCGATCCGGCTTGCCGAACTCGCCATTGAAGCCGGTCTGCCAGCAGGCGTCTTCAACGTCGTCACGGGTTATGGCGAAGAGACCGGCAAGCCACTGGCGCTGCACATGGATGTCGACATGATCGCCTTTACCGGCTCCACCGAAGTCGGCAAGCTGATTATGGGTTATGCGGCCCAATCGAACGTCAAACGCGTGGCGCTGGAGCTTGGCGGCAAGTCGCCGCTGGTCGTCTTCGAAGATGCCGATCTCGACGCGGCTGCCGTCGCCGCTGCCTGGGGCTGCTTCTATAATTCCGGCGAGACCTGCCATGCCTCGACCCGTCTGATCGTGCAGCGCTCGGTGCAGGACAAGTTGATCGCGAAGATCGAGGCTGTCACCCGCTCGGACATCTCGCTCAAGCATCCGCTCGATCCTTCGGCACAGATCGGTGCGCTGATCGAGGAAGAGCATATGAACAAGGTGCTGGCGATGATCGCGGCCGGCGAGAAGGAGGGGGCGCGGCGTGCCTTCGGCGCCGAGCGTGTCCTGAGCGAGACCGGCGGTTATTATATCTCGCCGGGCGTCTTCGTCGACATGACCAACGACATGAGCCTGGCGCGGCAGGAAATCTTCGGCCCCGTGCTCGCCGCCATCCCCTTCGATACTGAGGAGGAGGCACTGAAGATCGCCAATGACACGATCTATGGGCTTGCCGGCGCCGTCTTCACCAAGGACATGGATCGTGCCCACCGCTTTTCCGAAGAGATCCATGCGGGTACGGTGTGGATCAACACCTATGACATGTCGAATTTCGCGACGCCGTTCGGCGGCTTCAAGCAGTCCGGTTTCGGCCGGGACCGTTCGGTGCATGCGATCGACAAATATTGCGATTACAAGACGATCTGGCAGCAGTTCGGTTGAGGTTTGCGGGGAGGCATGACCATGAGCAAGATCGTTTCCATCGAGATCACCCATCACCGCCTGCCGCTCGATCCAGCGTTCAAGGCGAGCTGGGATGGCCGTCCGCGCCGGCATTTCGATGCGACCATTGTGCGCGTCAGGGATGATGAGGGTCGCGAAGGCATCGGCTCCGGCGACCTGATGAAGGGTTTCGAGGGGCATGAGGATCTGTTCATCGGGCAGGATCCCCGGCATGTCGAACGGCATTATGAAGTCCTGTCGCACATCAATTTCCATTATGGCCGCTGCTGGCCAATGGATCTGGCGCTATGGGACCTCTCCGGCAAGATCACCGGCGAGCCTGTCTGGCGGATGCTCGGTGGCCGCGCCAGCCGCGTGCGGCTCTATGCCTCCTCCGGCGTGTTGCGCGAGCCATCTGCCATGGCCGATCAGGCCGAGCGTTATATCGACGAGGGCTTCCCGGCCATGAAGGTGCGCTTCTCCTCGTCCTCGGGCGGTCGCGGCGGCTGGCGCGAGGACGTCAAGGCGCTGGAAGCGATCCGCGCCCGCGTCGGCGACCGGCTGGAGCTGATGGTCGACTGCAATCAGGGTTGGCGCATGCCCTGGGATACGACTCTGCCATGGACCTTCAAGGATGCGCTTGCTGTAGCGAAGGAGCTGGAGCGGCTTGGTGTTTACTGGATGGAAGAGCCGCTTCACCGCTCCGACCGCAAGGGTATGAAGGAACTGAAGGAGGCGACGTCGGTTCGGATCGCCGGTGGCGAGATGACGCGCGAGCTCTACGAGTTCCGCGATATCATCGAGGAGCGTGCCTTCGATGTCGTGCAGCCCGATGTCGCGCTCGTTGGTGGTATCACCGGCTGCCGGCGGCTGGTCTATCAGGCGCGCGAGGCGGGCGTGCAGTTCACGCCGCATTCCTGGACGAACGGCATCGGGGTTCTCGCCAATGCGCATCTGACCGCCGGTGTCGGCGATGCAGCCTGGCTCGAATATCCCTATGATAATCCGGAATGGAGCGAAGCCCGCCGCGACTATCCAATGGCCTCGCCGCTCAAGCACGAGGCCGGCTGGCTGGATCTCCGCGTCGCACCAGGCCTCGGCATCGTTCTCGATGAGGAGCGGCTGAAGGCGACGCGCATCTGAAGGTGCCTGCGGTATTAGGCAGCAAGGCCTGGCTTGTGAGGTGCATGGGCTCCGCGCCCCCCCCCTTCTCCCCTCGGGAGAAGGTGCCGTCAGGCGGATGAGGGGTGTTGCCAAGAGCACGAAAATCCCCGCATCCAAATCGGTCGCCCCCCTCATCCGACCCTTCGGGCCACCTTCTCCCCGAGGGGAGAAGGAGTTTGTGGTGTCTACGCACCTCACATGCGATTGCCCTATATCACGCAGCTACGGGCTGCATTTGTTTGTTTTCCCGTGTCCGTGCCCACTGGATGACGGGGCGTTCGAGCAGGACATAGCTCAGCGTGCCGATGGCGAAGATGATGGCGATTGCGATCCGGCTTGAGACGATCCAGCCGCCCAGCACATCGTCCGAGCCTGCGCCGAAGGATGAGGGAAAGAGCTGCGGCATCAAGGTCAACACGATATCCTGCCAGATGTAGACGCCGAAGGAGACGGTGGCGACATAACGGCTCACGGGATTGTCGAGCAGCTTTGCCAGCAGCAGCGATTGGGGAAGCGTGCAAAGCGCAATCGCGACCGCCAGGGGAAGCAGCGGGAATTGATAGGGAATGCCGAGCCAGGCATAGCCCTCCGCTGCACCGCCGATCGACTGCGGCAGCTGCCACGCACCCAAGACGATCGCGAGAGCGCCGATGATGTCATAGATCGCCGAACGTCGGGCTGGGAGGAGTGTCTGAATGCTGGCGGCGAGCGCGCCGATCGCGAATATCGCAAAAAAGCCGATCGGGTTGTAGCGCGGCATCCATTCCTTGGCGCCGCCCTGGAAGCCATATTGCCATCCGCGCCCGACATTGTCGGTTGGAAGATAGGTGACCACGAGCCAATGGCCGACCAGAGATATTGCGATAATGCCGATCCAGAGCGCACGGCTGACAAGAATGGAACGGGTTCTCAGTTTCGGATGAAACAACAGTAGAAAGCCGATTGGCATGAGAACATAGCAGGTCGTCTCGAAGGGGATCGACCATAGCGGCCCATCGCCTTGCACCGGAAAAAAGGTGCGCCAGTGCCATTGGCTCATCAGGAAGAAACCGGCGATGTAGCGGCCGACCAGTTCTGCATCGAGCGGAAAGCCGTAGATGGTGAAGCTGATCACGAAGCCGAACGTCAGGGCAAACCAGAAACCCGGCAGGATGCGTGCGGCGCGGCGCATGGCATAGATCTTCAGCGAAGGTAGGGGTTGAGCTCTATCCAGTGCCAGCCAGAAGGGACGTGCAAGAAGGAAACCGCTGAGGACGAAGAAGACCGAGACGCCGTGATTGCCGAAGCGCGCGATTATGAAGGTCATGTCCAGATCCGGCGGGATTTTGTAGAAATTCATTCGGAGCACGAGATGGTGAACAAGCACCATCAGACATGCGACAGCGCGCACGAAATCCGCTCCTCCCAGCCGCTTGGCGTTCTCCATTCCCGTATCCGCCCGAGATCTCCTGCTATTGGGTTAGGTCATTGCGGCGGTTTCGGCAAGCGTGATCCTTGAAGGCAGGACGCCCGGACCCGTGGTGCCGGGTCCGGGCGTCGGACCGATCTCCCGCACCTGCCAGAAACGAGAGATCGGATTCCTGTGTTCAGGATAAGGATCAGGCGGCAGCGGAGCGATAGGGGCGCGTGGCGCGCGCCGGTTTCAGGGCGTTGCTCCACCAAGTCAGCCGCGCGATCATGAGAACAAGCGATTTTCTGGCATCAAGCGGGTTTTCCAATGTGCCATCCTCGGCAAATCTGCCCCACGGATTGGCGAAGCTGACCGTATCGCGCACGGTGACGGTATGGAGTTCGGCAAAGACGAGCCGCAACTGTTCGACCGCGCGCAGGCCGCCGGAGATGCCGCCATAGGAAACGAAGGCGACAGGTTTACCGTGCCAGGGCTCGTAAACGAGATCGAGCACGAATTTCAGCGAGGCCGTAAAGCTGTGATTGTATTCCGGCGTGACCACGATGAAGGCATCGGCATCGGAAAGCCGCTCCGATAGGGCCGCGACGCCGGGATGCTCGCGATTGTGCGCGAAAGGCAGATCGAATTCGAGGGGATCGATCAGATCGATGTCTATAAGTGGATAGTGCGTCAATTCGCGGGCGACCCAGTTGACCACCCGGTCGCACAGCCGGCCGGGACGCGTGCTGCCGTAGATGATCGCCAGCCGGATTCTTTCTGTCATGTCTTGCTCCTGCTTTACGCGGTTCGGAGCCAGGGTTATAAAACCTCAAGTAAAGTTGAGGTCAATAGCGAAAATGGGAAAAATCGACCCGGCTCAATTTCCGAAGCTGCTGACGGTCGGCGAGGTGGCGGCGCGTAGCGGCGTGGCCGTATCGGCGCTGCATTTCTATGAGGCGAAAGGCTTGATCGAGAGCCATCGCAGCCGCGGCAACCAACGGCGCTATCCGCGCGAAGTGCTGCGGCGAGTCTCCATCATCAAGGTGGCCCAAAGCGTCGGTATTCCGCTTGCCGAGGTTCAGGCGGCTCTTCAATCGCTGCCGCAGGGGCGCACGCCGACCGCGTCCGACTGGAAGGCGCTTTCGGAGCGGTGGAAGGACGATCTCGACGCTCGCATCAAGCGCCTGCAGGGACTTCGCGCTCAGCTGGACAGCTGTATCGGTTGCGGCTGCCTTTCGCTCGACAGCTGTCCCTTGCGCAATCCGTGGGATGTGCTTTCCGAAGAAGGCGCAGGCCCGCGGCTGCTCGATCCCGGAGAGTGAATTGGCGACTCAGGCGTGGACGTGGCTCTCTGCCATATAGCCGTCGAGAGCTGCGGCTTCTTCCTTCGAAAGATAAAGACCCTTTTTGGAGCGCCGCCACAGGATGTCTGCGGCGTCATACGCCCATTCCTGTTCCATCAGGTAGCGCACTTCCGCCTCGTAGAGATCGCTTCCAAAACAGCGGCCGAGATCGGCGACCGTCTTTGCGTTGCCAAGGATCATGGCGGCGCGTGTGCCGTAGCGGCGGATGAGGCGGCGGGCATGCGGATCGGCAAGGAAAGAATAGCGCGACTTGAGCTTGGAGACTTCGGCCTCATAGCCGCGAACCGGAAAGTCGCCGCCGGGCAGCGAACTGCCGGCAGTCCAGGGCGTACCCTTCAGGCCGATGGCCTCGCCGATCTTCTCCAGCGCATGTTCGCCGAGGCGGCGATAAGTGGTGAGCTTGCCGCCAAAGACATTGAGCAGCGGTGCCTGGCCTTCTTCGCCTTCGACCTTCAGCACGTAATCGCGCGTGGCTTCCTGCGCCTTCGATGCGCCATCGTCATAGAGCGGGCGCACGGCCGAGTAAGTCCAGACGATATCCTCGGGCTTTACCGGCTCCTTGAAATATTCGCTGGCGGCATTGCAGAGATAGGCCGTCTCCTCTGCCGTGATCTTCACATCCTTCGGATCGTCCTTGTAGTCGCGATCCGTGGTGCCGATCAGCGTGAAGTCCTGCTCGTAGGGGATGGCGAAGATGATGCGGTTGTCCGGGTTCTGGAAGAAATAGGCGCGGGGATCATCGAACTTCTTGCGCACGACGATATGGCTGCCCTGGACGAGACGGACATTGTGCACCTGATTCTTGCCGAAGGCACCGGCGAGCACCTGATCGACCCAAGGACCCGCCGCATTGACCAGCATGCGCGAACGAAACTGGCGCTTCTCGCCGCTGATCGTATTCTCCGTTTCGATCGCCCAAACCGCGCCTTCGCGGCGCGCGGAGATCACTTTCGTCCGCGGCATGATCGTTGCGCCGCGATCGGCCGCATCGCGCGCATTCAGCACCACCATGCGGGCATCGTCGACCCAGCCGTCGGAATATTCAAAAGCCTTGGTGAAGAGCGCCTTCAGCGGCTTGCCCGCCGGATCCTTCTTCATGTCCAGCGTCGCGGTCGGTGGCAGCAGCTTTCGTCCGCCAAGGTGGTCGTAGAGGAAAAGGCCGAGGCGGATCAGCCAGGCCGGGCGGATGCCACCCTTGTGATAGGGCAGGACGAAGCGCATCGGCCAGATAATATGGGGCGCCATCGCCCAGAGCACTTCGCGCTCCATCAGCGATTCGCGCACGAGACGGAATTCGTAATGTTCGAGATAGCGCAACCCGCCATGGATGAGCTTGGTGGCGCCCGACGACGTGCCGGAGGCGAAGTCGTTCATCTCGGCGAGCGCGACCTTATAGCCGCGCCCAACGGCATCGCGGGCAATGCCGCAGCCATTGATGCCGCCGCCGATAACGAAAATATCGTAGACCTGCTCGCTCACCCGCCCCTCCGCAAAGGTCAGCCATCCCCTGAAGATGGAAAATCGAAACTAATCCATCTAAAGCGAAACAGATACGAATGTCAAACGAACGTTTCTTGACGGAAAGCGCGCCGATCAAGCTGGTCTGCGAGAGGTTTCAACAAGATGCACGTCATGTTCCGCGGCGATGGAGCGCACGGATTCGATGCTGCATTCGTCCGTTACGAAGGTATGAACCTGCGATAGATGGCCGATGCGAACCGGAGCGGTTCGTTCGAACTTGGTGCTGTCGGCGACGAGAATGACGTGCCGCGCATTGGCGATGATGGCCTGCGCGACTTTCACTTCGCGAAAGTCGAAATCCAGAAGCGCGCCGTCGGGGTCAATCGCGGAGGCGCCGATGACAGCATAATCAACCTTGAACTGCTTGATGAAATCGACGGCGGCTTCACCGACGATGCCGCCATCCGAGCCGCGCACGACACCGCCGGAAATGACGACCTCGATGGAGGGGAAAATACGCAACTTATTGGCAACGTTGATATTATTGGTAATGACCATCAATTCGTGATGGCCAAGAAGCGCCTCGCCGACGGCTTCCGTCGTTGTGCCGATATTGATGAAAAGCGAGCTATTGTTGGGGATCAGGCTTGCTGCGGCGCGGCCGATCGCCTGTTTTTCGGGCGCGGCGATGGAGCGTCTCGCCTCATATTTCACGTTCTCGGTTCCGCCGGGAAAGATCGCGCCGCCATGCACGCGCGATAGCACGCGGCCGTCGCAGAGGTCGTTCAGGTCCTTGCGAATGGTCTGCGGCGTGACCGAGAAGCGCATCGCCAGCTCTTCCACCAGCACGCGGCCCTCCGCCTTGGCGATTTCGAGGATCTCTGTCTGACGCCCGGACAGGAACATGGTTTTCGCTCCCTTTCTTTCGTTTTTTCGTCATCATATGATAAAGTGAAAATTCCGCAATTACCGGCGCGCGAATAGTGCGGTTGGGGAGGTCATCGTGTTTCATCCGAAGCTATTCGAAAATCGCAACGTCGTGGTCACTGGCGCCGGCCGTGGCATCGGGCTGGAGGTCGCGCGCCAGTTTCTCGATTGCGGAGCCCATGTCCTTGTTCATGTTGGCCGCGATGGCAGTCGCGATTTGCCTGATTTTCTGATGGAAGCGGAAGCCGAGCGCCGCGCGTTTCTCATTGCCGGCGATTTCGCCGCCCGCAATGGTACGCGTGATTTCGTTAGCGCTGCCGGCGAGCGTTTCGACCGCATCGACGTGCTTGTCAACAATGCCGGCACCATGGTCGGACGATTTCCAGCCGGCGAGCTTACGGACGAACAATACGAGCAGATCGTTCATCTCAATCAGACTTCCGTGATGGAGGTGACGAGAGGACTGTTGCCGCTGCTGCGGGCCGCCGGACAGGCGGCGATCGTCAATACGGTTTCGATTTCGGCGCTGACCGGCGACAGCCCGGGATCGGCGATCTATTCCGCCTCGAAGGCCTTTGTCGCAACCTACTCGAAAGCACTGGCGCGCGAACTGGCACCTGATGGCATACGGGTCAATTGCGTCTCGCCCGGAACGATAGCAACCGATTTTCATGAGCGCTATTCCTCGAGAGAGAAGCTGGAGCAGACGCGCAAATCGATCCCACTTCAGCGCCTGGGAACGCCCGAAGATTGCGCGCCCGCCTATCTCTTTCTCGCAGCGCCCCTGCTTTCCAGCTACATCACCGGGCAGGTGCTCGAGATCAATGGCGGGCAGCTTATCTGCTGATAAAACGGACCTTTTTTGGTTTTCCGTGTCTTTTTGAATCAGCTTCTGATTTGATAATATTATAAGCATACCTCTGGGGGATTTCTTACTAGAGGCTGTCATATGTCGTCGTCTCTACCGCAGGGCGGTGCAGCGGAACGTGATGTTGAGGAAATGACTGACAGGGCGCGAAAGGCGAGCGCCCTGCTGAAAGCACTATCGCATGAGACCCGCCTGGCAATTCTCTTCACGCTTGCCAAGCACGAGAAAACGGTGATGGAGCTCGAGGCTCTTCTTGATCTGCCGCAGGCCGTCGTGTCGCAGCATTTGGCACGCCTTCGCCTGGACAAGCTGGTCGATACGCGCCGCGAAGGGCGACTCATCCATTATGCCGTCGCGCGGTCGGAAATCTGCGCCGTCGTGGATTCGCTGCAGAAGGCTTTCTGTCAGGGCGAATGTTGACGTCTGTAGCAGCCTTGCATGTTGCGTTCACCGGGCTGTCGGTCTAACCCTTTCACTTCGGGAGAGCGGGATGATCGACAAGCTGGAATTCTTCATCGCGCTGGCGAATCAGAAGCATTTCGGACGTGCTGCCGAGGAATGCGGTGTGACGCAGCCGACCTTATCGGCGGCAATCCGGCAATTGGAAGATCAGCTCGGCGTAATGCTCGTCAGCCGCGGTTCACGCTTTCAGGGACTGACACCCGAGGGGCAGCGTGTCCTGGAATGGGCCCGCCGCATCGTCGGCGACAGCCGCACAATGCGCGAGGAGATGCGCGCGGCGCGCAAGGGCCTCGCCGGCCATATCCGGATCGCCGCCATTCCGACAGCGCTCGCCATGGTGCAGAAAATCACCACGCCTTTCCAGGAAAGACACCCGGACGTCACCTTCTCCATTTTATCGCGCAATTCGCTGCAGGTTCTGAGCCTACTGGAAAATCTCGAGATCGATGCCGGCATTACCTATCTGGAAAACGAGCCGCTCGGCCGTGTCACCAGCGTGCCGCTCTATGCCGAGCGCTATCACCTGATTACCGCGGCGGGCAGCCCGTTTTCCGAGCGCAAGACCGTCACCTGGAAGGAAGTCGGCGATCTTCGGCTTTGTCTATTGACTGCCGACATGCAGAATCGCCGCATTATCAATCGGCATCTTGCCGAGGCAGGCGCAACGGCGAGGCCGACGCTGGAATCCAATTCGATGATCGTGCTGTTTTCGCATGTGCAGACCGGGCGCTGGGCGAGCATCATGCCGAAGAATATCGCTGATTCCTTCGGTTTTCCGGCGGATATTCATAAGATCCCAATCACGGAGCCTGACGCTGAGCATCTTGTCGGCTTGGTCGCCACACATCGTGAACCCTTCACGCCCCTCGTCTCTGCCTTGTTGCACGAGGCAAGATTGCTCGCGGAAGAGGACGAGAATCGATAGAAATTTTCTATCGAGCAACGAGACTGCCTTATTGATCCCCAGCCTTCTCCCTGCGACCTTAACGACATGGCGTGTCGATCGCGCGCCAGGAGGAAATGCCGCATAGGCCTTTTCCGAAGATTCGCCTTCGATCTTCGGAGCTATGCGCGGGAGGCTGCTAATGAGTTTGAATCAGGCTGCGGGCGATGTCGCAACCCGCGCCGGCATCATCATCGATAGCATGAAATCGATGGAGGGGCCGCTTTTGCCGATCCTGCATGGGATCCAGGAAGAATTCGGTTATGTGCCGCAGGATGCGTTGCCGCTGATCGCCAAGGCACTGAACCTCTCCCGCGCCGAAGTGCACGGCGTCATGACCTTCTATCATGACTATCGCGATCATCCGGCCGGCAGGCATGTGCTGAAGCTCTGTCGCGCCGAGGCCTGTCAGTCGATGGGCGGCGATGCGCTGACGGAGCGCATCAAGCGGCTGCTCGGCATCGATTTCCATCAGACGACCCTCGATGGCAGCGTCACGCTGGAGCCGGTCTACTGTCTCGGGCTTTGCGCCTGCGCTCCGGCTGCGATGCTCGACGGCGAGCTCTATGGCCGGCTTGACGATGAAAGCGCGGACGACCTTGTCAAGGAGGCGCGCCGATGACACTCACCATCTATGTCCCTCGCGATGCCGCCGCCCTTTCGCTGGGTGCGGAAAAGGTGGCGCAAGCCGTCACGCAGGAGATTGCCAAGCGCGGGCTCGATGCGCGCATCGTGCGCAACGGCTCGCGCGGCATGTTCTGGCTCGAGCCCCTGGTCGAAGTCGAGATCGACGGCAAGCGCATCGGCTATGGACCGGTGAAGGCCAAGGATGTTCCCGCACTATTCGATGCCGGGCTCGCCGAAGGCGGCGAGCATCCGCTCTGTCTTGGGGAGGTCGAAAGCCTCCCATTCCTCAAGGAACAGACCCGCCTGACTTTTGCCCGCTGCGGCATCACCGACCCGCTTTCGCTGCAGGATTACGAAGCGCACGGCGGCCTGAAAGGTCTGCGCCGCGCCATCGGCATGGCTGCTGGCGATATCGTCAAGGAAGTGACCGATTCCGGCCTTCGCGGCCGCGGTGGCGCGGGTTTCCCGACCGGCATTAAGTGGAAGACGGTGCTCGATGCGCCGGGGACACGCAAATATATCGTCTGCAACGCGGACGAGGGCGATAGCGGCACCTTCGCCGACCGGATGATCATGGAAGGCGACCCCTTCGTGCTGATCGAGGGCATGGCGATTGCAGGCCTCGCGACGGGCGCGACCAAGGGCTTCGTCTATACGCGTTCGGAATATCCGCATGCGATCGCCGCCATGACGGAAGCTGTCGAAATCGCGCGCAAGGCCGGTATTCTCGGCGCATCCGTGCTTGGTTCCGGCAAGGCATTCGACATGGAAATCCGCACCGGCGCCGGCGCCTATGTCTGCGGCGAGGAAACGGCGCTCTTGAACAGCCTCGAGGGCAAGCGCGGTATCGTACGTGCCAAACCGCCGCTGCCGGCGCATAAGGGCCTGTTCAACTGTCCCACCGTCATCAACAATGTGATTTCGCTCGCCTCGGTCCCCGTCATTATGGACAAGGGTGCTGCCTTCTATCGCGATTTCGGCATGGGCCGGTCGCGCGGCACGATCCCGTTGCAGATCGCCGGCAACGTCAAGCATGGCGGCCTCTACGAGACGGCCTTCGGTCTTTCGCTCGGCGACATCGTTGACCGGATCGGCGGCGGCACAGCGACAGGGCGGCCGGTCAAGGCCGTGCAGGTGGGTGGGCCGCTGGGCGCCTATTTCCCGCGCGCGCTGTTCGACACGCCGTTCGACTATGAAGCGTTCGCGGCCAAGGACGGTCTCATCGGCCATGCCGGCATCGTCGTCTTCGACGATACCGCCGACATGCTGAAGCAGGCGCGGTTCGCCATGGAATTCTGCGCGGTCGAAAGCTGCGGCAAGTGCACGCCCTGCCGCATCGGCTCGACGCGCGGCGTCGAGACGGCCGACAAGATCGCGCGAGGGATCGAGCCGGAGAAAAACCGGGTGCTGCTTGCCGATCTCTGCAACACCATGAAGTTCGGTTCGCTCTGCGCGCTCGGCGGCTTCACGCCCTATCCCGTCATGAGCGCGATGACCCATTTTCCGGAGGATTTTTCTCCGGCTCCCTTGATTGAAGCGGCGGAGTAAGACCCATGTCCCTCGTTCCAGAAATCGATTACGGCACGCCGGCCTCCACATCCGAAACCATGGTGACGCTCACCATCGACGGTCGCCAGATCACGGTGCCCGAGGGTACGTCGATCATGCGCGCCTCGATGGAAGCAGGCATTCAGGTGCCGAAGCTCTGCGCCACCGATATGGTCGATGCCTTCGGCTCCTGCCGCCTCTGTCTCGTCGAGATCGAAGGCCGCAACGGCACGCCGGCCTCGTGCACGACGCCTGTGGCACCCGGCCTCGTCGTTCACACGCAGACCGGCCGGCTGAAGGACATCCGCCGCGGCGTGATGGAACTCTATATCTCCGACCACCCGCTCGACTGTCTGACTTGCGCCGCCAATGGTGATTGCGAGCTACAGGACATGGCTGGCGCCGTCGGCCTGCGCGATGTGCGCTACGGCTATGAGGGCGACAACCACGTCAAGGCGCGCAACAACGGCGACATCAATCTGAAATGGATGCCGAAGGACGAGTCGAACCCCTATTTCACTTATGATCCTTCGAAGTGCATCGTCTGTTCGCGCTGCGTGCGCGCCTGCGAGGAAGTGCAGGGCACGTTTGCGCTGACGATCGAGGGCCGCGGCTTCGGCTCGCGGGTCTCGCCCGGCATGCATGAGAGTTTCATCGACAGCGAGTGCGTTTCCTGCGGCGCCTGCGTGCAGGCCTGCCCGACGGCGACACTGACCGAGAAATCTGTGATCTCGATCGGCCAGCCGGAGCATTCGGTCGTCACCACCTGCGCCTATTGCGGTGTCGGCTGCTCCTTCAAGGCGGAGATGCGCGGCGAGGAGCTGGTGCGTATGGTGCCCTGGAAGGACGGCCAGGCCAATCGCGGCCATTCCTGCGTCAAGGGCCGCTTCGCCTATGGCTATTCGACCCACAAGGACCGCATCCTTAACCCGATGATCCGCGAGAAGGTGAGCGATCCCTGGCGTGAAGTGACATGGGATGAGGCCTTTGCCCATATCGCCACCGAGTTCAAGCGGCTGCAATATCAGTATGGCCGCGATTCCATCGGCGGCATTACCTCCTCGCGCTGCACCAATGAGGAAACCTATCTGGTGCAGAAGCTGGTACGCGCCGGCTTCGGCAACAACAATGTCGATACCTGCGCCCGCGTCTGCCATTCTCCCACGGGATACGGCCTCGGCCAGGCGTTCGGCACCTCCGCCGGCACGCAGAATTTCGACAGCGTCGAGCATTCCGATGTCGTCATTGTCATCGGCGCCAACCCGACGGACGGTCATCCGGTCTTCGGCTCGCGCCTGAAGAAGCGGCTGCGCCAAGGCGCCAAGCTCATCGTTATCGATCCGCGCCGCATCGATCTTGTGCGCACGCCGCATGTCGAAGCCAGCTATCATCTGCCGCTGAAGCCAGGCACTAATGTCGCCATTCTGACGGCACTGGCACATGTGATCGTGACGGAAGGCCTGTTCGACGAGAAATTCATCCGCGAGCGCTGCGACTGGTCCGAATTCGAGGATTGGGCTGCCTTCGTTTCCGAACCGCAGCACAGCCCGGAGGAAACGGAAAAATACACCGGCGTTTCTCCGGAACTAGTACGCGGCGCCGCTCGTCTGTTTGCCAAGGGCGGCAATGGCGCGATCTATTACGGTCTCGGCGTCACCGAGCACAGCCAGGGCTCGACCACCGTCATGGCGATCGCCAACCTTGCCATGGTGACGGGCAATATCGGCCGTCCGGGCGTCGGCGTAAATCCGCTGCGCGGACAGAACAACGTGCAGGGCTCCTGCGACATGGGCTCCTTCCCGCACGAGCTGCCGGGCTATCGCCACATCTCTGACGATGCGACCCGCGATATCTTCGAAAAGCTCTGGGGTGTGAAGCTCAACAACGAGCCGGGCCTGCGTATTCCGAACATGCTCGATGCCGCCGTCGAAGGCACGTTCAAGGGCATCTACATCCAGGGTGAGGACATTCTCCAGTCCGATCCGGACACCAAGCATGTTGCGGCCGGCCTTGCTGCGATGGAATGCGTCGTCGTCCACGACCTCTTTCTGAACGAGACCGCCAACTACGCCCACGTCTTCCTGCCCGGTTCGACCTTCCTGGAAAAGGACGGCACCTTCACCAATGCCGAGCGCCGCATCAACCGCGTGCGCAAGGTCATGACCCCGCGCAACGGCTATGCCGATTGGGAAGTGACACAGAAGATGGCGCAGGCCATGGGTCTCGGCTGGAACTATACGCATCCGTCCGAAATCATGGACGAGATCGCCGCGACGACGCCGAGCTTCGCGCTCGTCTCCTACGACTATCTGGAAAAGATGGGCTCGGTGCAGTGGCCCTGCAACGAGAAGACGCCGCTCGGCTCGCCGATCATGCATGTCGATGGCTTCGTGCGCGGCAAGGGCAAGTTCATCCGCACGGAATATGTCCCGACCGACGAGCGCACCGGCCCGCGCTTCCCGCTGCTACTGACGACCGGGCGTATCCTCAGCCAGTACAATGTCGGTGCCCAGACGCGGCGCACGGAGAATGTCGTCTGGCACGCGGAGGACCGCCTGGAGATCCATCCGCACGACGCCGAGCAGCGCGGCATCCGCGAGGGCGATTGGGTGCGGCTCAGCAGCCGATCCGGCGACACGACGCTCAGGGCGTTGATTACCGACCGCGTCGCGCCCGGTGTCGTCTATACGACGTTCCATCATCCGGACACGCAGGCGAACGTCATTACCACGGATTATTCCGACTGGGCGACGAACTGCCCGGAATACAAGGTGACGGCCGTGCAGGTCTCGCCCTCGAATGGTCCATCGCAGTGGCAGGTCGAGTATGATGAACAGGCCCGGCAGTCCCGACGCATCGTTGGGAAGATGGAGGCTGCGGAGTGAGTTTGAGGATGCTTTCTCCTTCTCCCCTTGGGGAGAAGGTGCCCGCAGGGCGGATGAGGGGGTCTTTTCGCGCGGGAAGAATGGCCCTTCGCTCGCGCTCAGGACGCTCGGAGCCGTCGCTCCTCGCCCCCCTCATCCGACGCTTCGCGCCACCTTCTCCCCGAGGGGGAGAAGGGGAGACCGGATAATGACCAAATTCACGCCCACCACCCCCGTCCCCGAGACCGCCCGCCGCAACGGGTTGGTGCGGTCCGGCTCCCGAATTGTCCCCGAGGAAGTACCGATCGCTTTTTCCTATGGCGGCACCTCGCACGCGGTCATGATGGGTACGCCCGCCGATATCGAGGATTTCGCTGTCGGCTTCAGCCTCACCGAGGGCATCATCACCGATATGAGTGAGATTGCTGCGATCGAGCCGATCGAGGACGAGCAGGGGATCGACGTGCAGATCACGCTCGTCGATGATGCCGCGGATGCCTTGCGGCTGCGCCGCCGCCATATGGCAGGCCCCGTCGGCTGCGGTCTCTGCGGCATCGAATCGATCGAGCAGGCAGTTCGCAAGGTGCCGGATGTCTCGAAAGTTGCTTTGAAGCTGACGCAGAGGGATATCGTTCGCGCCATCGCTCTCCTCAATGATGCCCAGCCGCTGCATCGCGAGACGCATGCTGTGCATGGCGCGGGCTTCTATATCCCGTCCGAAGGTCTGCTTGCCGTGCGCGAAGATGTCGGCAGGCATAATGCACTGGACAAGCTCTGCGGTGCTGTCATCCGTTCGGGCCATAAAGGCGCGGAAGGTGTGGTCGCCGTCACCAGCCGGCTGTCCGTCGAGATGGTGCAGAAGGCGGCGATATTAGGCAGTTCCGTCCTTGTAGCGATTTCCGCGCCGACGGCGCTTGCGATCCGTACGGCCGAGGAGGCCGGCATGACGCTGGTGGCGCTGGTCCGCGGCGACGATTTCGAGATTTTCACCCACCCGCATCGCATCATCACGGGGAGCATCGCCGATGTCGCCTGACGAAACGCCGCATGGCAAGACCGAGACCAAGCTCATCTATATGGCGAACCAGATCGCCACCTTCTTCAAGACACAGCCGGCGGGCGAGGCGGTGCAGGGTGTGGCTACGCATATCAACAAATTCTGGGAGCCGCGCATGCGGAGACAGCTGTTCGCGATCATCGATCATGGCGACAGTGGGCTGAACCCTTTGGTCCTGGAGGCGGCCTCGCTGATCCACAGGCCGGCGCCGGCCGAGGAAATTAAGTCGGCTTAATACTAGCACAGATGGCGCATTGGGATGGAGAGTGGAGGCTCTATCGTCGAATGCGATTCCTTTGAGGAAGGGTGCCGGTCTTTGAAGCAAGGAGGAGTTGTTCATGACGGCTGCGGATACGAATATTTCCCGAGGGACGGCGACGGCGGGTCTGCTCGACCGTGAGCGAATTATCGCCAAGCCGGGCTTCAACCGGTGGCTCGTGCCGCCGGCGGCGCTGGCGATCCATCTCTGCATCGGCATGGCCTATGGCTTCAGCGTGTTCTGGCTGCCGCTCTCCAAGGCGCTCGGTACACCGACTCCAGCCCCTGCAGAATGCGCCAGCCTCAATCTTCTCACTGCCCTGTTCACGACAAGCTGCGACTGGCGCGTCAGCGATCTCGGCTGGATCTATACGCTCTTCTTCGTGCTGCTCGGCTCCTCCGCTGCCATCTGGGGCGGCTGGCTGGAACGGGCCGGGCCGCGCAAGGCCGGCGTAGTCGCTGCCTGCTGCTGGTGCGGCGGTATCCTGATTGCCGCGATTGGCGTCATCTTCCATCAGCTCTGGATCATGTGGATCGGCGCCGGCGTCATCGGCGGTATCGGGCTTGGTCTCGGCTATATTTCACCCGTGTCAACGCTGATCAAATGGTTTCCGGATCGGCGCGGCATGGCGACCGGCATGGCGATCATGGGTTTCGGCGGCGGCGCGATGATCGGGGCGCCGCTTGCGAGCCTGCTGATGAACCACTTTCGCACGGATGGATCGGTGGGCGTCTGGCAGACTTTCATCGTCATGGCGGCCATCTATTTCGTCTTCATGATGGGAGGCGCCTTCGGCTATCGCCTGCCGCCGGCCGGCTGGCGTCCTGAGGGCTGGACGGCGCCTGCCGCCAAGAGCTCGATGATCACCACCAAGCATGTGCATCTCCGCGATGCCCACAAAACCCCGCAGTTCTGGCTGATCTGGGCAGTATTGTGCCTCAACGTCTCGGCCGGCATCGGCGTCATCGGCATGGCCTCGCCCATGCTGCAGGAGATTTTCGGCGGAGCCCTCATCGGCCTGCCGGATGTGAAATTCGCCGATCTCAGCAAGGATCAGATCGCCACCGTCGCTGCCATAGCCGCCGGCTTTGCCGGTCTGCTGTCGCTCTTCAACATCGGCGGCCGCTTTTTCTGGGCGTCACTCTCCGACAAGATCGGCCGCAAGAACACCTACTATTGCTTCTTCGTCATCGGCATTGCGCTCTATGTCCTGGCTCCCTGGGCGGCCGGTATCCATAGCAAAGTGCTGTTCGTGGGCGCTCTCTGCATCATCCTGTCGATGTATGGCGGCGGTTTCGCTACTGTTCCCGCCTATCTCGCCGATATTTTCGGGACGCAGTTCGTCGGCGCGATCCATGGCCGGCTGCTGACGGCATGGGCGACGGCCGGGATCATCGGGCCTGTCGTCGTCAACTATATCCGCGAGGCACAGAAGGCAGCAGGCGTCGAAGGTGCGCAGCTCTACACCTTCACCATGTATATTCTTGCGGGCATGCTGGCTCTGGGCTTGATCGCCAATTCGCTGGTCAAGCCGCTCTCGGACAAATCGTTCATGTCGGATGAAGAGGTTGCAGCGCTACAGGCAAAGACCGCCGCCGCCAATGCCGGCCCCACCGGCTCTTTCGGCATCGGCACGGGCGGTTTCGATGGCAAGGCGCTGATCGCCTGGGCACTCGTCGGCATTCCGCTCCTCTGGGGCGTATGGGTGACGATCAAGAGCACCTACGCATTGTTTGGCTAAACGATCCTCCGCAAGACGACGAGGCCGCCCCGAATTTCGGGGCGGCCTCGTGCTTTTCAGCAAGTTTGGCGGTCAAGCTGCGCGCCGCATCACCATATCGCGGATCATCGAGTCGGCGAGGCGGAATTGCGCAAGCAGCGTATGTAGCGCGTCCGCTTCGTTTGCGAGCCGGAGGCTTGCCGCCGTGCTTTCCTCGACCATGGCAGCGTTCTGCTGAGTGGTCTGATCCAGCGAATTGATCGCCGAGTTGATTTCCCGAAGGCCGATCGTCTGTTCCTTCGAAGCCTTCACGATGGCGGCGACGTTGGTGTTGATATCGGCGACTTGAGTAACGATATGCTCCAGCGCCCTGCCTGTCTGACCGACCAGGCCGACACCATTCTTGACGTGCTGGCTCGATGTCGTGATCAGCGCCTTGATCTCCTTGGCGGCACTGGCCGAACGCTGAGCAAGCTCGCGCACTTCCTGCGCCACGACGGCGAAGCCTTTGCCCGCCTCGCCGGCACGGGCGGCTTCGACACCGGCATTCAATGCGAGAAGATTGGTCTGGAAAGCGATATCGTCGATGACGCCGATGATGTTGGTAATCTCGCGGGAGGATTTCTCGATCTGATCCATGGCGGCGACGGCATTGCGGACCACTGTGCCGGATTCTTCGGCGCCGCGTTTGGTTTCGGCAACGAGACGCCCTGCTTCTTCCGCACGCTGGCTGGAATCGGTGACCGTCGTGGTGATTTCCTCCAGAGCCGCCGCCGTCTCTTCCACCGATGCAGCCTGCTGTTCGGTACGCCTTGAGAAGGCTTCTGCTGAGTGGCCGAGCTCGCGCGAGCCGGCGGCAATGGCGCTAGCATTGTGGCCGACGGTGGTCAACGTTTCGGAAAGCTTCTCGATCGTTGCGTTGAAATCGTGGCGAAGCTGCTCCATGGATGGCACGAAGGACCGCTGGAGCGTCTTCGTCAGGTCGCCTTCCGACAGGCTGCGAAGGGCGCCGGCGATTTCGTTGATGGCGCTCATGCGCGAGGTAACGTCCGTGGCGAATTTCACGACCTTGTAGACCTTGCCGTCGGCGTCGACGATGGGGTTATAGGCCGCCTGGATCCAGATTTCCTTGCCGCCCTTGCCGTAGCGGACGAATTCGTTGGCGATGAACTCGCCCTGCGCTAGGCGCTGCCAGAAGCGCTTGTATTCCTCGGTGCGGGCATAGGAAGGATCACAGAAGATGCTGTGATGCTTGCCTGTGATCTCGCCGAGCGCATAGCCCATTGCGCTGCAGAAGTTTTCGTTCGCGGTCAGAATTTCGCCGGTCGGCAGGAATTCGATGACGGCCTGCGAGCGCGAGAGCGCCTCTAGCTTGCCCGCATCGTCGATTGCCTTCTTCTTGGCTTCGGTGACATCGACAGCGAATTTTACGACCTTGATCGGCTTACCGTTGCGGAAGACAGGATTGTAGGAGGCTTGTATCCAGATCTCGCGATTGCCCTTGGCATGACGCTTGTAGGTGCCGGCATCATGTTCGCCGCGGCCGAGACGCGCCCAGAAATCTTGATAGGCAGGGGTTGTGACATAGGAGGGATCACAGAACATCCGGTGATGATTGCCGACGATTTCCTTCAGCTCATAGCCCAGCGTGCGGCAGAAATTCTCGTTTGCGGTCAGAACCTTACCTTGAATGTCGAATTCGATGATGGCCTGCGATTTGGAAACGGCGGAAAGAATGCGGCTGGCATCGGATGATAGACTGAACATTCCCATTCCCTCTTAGAAAGCTCGCCTTTGTCGGGCGTCGATTAATGGCTTCGAAGCGGGCGGCCGCGCTCGTCGGCACGCCGAAGGACGACGTTCCGCAAGGGATGGTCGGAATGTATAGATTGTATTTTCTTTCCTCGCTTCACAATCGATGATGGAGTTTCCTTCTTTAATTTTGAGTAAAAATTAGCTCATTAGAAATTATAATTTAAATAAAATATAACTAGCTAAAATTAGGAGATAATAAAAAACCGCCGCAAGAGAGCGGCGGTTTCTTAAAAAGGACTATGCGGCGAAGTTAAGCGGCAAGTTCATCTGTTTCGTTTTCCTTGAACATCTTGGCGAGGTTCAGGAAGCAGATCATGCCATTCTCCGTGGCGATGATGCCTTCGCAATAGGCGCGATCGAAGGAGGCGGTCACTTCCGGTACCGGTTGCACCTGGCTGGAGGCGATCGTCAGGATGTCGGAGACGCGGTCGACCAGCATGCCGATGACCATGTTGTGGACTTCGGCAACGACAATGGCGCTGCGCTCATTGGCGACCGTGCTCTGCATGCCGAGCTTGTAAGCGAGATCGATGATCGGGATGACCGAACCGCGCAGGTTCATGACGCCGATGACATCGGCCGGCGCGTGCGGGATCGGCGTCGAGGGTGCCCAGCCGCGTATTTCGCGGATCGTGGTGGTCTTGACGCAGAATTCCTGATCATGCAGCCGGAAGGCAATGATCTCCAGAGTATCGCCGCTGAAGCTGGTGGAATTGATCGTGGCCATGAACGTTCTTCCCATTGAACCCGTGACGCCGATGCGGCGCGTTATTGGCACGATAGGGCAAGAAGATTGCTTAAACCTAAACCTATACAAGCGGTTTCGACAGTATTGGCTGGCAAAGCAAGATGCTGGAAGTATGGAGGTTGTAAAGGGAGAGCAGCCACCCGCCCTCGGGTTTGAGGGCGCTTACGCGCCGCCTCACCATGAAGGCTGATCGTCTCGCTCTGCTGCCAAGAACCAGCTATATCGAGGAAGGGCTTACCCCACCCTCATCTTGAGCCTGCCGAAGGACGAGGATGGCGCCAGATAGGAATGCTCGCCCGCCGGCAATCCATCACCGGACTCCCCTGCCGGCCGGACAGCGCCTCAGGCGGCCCGGGTCGGTCGATCGAAGATGCGCCGGCCAAAGAGGCTTGCGGCCATTTCCACCAGCACGCGGGCGCTCTTGCCGCGATCATCGAGGAACGGGTTGAGCTCGACCAGATCGAGCGACGAGACGAGATTGCTGTCGGAGAGCATCTCCATGATGAGATGCGCTTCGCGATAGGTCGCGCCGCCCGGCACGGTGGTTCCGACGCCCGGCGCGATATCCGGATCGAGGAAATCGACATCGAAGCTGACATGCAGCAGGCCGTTGGCTTCGCTGACGGTATCAAGCACCTTGCGCATGATGGCGGCGACACCCTGCTCGTCGAGGGAACGCATGTCGAAGACGTTGACGCCGTGTTCGCGGATTTCCTCGCGCTCGCGCGGGTCGACGGAGCGGATGCCGACCTGGAAGACCTTCGTCGGGTCGACCAGCGGCCGCCCGGCCGGCAGAACACCCTCGATCTCGGCTTCGCCGCAGAAGAATGCAACGGGCATGCCGTGAATATTGCCCGAGGGGGAGGTGGCGGGCGAATTGAAATCGGAGTGGGCGTCGAGCCAGAGCACGAAGAGCGGGCGGCCGACCTCCGCCGCATGGCGGGCCATGCCGGAGACGCTGCCCATGGAGAGACTGTGGTCGCCGCCGAGGATCAGCGGGAAGCCGCCAGACGATGCGACATCGTAGACTTTTGCTTCCAGCGCACGGGTGAAAGCGCCGACAATCTTCAGATTGTGAGCGTGGGGATGGTCCGAAAGATCCGCTGCCGGAACAGGATGCAGGTCGCCGCTATCCGTGACGCGATGGCCAAGTTCGGTCAGGGTGGTTTCGATGCCTGCGATGCGGAGCGCCGTCGGACCCATGCCGGCGCCGCGGCGGCCGGACCCTTCTTCCAGGGGGACGCCGATCAGGGTAACGGGAGTGGATTGCGTATTCATCGGCATTGCTCCGAGGGTTAGAGCGCTTCCGGAAGAGCCAGTAGCGGCTTTGCCCGGGACGGCATGAAAATGAGATAGACCAGTTCGGAGAATCCATGAAGAGCCGAACCGGTCTGAATTATGTTGGCGCGCATTATCGATTGTCTGGATGACAGCAAAAAGATGAAAAATTGTCCAAAATCGACTGGGTTTCGACAGATTGATCAATCCGATTGCGCAAAATGACAAGCGCATGGACGATCTTAATGCAATCTCGCCTTGTTCGACGAGATGCTTCGTGTTTCGAGGCTACAGCCCTTGGACGGACTCAGGAGCCTACGCACCTCAGCATGGGCTGATCTTCTATGCGTGGCGGCAAAACTCTCCTCGTCTCACCCTGAGGTGCTTTGACGATTGAGCGTCGGCGAAAGCGGCAAAGCCTCGAAGGGCGAGGTGGCCGCGCATTGGCCTGAGCAGAAAAGCGCGAGATCTTCTCAATATTCATGCTCGTAGACGACGCCGGCTTCCCCGGCGCCGTCGGATCCCGCCGCACCGCGCAGCTTCACGCCGCGACCGACGTTAAAATTGATGATGGCCTTGGTGTTGTTTGAAGCGCCCTGCTGCAGTTCGATATAGGTGCGCTTGTTGATATACTTGCCGGCGCCAACCTGTGCCTGGCCGTTCGCATCCGTCGAGATGTCGAGATCGTCGACGCCAAGATGGCTGCGCAGGCCTTCGAAGAGCGAGGTGGAGCGTCCGCCGGCCAGCTGGCTTGCCGCATCGGCGAGCTGGGCGATCTGCATGGCCGATAGTTTCGACATGGATTGGCCGAAGATCAGCTGTGCCAGCACCTCGTCCTGCGGTAGGGCCGGTGATGAGGAGAAGCCGATCTGCGGGTCGGTCGCGAGACCTGTGACGTCGACCGTAATGGTGGTGGAGCCTGCCGTCGACGTCGCTTCCATATTGAGCGCCGGCGTCAGATCGCCGCCGAAGGTGATCTTGCTGGTATCGGTGAAGTCAAGCCGACGGCTCAAGATGGTCAGACGCCCGCGCCGCATGGTGAAACCGCCGGACACGATTGGTTCTGCTGCCGTGCCGCGCACCGTGATGTTGCCGCCGAGTTCGGCATCGATGCCGCGGCCACGCACGAAAATCTGCGAGGGTGCCTCGAGTTGCAGATCGATGCCGAGCGTGGTCGATTTGCTGCGCGGCGCCTCCGGTTTCTGATCCTTGAACTGGGCGTTGACCGCAGCCGGCGCATTCTTGTGCTTGATGTTGATCTCAGACAGCGAGGCCGGCAGCTTCTGCGGCACGGTGATCGATGCCTTGTTGATCCTAAGATTGCCCGTCAGCATCGGCGCGGTCATGAGCGGTCCTTTGATGCCGAGCGTGCCGTTGACCGTCGCGGTGACGAGTGTCCCGTCGACATAGGTCGCATTGTTGAACTTCATCTGGATATCGGCAGGGAAGCCGCCATCCGGGGTAATGCCGACCGTGCCGCTGCCGGAAACGCTGCCGCCGCTCGTGAGGTTGCCGCTCAGCCGCGAGATGACCGCCTGCCTGCCGTCGAGTGTTACGGTGACGGCAAGGCCGTTGAGCGTCAGGTTTCGCCGAACATCGACCAGTTTGGCACCGTCGGTGGTAATCGAGCCGGTGATGGCGGGTGCTGCCGTCGTGCCGCCGATCTGCATGTCGATTTTCGCCGTACCCGTCATGACCAGGCCCTGGGCGGCCAGCTGGCCTGCCAAGGCGTCGAACGGCAGACTACCGGTAAACCTCAGCGCCATCGCTTTGTTGCCGGCAATGGCGACGGTGCCGCCGCCATTCAACGCCAGGCCGCTCTGGCCGGTCAGGTTGGTGTTGATGGTGACGACATTATCGGCGAACTTGCCGTCCGCCTTGATGCCGAGCGCGGCGAGGCCGGCGGATTTCGTCTGGCTTGTTGCTGCTCCCGACCAGTTGGTCTGGAAGACAACGGCCGGCGAGGCGGCCTTGCCGGTGACCGCGATCGTGCCCGAGATGACGCCTTCTGCCGCAAGCGTCGGCGCAAAGACATTGGCCAGGCTCGCCGGCAGGTTGGCGATCTTCGCATTGATGTTCAGGACCTGCCCGGCGGTGCCATCAACGGTCACTGAACCGCCACCGGTCTGAAGGGTCAGGCCGTTCAGAGAGGCGATGCCGTCCTTGATGACGATCTTCGTCGGCGATGTGAGCTTCACCGGTATCGTGCGCGGCGCGCCTGCAAACGAGTCGAGGCTCACCGTCGTCTGGCCACCAGCCGTTTCGACGCTGCCGTGTGTCGTCAGCGGCGCGCTATCATAGGTCGACTTCAGATCAAAATCCGTGCGGCTGCCCTGCTGGGTGAAGGTCAGGTTAAGATCGGCGATGCGGTTGGCGCCGGAGGCGATCGTATCGGCGCGGATGGTGCCATTTGCAGAGAGGGCCTTGAGATCATCGACGGCAAGTGCCACGGCCGGCTTGCTAATGACGAGATCGTCGCGGCGGATGCCGCTGCCGTTTGCATTGACTTTCAGGCCGATCTTGCCGCCGGTGCTGGCGATGTCGAGCGAGCCCTTGAGGTCACCCTCGGCCTGCTGGCCGGCAAGCGCGGCCAGAAGGCTGAGATCCGGCAGGTCAAAGGTCAGCGCGCCTGTCGGCTCGAAGCTCGGCGACAGATCCAGTTTGCCTTGCAGTTTGTTGATGCCGATTTCGGCTGCCAGCGATGGGATACTGGTGCGGCCATCCTTGGAAACGGCGTCGGCGGTGATGCGGATCGGCTTGCCGTCGATTGCCCCATTTGCCTGGATATTTGCCTGTGGTGCCTTGGGATTGGCGGTACCGGTCACGCCGATATCGAGCGTATCGAGCAGCCGTCCCGCCAGCTTGACATTGACGGCCTTGACGGTCGCGTCGATGCCGAGTGCAGAGAGCGGTCCCTTGGCCTTGAGACCGATATCGGCCTGTCCTTGTGCGTTCGGGACGAGCTTGGAAAGGTCGAGTACCTTGCCGGATAGATCTGTGGTCAGCGATTGGTCGTTGAGCGCGACATTGCCATTGATTTCGGCGACATTGGATTTCACCGCAAGATTGGAGAGCGTCATCTTGGTCGGCACCGTGCCGGCGACCTGGCCTTCCAGGGAGATCGTGCCTTCGAACTTGTCCGAGACACCATCCGGTAGAACGCCGGGCAGGGCGAAAAGCTTGAAATTACCCGTCAGCGCCTTCGACGACAGCGTATATTTGCCGTTGACGGTGCCGCCGATGCTGGCGCTTTCCAATGTCGTATTGTTGAAGCCGATCGTATCGGGCGAGAGCTGCAGCGGCGCGGTCAGCGCAATCGGCGCGCGGATGAGGCGGTTAAGGTCGGGGCTCACGAAAGCCGTCTGACCGACGACGAGGCGAAGCTGCAGCGGGCCGGACATGCCGGTGAGATTGAAAGCATCGCTTCGGGCGCTGAGATTGATCTGTCCGATATTGCCCTGTGGCGTGCTGGCGCTGTCGAGAGCAGCTTTCGCGTCGATCTTTACCGATTGGGCTGCACCCGTCAGTGCGATATCGACCCGGGAGATCAGAGCGCGTGCCTCGCCGCTTTCCATAGGCCAGCGGAAATCGACGGGGCCGGAGGTGCCGATGAGATTGGCATTGAGGCTGTTGTTGCCGGCGGGATCGAGCGTGCCCGATGCGGCAAGCACGGCGCTGCCTGTGGCGAGATTGCCGGTCTGAATATCGATCTTGCCCTTGCCGTCGAAGGTTGCGGAGAGATCGATGGTGGTCTGGCCGGCAAAGAGCGCGCGCATGGTCGGCGGCAGGAGGGAATCGACATCGCCGCCGCCTTTGACATCGATGTGGTGCAGGCCGTCGTTGGAGAGGCTGTGGTGACCGCTGATGGCGACTGTCGGCTTGCCGTCGAGTGACGCCTGCAGCTTGCCGGCCCAGTTGGAGAGAGGGCCATCGCCGGAAAGATCGATATTGACGGCAGGGCCGCCCGGCAGGTGCAGCAGCCCGGCCAGCATGCCGTCGCGCGGCTCGGAGATCTGTGTCTTCAGTTTCAGCTGATTGTCGGCCGGAGCAAAGGCGATATCGGCGGAAAGCTTGGCATCCGGCACATCGTGCCTGAAGGCATTGAGTGTCAGACCCATACTGCTGCTGTTTGCCTTGACGCTGCCGTCGGCGGCGAGAACGAAGTCCTGCCCGGCAACGGCCTGTCCGATGCGAAGATCAGGCAGGGCGATGGCTCCGATATCGATGGCGATGGGCAGGGAGAAACCGCTGGAGCTTGCCGGTTGCGTTGCCGTTGCGGGTGCGACCGTCGAAACCGGCAGCCGTCCGAAATCGACCACATCGGCTGCGACGCGATCGGCATGGAAGGTGCCGGTCAGCAAGGACAGGGGAGACCAGTCGATGGCAAGGTTCTGCACCTTGGCATAGGGGCCTTTCGTGTCGGACACAGTGATCGAACCGACCCTCAGATTGCCGTTCAGCAGTCCTGAGGGCGCGGCGATGGCGATGGTACGATCCGGCGTAGATGCGAGCTTTGCCACCTGATCGACGGCATAACCGGTTGCGGAGGGTACGAGGCCGACGACGAGCACAGCCGCAATCGCGAGCAAAAGGATTGCCACGACCGCATAGGCGATCCAGCGCACCAATTTCCCGAGGATTCGAATCAATATGCTCATGAAAGCGACAGTAACCTCAATTTCGTAACCGTGTGCTGAAAGGCCCGCGACAACTCTGGGCTTTATCAGAAGGCCTGACCGATGCCGGCATAGATGCCATAAGATGTGCCATTGTCATATTTCTTCAACGGCACGGCGACATCGAGCCTGATCGGACCGAAGGGCGTAGCGTAGCGCAAGCCGACGCCAGCGCCAATGCGCAGATCGGACGCGTCGGGCAAGACGCTGTCTGTGACGCTACCCATATCAACGAAAGGCACGACGCCGATCGTGTCTGTGATCTTCACCCGCGCTTCGAAGGAGGCGGTCACGTAGGAGCGTCCGCCAGTTTCGTCGCCGTGGGAGTTATAGGGCGAGATTTCCTGATAGCTGTAACCGCGCACCGAGCCGCCGCCACCGGCATAGAAACGCCGGGTCGCGGGAATGTCCTCGATGCTGTTTGCCCCCAGCAACGAGCCCGCAGCCAGCTTGCCGGCGAAGACCACGTTGTTGTTGGCGCCTATGCCCTTGTAACCGGTGATCGAACCTTCGAAGGAGCTGAAAACCGTGCCGCCCATTGCTTCATAGCTCGGTTTGGCGCTGATGGAGGCACGAAAGCCTTCGGTCGGATCCAGCTTGTTGTCGCGCGTGTCCCTGACGTATTCGAGCGGGATCGCGACCGTCAGGTAATTATGTTTTCCGAAAGCATCGGTGGTATCGGATTCATAGGACACCTCGCCGCCGGCAGATACCGTATCCTGATCGTTGATTTCATAGGCAAGGCTGCCGCTTGCCGTCGCAGTGTTGGCGTCGTAGGCGTCCGGATGCAGGCTCTGCATCTTGAGGCCGGCCGTGAAGGTCGCCGAAGGATAGAAAGTCGCAGGTCTGACATAGGTGATGCCGGCCGTGTAATCGAACTGGCCAACATCGGTCGTTTCGCCGATGCGGGAGATGGAGCCCTCGATGCGCAGCGAATCCGCGCGCCCCGTGAGATTGCGGTGTCCCCAATAGCCCTGCAGCCCGAAGCCGTCGATGGTGGAATATTGGGCGCCGACGCCAAAGAAGCGCTGCTTGCCTTCCGATACCTCGATGGTCGTCGGGATGCTGCCATCCGGCGCCAGCTTGTCGGCCTCGCGAATGGTAACGCTTGAAAAGACGCCGAGCTTTCTCAGGCGGTCCGAGGCCTTCTTCAGCTCGTCGGGCGAGTAGGGCTTGCCTTCGTTGATGCGGGCATAGCGCTTAATGAAGTCTGGATCGACCGACTTCTGGCCGGTAACGCCGACATTGCCGAAAGGAGCGACGGGGCCGCTTTCGACCTTCAGCGAGACATCCACGGTATTGGTCGAATGATCGGCAACGACCTGGCGCTCGTCCAGTTTGGCGAGTGGGTGGCCTTCGTTCTTGAAGTCGACGACCATTTTGTCGCCTGCCTTCAGAATGGTCAATGAGCCGGCATCGCCGCCCCGCACGAGGCCATAATTGGCCGGGTCCAGCCTCGCGGCGTCGCCAAGCAGGTTGATCTTGCCGAGTTTGAAGACCGGGCCGGGATCGACGCTGATGGTGACGGCAACGGGCTTGGCGCGGCTGAAGG
Organism: Martinezella sp. CNPSo 3890; assembly: GCF_057784455.1. Classification (NCBI taxonomy): domain Bacteria; kingdom Pseudomonadati; phylum Pseudomonadota; class Alphaproteobacteria; order Hyphomicrobiales; family Rhizobiaceae; genus Martinezella; species Martinezella sp. CNPSo 3890. The sequence goes on along the minus strand of NZ_JBXSOR010000012.1, from coordinate 97,008 downwards.
TCGGCGTCGGCGGCAAGGCGTCGAGAGGCGTGCCGTTGACGGCAATGGTAACCACGCCGCCGTAACGGGCCTTTTCGTAAAGCGCTGCTATCAGCCGGTCGCGATCGTCGCGCGCCTTGACGACGACGCCAAGGTCGCCGGATACCGGCTTCTTTTCGTCGGAGATCAGCATCGAGCTATCGCTCAATGCTTCCTTGAGGTCCTTGTCGAGATTATCGGACTTGAAATCCACCATGTAGCGGACGGGATCGGAAACCTGATCGGCCGTTTCGTCTTCACCCCAGAGCTTGATGCCGAAAAGTTTGAATGCAAAGGCATTTTGGGCGCACACCGGACCGAGCGCCAGCATTGCCGCAACCGCTGCCACGGTTCCTGCCTGCCGATACGCAATACTCTTTCTCGGTTCAGTTCTTTTATGCATACGCCGCTTTACGGTTACATGAGAACTTACTCAGTTTGACGTTTCCCGGGAGTTAACGCGCGGCCACCATAGAGGCAAAAGTCCCTCAGGTGTACCGTTTTGGAGTCAAAAACAGGGAAAATATGCCCGCTAGCGCGCGAAACGCTGAGATTCTTGCTGGAATTCTCATATATTCGGGCGGCCCGAAAAACAGCGCCCTTGGGTTGTCAAAACCATGCGATAGCCAGGTTTCGCCGCGTTGCCAAAGGAATTTGCGGCCCGAATCAAAAAGTCCCGGACTTGCAGCCCGGGACCTTCGAAATTCGATGAAAGATCGATCAATCGATCAATAGCCGCCGTAACCACCGCGATAGCCACCGCGCGGGCAATCGTCGATGTAGCGACGGCCGTAGCGGTCGCGATAGTAGCACTGGCCGGGTTGTTCCTGGACGCTGCCGATGACGGCGCCGGAAACGCCACCGATTGCTGCGCCGACTGCCGCGCCGCGGACGTTGCCGGTGACCGCGCCGCCGATGATCGCGCCGGATGCCGCGCCGATGCCAGCGCCCTGTTCTGTCGGCGTGCAGCTTGCGATAGACAAGCCGACCAATGCGAGCATAAGAACTTTCTTCATTTACTCTCTCCAACGTTAGTTAAGCCGAACCCCGGCCAACGTCGTCCCAATTCTTCAGCTCCACCACGATGGGCTGTCTTTACAGTCCTGCAATGATAGAAAATATCGTGCAAAATATGATTGTCTATTGGTGGATAGCAGTTTTTTTATTGCTGAAAAAAGGCGGCTTGCCATCTGGAGAAGAAAACAGCTTGCCGGGAGGCAGAAAATCCACCTCCTCTCTAAAGTAGAGGTTGATTGGATTGCGAAAAAGTCAAATGATGCTCCTTGCCTCTGGAGGAGAGGCGAGGAGGAAAATATGGCAAAAGTGACTTTGACGGTGAATGGCCGTTCGGTCAGCGGCGAGTGCGAGGATCGCACGCTGCTTGTCCATTTCATCAGGGAAAAACTCGGCCTGACCGGAACCCATGTCGGCTGCGACACCAGCCAGTGCGGCGCCTGCGTCGTGCACATGGACGGCAAGTCGGTGAAGAGCTGTTCCATCCTGGCCGTTCAGGCTTCCGGCTCCAAGATCACAACCATCGAGGGTCTGGCCGCCAATGGCGAGCTGCATCCGGTTCAGGCCGCCTTCAAGGAACATCATGGCCTGCAATGCGGCTTCTGCACACCGGGCATGGTGATGACATCGGTCGATATGATCAATCGTCATGGCGGCAAGCTGGACGAGAAGACGGTGCGCAGTGAACTCGAAGGCAATATCTGTCGATGCACCGGCTATCACAACATCGTCAAGGCGGTGCTTTCAGCCAATGCCGCGATGAACGCCGCAAGCCAAGCGGCCGAATAAATTCCACCGAGACCGTCTGGCTAAACGCCCGGGCTGTGATCTTGGCGGATTGCCAGGCCCGGAACCCCAATGGAGGATGTGATGGGCGTTGAAGGCATTGGCGCGCGCGTGGCGCGCAAGGAAGACAAGCGATTTCTGACGGGCAAGGGGCGCTACACCGACGACATGGTGACGCCGGGAATGAAATATGCCTATTTCGTTCGCAGCCCGCATGCACATGCGAAGATCAAGGGCATCGATGCATCGGCAGCACTCTCCGTGCCGGGCGTGATCGGCGTGCTCGACGGCAAGCAGCTGCTTGATGATGGCATCGGCAATCTGATCTGCGGCTGGATGATCCATTCCCGTGACGGCTCTCCCATGAAGATGGGCGCGTGGCGGCCGCTGGCGGTCGATACTGTCCGCTATGTCGGCGATGCCGTCGCCATCGTCGTGGCCGATAGTCTCGGCGAGGCGCGCGATGCGGCCGAAGCCGTAGCTGTCGACTATGAGGAGCTGCCTGCCGTTGTCGAGGCGGTGGATGCGCTGAAAGCCGGCGCGCCACAGATCCATCCAGAAGCGCCCGATAATCTGATCTTCGACTGGGAACTGGGCGATGCAGCGGCGACCGACAAGGCGATTGCCGAGGCCGCGCATGTCACCGAAATCGAGATTCATAACAACAGGCTTTCGCCGAATGCCATGGAGCCGCGCGCTACGCTCGGCATCTATGATGCGGCCGAAGACCATTATACCTGTTATACGACCAGCCAGAACCCGCATGTGGCCCGGCTCGTCATGAGCGCCTTTTATAATGTTGCGCCGGAAAACAAGCTGCGCGTCATTGCGCCCGATGTCGGCGGCGGTTTCGGCTCGAAGATCTACATCTATCCGGAGGAGATCGTCTGCCTCTGGGCATCGAAGAAGACCGGTGTGCCTGTGAAATGGACGGCTGACCGCACGGAAGCTTTTCTGACCGACGCCCATGGCCGCGATCATGTTTCCAAGGTCAAGATGGCCTTCGATGCGCAGAACCGTATCACGGCGCTGAAGGTGGACACGATCGCCAATCTCGGCGCCTATATGTCGCTGTTTTCTTCGTGCGTGCCGACTTATCTTTATGCGACGCTACTGTCAGGTCAGTACGCGATCCCGGCGATCCATGCCAATGTCCGCACGGTCTATACCAACACCGTGCCGGTCGATGCTTATCGCGGCGCAGGGCGTCCGGAGGCGACCTATCTTCTGGAACGCACGGTGGAAACGGCTGCGCGCGAACTTAACGTTTCTCCGGCGGAATTGCGGCGGATCAATTTTGTCCGCAGCTTCCCTCACCAGACGCCCGTCATCATGAACTACGATGCGGGCGACTACGAAGCCTCGCTGAATGCCGCCATGCAGCAGGCGGATTGGGATGGTTTTCCTTCGCGCAAAGCGGAGGCAGCCGCCCGCGGCATGAAGCGCGGCATCGGCATGAGCTGCTATATCGAGGCTTGCGGCCTTGCGCCTTCGCAGGCCGTCGGCGCACTCGGTGCCGGCGTCGGCCTCTGGGAATCCGCCGAGGTGCGGGTGAATGCGGTCGGGACCATCGAGGTGCTCACCGGCTCGCATAGCCACGGGCAGGGGCATGAGACGACCTTCGCGCAACTGGTCGCCGATCGCCTCGGCGTGCCGATCGACAGCGTATCCATCGTCCATGGCGACACAGACAAGGTACAGATGGGCATGGGCACTTATGGTTCCCGCTCCGGCGCCGTCGGCATGTCCGCCGTCGTCAAGGCGCTCGACAAAGTGGAGGCGAAGGCAAAAAAGATCGCCGCGCATCTGATGGAGGCCGATGAGAGCGATATCGTCATCGAGAACGGCGAAGTGAAAGTGGCAGGCACCGACAAGGCGCTGCCATGGTTCCAGGTGGCGCTCGCCTCCTATACCGCCCACAATCTGCCTGCCGGCATGGAGCCGGGCCTGAAGGAAACCGCCTTCTACGATCCGGCAAACTTCACCTTCCCGGCCGGCTGCTACATCTGCGAGGTCGAAGTGGACCCGGAAACGGGCAAAACCGAGATCGTGCAGTTCGTCGCGGCCGATGATTTCGGCAACATCATCAATCCGATGATTGTCGAGGGACAGGTGCATGGCGGCATCGCGCAGGGTATCGGTCAGGCGCTGCTGGAAGGCGTACATTACGACGAGAGCGGCCAGCTTCTGACGGCCAGCTTCATGGACTACACCATGCCGCGCGCCGATGATCTGCCGTCCTTCCAGCTTTCGCATCAGAATACGCCATGCCCGAACAATCCCCTGGGGATCAAGGGATGCGGCGAGGCGGGTGCGATCGGCTCGCCGCCGGCGTTGATGAACGCCATCACCGATGCGATCGGCAACAACAGACTGACCATGCCGGCAACCCCGCTCAAGGTGTGGGAAGCGGCGCGGGCGGCTGGCTGAGAGGAGGATAGGACAATGTACGCAACGAATTACCATCGCGCCTCCTCGGTCGACGAAGCCGTGAAGCTTCTGTCTGATGCCGACGAAGGCAAATATGTCTCCGGCGGCATGACGCTGATCGCCACCATGAAGCAGCGTCTGGCATCGCCGAGCGATCTCGTCGATCTCCGGCATATCCCTTCGATCAAGGGAATTCGCGTCGATGGCCGCAGGGTCACGATCGGCGCGGCGACCACCCATGCGGAGGTTGCCTCTTCGGCAGCGATCCGTGCGGTCTGTCCGGCGCTTTGCGACCTTGCCGGCATGATCGGCGATCCGCATGTCCGGCACATGGGCACGATCGGCGGCTCCATCGCCAATAATGACCCGGCGGCGGATTATCCCTCGGCAATGCTGGCGCTGAATGCCACCATCGTCACCGACGGGCGCCAGATCGCGGCTGACGACTTCTTCCGGGGTCTGTTCGAAACGGCACTGGAAGGGGCGGAGCTCATCACCTCCATCGCCTTCGACGCACCGGAAAGGGCAGCTTACGCAAAATTCCCCAATCCGGCTTCACGCTATGCGATGACGGGGGTCTTCGTCGCCAAGGGCGCGGGGGGCGTGCGCGTTGCCATTACCGGTGCCGGTGCGGACGGCGTGTTCCGCCATGCCGAACTGGAGCAGGCGCTTGCGGCGAACTTTCTGCCGGACGCGGTTACCGGCGTGACGGTGGACCCATCCGCGCTGCTGTCCGACTTGCACGCCACGGCCGAATATCGCGCCAATCTGATCAAGGTTATGGCCAAGCGCGCTGTGGCTGCCGCCTAGATTCGCCATGAACAAGCCCGGAGCGGCAGGGTTTACCCTCCGCTCCGGAGAGAGTGTTTCCAGCATGGTTTCGATTGTCAATTTGACGTGAATGGTTATTCTTGTCTGGAATTGTTCAAAATTAGGGGCCATTTGCCGCAGTGGGCGCGAAAGCAATGCGGAGGGGTTGACGTGTGAACCGGCATTCTCGAAAACGGTCGCACGGTACTGGAGCATATGATGGATTTCGAAGCATTTTTTAAAGGCGAGCTGGAAGGCCTGCACAATGAGGGCCGTTATCGGGTTTTCGCAGATCTCGAACGCCGCCGTGGCAATTTTCCCCGCGCTATCAGACATACCCCGAATGGCCCGCAGGAAGTGACCGTCTGGTGCTCCAACGACTATCTCGGCATGGGCCAACATCCGAAAGTGATCGAGGCGATGAAGCAGGCGATCGATCACTGTGGCGCGGGTGCGGGAGGCACCCGGAATATTTCTGGCACCAACCACTACCATGTTCTGCTCGAGCAGGAACTCGCCGATCTCCACGGCAAGGAATCCGCCCTGATCTTCACCTCGGGCTACATCTCCAACTGGGCGACGCTCGGCACGCTCGGCGCGCGCATTCCCGGCCTGATCATCTTCTCGGATGCGCTCAACCATGCCTCGATGATCGAAGGCATCCGCTATGCGAAATGTGACAAGGTCATCTGGAAGCATAACGACCTGCACGATCTCGAAGCCAAGCTGAAGGCTGCCGATCCCAAGGCGCCGAAGCTGATCGCTTTCGAATCCGTTTATTCCATGGATGGCGATATCGCGCCCATCAAGGAAATCTGCGATCTCGCCGACAAATATGGCGCGATGACCTATCTCGACGAAGTGCATGCCGTTGGCATGTATGGCCCGCGCGGCGGCGGTATCGCCGAGCGCGAGGGATTGATGGATCGCCTGACCGTCATCGAAGGCACGCTCGGCAAGGCATTCGGCGTCATGGGCGGCTATATCGCCGCTTCGACCGCGCTCTGTGATTTCATCCGCTCGTTTGCGTCGGGCTTCATTTTCACGACGTCGCTGCCGCCGGCTCTGGCTGCGGGTGCCGTCGCCTCGATCCAACACCTCAAGGTCAGCCAGTTCGAACGCATGCGCCATCAGGATCGCGTGCGTAAGCTGCGCGCCCAGCTCGATGCGGCCGGCATTCCGCACATGCCGAACCCGAGCCATGTGGTTCCGGTCATGGTCGGCGATGCGGCCAAGTGCAAGTGGATTTCCGATCTGCTGCTCGATGCCGGCGTCTATGTGCAACCGATCAACTATCCGACTGTGCCGAAGAAGACCGAGCGCCTGCGTATCACGCCGACGCCGCTGCATTCCGATGGCGATATCGAACAGCTGGTCGGTGCGCTGCACGCGCTTTGGTCTCGCTGTGCGCTTGCCCGGGCCGTTGCGTAAGAGACGGCTTCCGCCTCAAAATCAAAATGCGCTTCATTGCGGAATATCGGTGCGATGCCGATTTCTGCAATGATTGTTTGTGCCGTCGTTAGCCGCGGCTTCCCAAAGCCAGGCGGCAGGCGAGGCCGGCAAATACCGTCGCCAGCAGATATTGCGGCAGCTTCGGAAGGCGCTTGATCGCCGAGAACCGGCCGCGGATGTGGCTGCCAAGCAGGATGACGGAGCCGTTCACCAGGAAGCCGATCCCGTTGAGAATGGTGGCGAGCAAGGCCATCTGCAGGATCATCGAGCCGCTGGGATCGACGAATTGCGGGAAGAGCGCAAGCACGAACAGGGCCATTTTCGGGTTAAGAATATTGGTTGCCAGGCCCTCGACGAAGATGCGCTTACCCGAAAGGCGCTTGAGCCCGGCCGACGGTGTGAACGCAGAACCCTGGGAGCGGAGCGTCTTGACGGCCAGATAGAGCAGGTAGGCGCAGCCTGCCCAACGCACGATCTCATAAGCGACCGGCACGGTGAGAAAGAGCCGTGACAGTCCGAGGGCTGCCGCCATGGCGTGGCAATAGGTTCCAAGCGCAATGCCGGCATAGGTGAGAAAGCCGGCGGAGCGGCCCTGGCTGACGCTGCGCGAGGCGATGAGAAGCATGTCGGGACCGGGCGTGGCGGTGAGCACCAGCGCGGCGGCGGCAAAAAGAATGATCGTGGAAAAGTCCGGCATCGTGATTCCCTTGAAAGTGAAGCCGGAATTCCTCTCTAGCATCATCACCGGGAATGGCAACCACCGTATATGCGGTTGCATAGCGAATGCGGAAAGTTGCGATATATTGTAGGCTTATACTTACGCAGCCTTTTCCCGCTGAGCGACAAGTGCTGCGGCGCGTCGTCGTGCTTCCATGTCTGCGGCAAAGACCGCATCCATGCTGTCGGCGCTGCCGATGCCAATCATCTCCTCCATGACGGCCTCGGCGATATCGGCCATTTCGAGGAAGCCGATGCGGCCATCCACAAAGGCGTGGAAGGCGATTTCTTCGGCCGCATTCATGATTGCGCCCTGAAGGCCGCCGCGCTCCAGTGCGGTGCGGGCAAGGCGCAGTGCCGGGAAGCGCACTTCGTCCGGCGCCTCGAAATCCAGCCGGGCGAGCTTGGTGAAATCCAGCCGGTCGACATTGAGCCTGGTGCGGGCGGGATAGGTCAGCGCGTAGCCGATGGCGGTGCGCATGTCAGGACAGCCGAGCTGCGCCAGCACCGAGCCGTCCGTATAGCCGACCATGGAATGGATGACGGATTGCGGATGCACCACCACTTCGATCTGATCGGGCCGGACATTGAACAGGTGTTTGGCCTCGATCATCTCCAGCGCCTTGTTGAACATGGAGGCGCTGCCGATCGAAATCTTTAAGCCCATCGACCAGTTGGGATGGGCACGCGCGATCGCCGGCGTGACATTGGCCATCTGCTCCCGCGTCCAGGTGCGGAAGGGGCCGCCCGATGCAGTGATGATGATGCGCTCCACCGCATGCTGCTGATCGTCCTCCAGTGCCTGGAAAATCGCGCTGTGTTCGCTATCGACCGGGATAAGGCGGCCGCCGCCTTCGGCAACGGCGCGCACGAAGAGATCGCCCGCGGAGACAAGACATTCCTTGTTGGCAAGCGCGATATCGGCGCCGCGGCGGGCGGCTGCCAGCGTCGGCGCAAGACCGGCCGTGCCGACGATCGCCGCCATCGCCCAGTCCGAGGGCATGGAGGCGGCCTCGATCAAGGCATTCTTGCCCGCGCCGACGGCAATGCCCGATCCAGCCAGCGCATCCTTCAGATCCTGATAGCGCTCCTCATTGGCCGTCACCGCAAAAGCGGCACCGCAGGCCTTTGCCTGTGCGGCCAGCAGTCCGATATTGTCATGTCCGGTGATTGCCGCGATATCGAAGGCCTCACGCCCGCCCAGCTGGGCAATGACGTCGAGCGTATTCTGGCCGATGGAGCCGGTCGAACCCAATATCGTCAGGCGACGACGCGCCGTGCTGCCGGTGTTCATTCAGGTATCCGCATTTGCTGCTGCTCCCCATGGCTCTACAGGGGATTGGGCGGAGCGGCAAGTCCGGAGCCATGCAACTGTTCCCTCGCCGGCACACGCGGAAAGCGAATGTGCAATTAGTCATATTTTTTTCAATCTGCATTGAACCAAATGCAAACTGCTGCGTTTTCCGACCACTTGAATGCGGAGGGCAATGAATGGTTTTCAAGGCGGCAACGTTTCATGGTATGGAGCTCTATCTGGAAAACGACCAGGCCAGGCGCTCGGCGCTGGAATCTGCGGTTGCCAATGCGCTCGCCGTTGCCGGCGGAATCGATGCTTCCGATGTCACCGTGATTGCGGCAGGCCAGGAAATCCGCCTGCACGGTTCGGTCGCAACCTATCAGGAGGTGAAGCGGGCAACCGCGGTCGCGGAATCCATTCCTGGTGTGCGGCTGGTGAGGAACAGGATCGCTGTGGGGTGATATCCGCCTTTTAAGTTCGCGTTTACGCGGCGCCCGATGGGGCTCACGGCAGAGTGATCGCATATGGGCGAAAGTTCCTTCTCCCCTCGGGGAGAAGGTGGCCCGAAGGGTCGGATGAGGGGGCTGACCGATTTGAATGTGGGTTTTCGCACCCTTGGCAACACCCCCCTCATCCGCCTGTCGGCACCTTCTCCCCGAGGGGAGAAGGAGGACGCGGCAACGGCGTCGTTTCATGTACGCTTGCCTTGGGGGCTCACGGGATACTCCGTTCTCGAGGCGAAACGCATGAAAAGATCGTGATCGCCGCAACCTTCGCCCGCTCGAAACGCGGACTAAGAGCGATACTGAGTGCTTGAGTGTAATGGTGATCTCGACGCGATTCGAACGCGTGACCCTCAGATTAGGAATCTGATGCTCTATCCTGCTGAGCTACGAGACCACTCGGCATGATCCATACAAAAGCCAAGGCCCGAAGCCAAGCCTTTTTGCGTCGTGGAGACAATCTGTCTTAAGCAGGCTCCGCGTGGCCTCAAAGACCACGCGGAGGTATCGAGGCAGGCCTCAGGCGTTGAGGCGCTGTTCGGCGAGGCGTACCCAGTAGGAAATGCCGTGGGCGATGGCTTCGTCGTTGAAGTCGTACGCCGGGTTGTGCAGGCCGGCGCTGTCGCCGTTGCCGACGAAGATGAAGGCGCCGGGGCGGGCGAGCAGCATGTAGGAAAAATCCTCGCCGCCCATCATCGGGTCGATATTCGGGATGACATTGCCTGCACCGGCGATTTCCTCGGCCACCGCAATCGCGTGATCGGTCTCGTCGGCATGGTTGAAGGTGACAGGGTAGTTACGCTGGAATTCGATCTCGACTTCCGCGCCGTGGCTCGTCGCGATGCCTGTCACGATCTGCTTGAAGCGCTGTTCGGCCAGGTCGCGCATTTCCGGATCGAGCGTGCGCACCGTGCCGCCGAAGCTCGCATCGTTCGGGATGACGTTATGCGCATTGCCGGCGTTGAACTTGGTGACGGAAACGACCACCGATTTCAGCGGATTGGCGCTGCGCGAGGCGATGAGCTGCAGATTGGAGACGATCTGCGCGCCAATGGCGATCGGATCGATCGTTTTGTGCGGCATGGCGGCGTGGCCGCCGACGCCCTTGATGGAGACGGTGAATTCATCCGTCGCCGCCATGATCGCGCCCTTGCGGATGGCGAAATGGCCGACGGGCAGCCCCGGCATATTGTGCATGCCGTAGACTTCGGCGATCTGGAAACGCTCCATCATGCCGTCCTTGACCATGGCGTCGCCGCCGGCGCCGCCTTCTTCGGCCGGCTGGAAGATGACGGCGATGTTGCCGTTGAAATTGCGGTTCTCGGCGAGGTATTTCGCAGCCCCCAGCAGCATGGCGGTGTGGCCGTCATGGCCGCAGGCATGCATCTTGCCCGGAGTCTGGGAGGCATAGGGCTTGCCGGTGATTTCGGTGAGGGGCAGGGCATCCATGTCGGCGCGCAAGCCGATCGTGCGCCCTTCGCCCTTGCCACGGATCAGGCCGACGACGCCGGTGCGGCCGATGCCGGTCACCACCTCGTCGACGCCGAAGGCGCGCAGTTTCTCAGCCACGAAGGCGGCCGTATTCTCGACCGCATAGAGGAGTTCGGGATGCGCATGGATATGGCGGCGCCACTCGGTCACTTCGCCCTGGAGTTCTGCGGCTCTGTTCAAGATCGGCATATGCTGATTTTCCTGCTGCTCAATATCGATTCTGGTTCAACCTGCGGGTCCTTGGCACAGCCTTGGCCAGCTTATCGTGGCCTTGGCGGCGTGCCATCGGGAAATAAAGTCGTCAATCGCCTTTGCCTTCTCCTAGCCATATAGGTTAAATAGACGAAGCTTTCGAGAAAATTCCGGACTTCTGAAGGATAGATCGTGCCGACGAAGCAGAATCGTTTGTATGCCGCCCTGCGGCTCGTTCCTATGGCCGCAGCAACATCCATGCTTTTCCTGTCGACCGCGCAAACGGCCGGAGCCAATCCGCATATTCTCGTCGATGTCAGCACCGGACGCGTTCTCGACCAGCAGGAGGCGTTTCGCCGCTGGTATCCCGCCTCGCTCACGAAGCTGATGACGACCTATGTGACCTTCCGAGCCATTCAGTCCGGTCAGATCCGGCTCGATACGCCCGTCGTCATGTCGAAGCTTGCTGCCGCACAGCCGCCGGCGAAGATGTACTTCAAGCCGGGCCAGAAGATGACGCTCGACAACGCCTTGAAGATGATGCTGGTCAAATCGGCAAACGATCTTGCCATGGCGGTCGCAGAGACGGTCGGCGGTTCGCAGCAGGGCTTCGTGGCGCGGATGAATGCGGAAGCAGCGCGCCTCGGCATGCGCGACTCGCATTTCATCAATCCGAACGGCCTGCCCGGCAAGGGGCAATATACGACGGCGCGCGATCTTGCCATTCTCAGCGTGGCGCTGCGCCGCGAGTTCCCGCAATATGCCGGCTATTTCTCGCTCGAGGGCTTCACCAACGGCGTCAAGCAGGTGCCGAACATCAATATGCTCATCGGCCGTTTCGACGGCGCCGACGGCATGAAGACCGGCTTCATCTGCGCGGCGGGCTTCAACCAGATCGCCTCGGCAACCCGCAACGGCCGTACGCTGATCTCGGTCGTTCTCGGCACCGACAGCCTGGCGGCACGCGCCGACGATTCTGCCAATCTCCTGGAAAAAGGCTTCCAGAACCAGCTGTCCACCCGCGACACGCTCGCAACCTTGAGACCCGACGCGCCGCTTGCGGCCGATGTCGCCGATGTCACGGCCGACATCTGCAGCACCAAGGGCGCGCAGGCGCGCAGCGAGACCCGCGATCCCTTCGGCCGCACCAAGGTGCAGTCGCCCTATATCCACGAAATGGATCACGAGCCCAATTTCGTCTATGCCGGCCTGATCGGCGGCCAGGACATCGCAACGGCCGCCAAGGGCGACAAGGACGATGTGACGGCGAAAGGCGATAAGGCGACCCGGGACAACAAGATCGCCATCTCCGGCGGCGCGTCCAATGTGCCGGTCCCCATGCCGCGGCCCACTTTCTAATATCGGACAGGAATCATGAGCGTTTCGCAGCAAAGAGTGCCGGTTGCCATCCTGACCGGCTTCCTCGGTGCGGGTAAATCGACCCTGCTCAATCGCATCCTCAAGGATGAGGACATGCGCGATGCGGCCGTCATCATCAACGAGTTCGGCGATGTCGGCATCGATCATCTGCTGGTGGAAAGCTCCGGCGATTCCATTATCGAGCTTTCCGATGGCTGCCTGTGCTGCACGGTGCGCGGCGAGCTGGTGGATACGCTGGCAAACCTGATGGACGCTATGCAGACCGGCCGCATCCGGCCGCTGAAGCGCGTCGTCATCGAAACGACCGGCCTTGCCGATCCTGCTCCCGTCATGCAGTCGATCATGGGCAATCCGATCATCGCCAACAATTTCGACCTCGATGGCGTCATTACCGTCGTCGATGCGGTCAACGGGCTGCAGACGCTCGACAATCACGAAGAAGCGCGCAAGCAGGTCGCAGTCGCCGACCGGCTGATCGTGTCCAAGACCGGGATTGCCGGCGCCGTGCCGGAAGTGCAGCTGGAGAGCAGGCTAAGGGGGCTCAATCCGCGCGCGCAGATCCTGAATGCCGATAGCGACGAGGCCGGCCGTGCCGCCATTCTCGTCAACGGCCTTTACGACCCGGCCTCGAAGATCGCCGATGTCGGCCGCTGGCTGCAGGACGAGCTGGAAGCGGACGACGATCATCATCACCATGATGAGCACGATCACCACGACCATGATCATCATCACGGCGATCATGGACACCACCATCACCATCATGGGCGCCACCACGGTCATCGGCATCAGCACGCTCATGACGTCACCCGCCATGACGGATCGATCCGGTCTTTCTCGATCATCGAGACGCAGCCTATCGATCCGATGGCGCTCGAAATGTTCATCGATCTCCTTCGTTCGGCCCATGGCGAAAAGCTGCTGCGCATGAAGGCGATCGTTGCCGTGTCCGATCGGCCGGAGCGTCCTGTCGTGCTGCATGGGGTGCAGAATATCTTCCATGCGCCGGTGCGCCTGCCGGCATGGCCCGATCCCGAAGACCGACGCACGCGCATGGTCATCATCACCAAGGACCTGCCCGAGGATTTCGTGAAGGGCCTGTTCGACGCCTTTCTCAGCAAGCCGCGCGTCGATACGCCCGACAGGGCAGCGCTGGAGGACAATCCGTTGGCCGTGCCGGGGATGAAGTTTTAGTTAAACTCGATGAGATCCAACAGCCCGCCTCGCTCTTCGACAGGCTCAGGGTGAGGCTGATCTTGGCCGCACTGTCGCCCATGATCGAAGAGAAGTCGGGGCGATAAGCGAAATTCGTGGTCGCTCGATCCTCATGGTGAGGCGGGAGCGTAGCGACCCTCGAATAACGAGGATGGCCCCGGTCGCAAATGGTCACCCCTTGCGGATCACGAAGCGATGGCCGTCATCCGTCCTCTCACTCACGAGAAGCGTGTGGCCCTTTTCGTTGCAGAGATGCGGGATGTCGATGATAGCGAGCGGATCCGTGGTTTCCACGGTCAAAGTCGCGCCGCTTACCATGCCGCGCAGGCGCTTCTCCGTCTTGATCGCCGGATAGGGGCATTTTAGGCCGCGCAGATCGTAGATCTCGGTATCCGGACTATTCACTCTTGGCCCAGAACTTCCAGAACGGCGGCTTCTTGGCCTCGGTCTGCGCGGTTTCGACGGTCGGAGCTGGCGCATAGGCGAGCGCATTGAGGCCCGGGTTCATCGGGTTCGCCGTCGGGATCGGCACGTTCGCCGGAACGTTGGCCGCAACGACGGGGCCAGCTGCGGGCTGCTGCGCAGTCGCCACCGGTGCGCCTGCCGCAGGGTTCGCTGCCGCCACGCGGATACTTGCCGTCGTCGGGTTGCCCGTCGGGCTCGCCACCGTGCCGCCGCGTGCAATCTGCTGCGCCGATTGGTTCGACATCATCGATTCGAGATCGGCAACCTTCATCATCTTGCCGGCGGCAAGCGCGGTGCCTGTCGGAGCATAGGCGAGATCATGGCCCTTGCGCTGCTTGGCGACGATGGCTTTGCGCTCGGCTTCGGTCGGGTCGTACCAGGCCATGCCGTCGAACTTCTTCGAGGCGGCCGCATAATCCGCCTGATACTGCTTGTCATAGGTCGCAAGCGCCACCTGCAGGGCAGGCGGCGTCGTCATGACAGGGCATTTGCCGCTGGCGTTGAACGGACCGCTGGCCTGCTGGTTGAAGACGTATTTCTTCTCGCAGACCTCGACTTCGGGCGGGCGCTTGGTGACTTCGAAATTGTCGTAGCCGACCTTCAGCATCTTCCAGAATTCGATATTGGGGCTGAGGCGATGCTTCCACATGTTTTCCGCCGTCATGCGGAAAGGGAAGGCTTCGAGCTGAACGGCCTTCTGGCCGCCCTTGAAGGCGTCGCGCGCGAAGGCATAGATTTCCAGCACCTGCTGGTCGGTCATCGAATAGCAACCGGACGACGAGCAGGCGCCGTGGATCATCAGATTGTTGCCGGTGCGGCCATTGGCTGCATCGTAGCGGTTCGGAAAGCCGGTGTTGATGGCGAGATAGTATTTCGAATTCGGGTTCAGGTTGGCCGGCGTCAGCATATAGAAGCCTTCCGGCGCCTGCCGATCGCCTTCCTTCACCTTCGGGCCGAGGCGACCTGACCAGGCGCAGATCTTGTAATCGGCGATGACTTCGAAGCGATTGTTCTGGTTCGCCTTCAGGATTTCCATCACACCTTCTTCCTTGAAGATGCGGATCATGATCGGCGAGTTGCGATCCATCCCCTTTTTGGCCATGTCGGCGAGGATATGGCTCGGAAGCGGCTGTTCGACCTTGTTCTTCACCGTCGACAGGTCGATCGACGCGGTGTCCAGTGCGTCGTTACAGCCGGCGAGCGCCAGCGCCATCAGGGAAACATAGGCAAGGTGTCGAATGCGCATTCTGACTTGGTCCATAAATGCGAAGAGTGGCAGCTCGATCTGTTTCGCCACTCCCCTCGAAGCATGAAACGGAATCATAGATGGCTTATACTTGAAAATTCCTTACCAGCCTATGACGTGCCCGCAGCGCGTCGGCAAGCTTTTCTTTGCCACAATAGCTTCGATAACGGAAATGTGGCCAAGGTTTGGCCTCATTCCCGTTTTTCGCGATCACTTTTTCCGAATGCGGCTTAGAGATTGCGGCCGATGTTGAGGAATTTCTGGCGGCGGTCGCTACGCAATTGTTCACCCGAACGGCTGGAAAGCTCTGCAAGCGCGTTCGCAATCGTCTCGCCGGCCGCGCTTATCACCGCGTTCGGATCACGATGCGCGCCGCCGACAGGCTCGGGAATGATGCCATCGATCACGCCGAGGCTTTTCAGATCATCGGCGGTTATCTTCATATTGGTGGCGGCTTCCTTGGCGCGGGTCGAATCGCGCCACAGGATCGATGCCGCACCTTCAGGCGAAATCACGCTGTAGATCGAATGTTCGAGCATATAGACGCGGTTGCCGACGGCAATCGCGATCGCGCCGCCCGAACCGCCTTCGCCGATGACGATGGAGACGATCGGCACCTTCACGCCGAGACACATCTCGGTAGAGCGGGCAATCGCTTCGGCCTGGCCGCGCTCTTCTGCTCCGACGCCCGGATAAGCGCCGGCGGTATCGACCAGCGTGATGACGGGCAGCTGAAAGCGGTCGGCCATTTCGAGAATGCGGATTGCCTTGCGGTAGCCTTCCGGCCGGGCGCTGCCGAAATTGTGCTTCAGGCGGCTCTTGGTGTCGTTGCCTTTTTCCTGGCCGATGAGAGCGACCGGCTGGCCGCGGAAGCGGGCAAAGCCCGCCTGTATGGCGGCATCCTCCGAGAATTGACGATCACCGGCGAGCGGCGTGAATTCCGTAAACAGCGTATTGGCATAGTCGACGAAATGCGGGCGCTGCGGATGACGTGCGACCTGCGTCTTCTGCCAGGCGTTGAGCTTGGAATAGATGTCGACCATCGCCTCGCGGACACGGCTTTCAAGCCGTCCGACTTCTTCGGACGTATCGATGCTTTCGTCTTCGCTCGCCAGTTTCTTGAGCTCGTGAATCTTGCCTTCGAGATCCGAGATGGGTTTTTCGAAGTCCAGATAATTGTGCATGAGGTGCGTTTCCGATCCTTTTGCCCGTGACGAGAGATGGCGGCTTGAGCCTGTATGCCGGTCCTAATCCTGTTTTTTTGCCTGTTTGGCAAGGGGGTGATGCGTTTGGACCAGCTGATGAAGGCGTTCTTCCAGCACATGTGTGTAGATTTGTGTCGTCGAAATGTCCGAATGGCCGAGAAGTTCCTGCACCACGCGCAGGTCCGCGCCGTTGGCGAGAAGATGGCTCGCGAAGGCATGGCGCATCACATGCGGCGAGATCATCGAAGGTGTCAGGCCGGCCCGGATGGCAAGGTCCTTGAGATCGCGCGCAAAAACCTGACGCGGCAGATAGCCCTGCCTGGAAGCGGCGGGGAAAAGCCACGGACTTTCGGGGGCAGGGTTCTTAGCGTTTGCCGCAATCTCGGCCTGCAGGCGCCCATAGCTTTTCAGCGCCGAAATGGCCGACTGCGACAGCGGTACCAGCCGCTCCTTGTTGCCTTTGCCGCGGATCATCAGGAAGCGGCCTTCCTGATCCAGCACCTTCGCCGGCAGAGAGATGAGCTCGCTCACACGCATGCCGGTGGCATAGAGCATTTCCAGGAGCACCAGCATGCGCAGGCGCTGCAGCCGGTCCGGTCCGTCGGCCGCGGCCTCCTCCTCAGCCTGGCTCAGAAGCCTCGTCACTTCGTCGACGCCCATC
The DNA here is from genome assembly GCF_057784455.1 of Martinezella sp. CNPSo 3890. Classification (NCBI taxonomy): domain Bacteria; kingdom Pseudomonadati; phylum Pseudomonadota; class Alphaproteobacteria; order Hyphomicrobiales; family Rhizobiaceae; genus Martinezella; species Martinezella sp. CNPSo 3890. Next base: position 80,129 of record NZ_JBXSOR010000012.1, on the reverse strand, counting down.
GTCTTCGGAAGGGCGCGGCCCTTCTTGGGAGCATCGAGGATCCCCGTCGGGTCGTCCGTGCGCAGACCTTCAGCATAGAGGAACTTATAGAATTGCCGCATGGCAGAGAGCCGGCGTGCCTGGGAGGACGGTTTGAAGCCCTGGCTCGACAGGTTGGAAAGATAGGCTCCCAGGTCGCTGGAGCTGGCTTCCGTCAGGCGGACTCCTTGCCCGGATAGGAATGAATGAAGATCGTCGAGATCACGCTCGTAGGATTGCAGCGTGTTGACGGCAGCACCCCGCTCGGCGCTCATCATTTCCAGAAAGGCTTCCAGATGCACTCGCCCCAGATCTCTCTTGCCCGCTCGTACATTTTCGGCTTGCGCGCTCATGGTTTCAGCGAGCCTGTCGTCGGAGGATTGAGGCGTTCGGGGGCAATGCGGATCGTCACATCACGTGGCTGGGGATCGACGAAGAGCACCAGAGCCCACATTGCTCCATATATCGATCCGGCGATGACCGCGCAGATGACAAGGAAGCGAAATAGGGTTGGCATTCGAAAACTCTCCTTCGCCGTTCATTGGCGCGGCGATGCGCAATAATTATGTCCTTCAAGGGTTAGCTGAAGGATATTGCAGACATGTTTACGATAGCGGCGTCTTGACGCTACCGGTGCATTTGACGATACCGTTTCCAAAGAAATTGTGAATGGGCCGATGAGTGAACAAGTCCTGACCCTTGCCGAGAGCCTTAAAGACAGGGCGCGTGCTGCGCTCGGTCAGCGCAATCTCGTCTTCGTGGGATTGATGGGAGCAGGAAAATCCTCGATCGGCCGGCCAGTCGCGCAGCAGCTCGGCCTTCCCTTCGTCGATACGGATATCGAGATTGAGCGCGTGTCGCGCATGACGATCGCCGAACTGTTTGCCGCCTATGGCGAGCAGGAGTTCCGGGCGCTGGAAACGCGTGTCATCAAGCGGCTGCTCAAGGGCGGCCCGCGTGTCGTCTCGACCGGCGGCGGCGCGTTCATCAACGAAAGCACGCGGCTGCATGTCAAACGCGGCAGCCTTTCCGTCTGGCTGAAGGCCGACCTCGACGTCTTGTGGGACCGCGTCAACAAGCGCGACACACGGCCGTTGCTGAAGACCGAGAATCCGAAACAGACCCTCGAGAACCTGATGAATGCGCGCTATCCGATCTATGCGGAAGCCGATATCACGGTTCTCTCCCGCGACGTAAGCAAGGATATCATGGTCAGGGAAGTCCTTGCCGCGATTGCCGAGGGAAAGAAAGCAGAAGGCAGAATACCATGAATGCGATCATACCGGCTTCCGCTGAGCGTCTCGTGCGCGTGCCTCTCGGCGAGCGTGCCTATGACATCCTGATCGGCCCCGGCCTGATCGCGCGTGCGGGCCAAGAGATCGCAGCCCGGCTGAAGGGGCGCAAGGCCGCCGTCATCACCGATGAAAATGTCGCGCCGCTTTACCTCGATGCTTTGGTTGCGAGCCTTGAAGCGGCCGGTATCCAGGCTTCCAGCCTCGTTTTGCCCGCCGGTGAAAAGACAAAAAGCTTCGAGCATCTGATTACCGTTTGCGATGCGGTGCTGACGGCGCGTGTGGAGCGCAACGATGCGGTGATCGCACTTGGCGGTGGCGTCATCGGTGATCTCTCCGGCTTTGCTGCCGGCATCGTGCGCCGCGGCGTTCGTTTCGTCCAGATTCCGACCTCGCTTCTGTCGCAAGTGGATTCGTCCGTCGGCGGCAAGACCGGCATCAACACCCATCATGGCAAGAACCTGGTCGGCGTCTTCCACCAGCCTGATCTCGTCCTTGCCGATACCGATGTGCTGAATACGCTGAGCGAGCGTGAATTTCGCGCCGGCTATGCCGAAGTCGCCAAATATGGCCTGATCGACAAGCCGGATTTCTTCGCCTGGCTGGAAGCCAATTGGAAGGATGTCTTCTCGGGTGGCGCCGCTCGCATCGAGGCGATTGCCGCCAGCTGCCAGGCAAAGTCCGATGTCGTCGTTGCCGACGAACGCGAAAACGGCCCGCGTGCGCTGCTCAATCTCGGCCATACCTTCGGCCACGCGCTGGAAGCCGCCATTGCCTATGACAGCCGCCGGCTGGTGCATGGCGAGGGTGTTGCGATCGGCATGGTGCTGGCGCATGAATTTTCCGCGCGCCTCAATCTGGCAAGCCCGGATGATGCCAAGCGTGTCGAGGCGCATTTGAAGGCCGTGGGCCTGCCAACGCGGATGGGCGATATTCCGGGCGAGCTGCCGCCGGCCGAAGCGCTGATGGATGCGATCGCGCAGGACAAGAAGGTCAAAAGCGGCAAGCTCACCTTCATCCTCACGCGTGGCATCGGTCAGTCCTTCGTTGCGGACGATGTACCGTCTTCCGAAGTCCTGAGTTTCCTGAAGGAAAAACATCCCTGATGACCGTCGAGGGCACGCTGGCTGTTTTGTGGGAATATTGGCCCGAGATTATATCGATCGTGGCCCTGGTGCTGCTTTCCGCCTTCTTTGCCGGCTCGGAGACGGCGCTGACGGCGGCTTCGCGCAGCCGTATTCATACATTGGAAGCCAACGGCGACAGGCGTGCCGGCATCGTGCGGCTCTTGATAGAACGTCGCGACCGATTGATCGGCGCGCTGCTGATCGGCAACAATCTCGCCAATATTCTGTCGTCCTCGCTTGCGACCAGCGTGTTCCTGGGTCTGTTCGGCAATTCCGGCGTGGCGATCGCCACTGCCGCCATGACCGTCATCCTCGTGATTTTCGCGGAGGTTCTGCCGAAGAGCTGGGCCATTGCGACGCCGGATCGCTTCGCGCTGAATGTCGCCAGTGCGATACGCCTTTTCGTCATCGTCGTTGGGCCCGTGTCGAGCGTCGTCAATGCCATCGTGCGCCAGATCCTGGGCATTTTCGGCGTCAATCTCTCGCGGGAAGTGTCGATGCTGTCGGCGCATGAGGAGTTGCGCGGCGCCGTGGATCTGCTCCACCGCGAGGGTTCCGTGGTCAAGGCCGACCGCGACCGTCTGGGCGGCGTTCTCGATCTCGGCGAGCTGGAACTGTCAGACATCATGGTTCACCGCACGGCAATGCGCGCCATCAATGCCGATGATCCGCCAGAAGTGGTCGTGCGTGCGATCCTCGACAGTCCGTATACGCGCATGCCGCTCTGGCGTGGCACCATCGACAACATCATCGGCGTCGTACATGCCAAGGATCTGCTGCGGGCGCTGGCGGAACGCAATGTCGAGCCGGAAAATCTCGATATCGTCAAGATCGCGCAAAAGCCCTGGTTCGTGCCCGACAGCACCAATCTCGAGGACCAGCTCAACGCCTTCCTGCGCCGCAAGCAGCATTTCGCCGTCGTCGTCGACGAATATGGCGAGGTGCAGGGCATCGTCACACTGGAGGATATTCTGGAAGAGATCGTCGGCGACATCGCCGATGAGCACGATCTGGATATCCAGGGCGTGCGGCAGGAGGCCGACGGCTCGATCGTTGTTGACGGAGTCGTGCCGATTCGCGACCTGAACCGCGCGCTCGACTGGGATTTGCCCGACGAAGAGGCGACGACGATTGCCGGCCTCGTCATCCACGAATCGATGACCATCCCTGAAGAACGGCAGGCCTTCACGTTCTACGGCAAGCGCTTCATCGTCATGAAGCGCGAAAAGAACCGCATCACCAAGCTGCGCATCCGTCCCGCGGAGGCGGAAGAGGCGAAGCCGGCTTAAGGCGTCCCCAGCGCCCTACCAGCGCACCGTCTCTCCCGGAGCTGCCGGCTCTACCGCCAGCGCGTGCAGCCCCGCCTCCAGTTCCGGCTTCAATAACTCGTTGATCGCCCTGTGGCGCGCGAGGCGGGGCATGCCGGAAAACTTGGCGGACACGATGCGAACTCTTATATGAGTTTCGCCCGTCCCGATCATGTCGGGTTGATGACCCGCATGCAGGTGGCTCTCGTTGATGACGGCAAGGCGCTCGGGCGCGAAGGCATCGGTGAGCTTCCGCTCAATGCGGGATTGCAGTGTCGTTTCCATATTCCCGCGTCGACCTCGCTTGCGAAAAAAGGCTCCCACAAAGCCTATAACATTCCTGTTTGTCAATTCTTGTTGTGGGGTATCCAAGGCCCCATAATTAGGACGCCATGAGACTTGATTCAAAATATTTCGATCGCATCCGCACCCGCCGCAAGCGCGCGCAGGAGCCCGAACAGGGTCCGCCGACGTGCCAGTGGGACGGCTGCGACAAGCACGGTACGCATCGCGCCCCGGTGGGGCGCAATGCGGAAGGGCAGTTCTTTTTGTTCTGCTTCGAGCACGTCAAGGAATACAATAAGGGCTACAATTATTTCTCCGGCCTCTCGGACGGGGAAATCGCGCGCTATCAGAAGGAAGCCATCACCGGCCACCGTCCGACCTGGACCGTGGGCGTGAACAAGGCTGCCAGGAATAGCCCGCTTCATTCCGATATCCGCTCGGGCGCCTATTCCCGCGTTCGCGACCCCTTCGGCTTCGTTAGGGAAGGCGAGGGCCAAGGTCGCGGCCCGCGTTTTCCGCAGCAGCGCAAGCTGAAAACGCTGGAGGCGAAAGCCTTCGACACCATGGGTCTCGGCGCCAATGCCTCGGCTCCGGAAATCAAGCGACGCTACAAGGAATTGGTGAAAATGCACCATCCCGACGCCAATGGCGGCGACCGCGGCTCGGAAGAGCGCTTCCGCGCAGTGATTCAGGCCTATCAATTATTGAAGCAGAACGGTTTTTGTTAATTCCCGTCCTTGCTCTCCGCCTTCAATCAGGTATGGTCCAAATCGGCTGAAGCTGCGGGCAACCGCGGGAGGGTGCGCATTTGGCTGGCTGCACCTCGGTCAACTTTCCGGACGCGGCGTTTCTTGTCCGGGGACTCTGTTCAAGGATGCTCGCAAGCGATCATATTATCGCGCCGAGATTTTGCTTTAGTCCCGGAGAAGTATCGCCGCTGTTCCGACCGGACGGATGCGGGCAACAAGCTGCGGCGTTTCGGATAAATCGGCTGAGTTTGATATGGCAGGGTGAGAGCCACCCGCCCTGGAGACATGATGAGCAAGATTGACCTTGATATTTCCGAGATCCCCGATACCACAGTTTCGGTCCGTGAAGTCTTCGGCATTGATTCCGACATCCGCGTGCCCGCTTACAGCCAGGGCAGTGCCTACGTGCCCGATCTCGACACGGACTATCTCTTCGACCGCGAGACCACGCTCGCCATCCTCGCGGGCTTCGCTCACAATCGCCGTGTGATGATCTCGGGCTATCACGGCACCGGCAAGTCCTCCCATATCGAGCAGGTCGCCGCGCGCCTCAACTGGCCTTGCGTGCGCATCAACCTCGACAGCCACGTCAGCCGTATCGATCTCGTCGGCAAGGATGCGATTGTCGTCAAGGATGGCCTGCAGGTCACCGAATTCAAGGACGGCATCCTGCCCTGGGCCTATCAGCACAATGTCGCGCTCGTCTTCGACGAATATGACGCCGGCCGCCCGGATGTCATGTTCGTCATCCAGCGTGTGCTGGAATCCTCGGGCCGCCTGACCCTGCTCGACCAGAGCCGCGTCATCCGTCCTCACCCGGCCTTCCGCCTGTTCGCAACCGCCAACACCATCGGTCTTGGCGACACGACCGGCCTCTATCACGGTACGCAGCAGATCAACCAGGCGCAGATGGACCGCTGGTCGATCGTGACGACGCTGAACTACCTGCCGCACAACAATGAAGTCGATATCGTGCTGGCGAAGGTGAAGTCCTTCCGCAGCGACAAGGGCCGCGACACCGTCTCCAAGATGGTCCGCGTTGCCGACCTGACGCGCGCCGCCTTCATGAATGGCGATCTGTCGACCGTCATGAGCCCGCGTACCGTCATCACCTGGGCCGAAAATGCGGAAATCTTCGGCGATGTCGCCTTTGCTTTCCGCGTCACCTTCCTCAACAAGTGTGATGAGCTGGAACGGCCGCTGGTCGCCGAGCACTATCAGCGCGCGTTCGGCGTCGAGCTGAAGGAAAGTGCCGCCAACATCGTGCTCGAAGCCTAGAACATTTCCGCTTTTCTTCGAATTGCGAAAACGTTCTATCTTTTTGTTTTGACGCAATTCCGGATAGAAAAATGCTATGCATTTTTCCTGGAATTGCTTTAGGGAAAAGCCGATACATCATGTCAGGTCGCGGAGATAATTCCAAAGCGAAGCCGGGCGCCCCGGTGGACATGGAGCCGTTGCGCCGGGCGATCACCGGCTGTGTCCGCTCGATCGCCGGCGATGCCGAGGTCGAGGTGGCTTTTGCCAATGAACGCCCGGGTATGACCGGCGAGCGCATCCGCTTGCCGGAGCTTTCGAAGCGGCCGACAGCCCATGAGCTCGCGGTGACGCGCGGCCTTGGCGATTCGATGGCCCTGCGGCTTGCCTGTCACGATGCCCGCGTGCATGCCGTCATGGCGCCGCAAGGCGCGGACGCCCGCTCGATCTTCGATGCTGTGGAGCAGGCGCGTGTCGAATCGATCGGCTCGCTGCGCATGAGCGGTGTTGCCGCCAACCTCAGCTCCATGAATACGGAGAAATACGCCAAGGCGAATTTCTCCGGCATCGAACGGCGCGAGGATGCGCCGATCGGTGAAGCCATGGCGATGATCGTGCGCGAGAAGCTGACCGGCCAGAAGCCGCCGGAAACTGCCGGCAAGGTGCTCGATCTCTGGCGCCCCTTCATCGAGGAAAAGACCGGCGGTCAACTCGACAATCTGCTGTCTGCCATCAACGACCAGCAGAGCTTCGCCCGTGTCGTCCGCAACATGCTGACGGCTATGGAAATGGCCGAGGAGTATGGCGACGAGCAGTCGGAACCCGATAGCGACGACCAGCAGAGCGAAGAGGACAAGCCGAGCGGCGAGGATCAGAACGACGACGACGTCAAGGAAGACGAAGGCGCCGACGCCGCCCCAGCCGAAGATAGCGAAGCTTCCGACGAGCAGATGGAAGACGGTGCGACCGAAGACGGCGGCGAGATCTCCGACGACGATATGAGCGAAGAGGGCGAGGAAGATTCGGAAACGCCGGGCGAGACCCGACGTCCGAACACGCCTTTCGCCGACTTCAACGAGAAGGTCGACTACCACGTCTATACGGAGGAGTTCGACGAGACCACGACGGCGCAGGAGCTGTGCGACGTGGCCGAACTCGAGCGCCTGCGTGCCTTCCTCGACAAGCAGCTTGCCCATCTGCAGGGCGCCGTGGGCCGGCTCGCCAACCGCCTGCAGCGCCGTCTGATGGCGCAGCAGAATCGCTCCTGGGACTTTGATCTGGAAGAGGGCTATCTCGATCCGGCACGCCTACCGCGGCTGATCATCGATCCGATGCAGGCGCTGTCCTTCAAGATGGAGCGCGATACGCAGTTCCGCGACACGGTGGTGACGCTGCTGATCGACAATTCCGGCTCGATGCGCGGTCGTCCGATCACGGTTGCCGCCTCCTGTGCCGATATTCTGGCCCGCACGCTGGAGCGCTGCGGTGTGAAGGTCGAGATTCTCGGCTTTACCACCAAGGCGTGGAAGGGCGGCCAAGCGCGTGAAAAGTGGCTGGCCAGCGGCAAGCCGCAAACGCCGGGCCGGTTGAACGACCTGCGCCACATCATCTACAAGTCCGCGGACGAGCCCTATCGACGGTCTCGCAGTAACCTCGGTCTGATGATGCGCGAAGGCCTGCTCAAGGAAAACATCGACGGCGAAGCGCTGATCTGGGCGCATAACCGCCTGCTCGGACGCCGAGAACAACGCCGCATCCTGATGATGATCTCGGATGGTGCGCCGGTCGATGATTCCACGCTGTCGGTCAACCCGGGCAATTATCTGGAGCGGCATTTGCGCGCCGTCATCGACCAGATCGAGACGCGCTCGCCGGTGGAATTGCTTGCCATCGGTATTGGCCATGATGTCACGCGCTACTATCGCCGCGCCGTCACCATCGTCGATGCCGACGAACTGGCCGGCGCCATGACAGAGCAGCTTGCCTCGCTTTTCGAGGATCAGACGAGCATGCCGCGCTCGCGCATGCGCCGCGCCAGCTGAGCCCGCTGTGGCGCTTATCGGCATCGGCCTTATGGCCGGTGTCTTTTTCGGACGAGATCGCCGGTTCGCGACGCCGGCCGGTTGCCGCGAAATCCGTGTGTTTCATTGCGATGGTCGCGGGCCTGCTTTCGGGCTGCGGTTCCGGAAATGACACCGACGAGCGTGGCAAGGCGGCAATTCAGGCCCAGGTCATTTCCACCTTCAAACGAGGCTCGGATCAAACGCGCTTCGGCGCGCTGGAATTTCTCGGCGGTCTTGAGTTCAGCTCGGACAATGCGCTTCTCGGCGCTGTTTCGGCCATTCGTTTTCGTGACGATCAGCGGCGTTTCATTTCGGTGCTGGATACCGGCCACTGGTTCACCGGCACCATCGAACGCGACCAGGAGGGGCGGCTGAAGGGGATCAGCGATGCGCGGATTGCGCCTATGATCGACCCCTTCGGCGAGACGGATGCGGGCGATGGGGTCATGGATGCCGAAGGCTTGGCGCTGCGCGGCAATCACGTCCTCGTCAGCTACGAACAATATCACCGCGTCGATGCCTATCCCGATCCAGGCTTTGAGATTTCGCCGCCCGATGGCAGCATGCCCGTTCCTATCCCGAGATGGGAACTGCGGTCCAATCGCAGCCTCGAGGCACTGATGATCGCGCCGCAGTCGAGCCCGCTTGCCGGCGGGGCTGTCATCGTCGCCGAAGACAGTCTGGACGATCAGGGTAATCTGTTCGCCGCCGTTCTGGACGGGCCGCTTCAGGGGCGCTTCACCGTGAGGCGCCATGGCGGCTTCAATGTCAGCGACGGCGTCTTTCTGCCTGATGGCGATCTATTGCTGCTGGAGCGGCGCTTCGGGCTGATCCATGGCCTCGGCGTGCGTATCCGCCGCATCGTGGGTGCTCACATCAAGCCGGGCGCTGTCGTGGACGGCAAGGTGATTTTCGTGGCTGGCTCGGGAGATCAGATCGACAATATGGAGGGTCTCGATGTCTTCCGCGCGACCGATGGTTCCCTGCATCTTGTCATGGTCTCGGATGACAATCATTCGATTCTGCAGCGCAGCCTGATGCTGGAGTTCAAGCTGCATGATGACAATATCGTCAGCCAGAATTGAAGCAGCTAGCAGCCTGTTGTGGTTCATTCTTCTTTCGCTGGGAAATGGTGCCGCTCGCCATACTGCGTCGCGCAGCGGACCATTCGGCTGTCAGGCGGTTGGCGCCTGCGACATCGGCTTCAGCATGTTCATCAGCGCGCCATAGGGCAGCAGCATCACGAGGCCGACGGTCACCTTGACTGAGAAATCGCCGATCGCCCAGGATACCCAGCGCGGGGCCGAGGTGGAGAAAGCGCCGAGGATCGGAGCCCAATCGATCGCGAAGGGATCGTTCGGGCCGAAGAAGACGAAGAAGGGCGCGAAGGCGAAGGAGAAAAAGATCAGAGTGTCCAGCATCGAGCCGATGAGCGAACCGAACAGCGGCGCGCGCCACCAGGCCATGCGGCGCAGGCGGTTGAAGACCGAGATGTCGAGCAGCTGGCCGGCAAGATAGGCCGAACCGGAGGCGACCGCGATGCGCGGCTGGGCCGTGTAGAACGACAGCGCGACACCGACGACGAAGCCGGCAAAGACGACCTTGCGCGCGGCCTTGGGGCCGAACTGGCGGTTGGTCAGATCGGTGATGAGGAAGGCGACTGGATAGGTGAAGGCACCCCAGGTGAGGATATCCGCGAGATTGATGCCGGCGAGGCTGACCTGCAGCGGATACTGCACGAGGATGTTGGAAGCGACGACGACCAGCGTCATCAGCAGAACGTAGATAAGGGTATGACGTATCGTCAGCATTTTTTTATCCTGGGAGATGCCACCAGTTGAAAGAAACCGGACATGGAAAAAGGCTTGTCCGGATATGATCCGTGCAAGCCTCTTAGCCGGTATGAAATCGCGAAATGCTAGCGCTGCTTAGGCAGCAACGGCAGCTTCAGCGGACTTCTTGACGATCTGGCGACGCAGCAGGCGAGCGCGCATGCTGAGTTCGTTTTCGCTTGCCTTCAAGAGGAAAGCGTCCAGACCACCGCGATGCTCGACCGAACGCAGCGCTGCAGCGGAAACGCGCAGGCGATAGCGCTGGCCGAGAACGTCGGAAATCAGCGTGACCTGGCAGAGGTTCGGCAGGAACCGACGCTTGGTCTTGTTGTTGGCGTGGCTAACGTTGTTGCCCACGAGGACGGCCTTGCCGGTCAATTCGCACATGCGGGACATGGTACACCTACTTTTGTTTTTCTCGGCCATCGGATAGACATACCGGGCAAAACCCGGCGCGCAATCCAACAGGCCATAATTGGAAAGTTGCGGTTCTATAGTCAGAGAGGCTGGCCGCGTCAAGCCAAACCTTGTGTTTTCCCGCAATTCCGTCAAAAAGCTGCTGTTGTCTGACGCTCGCAGCAGGCGAGCAAAGCAACTATATAACTTGCCTGATCCTCGTTGAAGGCCCTGATCATGGTTCAAATTCGGAAGTGGCTTATCATTTCAGCGATCGTCGCGTCGATGCCGTCGATGGCGTTGGCCGATGTGCTGCGGCATGAAACGCGCTATCGCGTTTCGCTGGCCGGCCTGCCGATCGCCAGGGCGGATTTCAAGACCGAGGTCACGGGCAAACAATTCACCATTCGCGGCGATATCACCTCGGCTGGCCTTGCGGATCTCGTCACGTCGATCGATGCGAAGACCGATGTGACTGGGGTCGTCAACGACAGTAAGCTGCAGGCGACCCACTACACGCTCTTCTACAAGAGCGGGAAGAAAGAGCGCACCTATGATGTCGCCTATACCAACGGCAATGTGACGTCGAATACGATCACGCCCGAGCCGAAGCGTCCGGACACCTGGGTCCCCATCACGGAAAGCGACTTGAAGTCCGTGCTCGATCCGATATCGGGCATGATCTTCCCGATCACGCCCAGCCTCAACCTCTGCAACCAGACGCTGGCCGTCTTCGATGGCGAGATGCGCATGGATCTGAAGCTGTCGCCAAAGGGATCGCATCCCTTCTCGACTGATGGCTTCAAGGGCAAGACCATCGCCTGTGGCGTGCGTTTCACGCCGAAGAGCGGCTACAAGAGCACCCGCAAGGATTATCTCTACCTCGCCAAGAGCGACAATATGGAGATCTGGTTCGCCAAGGCGGATACGATGAATGTCTATGCCCCGGTCTACGTCCGCATCCCGACGCAATACGGAACGGTGACGATTACGGCCGTAAAATACGGCAGCTAGACCGGCTGCTGTTTTCACGGAAACGCTTGACGATTCTCGCGGTTGTTTCTACGCAATTCCACGAAAATTGCTGTGTATTTTCGTGGAATTGCTTTGGCGGGCTGGGAACGTCCGCGGCGATAAGCTGGGGGCAGGGATGAAATTTCGCGCGACGTTGACAGGCTTTTCAGCCATTCTGATGTGGTCGTTTCTGGCGCTTTTGACTGTCGCCTCCGGCAAGATGCCGCCCTTTCAGCTGCTCGCCATCTGCTTTGCCATCGGCAGCATTCCCGGCATTGTGGTTCTGTTGCTGCGGCCGGAGCGTTTGCAGCTCCTGCGCCAGCCCGCCAAGGTCTGGATAACAGGCATTGCCGGCCTGTTCGGCTATCACTTCCTCTATTTCACGGCATTGCGCCATGCGCCGGCCGTGGAGGCAGGGCTGATTGCCTATCTCTGGCCGCTGCTGATCGTCGTCGGTTCGGCGTTGCTGCCCGGCGAGCGGCTGCGTTGGTATCACATCGTCGGCGCGCTGATGGGGCTGGCGGGTACGGTTCTGATCGTCGGCCGCAACGGCTTTCATTTCGAAGGCGCCTATGCCGTCGGCTATGGCGCGGCGTTTCTCTGTGCCTTCACCTGGTCGGGCTATTCCTTGATAACGCGCCGCTTCGAGGCCGTTTCCACCGATGTCGTCACCATCTTCTGCCTTGTGACATCGATTCTCTCCTTTTTCTGCCACCTTGGCCTGGAGGAGACCATCTGGCCTGAGAGCGTGCCCCAATGGATCGCCGTGCTTGGATTGGGTCTTTTTCCCGTCGGCGCGGCTTTTTATGCCTGGGATTACGGCGTCAAGAACGGTGATATCCAGATCCTCGGCGCGGCAAGCTATGCCGCACCGCTGCTCTCGACGCTGATCCTGACGTTGTTCGGTTTTGCCGAGCCGAGCTGGGGCATTGCGCTTGCTTGCCTGCTCGTGACGGGAGGTGCGGTGCTGGCCGCCCATCGCATGATCCTGCGCCGGGATGATGTCGTGCGGACGCAGGCGGAAGCGGCGGAATAGCTCCGCCGCCCTCGCTGCCGTTTATTTCTTGAAGACTTTTTCCAGGAAGGCCGCGAGCGACGGCCGCCAGACATCCATCTCATGCTGGAGGTCGGGGTATTCATGGTATTCGTGCTTGATCTTCTTGGCGTCGAGCGTCGCCTTCAAGCCGGCTACGTCCTTGCCGACGACCTGATCCTTGCTGCCGACGGTCACTGTGAAATTATGCAGCGCCTTGTTGATCTTTTCCGGTTCGCTCAGCACGGCATCTACCGCCTTGTTCGGAACGGTCGTCGTGCTGACGCCGCTGAAGGTTGCGACCCAGCCGAAGGTATCCAGATGTGAAAGGCCGGATACGAGAGCCTGATAGCCGCCCTGCGACAAGCCGGCAACGGCGCGGCCGCTCGCCTCGTTCCGCACCCGATAATGCTTCTTCATGTAGGGGATAAGGTCTTCCGTCAGCTCACGATCGGCCGCCTCGGCATTGGCCGGATAGAAATTCGCGCGACGATCGGCGGCCGGGAAGTTTTCGGCGATCGCATTCGGTACGTCGGTTTCCGTATCGGGAATGACGACGATCATCGGCTCGATCTTCTTTTCGGCAAGGAGATTGTCGAGGATCTGTGGCGCGCGGCCCTGGAGCACCCAGGACCCCACGGTATCGCCGAAGCCGTGATAGAGGTAGAGCACCGGCAGCGGCTTGGAGGAATCGGTGTAGCCGGGCGGCGTGTAGACATACATCTGCCGTTCCGAATCGAGCGCCTTGGAATGCAGGGTCACCAGCCGCAGGTCGCCATGCGGCACGTTGCGGATATCAAGAATGCTGCCGGGCACCAGGATGAGGCTGGTATTGACCTGCCGTTGCGGCTTCGGCGCATTGGTGCCGGTGTCGACGCTGCGGAAGCCGTCGACGTTGAAGTAATATTCGTAGAGGTTCGGCTTCAGCACCTCCGTCTTCGCGCTCCATGTGCCATCGTCGCTGCGTTGCATGGCGAGGGGATCGCGCGAGCCCAAAGTGACGGAAACCGCTTTTGCCGCCGGCGCATAGAGGCGGAAGGTGATAGACCCATCCTTCTCTACCGCGGTCACGAAGTTTTTCAGTGGCTTGTCGGCCGGCGGCGAGGCCGGAGCATCAAGGGCAAAGACAGGGGCGCTCATGACGCAGCCTGCTGCGACGAGCAAAGGAAACAACAAACGCACGAAAAAACCTCCTCCAGATGAATCAATTTTCACTTTCCCCGTGTAAAGCTGACACAGCGCGTCGCTTTTTCAAGACCGTCGCTGCGCGCTGTCTGGCCGCATCCTGCGTGATGTCAATGAAAGGTAGAAAAGGGTCAGTCTGAGGCCGGCTTCCAGTCAGGCGGCGCCATCTCGAAGCTCGAAAATTCGAAGCCGGGAGAGACCGTGCAGCCGACGAGCGTGAATTGCCCGAGGCTTTCGGCCGATTGCCACCAGTTGGCCGGAATGATCGCCTGCGGGCGCTCGCCCTTTGCCAGATCCATGCCGAGAACGAGTTTTTCACTCGCCTTGCCGTCGGCCGAGCGATGCAAAGCAAGGGGGGCGCCGGCATAGTAGTGCCAGACCTCGGCGGCGTCGTGCACCCGATGCCAGTGCGAGCGCTCGCCCGCCTCCAGCAGATAGTAGATGGCGGTGGAGTGGCCTCTCGTGCCGCCGTTCTCGTCGCGAAACGTCTGCACGTACCAGCCGCCTTCCGGATGCCGCTGCATGGAAAGCGTTTCGATGATCTCTTTTGCCTGCATCAGAAATTGTCCTTGCGCTTGCGGATCTCGGCGAAGACTTCTTCGTTGCTGCGGCTTTCCATCAGCAGATGGCGGCGGATTGCCGGATCGGCGGCGCGCAGGAACGGGTTCGTTTCCTTCTCAAGCGCCAATGTCGTCGGGATGGTGAACTTACCCTCCGCTCTCAATGCCTCGATATCGGCGGCGCGCGCCTTCAGCCGCTCGTTGTCGGGATCGATGGTCAGCGCGAAACGGGCATTGGAGAGCGTGTATTCATGGCCGAAATAGACGGCCGTTTCGTCCGGCAGCACGGCGAGCTTCTGCAGCGAGGCCCACATATCCGCTGCCGGCCGTTCGAACAGGCGGCCGCAGCCGAGCGCGAACAGGGTGTCGGCGGCAAAAAGCAGCTTGTCGTCGGCAAAGTGATAGCAGACGTGACCAGCGGTGTGGCCCGGCGTTTCGATGACATTGACCGTATGGCCGGCGAACTCGAACGTATCCCCATCAGCAACGGCGCGATCGAGGCCGGGAATGGCGACGGCCTCGTTGATCGGTCCGATGATCTCGCAGCCGAACTGCTCCTTCAGCGCCAGATTGCCCTCGACATGATCGGTGTGGTGATGGGTCGTCAGGATGTGGCTGATCGTCCAGCCGCGCCGATCGGCGGCCTTCAGGATCGCATCCGCTTCGGGAGCGTCGATCGATGCCGTCAATCCGGTTTCGGGATCATGGACCAAGACGCCGTAATTGTCGGAACGGCAGATAAAAATCTCTAATTCCAATGGTTTCATGATCGAAATCGTCCTCATCTTTTCCGTGAGTAGAGAATGTAAGCCGTTCGGCCTTGAAGTCCAACGTTCGGCTGATAACATTTGTTTCGATGCATACCGATATTGTCGATCTCCGCCAGTTTTATCATTCCGAGCTTGGTCGCTTGGCGGAGCAGTCGATTGCCATGGCGCTTTCTTCCATCTGGGCACGTATGCCGGAGGAGCGGCTCGTCGGCCTTGGCTATGCCGTGCCCTATCTCGATCGTTTTCGTGCCGATACCGAACGCACTTTCGCCTTCATGCCGGCGGGGCAGGGCGCGGTGAACTGGCCTATGGGGTCGGCCTCGGCGACAGCATTGATCTTCGATGAGGAATTGCCGCTGCCCGACAGTTCGATCGACCGCGTGCTGATGGTGCATTCTCTGGAGTTCGCTGAAAGCCCGCGCGAGACGCTGAAAGAGCTTTGGCGCGTTCTGGCGCCCGGCGGCCGGCTTGTTATTGTCGTGCCGAACCGAACCGGCGTGTGGGCGCGCATGGAGCATACGCCGTTCGGCTCCGGCCGGCCCTATTCGCGCGGCCAGCTGACGTCGCTGCTGCGCGAAACAAACTTCACGCCCGGCGCGACCGCCGAAGCGCTGTTCTTTCCGCCCTCGAAGCTGCGCACCGTGCTGCGGCTGCGCCGCGCATTCGAGCGGGTTGGCCGCACCCTGTGGCCAGCGTTTTCCGGCGTCATCATCGTCGAGGCGCAGAAACGGCTTTATCAGGGCCTGCCCGTTGCCGTTCGTGCCTCGCGCCGCGTCTTCGTGCCGGTGCTGGCACCGCGTGGCATACCGACGACGCGCGATGGCGCGTGACGCTTTCGTCGTAGCGCCGACACTCGACAAATTTGTCAATCCGCATTAATGCGACGGGGTGTCATAAACCGGAATTTTCCGGTCTTTCCCAAGGTCGATCCCATGAGCATGGAAATGAGCAAGCCCGTCCCGCGTCCCGGCATCCTCGATATAGCCGCCTATGTGCCGGGCAAGGAGCATGCGCCGGGCGTTGCGCGCGTGTTCAAGCTATCCTCGAACGAGACGCCGCTTGGCGCCAGCCTCAAGGCCATTGAAGCCTTCCGCGGCGCTGCCGGCAATCTCGAGCGCTATCCGGATGGGCAGGCCAAGGAATTGCGCCAGGCGATCGCCGATGTGCATGGGCTGAATGTGGCCAATATCCTCTGCGGCGCCGGCTCGGACGAGTTGCTTGGCCTGCTCTGCCACACCTATCTCGGCACCGGTGACGAAGGCATCATCACCGAGCACGGCTTCCTGGTCTACAAGATCCAGATCATGGCCGCCGGCGCGACGCCGGTCACCGTCAAGGAGAAGGATTGCACCGTCGATGTCGACGCGATCCTCGCGGCCGTTACGGAAAAGACCAAGATGGTCTTCATTGCCAATCCTGGCAATCCGACTGGAACCTATGTGCCGGTAAGCGAGATCCGCCGCCTGCAGGCGAGCCTGCCGAAGCACGTCATCCTCGTGCTCGACGCGGCCTATGCGGAATATGTCCGCCGCAACGATTACGAAGCCGGCCTTGAGCTCGTTTCGGCGAACCAGAATGTCGTCATGACCCGTACCTTCTCCAAGGTCTATGGCCTGGCAGCCCTTCGTATCGGCTGGATGTACGGTCCTGTCGATATCGTCGATGCGATCAACCGCGTGCGTGCTCCGTTCAACCTGAACAGCGCCGCCATTGCCGCCGGAGCGGCTGCCATTCGCGATCAGGCCTTTACGGAAAAGGCTGTGGCACACAACACGCTCTGGATCGAGAAGATGACGGCTGCGCTCGAAGCTCTGGGCCTCAGGGTGACGCCGTCGGTTGCGAATTTCGTCCTGATCCATTTCCCCGATAGCGACGGCAAGCGTGCGGCCGAGGCCGATGACTTTCTGACGAGCCGCGGCTATATCCTGCGCGCTGTGCGCGCTTACGGCTTCCCGAATTCGCTGCGCCTGAGCATCGGTACCGAAGAGGCCAATCTCGGCGTCATCGACGCTCTGACCGAGTTTATGGGACGCAAGGCATGAGCAACATCCAGTTCGATCGCATTGCGCTGATCGGCATCGGCCTGATCGGCTCTTCCATCGCCCACGACATCAAGCGCCTCGGTATCGCAAAGGAAGTGGTGATCTCGACACGCAGCGCCGAGACGCTGAAGCGTGCCGAGGAGCTGAAGCTCGGCGACCGCTATACGCCGTCGTCGGCCGAAGCAGTGAAAGGCGCCGATCTCGTCATCGTTTCCGTGCCTGTAGGCGCCTCCGAGAGCGTCGCCAAAGAAATCGCGGCGCATCTGAAGCCGGGCGCTATCGTCACCGATGTCGGTTCGACCAAGGCGTCGGTTATTGCGCAGATGCAGCCGCATATGCCGTCCAATGTGCATTTCATTCCGGGCCATCCGCTCGCAGGTACGGAGAAATCCGGTCCGGATGCCGGTTTTCCGGGGCTGTTCAAGGGGCGCTGGTGCATCTTCACGCCAGTTCCGGGCACAGACGAGGCGGCGATCAAGACGCTGCGCACCTTCTGGGAAACCTTAGGCTCCCGCGTCGACGAGATGGATCCGGAGCATCACGACAAGGTGCTGGCGATCGTCTCGCATCTGCCGCATCTGATAGCCTATAACATCGTCGGGACCGCCGACGATCTGGAGACGGTGACCGAATCGGAAGTCATCAAATATTCCGCCTCCGGCTTCCGTGACTTCACGCGCCTCGCCGCGTCCGATCCGACCATGTGGCGCGACGTCTGTCTGCACAATCGGGATGCCATATTGGAGATGCTGTCGCGCTTCTCCGAGGATCTGGCATCGCTGCAGCGTGCCATCCGCTGGGGCGACGGCGACAAGATCTTCGAACTTTTCACCCGCACCCGCGCCATTCGCCGTTCGATCGTCGAAGCCGGCCAGGATGTCGACGTGCCTGACTTCGGCCGTCATGCGCTGGATGTGAAGGAATAGGCATCCCTATACGACGGAGGGGCGCTTATGATCGTCAGGCGCGCGCGTTCCGAAGATTTGTCCTGGCTCCTTGAGCATGATGACGCCAGTGAAGACTGGATTGGGCGCTGCATTGCGTTCGGTGAATATTTTGTGGCCGAGCGGGATGGCAAACTCCTCGGCTTTCTGCGCTTCAGCCGCTTTTGGGGCAAGATACCCTATATGGATATGATCCGCGTGCTGCCGCTACACCGGCGCGAGGGTCTCGGAACTGCTCTGTTCCACGCCTGGGAAAGCGCCATGATCGACGAGGGCGCCAAGCATCTGATGACATCGAGCGAATGGGCGCAAGCCGAGCCACAGGCCTGGCACCGCCGCAACGGCTTCAAGCCAGCTGGCAGCATCGACCTCCGTATCGTCCAGCCGAGCCCGGAGATATTCTTTGTGAAGGATATCTCCGACGCCCGCAGAGGATAGGCTTCAGATCGGCGGGATCTTTCCGAGCGGGATGAAGCCGCTGAGTGAGAGGCGACCTCGATCGGCGGTGAGATCGACGGAGACCTTATCCGCGCCATTGGCCAGCGCCTTCAGCATCTTCGTCGCCGTCTTGATGATGTTCTTGGCGGCGGGAAGCGTCGTGGTCAGGCTATCGCCCCAGGGCCCGATCTGATTGATCTCCAGCTTGAACTGCCCGGACAGAAAACCCTCATCGTCAAAGTTGAAAGGTCCGGAAAGCGTCATGATGCGGCCATCGCCGATATCGATGACGGCCTGATGCAGCATGCCTGCCGAGCCGCGAAGCCCCTCCCGGTCGCTGCCATCGAGCAGGCCGGCCTTGCCGGACAGCGTCACCTTGGCGCTGGTCGATGCGGTGGGCAATGTCTGCGGGAAGTCTTTGATGACGGCATTGGCATTTTCGACGCCGATCGCGAAATCCAGATCGCTGCCATTCTGACTGGCGTGCATCTCCGTGTGGGCAGCGGTGACATTGAGGCTCTGGCCGGTGACGGAGGAGACGATGCCGGCCTTCAGCCCTTCGATGACAGTCTGAGTCTGAGCGACGCCGCGGCCCTTGGCGATGAGGTTCGATTGCAAATCGGCCCATTCGGCCGATACGGTCAGGCCCTCAGTCGTGCGCAACTCGGCGGGAGATTTCAGGCTCCAGCTCACATGGTTGGGTTGGAAGACCGGTGCGGAGGCGCTGAGCCTGTCGAAATTGGTGGAGACGCCGCGCGTCGGGTTGTCGACTGTCACCGTGTCGCAGGTCAGGCCTATGGAGAAGGGGAAGCCGTTGAAGGCCATGTTCTCGCATTTGCCGGCAATGCCGGCGCTGTTCTGCTGGCCGAGCGCCTTCAGGACATTGGTCCTGACGAAACTGGTCGCATAGTACCAACCGCCGGTGTAAAGACCGGCTAGAACCACCACCAACCCAAAAAGGATGAGCCACAGACGCTTGCCTCGACCGGTCGTTACGCTCTGGCTTGACGCTGCCATGTTGTTCTCCAATGGTTGGACTGAAGCTTCACAGTGATTTGGCGTTGGATATGGACGAATTTTGGGTGTTTGGCTACGGATCCCTCATGTGGAATCCGGGCTTTGGTTATGACGAGCGGGCCGAGGCCCTGATTTTTGGCTATCGCCGCTCACTCTGCGTCCGTTCCTGGGTCCATCGCGGCACGGAAGAAAACCCCGGCCTCGTCCTCGGCCTTGATCGTGGCGGCTCCTGCCGGGGCATGGCCTTCCGGGTTCCGGCCTCCGATTGGGATGAGGTGCTAACCTATCTGCGCGAGCGCGAACTCGTCACCAACGTCTATCTGGAAAAGACCCTGCCGATCCGGCTCGCCGACGGGCGGCGCGTGATCGCCGTCGCCTATGTCGTCGATCGCAACCACAGGCAATATGCCGGCTCGCTGAATGCGATCGAGGCCGCGCATGTGGTGGAAGCTGCCAATGGGCGTTCCGGCCCGAACGATGCCTATGTCTTCAATACGCTGACGCATCTGCGCGACATGGGCATCCGCGATCATTGGCTCGAACAGGTTGCCGGCGAAGTGGAGCGGATGCGAAAGGCATCCTGAACCTGTCGCCTGGCGTTGAGAGCTCGCTCAGACTGCGGCGGTAACGGGTTTTGCCTTGGCGATTTCCGCCAGACGCTGCGCCGCCGTCGGCGGAACCGGCAGGTTCGGGTTGTTGGCGATCGTTTCGACCAGCAGCTCGTCGCTTGCTCTTTCCGTCTCCTCGATCAGGCGCGCGAAAAAGGCATCCGGGTCCATGCCGGGCTCGATCGGCGGCAGGATGCGCACCTTGATATGGCCGGGATATTTGCGGAAGGTGCGGCGCGGCCAGAAAAGGCCCGGATGCATGGCAACGGCGACGACGGGGATGCCTAGGTCGCGATACATGCGGGCGATGCCGTATTTGTAGACCGGCTCGGCGCCTGGCGGCCGTCGCGTGCCCTCGGGGTAGATGATGAGCTGGCGGCCGGTGGCGAGCTCTTCGCGCGTGCGCTTCAGGACATCGAACATGACCTTGCCGCGGGCGCCGCGATCGACCGGGATCATGCGCTGTTTGCCGGCGTACCAGCCGAACAATGGAATCCACATCAGCTCGCGCTTCAGGATATAGACCGGGTCGTCCAGATAGGGCAGCAGCGCAAATGTATCCCAGAAGGATTGATGCTTGGGCGCGAAGATGAAGCTGCCTTTGGGGATATTTTCCAAGCCCTCGATCTCGAAGGTGGTGCCGACGATCTTCTCCATCAGCCAGGTGCTGGATTTCGCCCATGCCTTGGGGATCGCATAGGCCGCCTTGCGCGGCATCAGGAAGTAAATCGGCGCCAGCACGATCATGCGAATGATCAGATTGGCATAGAAGGCCGTGTTGAACAGGATCGAACGCAGGATAATCATCGAGGCTTTTCCAATGCACCGGCTTGCACCGGCATCCAAAGGTTTGCCTACACGATTACGACGTCAATAAAAAGTCGGTGCGTGCACGGTTTTGCGCGACAGGCCTTAGTCGTCGTCCTCGATCGGCTGACGCGAACGCAGGCCGGTCGGACGTCCAAGTCCCGTGATGTTGCGGGCGCCGGCAAGGAGCACCTTGGCATATTCCGCGATCATCGTGCGCAGCGCATTCGGGTCCGTGAACCAGTTCTTGGTCTTCAGATCGGAGTTGACGACCGGATAGGGAATGAAATCGGTCGAGGGATCGACGTATTTCAATTCTGCGAGGCTGCGGGGCATATGGTAGTTGTTCGTGACAACGAGAACGCTCTTGTAGCCCCTGGCGTGAATCCACTTTGCCGCTTCGCGGGCATTGCCGATCGTATCGAGCGCGTCATAGCCGATGTCGACACAGCAGCTGAACAGGCTGGCGGAACTCTGCGTCAGTTTCCGGATCTGCGTCGGCGTGGTGGTCGGATGTGCGCCCGAGATCAGCAGGCGGTTGCCGGCACCGGTGCGCAGCAGCTCCACCGCCTGATCGATCCGCTGATAGCCGCCCGTCAGCACGACGATGGCATCGGCCTTGGGGTCGAGCGGCGGCTTCAAGGTGGTGATCGAATCGGCGAAATGCAGGAAGCCGCCGAAAACGATGGCTACCAGGAAGATGAAAGCGAAGCCGCCCCAGCGCAAGAGACGGCGGAACAGGCTGCGGCGCACGGGTCTATCACCGCGGGGTCGGGCCCGCAGCGACTGCAAACTCACGGACTTGCGAGTCGTCAGATCCATGCTCATGATTCGCTATTATACGCCAATTGCGGCAATGAACGGGCTGGCAAACGGTAAAAAAACATCGCTGAGGCGTCAATTCGGTACGCTATCCGTCCGCCCGGGATCGGAACGGACCAGATCGATCTCGTAAATCGTGCGCATGACGGTGAATCGCGCCGTCAGCGTCGTCAGCAGCGCGATGATGATCATGGTGGCGAGAATGCCGACATAGCCGAGCGCGCCGACGGAGAAAGTCCCGAACAATGCCGTTGCCTGATCGGTTTGCGGTGTCGCGATCGTATGGCTCTGCAGAAGGCCGGCTGTCGCGAAGAAGAGGGCGGCGAGCGCGCTGCCGGCTCCCGAGCCTTTGAGGCTGATCTTCAGGAAATGCTTCTGGAATTCATTGGCGACGAAGGTGCTTTCTGCGCCGACGAAATGCAGGACTTCGACGATATGGCGATTGCCCGACAATGCGCCGCGCGTGGCGAAGACCACCGTCAGCACCATGGCGGTGAAGACGAGCAGCAGCACGCCGGTGCCGATGAGAACGGTGGTGTGCGCCATCGACACGAGCCGATCGACCCAGGTGCGATGGTCGTCCAGGGTCGCCTGCGGGATCTGTGCCTTGAGCAGGCTGCGCATCGCTTCGAAATCGGGCGGATGCGTCTCGTCGATCGTGATGATGACGAGGCGCGGGACGGGCAGTTCCTTGATATCGAGGCCGGCACCGAGCCACGGCTCGAGCAGGCGCGCGGTCGCCGCCTCGTCGACGATCTGGCCTGATTTGGTGCCGACGAAGCTCAATGCGATGTCGCGGGCGCTCGCAAGCGCCTTTTCCATGTCGAGATTGTCGTCCGGCTTGATCTGGATGGTGATCTCGCGGGAAATTTGGCTCTCCCAGCTTGCCGCCGTCGAGCGCACCATGCTGACCGCACCGAGCGTCAGGCAGGCAAGAAAGGCCATGATGGCGATGACGACGATCAGCGCATTGCCCTGAATGTTCGAAGACGGCACGATCGGTCCCGTCGGGCGCACGCGCATCTCCGGGCGCCTGCGTTCTGCGGGTGCTGCAGGCGCCTGCCGTGCTTGCGGAGCTCCGGTGTTCGGGGCTGTCCTGCGGGGGCGGGGATCAGTCATAGATATCGAGATGCCCCCCCGATAGAATCATGCGCCTCGCCTCGATCTGGTCCATCAAAGCGAGATCGTGCGTGGCAATGACGACGGCGGTGCCGAGACGGTTGAGTTCCAGAAAGAGATTGAGCAGGCGGCGTGCCATCGGCGGGTCGACATTGCCCGTCGGTTCGTCGGCAAGCAGGATTTCCGGGCGGTCGATGAGGGCACGGGCGATCGCGGCGCGCTGCTTTTCCCCACCGGAGAGAACCGGCGGCAGCACATTGATGCGCTCGCCGAGGCCTACCCATTTCAGCAGTTCCAGGACGTCGGTGCGGTAGGAGCTTTCCTCCTTGCCGCGCACGCGGAGCGGCAGGGCGACATTTTCATAGGTCGTCAAATGCTCGAGCAACCGGAAATCCTGAAAGACGATGCCGACACGGCGGCGCAGCAGCGGCAGCTCATTGCGCGGGATCGAGGAAATCTCCCGGTCGAACATGCGGATCAGCCCACGCGTCGGCTGCAGCGACATGAAGAGCAGTCGCAGCAGTGTCGTCTTGCCGGCGCCGGAAGGGCCGGTCAGGAACTGGAACGATTTCCTCGGTATGTCGAAGCTCAGGTCGCGGAGGATCTCCGGACCCATGCCGTAGCGCAAACCGACGTTCTCAAAATGAATCAACGGGCAGTCCAGTCTTCCGCAGGGTTCAATCAGGCGACTTGTTAACCAATGGCATTAACAGCCGGTAAATTTTTCTGGAAAGGCGCCCTATTCATGGCGATCTTTGCGAAGCATTAACCAATAAAATTTACGACTGGGCAGGATTCGTTTCAATGCCCAGATTGGCAATGGGCGTCGAAACCATGTGGATCACCGCAACGGGAGGCCATCATGGGCGCTTTTCGCCACCGTCAACAACAGACGGGGCTTATTTATGACCTCATTCCGCCCGAGCGCGGAGCGGGGTCGAGCCCGGTGCATTACGTCACGCCGAAATCCGATATCGTCGATGCCGAATTCGTGACCGTTTCCGCCGCACGCGGGCGGCCAGCATCGGGCGTCAATATTCGCTATGGCGGGCGTAACCAACCTAGACCTCAGCCAGTGGCGCGCAAGACTACACTTTCGCGCATCCTAACCGTTCTGCGGGTGACTGAGGAAGTCTTGCAGCAGGCATCGCGGCGCAGCTTCGTGGCGCTCATCATCTGCCTTGCAATCTTGATCTTCGGCCTTTCGGGCGGTTTTTCCGGTCTCTCTGGCGCATCTGCCGAGGCGACATCCGATCCGCTGCAGTTCTCGCATGTGACACTGACGCCGAGGGATGAGAACGGGCTACCGGTCCTGAGATTGAACGGCATCATCGAGAATGTCAGCGGTGCCACGCTTTCGGTCCCGCAGGTGCGTGCCGATCTCTTTGCCGGCGATCAGCTGGTCAGAAGCATCGTTGTTGACACGCCGGTTGATCGTCTCGGACCGCATGAAAGCCGCGGATTCTCTACAAGATTGCAGCATCCTGGTGGAAAAACGCCGGATGTCCGGCTTTCGTTCATGCCATAGGGGGTGTGTCCAAGCCGCTGAGTGTGCTACGGGCTACTGCTTTAGAGTGCTACAGCGGCCTTGGCGCGTCGTATACGACGTGTGGCGCTGTAGAGCTTGATCGGCGGCCAGGGGCCGCGCAGCCATGGAGCATGCCAATCAATGCCTGTCGTACGCGGGAAGAATATCGAGCCGCTTTTCACTGCCGAGCAGATCGCCGAGCGCAATCATGCCCTGGCCAAGGAAATCGCCAGTGGGCCGACAAAGGACCTCCTTGTCATCGCCATTCTCAAAGGTTCGTTCATCTTCGCAGCCGATTTGCTGCGGGCGCTGCATGAGACCGGGCTTGCCCCGGAGGTCGAGTTCATCACGCTTTCGAGCTATGGCGCCGGCACGACATCGCAGGGCGTGCGCATCGTCAAGGACATCGACAGCGACGTTCGGGATCGCGACGTGCTGCTGATCGACGACATTCTGGAATCGGGCCGCACGCTGCGTTTCGCCAAGGAGCTGCTCTACGAGCGTGGCGCCCGCAATGTCACGCTGGCCGTCCTGCTCGATAAGAGCGTCAAGCGCCAGGAAGAGCTGGAGGCCGATTATGTCGGCTTCGAATGCCCCGATTATTTCGTTGTCGGCTACGGCATGGATGTCGCCTACGCCTTCCGCGAACTGCCCTTCGTCGGTGTCGTCACGGGCGACGCCGAGGCCTGATCTTAAGTTAATGCAGGCGGCCTGAACGCCTGTCCCATTCTGCTCCGGCGATGACGATCCGTTAACCACGGAGCTTGATCGCCTGTCCGCCGTTTACCTATCGCAAACGGAATTCTGGTGATTTCGGTCGCGGAACATGACGGACCAGGAGCACGGACCATGGCAAAAATTCTGATCACGGAAGACGAAGATTCACTTCGCACCTTCGTCGCCCGCGCGCTGCGCTTGGACGGTCACGAGACCGAAGAGGCGGCCGACGGCGCGGAAGGTTTGGAGAAACTGAAGCAGGGCGGCTACGATCTCCTGCTGTCGGATATCCGCATGCCCGTGATGGACGGCATCGAGCTTGCCCATCAGGCCCATTCGACCTGCCCAGGCATGAAGATCCTGCTGATGACCGGCTATGCCGAGCAGCGCGAGCGCGCCGACGACCTCATGGAAAAGATCGTCGACGTCGTTGCCAAGCCCTTCGCGCTGCCAGACATCCGCAAGGCTGTTGCCCGGGCCTTGGCTGCCTGAAGCTCTCGACTATCGGCGCAGTCGTTTCCTGTGCCGACGTCATCATCATTTGCGGATAGGGCCGAAATCGTCATCCGGATAGTAGATAGTTTCTTCTCCCGGCTTTCTTGAGCCGACAACGATCATCGTCACCGCGGCGGCGGAATGGTTGAGCAGATGATGCGCATTCGGTTGCCCCGCCGGGAACCCCACGACATCGCCAGGCCCGAGAATATGGTGACCGTTTTCGTCGACCAGCGTCGGGGTGCCCGTCAGAATATAGAGAAACTCGTCCTCCGCCATATGCCAATGGCGCGATGACGACATTCCTCCGGGATCGAGGGTGACGAGGTTCACGCCAAATTGCGTGATGCCCACAGCTTTGGCCAGCCGAATCTCGTGCTTGCCGCTCAGCCTCGCATCCGCGTCGGCAACGCCGGGCAGACCTGTCGCGACAGGCAGATCCGAAATATGGGCAAGCTTGGTCTCCATATCATCCCCCTTTGCGAAGCATGAAGACAGGCAACTTCTTTGATGGCGGGCTGCCTTACTGACCCAGATTCAGCAAACGTTCCAGATAGCGCCGTTCTTCGCTGAGCGATGGATTGTTGCTCAGCCGCTCGCGAATGGCGTCGAGAATTTGGCGGGCGCGCTCTGCGTTGATGATGTCTGGCACCATGTTGTCGTTGGGGTTGTCAGAGAAACCACCGTCGTTGCGTGACCGGCCGAGCGGGTCGCGGCCGTTTTGACCGCCTTGGCCCATCTGCCCCGGCATCTGGCCTTGACCTTGCCCCTGACCTTGACCCTGCTGCATCTGGGCCATGAGCTGGTTCATCATTTCGCGCGTCCCCTTGCGCAGGGCATCCAGCGCGCGCCCCTGACCCTGCACGGCGCCTTCGCCATTGCCCTCGGCAAGCTGACCGGACGCGCCCTTCATTTCCTGCTGCGCCTTGCCGTAATTCTGGTTCGGCTTCATGCCGAGCGAGCCAAGGTCTTTCTGCAGTTCGCCGAGCTGCTTGCCGAGATCCTCCTGCTGCTGCCGCAGCTGCTTCAGCGCGTCGCGCAGCTGATCGGCCGTCATGCCATCAGTGGGGTCCTTGCCTTTCTGACCCTGCTGGTTCTGGCCTTGTTGGTTCTGGCCTTGCTGCTGATCCTGCTGGCCCTGATTGCGCTGGCCCATATCCGGACGCATCGGGTCGTTGAGGCCGGGCATGGGCTGATCCATCAAGCCGTCGCCGTCCTCGTTGGAATCGCCGCGCTGCATGCGGTCGCGCATGGCCTGATCGAGCTTGAAGGTCTGATCCATCAGCTTTTGCTGGTCGCGCATGATGCGGCCGAGCTTGTCCATCTGCTCGCGCATCTTGTCGTTGGCCTGGTTCTGCTGCTGCCCCGGCTGCGGCTTGCCGGCCTGCAGGCTGTTCATCAGCTGCTGCAGTTCGGAAAGCATCTGCTGTGCGGCCTGGCGATTGCCGGAGCGGGCGAGATTCTCGATCTGATCCATCATGCGCTGCAGGTCCTGCTGGCGCAGGATATTGGCGGAGCGCTGGTTCGGCTGGGCCGGCATGTTGCGCATGCGCTCGGCCAGCTCCTTCATGTAGGCGTCCATCGCCTTGCGCAGCTCGTCGGTCAGCTTCTTGATCTCGGCGTCGGGGGCGTTGCGCTGCAGGGCGTCGGAAAGCTTCTGCTGGGCGTCGCGCAAGGCCTTTTCCGCATCGGTCAGCTGCGCGTCCTCCATGCCGAGCGCGATCTGCCAGAGATAATCGGCGGTATCCTTCAGCGAGGCCTCATTGCTCGCGAGCTTCATGCGCGTAAGCGCGGACCTGATGGCGAGATAATTGCCGAGATCGGGGATTGTCTCTTCGGGCCGTATGGTCAGCGATTTGTTGAGCTCAATCGCCTCCGGCATCTTCCGCGTGTCAAGCGCAAACACCTGGCGTTCTTCCGCAACGGCTGCGGCAAGCGGCTGGCTGAAATTGCGTGACGGCAATACCATCTCGTAGGGTGAGCTGCGGCCGGTCTGGCCGGCACCGTCCTTGGCGACGAGGGTGATGCGGACGCGCTTGCCGGCAAGCGGATCCTGCGTCAGATCGTGGCTCGCCAGACCCTTGCCATTGCGGCGGTCGCGACGCGGAAGTTCCAGCTTGTATTCGGGCAAGCCGTATAGGGGTTTGGCAGCCGGATCGGATTCCACCGGCACGATCTCGGCATGGGCTTCCTCGACGCCGTAGTCATCCTTGACCTTGAAGCCGAGTTCCAATGCGCCGCTCGCCGTCGCGTGCGGAATGCCGTCGAAGGTGATCTCCGGCGGCTTGTCGACGACCACATTGAAGGACCAGGACTTGCCGTTGACGGTCAGCTCGCCGCCCCTTTCAAGCTTGAGAACATGGGTGCGGGCAACCATTCCGTCCGCGGCCGGAATATTGCCGGTGCCGTTCGCTGCCGGTGGTACGGCAGGAGGCGTTGCAGGCTTTGCGCCAGCGGGGCCTTGCTTGTCAGCGTCAGCGGCTTGCTCGGGGATTTCGACGCCCTTTTCGGCGCCAGTCGTCTGAAACAGCACTTTCTCATCCGTCGCAGCACCCGAAACACGCACAGTGAGTTCGGAGAATTGCGGCACGTTCAGGCTATTGCCGGCATTGTCGACATTGCCCGTCAGATAGACGGGCGCTTCGCCGGTGTAATAGGGCGGGGTAACCCAGGCATCGACGCGGACATCCGGGTTGCTCGATGTCGAGCTCGATGCCGTGAAGGCATCACCGAGCGAGCCGCCGCTATTGGACATGGAAAAGCTGAAGGCTGTTACCAGCAGCAAAGCCGGGACTGCGCGCAATGCGAAGCGGTCGTAGCGGGTGATATCCGGCCGTGGCAGGCCGGCATCCAAGGCGGCGATGCGCTCAGCCATACGCGTCTGGTGCTCGCGCCAGAGCGCGCGGGCAAAGGGGGTGTCGAGCGCCGGCTCTTCTTCCTGCACCGTGACAGGCTGGTGGGCGAGACCGTTGCGCTCCTCCAGCAGCCGGTCCGCCTCGACGGTGTTGGGCCAGCGCAGGCGGCGCAGCGGATAGAGGGAGATGGCGAAGCCGACCGCGAAAACGGCAAGCAGCAGAAAGCGCAGGACATCCGGCGCAATGCGGAAAATGCCGAACCAGGCGACGGACAGGAAAAGAGCCAGAATGGATGCCGGCAACAGCAGCCGTGGCAGAAGCTGCTCGCTGACGAGCACCAGCTGCGCAAAGAGACGCTTGACCGCAACCATGCGCGCCAGCGCCGGACGGGTGGCGAAAGCGCCCTTCTTAGGGTTGCTGGGGCTGGTCATCGGTCCGGTCTTCTCCCGATCTGACGTTGATGGCCAGAGCATGATGCCGAAAAGTGTAAGCGGTTTTCGGACGGCGTCATGCTCTACTTCCCTGATTCTAGAGCGAATTCAGAGTTTCGATCGATTCGATCCAAAATCATCCGCTCTAGTGGCCCGTTGGGGATGGCGCGGCGTCCCACACGCTCGCGCACTCGGCGCCCGGCGAGACGCCATTCAATCAAAGATAACATTCTTTGTGGCGAAGACGAGGGCAACGGGCGCAAAAGGCTGTTTTTTCACCGGACTTCGCCGAAACGTGATCGGGCAAAGCAGCTTTTGCGGTCCTGCCCGAAATTGCCAATGAAGCCGATTAACCTTCGAGCCAGGCGGGGACGGAATCCAGGCCGATCAAGTCTTCATAACTCGCGCGTGGGCGGATGACGTGGAATTCATTGCCCTTGACCAGCACTTCGGGAACCAGAAGCCGGCTGTTGTAGGTGCCGGCCTGCACGGCGCCATAGGCACCGGCTGAGCCGACGGCCAGCAGATCACCGGGCTTCGGCAGCGCCATCTCGCGGTCGAGTGCCAGATAGTCGCCCGTCTCGCAGACCGGGCCGACGACATCGGCCTTGATGCGCTTGATATCGGCAGCACTCGTCACAACCGGGCGGATCTCGTGATAGGCCTCATAGAGCGTTGGACGGATGAGGTCGTTCATGGCGCCATCGACGATGACGAAACTCTTGTCGCCGCCATCCTTCACATAGATGACTTCGGTCACGAGAATGCCGGCATTGCCGACGATCAGGCGACCGGGCTCGGTGACGATCCGGCAGTTGAGGCCACGCAGCTGGTTCTTGACGATTTCAGCATAGGCATCCGGCAAAGGCGGCGGATTGTTGTCGTCGCGATAGGGGATGCCGAGACCGCCGCCGATGTCGACGTGATGGATGTCGTGCCCGTCGCCGCGCAGGGTCTCCACGAGATCACGCAGCAGCTTGAAGGCGTCGTCGAACGGCTGCAGCTCGGTAATCTGGCTGCCGATATGCATGTCGATGCCGGTAACCTTGATCCCGGGCAGGCTGGCGGCACGGTCATAGACGGCGCGGGCGCGTTGCCAGGAAATGCCGAACTTGTTTTCCTTCTTGCCCGTCGAGATCTTCGCATGGGTGCGGGCGTCAACGTCCGGGTTGATGCGGAAGGAGACAGGGGCCACCTTACCGGCGCGGACGGCGCGCTGGTTCAGCACTTCCAGTTCCGGCTCGGATTCGACATTGAAGCAGTAGATGCCGGCTTCCAGCGCCACATCCATTTCCTGCGCGGTCTTGCCGACGCCGGAGAACATGATGCGGTTTGCCGGAATGCCTGCAGCCAGTGCGCGGCGCAGCTCACCGACGGAGACGACATCGACGCCAGCGCCCAGGCGGCCGAGCGTCTTCAGCACCGCCTGGTTGGAATTGGCCTTCATGGCGTAGCAGACCATGGCATCGACATCGCCGAAGGCTGCCGCGAAGACGCGATAGTGGCGCTCCAGCGTTGCCGTCGAATAGACGTAGAAGGGTGTGCCGACCGCCTTGGCGATCTCCGGAACCGGTACATCCTCGGCGTGGAGGATGCCGTCGCGATACTCAAAATGATTCACGGTCGTTGCCCAATCAGAGAAGCGGATCGAGGAAGAACTTCTTGTCCTCCGTACCCGGCTCCTTCGTCGGCTTGGAGACGTCGCCGCCTTTGGTCGCATGAGCACTCGGCGGATCGAGAGGGCCTTTGCGGCCGCATCCGACAACGGCAAGGCCGACGACCGAAAGCACGACGGTCAGGCGGATGATGTGCGGCATGTTGATCTGCATCGAAATCCTCTTGGGCGGCAAACGCGGAAGTCACTCTTCTTAGCGAAGTTTCCAGGCCTTGTGCACCCTGATTGTTGGTTGTGACTTTCGGCGATTTTCTCAGTTGCGAGCGCGCCAGAAGGCGATCTGTTTACGCACTTCCGAGGGCGCCGTGCCGCCAAAACTCTTGCGGCTGGCAACGGAGGCTTCGACCGTCAGGACATCGAAGATCTTGTCGGTGATATCCGGATGGATCGCTTGCAGGTCCGCAAGGGAGAGCTCCGCCAGCTCGCAGGATTTGCTTTCGGCAAGCGCCACGGCGCGGCCCGTCACGTGGTGGGCATCGCGGAAGGGCAGGCCTGCTTCGCGCACCAGCCAATCGGCGAGATCGGTGGCGGTGGAATAGCCGGAGCCAGCGGCGGCTTTCATGCGGGCGGTGTTGATCGTCATGTCGCGCACCATGCCGGTCATGGCGGCAATGGCCAGTTCCAGGCTTTCGGCCGCGTCGAAGACCTGTTCCTTGTCTTCCTGCATGTCCTTGGAATAGGCGAGCGGCAGGCCCTTCATGATCGTCAGCAGCGCCACCAGCGAACCGTTGATGCGGCCGGTCTTGGCACGCACGAGTTCGGCGGCATCCGGGTTCTTCTTCTGTGGCATGATGGAGGAGCCGGTGGAGAAGGCATCGGAGAGGCGCACGAAACCGAATTGCGGCGTCGACCAGATGACGATCTCTTCCGCAAGGCGCGAGAGATGCATGCCGGCGATGGCCGCGATCGACAGGAATTCCAGGGCGAAATCGCGGTCGGAGACCGTATCGATCGAGTTGCGGGTCGGCTCGCGGAAGCCGAGCGCCTTGGCCGTCATGTGGCGGTCGATCGGGAAGCCGGTGCCGGCAAGGGCAGCGGCGCCGATCGGCGATTCGTCCATATGCTCGATGGCATGGCGCACGCGCGAGCGGTCGCGGCCGAACATTTCGACATAGGCCATGCAGTGATGACCGAAGGTGACGGGCTGGGCCGTCTGCAGATGGGTGAAACCAGGCATGACGGTTTCGGCATGTTCCTCGGCGCGATCGAGGAAGGCGGCGATCAGATCGGTCAGCGCCTGTTCGCACTTCTGCAGCTCTTCCTTCACCCACAGACGGAAATCAAGCGCCACCTGGTCGTTGCGCGAGCGGGCGGTGTGCAGGCGGCCGGCGGCCGGGCCGATCAAGGCCGCAAGCCGCGCCTCGACGTTCATATGGATGTCTTCGAGGCGGCGCGAAAACTCGAAATTGCCGCTTTCAATCTCTGACAGGATCGTGTTCAACCCGTGAACGATCTTGTCTTTATCCTCGGTTGAAATGATGCCTTGATTGGCGAGCATGCTCGCATGCGCGATTGAGCCGCGGATATCCTGGGCAAACAGCTTCTTGTCGAAATCGATCGAGGCATTTATCTCCTCCATGATTGCCGCGGGGCCGGAAGCGAAACGCCCGCCCCACATCTGGTTGGAGGATTTGGTGTCCGTGCCGTCAGTCATGAGATGCCCACCTGGAGAATGAAATGACAGCAAAGAAGCCGTTCGGTCTGCCGTCCATGAAACTCGTTATGCTTGCTGCCGTCGCCGGGGTTATTGCCGGTGCGGCAGCGGTATACGTGAAGGAGGCGGGGTATGGCAATGGCATTGGTGAAACGGCTTCGGCCGATCAATGCGGGACCGCCAGGGATCGCGCCGCTGCCCTGACGCCCTTTACCAAGGGCCAGGTCGCCGCCATGAGCGTGCCGCCGGCGCCGATCTCGCTTCAGGGTGTTTCTTTCAAGGGGGCTGACGGCCAGCTGCTGTCGATCAGCAGTTTCGCCGGCAAGACTGTGCTGCTCAATGTCTGGGCGACCTGGTGCGTGCCGTGCCGCGAGGAAATGCCGGCCCTGAACGCGCTCGAAAAGAGCGCCGGCAGCGACAAGTTCGAAGTGGTTGCCGTCAATATCGATACGGGCGACGACGAAAAGACCAAGGCCTTTCGTGCCGAATATGCGATCGACAAGCTCGGCTACTATCGCGACAATACGATGGGCGTGTTCAACGTATTGAAGAAACAGGGCCTCGCTTTTGGGCTGCCGGTGACGCTTCTCATCGACGACAAGGGCTGCCTGCTGTCGGCCATGAACGGACCCGCTGCCTGGGACAGCGAGGATGCCAAGAACCTGGTGAAGGCTGCGGCGGGTATTTGATTTTCTCCTTCTCCCCTGGGGGAGAAGGTGCCCGGCAGGGCGGATGAGGGGGTGTGTCATAGCAAGCGCGTTGCTGGGTAAACAGTACCGTTTGCCGGTAACGCCCCCTCACCACGCGCTGTCGCGCGACCCTCTCCCCAATGGGGCGAGGGTATCTTACCGCGTCGGAACCGGCGTTTCCCCGCGATAGTCGTAGAAGCCGCGGCCCGATTTGCGGCCGAGCCAGCCGGCTTCGACATATTTTACCAGCAGGGGGCAGGGACGATACTTGGAATCGGCGAGCCCGTCATGCAGCACCTGCATGATCGAGAGGCAGGTGTCGAGGCCGATGAAATCGGCAAGCTGCAGAGGCCCCATCGGGTGGTTCGCACCGAGCCGCATGGCGGTGTCGATGGCATCGACGGTGCCCACACCTTCATAGAGCGTGTAGATCGCCTCGTTGATCATCGGCAGCAGGATGCGGTTGACGATGAAGGCGGGGAAGTCTTCGGCGACGGTGATCGTCTTTTCCAGCGAGGAGACGTAGTCCTTGGCAGCGGAGAAAGTCGATTCTTCGGTCGCGATGCCGCGTACCAGCTCCACGAGCTTCATGACCGGAACCGGGTTCATGAAGTGGATGCCCATGAAGCGTTCGGGACGGTCGGTTGCGGAGGCAAGGCGGGTGATGGAGAGCGATGAGGTGTTCGTTGCGAGCAGCGCTTCGGGTTTCAGCACCGGACATACCTGCGCATAGATCTTGCGCTTGACGCTTTCGTCTTCCGTCGCCGCCTCGATGGCGAGATCGACCTGGGCGAGATCGTTGAGATCGGCCGAGCCGGTGATGCGGGAGAGCGCTGCCTTGCGCTCTTCGTCGGTTGTCTTGCCGGATGCGACCTGGCGGGCGAGATTGCCGTTGATGGTGGCAAGGCCGCTTTCGATGCGATCCTGCGAGAGATCGTAGATATGGACCTTGTAGCCGGCCATGGCGGACACATGGGCAATGCCGCAGCCCATCTGGCCCGCGCCGATAATACCGATCGTCTTCAGCGAACTCATTGCCAACTCCCCGGCGCGCTCCTGGCGATGCGCTATGCTTTTAATTCAAATTTGCCGGGCCATTTCTAGCCCGGCAAAGATTGATAGACCTATAAGAGACGATTTTCCAGTCTCTCGCAACTGCGAGAAACTCTATCGGCGCGATCAGAGCGCCTTTTGCAATTCCGGCAACGCTTCGAAGAGGTCAGCGACGAGGCCGTAGTCGGCGATCTGGAAGATCGGGGCTTCCTCGTCCTTGTTGATGGCGACGATGACCTTCGAATCCTTCATGCCGGCCAGATGCTGGATGGCGCCGGAAATGCCGCAGGCGATGTAGAGCTGGGGTGCGACCACCTTGCCCGTCTGGCCGACCTGCCAGTCGTTCGGCGCATAGCCGGCATCGACGGCCGCGCGAGAGGCGCCGACGGCGGCACCGAGCTTGTCGGCAACCGGCAGGATGACTTCCCTGAACTTCTCTGCCGAGCCGAGTGCACGGCCACCCGAGATGATGATCTTGGCGGAGGTCAGTTCCGGACGATCAGACGTCGACAAGGCATCGCCGACGAAGGTGGAAAGGCCGGGATCAGCAGCCGCGGACACCGTCTCGATCGCGGCCGAGCCGCCTTCAGAGGCGGAGGCGAACGAAGCTGTGCGCACGGTGATGACCTTCTTGGCGTCGGTCGACTGCACCGTCTGGATGGCATTGCCGGCATAGATCGGCCGCTTGAAGGTGTCAGCCGAAACCACTTCGATGATTTCCGAGACCTGGGCGACATCGAGCAGGGCGGCAACGCGCGGCAGCACGTTCTTGCCGACCGAAGTGGCCGCGCCGATGATCACGTCATAGGAGCCGGAAAGCGATACGATCAGGGCCGCCAGCGGTTCCGCCAGATTGTTGGCAAGGCTTGCATCTTCGGCAACCAGCACCTTCGAGACACCGGCAAGCTTTGCCGCCTGTTCCGCTGCAGCCTTGGCGCCTGCGCCGGCGACCAGCACATGAATGTCGCCGCCGATCTTTGTGGCAGCCGTCAGCGCCTTGGCGGTCTGGTCGGAGAGGTGGGCATTGTCGTGATCAGCCAGAAGAAGAATGGCCATATGTCTAACTCCTCGTTCGGACTGGGTTAAAGCACGCCGGCTTCGGTCTTGAGCTTTTCGACCAGCTCGGCAACCGAGCCAACCTTGACGCCCGCCTTGCGGCCCGACGGCTCTTCGGTCTTCAGCACCTTCAGGCGCGGCTCGGTCGAGACGCCGAAATCGGCCGGGCTCTTCTTGTCGAGCGGCTTCTTCTTGGCCTTCATGATGTTCGGCAGCGAGGCGTAGCGCGGCTCGTTCAGGCGCAGGTCGGTCGTGACGACGGCCGGTAGCTTGACCTCGATGGTCTGCAGGCCGCCATCGACTTCGCGCGTCACCTGAGCCTTGCCATCCCCGATCTCGATCTTCGAGGCGAAGGTTGCCTGCGCCGTGCCGAGGAGCGCCGCCAGCATCTGGCCGGTCTGGTTGGAGTCGTCATCGATCGCCTGCTTGCCGACGATGATGAGGCCCGGCTGTTCGGCTTCAGCGACGCCCTTCAGGATCTTGGCTACGGCGAGCGGCTCGACGGCATCGTCGGTCTCGACGAGGATGGCACGATCCGCACCCATGGCAAGCGCCGTTCTCAGAGTTTCCTCAGCCTTTGCAGGTCCGATCGAAACGACCACCACTTCCTCGGCCTTGCCGGCCTCCTTCAGACGCAGCGCCTCTTCGACTGAAATCTCGTCGAACGGGTTCATCGACATCTTCACGTTCGAAAGCTCAACGCCAGAACCATCCGGCTTCACGCGAATCTTGACGTTGTAGTCAACAACCCGCTTAACGGGGACGAGAATCTTCATGGAATCCTTCCTTCAACATGACCGCCCGAGAACATGCGCTGTTTAGCGCCATTCCATTTGTCGAATGGCGACATGGATACGCGTTTTTTTCCCAATTACAACGCTTCCAGGCCGCCGAGAGACGAATTGCTTGAAAGGCATAAATAACGTTTACGTCAACGTCAATACATCTGCCTTCGGTGATCGAATTCGCGCCGCTATCGATTCTTGCCGGGAACCCAGAGAACATCGGCCTGGCCGCGATCATTGGCGTGCCGTGCCGCGACGAAGAGAAAATCGGAAAGGCGGTTGATATATTTCAGCGCCGCCGGGCTCACCCGTTCGCCTCGCTCCCGCGACAGCGCCACCATGAGGCGCTCGGCGCGACGCGCTATCGTGCGGGCAAGGTGAAGATGGGCGGAAGCGGGGCTGCCGGCGGGCAGGACGAAGGATCGCAACGGCTCGAGATCGGTGTTCAGCCGGTCGATATCCTGCTCGAGGCGCTCGACCTGGTGATCGATGATGCGCAAGGGTTCATAGGCGGGCGGCTCGTCTGTTTCGGGGGTCGAAAGATCGGCGCCGAGATCGAACAGATCGTTCTGGATGCGCATCAGCATCGCGTCGATCTCTGGCATGTCCGACGTGTGCAGCCGGGCGACGCCGATTGCGGAATTGGTCTCGTCGACCGTGCCGTAGCTTTCGACGCGCAGGTCGTGCTTCAGCCGCCTCGGGCCGGCGGCAAGGCCTGTCGTGCCGTCGTCGCCGGTCTTCGTGTAGATCTTGTTGAGCTTGACCATCGGGTTCCTGTGGTTAGAGCCTTTCGCCTTTTTTGAATCGCGAAATGCCCTAACCCTTTATTTTAAGCAATTCCGGTCGGAAAACCGCTTCGCACTTTTCCTGGAATTGCTTTAGGCCGGGCGGCCGCCGCCCGTCAGCCAGAGCGTCAGCATGATCAGGATCACTGCGACTGCCTGCAGCAGCACGCGCAGCTGCATCAGCCGGTTCGAAAGGTTCGGGTTGTCACCTTTCATCATGTTCAGCAGGCCGCGAATGAGAACGATCGCGACAAGTCCCATGACAATGATGGCGGCAACATAGGTAACGGTAGACATGGCTCCTCCACCCTTGTCTTCAGAGTGGCTCAGCGCTCCGTTGAAGCTTCAAGTCACTCAAGGTCATCATTTCAAGCAATCCCAAGCGGAAAACACGCTTCGCGCCTTTCGTGGGATTGCTCTAGTCCAGCCGGCGCATCAGACGATAGAAAAGGTTAGCCGGCAATAGCCTTTTCAAGAAGGCGCCCTGCTTGGCGGGTGTCGTTACCAGATAATGCGGGCGCGGGTTTCTCACGTTCAAAGCCGATTTTAGCACATCATAGACTGCTTCCGGACCCAATTTATGTTTATTGATCGAACCTGATCCATCAAGCCGTTTCAGCTGCCTGCGATATTCCACCGCATGGGGCGAGCCTTCGAGGTCGATATGCTCGTTGATCTTGGCGAGCGCATTGGCCGTAAAACGCGTCGCGATCGGGCCGGGCTCGATGAGGCTCACATGGATGCCGCTATTCTGCAGCTCCATTCTGAGCGTCATCGTCAGCCCTTCGAGTGCAAATTTCGAGGCCGTGTAGGCGCCGCGGAAACGGTAGGGAACCAGTCCGAGAATGGAGGAGCAGTTGACGATGCGGCCATGCCCCTGCTTTCGCATCACCGGCAGGATCTGGCGCGTCAGCTCGTGCCAGCCGAAGAAATTGGTTTCGAACTGTTCGCGCAGCACATCGGTCGTCAGATCCTCCACGGCGCCCGGCTGCCCGTAGGCGCCATTGTTGAAGAGGGCGTCGATGCGGTCGCCCGCGCGCTCGCGCACTGTCGCTACGGTGGCGGAAATGGTCTCGGGCTTTGTGTAGTCGAGGAGCAGCGCTTCGATGCCGTCGGCTTCGAGCGAGGCGAGATCGTCTTCCTTGCGCACGGTTGCAAAGACGCGCCATCCATCGCCGCGCAACGCTCGCGCGCAATAAGCGCCGATGCCGGAGGAGCAACCAGTGACGAGGATCGTGCGTTGTTCCGTCATGGAAGATGATTCCTGTACAAACCGGGACTCGTTTCCCATATTCAGGAACCCGATACAATCGACAACCGGCAGGTGAGCGCCGACGTCAAGCGGAGATGGGATGCCGACAGCCCTGCGGACGACTTACAAGGTGATATACGACGCAGTGTTCCATTTCGTCGAGGATGACGGGTTCGCCATGGCCAGTCATGTGGCGCTGTCGACGCTGCTCGCGGTTTTCCCTTTCCTGATCTTCGGCACGGCGCTCGCAAGCTTTCTCGGCGCCAGCCAGTTCTCGTCGACGGCGGTACATCTGATCTTCGACACCTGGCCGGAGGCGATCGCCAAGCCGCTTGCAGATCAGGTGGTGCAGGTGCTGACCATTCCGCGCGGCGGCCTTTTGACGATCTCTGTGCTTGCGGCCGCCTATTTCGCCTCGAACGGCGTCGAGGCGCTGCGCATATCGCTGAACCGCGCCTATCGCGTGCCCGAAACCCGGCCGTGGTATTTCAATCGCCTCGCCAGCCTCGGTTACGTGCTCATTGCCGTGCTGATCTTTGCCATCCTCAGCATTCTGCTTGTCGCGGTGCCGCTCGCCCTCAATTACACCAGGCAATGGCTGCCGAAGCTTGCCGATATCCTCGACATCGTCTTCAGCTGGCGGATCTACGGCACGATTTTTCTGCTCCTGGCCGGCCTGCTGATACTGCATCTTTGGCTGGCCGCCGGACGCAGGCGGTTGTTCGACGTCATTCCCGGCGTGATACTGACGCTGGTCTTCTGGTCGATCGGCGCGGTGCTCTTCGCCTATTATCTCTCCACCTTCGCCAATTACACCGCCACCTATGCCGGCCTGGCATCGGTGATGATCGTGCTGATCTTCCTCTATATGCTGGCCGTGATCTTCATCATGGGGGCGGAGATCAATGCGGCGCTGATGAAATTCCGCGTGCGCCGCCTGCTGTTCGGCAAGGCGGCAAGCCGCCCGGCTGAGGTGCCGACGGAAAAGGCATCGACGGAGCCAAGGGACGCATCAGAGGCCGATGCGGCGGCGAAGCTCCGCCGGTGAAAGGCCCCGCCGGCGCCACTCGGCAATGCCGGTATCGCTCATGCTCTTGGAGAGCTTTTTTCCATCCTCTCCGAGGACGAGGCGGTGGTGGTGATAGAGCGGCTCCGGCAGACCGAGCAGCGTCTGCAGCAGGCGATGGATCGAGGTGGCGTGGAAGAGATCGAGACCGCGCACGACATGGGTGATGCCCTGCACGGCGTCGTCGACGACAACAGAAAGATGATAGCTCGAGGGCGCATCGGAACGCGACAGCACGACATCGCCCCAGGCGGCGGGATCGGCCGGAATAGTGCCCGTCTCGCCATCGCCGCTTTCCCGCCAGTACAATGGTTCGTCGGCTGCCGCCAGCGCCCTTTTCATATCGAGACGCCAGGCGTGTTTCATGCCCGAAGCAAGCAGGCGCCGCCGCTCGGCATCGCTGCGCTCGCGGTCATCGGGCGGATAGAGCGGCGTGCCGTCAGGGTCGCGTGGCCAGGATTTGCCACTCCCCTCGAAAGCGGCGACGCGCGATTTGACCTCGCCGCGCGTCAGGAATGCGGGATAGACGAGGCCGCGCTCGACAAGCGTCTGCAACGCTGTCTGATAGGCCGGAAAATGCTCGGACTGCCGGCGCACCGGCTGCTGCCAGCTGAGGCCGAGCCAGGAGAGATCGGTATAGATGCCTTTTTCGAAATCGGGTGTGCAGCGCGCCTGATCTATGTCTTCGATGCGCAGCAGGAAATCGCCGCCTGCCTTTGCCGCCATGTCGTGATTGAGGATCGCCGACAGCGCATGGCCAAGATGCAGCGGGCCGTTCGGGCTCGGGGCAAAACGGAACTTCGGCTTTTGACGGGGAATCTCGATCATGCTTTCTTCTGCCACGAATTTGAACCGGGGACCACGAGGCGTCATGCAGATCATTCGCAACGAGCGCGATATCGAACAGGGACTGGCCGCGCTGCTGGAGATCGATCCGCGCCTGCGGCCCGTTGCCGCAGAGGCCGGCGCGCTGCCGCTGCGGCTGCGCGAACCGGGCTTCGAAGGGCTTGCCCATATCATCGTGTCGCAGGTCGTTTCCCGCGCCAGTGCCGACGCGATCTGGGGGAAAATGATCGCCGGCATGGGGCAGGTGACTGCTGAAGGCTATGTAGCACTGGCGCCGGAGGCTTGGCGGACCTTCGGCCTGTCGCGAATCAAGCACGAGACATTGGCGCGCGTGGCCGAAGCCGTTGCCGGTGGCAGCCTCGATCTCCATGCGCTCAGTGCCGAATCACCTGACAAGGCGCTCGCCGAGCTGACCTCCATCAAGGGAATCGGGCCCTGGACGGCCGAGGTCTACCTGATGTTCTGCGGCGGTCACGCAGATGTGTTTCCGGCCGGCGATGTCGCGCTTCAGGCGGCCGTCGGCATGGCTTTCGGCCATGAAGTCAGGCCCTTGGCCAAGGAAATCACCCGGGAAGCCGCGGTTTGGGCGCCCTGGCGCTCGGTCGCGGCCCGGCTTTTCTGGGCTTATTATGCCGTGAAAACGCGCCGGGATGCGCTGCCGATCGTTTAATCGGCTATGTCCCGAAATCGCCTTTATGCACTGAATTTATTGGACTTCACAATCCTGTAACAACCGGCCTAATATACAGGTGCAGATGCCGAATCGATCAGGAGGGTTCCTTGACGATTGCAGTCTCCCCG
The DNA here is from genome assembly GCF_057784455.1 of Martinezella sp. CNPSo 3890. NCBI lineage: Bacteria > Pseudomonadati > Pseudomonadota > Alphaproteobacteria > Hyphomicrobiales > Rhizobiaceae > Martinezella > Martinezella sp. CNPSo 3890. The sequence continues at coordinate 39,756 of NZ_JBXSOR010000012.1, read as the reverse complement.
CAGTCCTTGCCGGCGCTCGTGCTGAACGCTGACTACAGACCGCTGAGTTACTATCCCTTGTCGCTCTGGTCCTGGCAGGACGCGATCAAGGCGGTTTTCCTTGACCGTGTGAACATCATCGCAGAATACGATCAGTGCGTGTCCTCACCGAGTTTCTCGATGCGGCTGCCGAGCGTCGTATGCCTGAAGACATATGTGCAGCCGTCCCGCAATCCCGCCTTCACCCGCTTCAACGTCTTCCTGCGCGACAAGTTCGAATGCCAGTATTGCGGCTCCCATGACGACCTGACCTTCGACCACGTCATCCCGCGCGCCCACGGCGGCGAGACGACCTGGGAGAACGTCGTGGCCGCCTGTTCGCCGTGCAACCTGCGCAAGGGCAGCAAGCTGCCGAAGCAGGCCGGCATGTTCCCGGCGCAGAAGCCATACCAGCCGACCGTGCAGGACCTGCACAATAACGGCCGCCTCTTCCCGCCGAACTATCTGCACGACAGCTGGCTCGACTATCTCTACTGGGATTCGGAACTGCAGCCGTAAGGACGTGCTTCTTTAGGTCCGAGTTTGAGGTGAGTGCGGCACCCCCCTCTGTCCCTTTCGGGACATCTCCCCCACAAGGGGGGAGATCGGTAATTTGCGGTACCTTCCCGACCTAAATCGACATCGTATCTGCTGTCGTTGAGCTTACTTTGCTTTGCAGGTGCGACACACTCCCACCAATCTCCCCCCTTGTGGGGGAGATGTCACGAAGTGACAGTGGGGGGTATCAGAGCCGCGACATGCGAGAGATCACGGCTACTCGCCCAATGATTCACGCAGCCTTCTTCGCACCCACAAAAGCAATCGCAGCCAGGATCACGCTGGCGATCACATTCCAGCCGGCCATCGAAAGGCCGGCGACACGAAGGGCTGCTTCCGTGCAGGACGGCCCCTTGATGGTATTCAGCTGGCCGAGCAGGTCGCCGGCATTCTGCGTGACACTGCTTGCTGTAGTCGAGCAGGTGGTCGGGCCTTCCCAGAAGTGCCATTCGACGCCGGCGTGATAGACGCCGATGCCGCCGCCGACAACCATCATCAGGCCGGCGATGATCAGCAGCCCGCGGGTGATCCAGGAGGGCAGACCGGCAACCGCCGTCAGCACGGCGATGATGGCGACGGGGATGCCGTAATAATAGGGCTGGCGCTGATCGAGGCAGAGCGCACAGGGGATATAGCCGCCAATGTACTGGAAGCCGAGCGCCGAGCCGATGACGACGATCATGCCGATCGTCAGCAATAGGCCATAGCCGAGGCCGGCGCGGGGGGAAGGCGAAGTCATGGACATCAGTTGAGGGCTCCTTGGTCAGCTCGCCAGGGCAAAATGGAAGACGGCATAGAGGGCGATGAGAGCGGCGGCGACGGCCATGGTGATCTGGCCCAGGCGCTTTTCGATGAAGTGGCGGATGGATTCACCATAGCGGCGAAGCAGGAAGGCCAGGAGGAAGAAGCGCCCACCGCGCGCGACGATGGCGGAGATGATGAACAGGCCGAGATTGATATGGGCGACGCCGGAGAGGATAGTCACCACCTTGATCGGCGGCAGATGCGCCAGGCCCGATGTGACCAGCAGCAGGAGCACCCATTCATAGGTGATGCCGGCGCTCATCTGGTTGAAGGCGTCGAGCTTGCCGTAGAATTCGAGGATCGGCTTGGCGATGGTCTCGAAGGCATAATAGCCGAGCGCCCAGCCGGCAATGCCGCCAAGCACGGAGGCAACCGTCGCCGTCAGCGCATAACGCCAGGCGCGCTCGGGCTTCGCCAGCGACATCGGCAGGAAAAGCACGTCCGCCGGCACGAGAAAGATGGAGCTCTCGACGAAGGCAATAACGGCCAACCAGATTTCCGCCGATTTGCGGCCGGCGAGCGACATGGTCCAGTCGTACAGTCTACGAAGCATAAGGCCCCCTTTTTGCTGCGTTGCAAACCTTTAGGGGGCAGGATTATGGCTGTAAATGGTCAGTGACTGACGGAAGTGGCGGAAAGGCAAAATTTTTCGTGATGGTGGGGGGCTAAGGCGGCGACGTCGAAGCCGTCACCAGACCTTCTCAGTAATATTCAACTCGCGTTTCGTTTAGGACGACGCGGAGCACACGATAGGCATAGAGAAAGCTGGCAAGGCCAAGGGTCACGATAATCAGAAGGACCCAGAGAATCACATGTCCTATCGAGTGACCGACATTGAAAGTGCAGTTAAGTCGGCCGATGGGGCGACCGGAGCCATCCAGCAGCTCGGTTTTGTTCAACACGGCTCGGTTGAGGTAATAGGGAAAGACGATCAGCGCGAGGCCGAGCGTGACGATCGTCAATATGATCCAGAGAACGACGCTGCCGATTGATTCGACGATGCTGAATGAGCATTTGAGTCGGCCGATACGGGTGGAAGTGGTAGAAATCTCGGACAATTTTTCGCCTTTAAATTTTACGATGACAAATACTTTGGAAAGTCAGCAGCACAGGACGTTGCTGCCGCTGAGGTTTCATTTTTGCTCAAAGAACAATTCGAATAGGATGTATCATTATTAATGATCGCGCAAAAGTAGCAATCAAGAGAAAACATTGATTAATGTATGAAAAACAATTGTCATAGATTTTGATGGTGCCCCATGCCGGAGTCGAACCAGCACTTCTTTCGAAACTCGATTTTGAGTCGAGCGCGTCTACCAATTCCGCCAATGGGGCAACGGATCATGACGAGGCGGCTGTCTAGCATGTGATCGGCGGGGCGCGCAAGCCGGGTCGGCAGATATTGCAAGTGTTTCCGTAGGGTTGCGGTTTGGCCCATGGCGTTGGTGGACGCCATGGGCTTTTCGTTGCTTGGGGCTCAGTGAGCCATGGCCGGGCTCTTGGCGGTGGAGCCGGACTTTTGCAGCGTGATCGCCAGGATGGCGGCGAGCAGGCAGAAGGCGCCGGCGACGAAGAAGGCAGGCAGGTAGGTGTTGAGCTCCGTGCGGGTGAGGCCGGCGCCATAGGCGGCGGTGGCTGCACCCAGCTGGTGGCCGGCGAAGACCCAGCCGAAGACGAGGCCGGCTTTTTCGCGGCCGAAGCGGTCGGCGGCGATCTTGACGGTCGGCGGCACGGTGGCGATCCAGTCGAGGCCGTAGAAGACGGCGAAGATCGACAGGCCGTAGAAGGTAAAATCGCTAAAGGGCAGGTAGACCAGCGACAGGCCGCGCAGGCCGTAATACCAGAAGAGCAGCCAGCGATTGTCGAAACGGTCGGAGAGCCAGCCGGAGCCGATCGTGCCGAAGAAATCGAAGATGCCCATGACGGCAAGCACGCTGGCGGCGGCGACAGGCACAATGCCGAAATCGCCGCAGAGGGTGACGAAATGCGTCTGGATCAGCCCGTTGGTCGACAGGCCGCAGATGAAGAAGGTGGCAAAGAGGATCCAGAAGGTCGAGGTCGTGGAAACCTCCCGCAGAATGGCGATCGGCGAGGCGAGGGCTGCCTTCAGGTCCTTGGTGGCGGCCGGCGGCGGGGTGATGTGGATCTCGCCGACCAGCGGCAGGTTGACGTCCGAGGGGCGGTCGCGCATCAGGAGCAGCACGACGAGGGCGGCAACGACGATCATGCCGCAGACGAAGATCACCGTCGCGCGCCAGCCATAGCGCGTCGTCAGCTCCGCCATCAGCGGCAGGAAGACCAGCTGGCCGGTGGCAGAGCTTGCCGAGAGCATGCCGATGACGAGACCGCGATGCTTGGTGAACCAGCGGGTCGAGACGGTCGCGGCGAGCACCATGGCGGTGAGGCCGGTGCCGAAGCCGATGATGATGCCCCAGCACAAAAGCAGCTGCCAGACCTGCGTCATATAGAGCGAGCCGATGAAGCCGACGCCGATCGTGCCCAGCGCGAAGACGATGACCTTGCGAACGCCGAAATGGTTCATGAAGGCGGCGGCGAAAGGCCCCATGAGGCCGAACAGCACGAGGCGGACGGCAAGCGCGGACGAGATGGAGGAGGTGCTCCAGCCGAATTCGTCCTCCAGCGGCTTGATGAGCACGCCGGGCGCGCCCATGGCGCCGGCCGTGACCAGCATGGTGAGAAAGGTGGCGGCGACGACGACCCATCCGTAATGGATGTTGCGCCGGGCGAGCGTCGAGGCAAGGGCAGTGGAAACCATGAGCTGCGTTCCAATTAGATTGTGTATCGTGCCGTCGGGCCGGACCTGCGAAAACGCCGGATCGCGGACAGTTGGGGGTACCGTACCACGTCTAGCGCTCCGCCGTTCTCCCGGCTTGAACGTTTGTGCAAAGGCATTTACATGATTGTTATCATATTTGTTGCGTATTGATGATGGCCATCATATAAATTGTCAATACAGTTTTCTTGATGCTCTGATGGAGTTTTTTGATGAGAGTGAGCCGGGAGAAATTCGCCGAGAATCGCGAGAAGATCCTTGCCGTGGCGGGTGAGCTCTTTCGCGAAAAGGGTTTCGACGGCATCGGCGTCGCTGAGATCATGAAGGCGGCGGGGCTGACGCATGGCGGCTTCTATGGCCATTTCGATTCGAAGGACGAGCTTGCCTGCGAGGCGAGCAAGGCGCTGGTGGCCCGCTCGCTGGAGCGCTGGAAGCAGGTAGCGGCAAGCTCACCCGACCGGCCGCTGGAAGCGCTGCTTGCCCATTATCTCTCACATCGCAATGTCGTCGAGCACGCGACAGGCTGCGTCTTTGCGGCCCTGACGCAGGAGGTCAGCCGCCATGGCCCCGAGATGCAGTCCACCTTCACCGGCGGGCTGATGGGGCTGGTCGAGGTGCTGGAAGAGATCGTTCCCGGCGAAACGCCGGAGGAGCGCCGGCGCAAGGCCTTTGCCAGCCTTTCGGCCATGGTCGGCGCCGTCATCCTGGCCCGCGCCATGGACAATCCCGAATTGTCGCAGGAATTCCTGTCGGCGACCCGGCAGGAGCTGTCGCCGCCGCCGGGTGAAAGCAACGGCTGAGCTTGCCTAGTCGCGGAAGGCGAGCAGCCCGTTCGCCTCGACGACCTCCCTGAATTTGCCATCGGGTGCGGCCGCCAGCAGTTCCGCGCGAAGTGCGGCTTCGAAATCGGCCGCCTTGTCGCCCAGCGCCTGCGGCGAGGTCGACGACATCGAGAAGATGCGGCCGACGATCTCTTCGATATCCCTGGTATATTCCGAGACGATGCCGATCCGTTCCAGATTGCGGAAGGGTGAGGCAAGCAGCATGGCTTCATGCGGCGCCCATTCCTTGCTCCGGCGCATCTGCCGCTCCGCGCTGCGCTCGGGCGAATAGGTTTCCATCAGCGGCTCGAGAATGCCGCGCCAGTTCGGCTCCGCCAGAATGCCTTTATCGTGGAAGAGGACGACGGCGCCGCCGGGCTCGATCAGCTTATCGAGCGCCTCAAGCGTTGCCGGCCTGTCCATCCAGTGGAAGGAGCGACCCATGACGCAGAGGTGCAGCCTGCCGATATCGGGGCCGAGATCGTAGGAGGAGCCTTGCCGGATGTTGATGTCGACGCCGGCTGTCTTCGCACCCAGCGCGGCTTCGGCGAGCATTTCCGGTTCCGGATCCATGGCGGTGACGGCGGTACCCTGCAGCCGCGCGAAGGCGATGCCGAGCTGGCCGGGGCCGCAGCCGAGATCGAGCACATGATCGCCGGGCTTGAGGCCGCTGCGCTCGGCGACGCGCTCGATCAGCCTGTCCGGATAGGGGATGCGATAGCGCAGGTAATAGGCCGCGGTCGATTGAAATCGCCGCGCTTCGAAGGGAACTGTGATCATTGGATATTATCCTCTGGGGGAAGGAACCTCGATCTGTTAAGCCCCAACTATGACCTGTTCGTGAAGTCACTTTTGCGCGATTTGTTGCGTGGCCAATCGGCTTCAGAAGATGTGAATGCCCGTCACCTAACCCTCTCCCCACGCGCGAGGAGGGCAATCGCATATGACTCGAAGTTGTTGCCGCGTCCCCTTCTCCCCTTTGGGAGAAGGTGCCGTCAGGCGGATGAGGGGGTGCCTGCCAAACGCACGAAAATCCATGAATTCAAATCGACAGCCCCCTCATCCGACCCTTCGGGCCACCTTCTCCCCAAGGGGAGAAGGAGCTTAGGATGCTCATCCGCACCATATGCGATACCCCTGCGCGCGCGGGGAGAGGGCTGGGGTGAGGGGCCAGGCAGCCAGCCGCAATATCACCAGCCCAACCTGGGCAGCTCCAAAATCCCGGTTCACTTGAACCCAGCAACCCCATGCGGGACATAGGGTGATTCCAGTGCTTCGATTTCCTCTGGCGTCAATTTGACCTCCAGGGAGGCGACGGCATCGGTGATGTGGCCGGGCTTGGAGGCGCCGATGATCGGGGCGGTGACGGCGCTCTTCTGCAGGATCCAGGCGGTTGCGACCTGCGCGCGCGGGATGCCGCGTGCCTTGGCGACCGCGCCGACGGCATCGACGATCTTACGGTCGGCTTCGAGTGCCTGGGTGTAGAGCGTCTTGCCGAATTCGTCGGACTCCGTGCGGGCCGTCGCTTCGTCCCAATCGCGGGTGAGGCGACCGCGAGCAAGTGGGCTCCAGGGGATGACGGCGATCTTCTGGTCTTCGCAGAAAGGCAGCATCTCGCGCTCTTCTTCGCGGTAGAGCAGGTTCAGGTGGTCCTGCATGCTGACGAATTCCGTCCAGCCGTTGAGGCGCGAGGTGTAGATCGCCTTGGCGAACTGCCAGGCATACATGGAGGACGCGCCGATATAGCGGGCCTTACCGGCCTTGACGACATCATGCAGCGCTTCCAGCGTTTCTTCGATCGGCGTCGTATAATCCCAGCGGTGGATCTGGTAGAGATCGACATAGTCGGTGCCGAGACGGCGAAGGCTGTTGTCGATCTCGTCGAAGATCGCCTTGCGGGACAGACCGGCGCCGTTCGGGCCGGGGCGCATGCGATTGAAGACTTTGGTGGCGAGCACGATATCGTCGCGGCGGGCGAAATCCTTGATGGCACGGCCGACGATCTCTTCCGACGAGCCGTTGGAATAGGTATTGGCCGTATCGAGGAAGTTGATGCCGGCTTCGATCGCCTGACGCAGCAGCGGACGGCTGTCTTCTTCTTTCAATGACCAGGCGTGCGTGCCCTTGTTGGGATCGCCATAAGTCATGCAACCCAGGCAGATGCGTGAGACTTCAAGGCCGGTGCGGCCAAGCTTTACGTATTCCATCGCTATTCTCCGTCCTGTTATGGGTAGCTCAGTGGCAAGGTCATTCGCCTCGCTTGGAAGGTAAATGATATTGTATCATGCGGAGACTATCAGGGGGCTTTGCCGATAGCTCAATAATTCGAGATTGCTCGAAAGCTGCCGAGGATCGAAGCGGACCTAGCTTGGGGATTGTCATATCTTGACAATTCAAATGCAGTTATGGGTTGTGTAACTATGGCGCCTCATCAATTTGAGGCTTTCAATGCGTTTTTTCCGCTTCTTCCGAGACCGCCGTCCACTCGCTGCTGCTGTCATCGGCCTGCTTTTGGGGCCTGCCATCGTTACGGCCTATCTTGGGCGAGGGCGGATGGCGATAGCCTATCTGTTGGTTACCAATCTTGTCGGCTTTATGGTTATTCTTGCGATGCCTCAACTCGCGTTGGCTGCGGCTGCTGGTTTGGTAGCCGTTCCTTTCAATTTGATCGGTTGTGTTCACGGCTATTGGCTGGCGCGGGGGGTGGACGCTGTCTGGCAACATCGATGGTTCGCGCGTTGGTACAATATAGCGCTGGTTTTTTGGCTTTTGCCCATTGCCGTCGCATTCTTCATTCGCACATTCATTGTCCAACCGTTTTCGATTCCGTCCGGTTCTATGATGCCGACACTTATGCCGGGCAGCTATGCTTTCGTGACGAAGTTCAATTATGGCTATGGTCGTTACTCCTTCCCGTTTAGACCTGATTGGCTGCCGCCGAAATTGTTCGGGCCTAAGCCGCAGCGAGGGGATGTCGTCATCCTAGCGCCTCCGGCCACACCGAATGTGGACTACGCTAAGCGTATCATCGGATTGCCCGGTGACCGCGTCCAGATGAAGGGCGGAATTGTTTTTATCAATGGACAGGCGGTGCCGCGCGATGCCGAGGGGACCATCGTGTCGAATTATAGTTTGGACCGTGGCGAATTCCCCGTTTTCGGCGAAGTATTGGACAATGGGGTTCACTATCGGACTTTGGATCAATCGCCAAACTCGCGAGGAGACAATACGAGCGAGTACTCAGTGCCTGCAGGCTCTTATTTTGTCCTGGGTGACAATCGCGACAACTCCAACGATAGCCGCTTCGATATCGGTTTCGTGCCTGAGGCGAATATCTATGGCAAGTTTTGGCTGGTATTTCGCTCCGGAGAAGGATGGTCCTTTGTGCGCTAGATGACGGCGACCGGGCAGGGTGGATATCGGCAATCTCAAATGTTTCCTTGAACCCCAGAGGCGACAGGTGTTAGCTGCACCGCACCATTTTCTGGAACTGCGCATGAAATTGCCCCCGCGTGATACTTATGAAGCCCTCTATCGCGACTTTCGTTGGGAGATTCCGGCGAAATTCAACATGGGGCATGCTGTTTGCGATGCCTGGGCCGAATGCGAGCCCGACCGGATCTGCCTTCAGCATTTCAATCCCAACGGTAATCACTTTTCCATGACTTATGGTGAGTTGCGCGATCGCTCCGCCTCTTTCGCCAATGCGCTTGTCGCGCTCGGGGTGCGGGCGGGAGATCGGGTGGCGCTGCTGCTGCCGCAGAGTTTTGAGACGGTCGTGGCGCATGTGGCGATCTACAAGATGGGCGCGATCGCATTGCCGCTGGCCTTGCTGTTCGGCGCCGAGGCGCTGGAATACCGGCTGAGGGCAGCCGGGGCATCGGCCATCGTCACCAACCGGTTCGGTCTCGAGCGGTTGCGTCCAATCCGAGACCGATTGCCGGAACTGGCGCAGGTGATCAGCATCGATGGCGCCGAGGAGGGCGTTTCGGGCTTTGCCGATCTGGTGGCCGCCCATCCGCCTTTGTTTGCGGTCGCCGATATCGGCCCGGATGATCCGGCATTGATGATCTTCACCTCGGGCACGACCGGGCCGCCTAAGGGCGCGCTGCATGGCCATCGCGTGCTGCCGGGTCATATTCCGGGCATGCAGTTCGCCCATGAAGGCTTTCCCAAGGCCGGCGATCGGCTCTGGACGCCATCGGACTGGGCCTGGGCCGGCGGTCTCCTGAATGCGCTGCTGCCGAGCCTGATGCTCGGCGTCCCCGTCGTTTCCTCTCCGGCGCAGAAATTCGATCCGCACATGGCCTTCCGCATCATGGCTGAGATGGAGGTGCGCAATGCCTTCATTCCGCCAACGGCGCTGCGTTTGCTGAAGGCCGTCGACAATCCGCGGGCGCATTTTGATCTGAAGCTGCGCACGATAGGGTCTGCAGGCGAGGCGCTCGGCCGCGAAACCTTCGAATGGGCGCGGTCCGCGCTTGGTGTCAGCGTCAACGAATTCTTCGGCCAGACGGAGTGCAATTTCGTGCTCTCCTCCAGCGAGGCCTTCGGCGTCAGCCGCGGCGGGGCGACGGGCAAGCCTGCCCCCGGCCATCGTGTCGCGATCGTCGATGCTGATGGCCATGAGGTTCCCGTGGGCGAGACGGGGCAGATCGCGATCAGGCGGCCCGATCCGGTGATGTTCCTCGGCTACTGGCAGAACAAGGCGGCGACGGAGGCAAAATTTGCCAATGACTGGCTGCTGACGGGCGATATCGGCCGGCAGGATGCAGATGGCTATATTTCCTTCGTCGGCCGCGACGACGATGTCATCACCTCGTCGGGCTATCGCATCGGGCCGAGCGAGATCGAGGATTGCCTCGGCGGCCATCCGGCTGTGCAGCTTGCTGCGGCCGTCGGCAAGCCGGACGCAGTCAGAACGGAAATCGTCAAGGCCTATGTTGTCCTCGTGCCCGGTCGTGGGCCGAGTGACAAACTGGCGGCCGAAATCCGAGAATGGGTGAAGACGCGGCTTTCCATGCATGAATATCCGCGCGAGATAGAATTCGTCGACGCTCTGCCGCTGACGACCTCGGGCAAGGTGATCCGCCGCCTGCTGCGCGAGCGGGCGATCGCCGAGGTCAGCGCTTCGTAAGCGACAGGATCTTTTCGCGCAGCAGCTTCGCCATGTTGCGGGTACTGCGATACATGTGCAGTTGCGTGGTCACCTGGCGGACGTCGCGGTCGCCGTTCGGCGTCAGGCCGATGATGAGCGTGCCCATCTCCTCGCGTTCGTGCCAGAAGCGGCTCATGATCGGATGATCCGGCACGGCGCAGGAATCGGAGCGGACGACGTTGGCATCGTCCAGATGCCATTCCGTCAGCTCGCCCATCAGCAGCTTGCCCGGCGAAAAGCGGGCATAGGCCTCGTCATAGGCAGTTTTCCAGGTATAGGCCTCACCGCCCATAATGAGTACGATCATCGAGGCGATAGCCTTGCCGTCGAGATCGATGGTGTGGATGCGCACCGCGTCGATGGCTGCGAGGTTGGAAATCGCCTCGCGGGCGAAGGCGGCATGGTGACGATCGGTGACCAGCGCCGAGCGCTTCTTGCCCTTCCAGCCGTTTGCTTCCAGCGCCAGGAATTCTTCCATGCGCCCATGAATATCGCGGGGCTGGCGCGCGACGCTGTAGGTGACTTCGCCCAGGCTTTCCAGCAGCCGCCACTGCCGGCGCATTTCCCGCAAATGCGCGTTGGAAATCGTCCGCTTGAGATAGGTAAGCGCGTCGTCATTGCTCTGGAGCATCGGACGCTGGAATGGGTTGGCGACGGCGATCGGCAGGTTCCGGCCGATGGCGATGACCTTGGCCATCTGGACGAAATGACCGTTGAGACGAACATCCGGCAATACGAGCGTGCTCGGCAGATGCAGTTCCGGCCGGGAGAGCGCTTCGAGGAGGTTGTCGAGCGTTTCGCCGGCATCCTCGGCGTCGAGCAAGGGTGTGCCGAGTGGGCCAAACGAGTTCGACCAGACCCGGATAATGGACGGCCCTATTGCAAAGCCCGGTTTGTCGACCGTGAAGGGCATCAGCAGACGGATGCGGCTGCGCGTGCTGCTGTTGTCGCGCATCAGTGCCAGCCGCACCTGCCGATCCTCAAGGCGGGGCATGGCGGGCGCAAGGAAGCGGCCGGAGAAGAAGACGTTCGGCTCCATGGCACGGTTGGACAGGAAGTCCAGCTCATCCTGCAGCTCGTAGCCGAGCTTGCCGGGATAGAGGCAGAATTCGCGGCCGGCCCGGCCGACCTCGACGCGAGCCTCGGCCTTCGGCGCTTCGAAATGCAGCGCTGCGAGCGTATGCGTCAGGGCATTCACTTGGCTGTCGATGGTTTCGGTATAGGGTGGACGTGCCATGATCAGAGGGCCCTCGTTGCCGATGGCGCTGCAGGACGCCGGATAAGGGCGAATAGGGTGATGCCGAGCGCACGGCGCACGGCGATGTGTAGGAGCAGGGCTTCGATCGCCATGGCGACCGCTCCGGCAATCGCCGCTCCTTCGATGCCGAGATGCGGGATGAGCGCAACGTTCAGGCCGACATTGGCAATGAGCGCCACAGCATAGAGATAGACGCAAAGCATCTGCTTGTCCGCCATGGTCAGGAGCACTTCAGCAGGGCCGACGAGCGCTCTTGCAAGAATGCCGGCAAGCAGGATCGCCATCACGATCTGGCCCTCGGTGAAGGCCGCGCCGAACAGTGAAAGCAGGAGTTGCCCTGCAGCCAGCACCACGAGGCCAAGGGCAAGTGCCGGAAAGAAGGACCAGCGCGTCGCTTCGGTCGCGAAGGCTGCGAGCTTGCCGCGATCGCCCTCAGCCAGGATGGCGGCAAAACGCGGCCCGATGGCTGCCCTGACGGCGAAGGAGACGAAGAGCACCAGGGCCATCGTTTTTGCCGCCGCGAAATAGACGGCGACTTCATCCGGATCGAGGAAAATGCCGACGACGATGACGTCCGAATTGGTGAGCAGGTAGCCCACGCCTTCGACCAGGAAAATCGGCAGGGCGACGGCTGTCCAAGCGCTGAATTCAGTCGTTTTCGGGCCGCTTGGATAATGGCGGCGCAGACGGAGCGTCACCGCAAGATATTGCAGCAGGACGCTGGTGAAGGCGCCAGAAAGCGCCGCCGCCATGGCGGTAACGGCATCGCGTGGCGCGCCGGCGAGGATGGCGGTCACCATGAAGAGCAAGATCAACGTCGGGCGAATGAGGAAGGTCGGGCTGAGAGCCATGATCGGCCAGTGTTTGGCGCGGGCCGTACCGTCCAGGACGTCTCCAAGCGCGATCATCGGCACGGCAATCAGACCGAGGAAAACCGGCATGACGTAATAATGTTCGACCATGCCGCGGAAGGCAAAGAGCAGCAGCGCGCCGATCAGTGCCAGACTGCCGGAAACGGCGACCACGAACAGGCGTGCCGTGGCGTTCAAGCCGCGAATGGCATCATGATTGCCGTTGGCATCGTATTGGGGCAGGAAGCGGATGATGGCGGTCGGGAAGCCGAGGCAGGCGAGATTGCCGAACAGGATCATCAGCACCCAGACGAAGACGAAAATGCCGTATTCGAACCGCCCCATCAGGCGGGCCAGGATGATCTGCGAGAGAAAGGCGAGGGCGGCGCCTGCAACGCGGATCGTGAAGGCGATCAGCGCCATGCGCTGTGAAACTGCCTTTTCGTCCCGGCTGGTAAGCATAGCGGCGACTTTGCGCAGATACGGCGATAGCGCGGCCCGCAATGCGGACGGTAACATTCTTTCCGCTGTTTGAAAGACCGCCATGATCGATACGCAATACTTTAAGTATGATCCCAAACTCGCGTTAGTCTTGGCAGAGGAGAGTTAAGAATCGGTTCTTTCGATAGTTAAATGTCAGGGGTTATGCATGCGGTCGGTTGTCTGTCGGGTGAGTGCAGAAGCAACCGTTGGCTGCGAGGAGTTCATGCCCGCTCCACTCGGAGAGCCGTCGCAGGAAACGGGTGGCGGAGGTTTGGTCGGCATGTAGAATTCAGAGTCTATCGGAGGAGGATTTCATGCTCACACTTCACGATTATTTGCCGTCGCAGAATGGGTGGAAGGCCAGGGTTCTGTTCGGATTGCTCGATATTCCCTATCAGACCCACCTGGTGTCCATTTTCGAGGGGGAGGGGCGCACGGACGCCTTTTTCGATCTCAATCCGGCGGGGGGCATCCCCGTTCTCGAACTGGAGGATGGGCGAACGATTGCGGAATCGAACGCTATTCTCACCTATGTTGCTGAAGGCACGCGGTTTCTTCCGGCGGATCGCTATCGACATGCCAAGGTCATGCAATGGCTGTTTTTCGAGCAGTATCATGTCGAACCGGTCATCGGTACGCTGCGCTTCTGGACGCTCACGGGACGGCTCGAGTTCAATGCCGTTTTGGCGGAGGCCAAGCGCGCGGGCAGCCTTCGTACGCTTGCAGCGCTCGAGCGCGGGTTGAAGAACACGCCGTTCCTCGTTGGTAAGGAGTTCTCGATCGCGGATATCGCGGTTTACGCCTATGCCCATAGGGCGGCGGATTGCGGCTTGGATCTTGCCGACTACCCCGCGCTTAGGGCCTGGTTCGATCGGGTGCTTGACGTCATTGGACCGGGCTACCCGGTGCATCTCTACAATGAGGATCCGCATTCCGCTGTCTGAACGCGGTGGGCGTGCTGAAATGGTTGTCGGGGGCGCCTATCGGCGAATTGTTGTAGTCCCTGATCGTTGCAAACAAAAATGCCGCCCGAAGGCGGCATTTTTGCTCATTGCTGTCGGTTTGCGAGGCTCAGACCACTTCGCTGCTTTCGAAGGCGCCGTGGCAGTGCTTGTACTTCTTGCCGGAGCCGCAGGGGCAGGCCTCGTTGCGGCCGACGCGGCCCCAGGTCGCCGGGTTGCGCGGATCGCGATTTTCCGGTGCCACAGCGCTCTCACTTGCAAGCGTGAATGGTGAGAATTCGTCTTCGCCCGTTGTCGCGTCGATATGACGGGCCTGCATCGGCGGCGTCTCCGGCTCGGCCGGCTGCTGTACCAGCTCGACGCGCGAAAGCTGCGCGGTCACGGCCTGGCGCAGATTGTTCAACAGTGCCTGGAACAGCTCGAAAGCTTCGGCCTTGTATTCCTGCAGCGGATCGCGCTGGGCGTAGCCGCGGAAGCCGATGACCGAGCGCAGATGATCGAGGTTGACGATGTGCTCGCGCCAGAGATTGTCCAGCGTCTGCAGCACGATGGAGCGCTCAACATAGGTCATGATCTCAGGGCCGAAGCGTTCAGCCTTTTCGGCCGCAGCCTTTTCAGCCGCTTCCGTCAGGCGTGCACGGATGTCGTCTTCGCCGATGCCTTCTTCCTTGACCCAGTCATGAATGGGCAGGTCGAGATCGAAGAAGTTGGCTACAGCCGTCTTCAGGCCGTCGGCATCCCACTGTTCGGCATAGGCGCGCTCTGGAATATGTCTGGCGACGAGATCTTCGATGACGTCGTGGCGCATGTCGCCGACGAATTCGGAGAGGTCCTTGGATTCCATCAGCTCGACACGCTGGTCGAAGATGACCTTGCGCTGATCGTTCAATACGTCGTCGTACTTCAGAACGTTCTTGCGGATATCGAAGTTGCGAGCCTCGACCTTCTTCTGGGCGCGTTCCACCGCCTTGTTGATCCAAGGATGGACGATCGCTTCGCCTTCCTTGAGGCCGAGCTTCTGCAGCATGCCGTCCATGCGGTCGGAACCGAAGATGCGCATCAGGTCGTCCTGGAGCGACAGGTAGAATTTCGAGCGGCCCGGGTCGCCCTGGCGGCCGGAACGGCCACGCAGCTGGTTGTCGATACGGCGGCTTTCATGGCGCTCGGAGGCGATGACGTAGAGGCCGCCGGCAGCGATCGATTTCTGCTTGAGTTCCTTGATCTCTTCGGCAATGCGGGCAATGGCCGCGTCGCGCTCCGGACCGGGTTCCATTTCGTGCAGGTCGCGCTCGACCCGCATTTCGAGGTTGCCGCCGAGTTGGATGTCGGTGCCGCGGCCGGCCATGTTGGTGGCGATCGTCACTGCGCCCGGAACGCCGGCCTGGGCGACGATGTAGGCTTCCTGCTCGTGGTAGCGCGCGTTCAGAACCTGGAAATTGGAGAAGCCGCGCTTGCGCATGAGATCGGCGAGAAGTTCGGACTTCTCAATCGACGTCGTGCCGACCAGCACCGGCTGGCCGCGTTTGTGGGCGTCGAGGATCTCATTGATGATGGCGTTATACTTCTCGGCGTGCGTGCGATAGACCTCGTCGTCCTCGTCGATACGCTGGATCGGCAGATTGGTCGGCACTTCGATCACGTCGAGACCGTAAATGTTGCCGAATTCCTCTGCTTCCGTCGATGCCGTACCGGTCATGCCGGCGAGCTTTTCGTACATGCGGAAGTAGTTCTGGAAGGTGATCTGCGCCAGCGTCTGGTTTTCCGGCTGGATCTGCACATGTTCCTTGGCTTCCAGCGCCTGATGCTGGCCGTCCGAATAACGGCGGCCCGGCATCATGCGGCCGGTGAATTCGTCGATGATGACGACTTCACCGTTGCGGACGATATAGTCCTTGTCGCGCTGGAACAGCTTGTGCGCCTTGAGCGCGTTGTTGATGTGGTGGACGATCGCGACATTCTCGACGTCGTAGAGCGATTCACCCTTCAAGAGGCCGGCTTCGCGCAGCATGTTTTCCAGCTTCTCGGTGCCTTCTTCGGAGAAGTTGGCCGAGCGCTGCTTTTCATCGATTTCATAGTCTTCCTTTGCCAGGCGGGGAATGAAGGCGTCGATGGTGATATAGAGATCGGAGCGGTCGTCGAGCGGACCGGAGATGATCAGCGGCGTGCGCGCTTCGTCGACCAGGATCGAGTCCACTTCGTCGACGATCGCGAAGCTATGGCCGCGCTGAACCATCTGAGCGCGCTCATATTTCATATTGTCGCGCAGATAGTCGAAGCCGAGCTCGTTGTTGGTGGCGTAGGTGATGTCGCAGGCATAGGCGTCATGGCGCTGTTCATCCGACAGGCCGTGGACGATGACGCCCGTCGTCAGGCCGAGGAAGCTGTACAGGCGGCCCATGGTGCCGCTGTCGCGCTGCGCCAGGTAATCGTTGACGGTAACGACATGGACGCCCTTGCCGGCCAGCGCGTTCAGATAGACCGGGAGGGTGGCAACCAGAGTTTTACCTTCACCGGTCTTCATCTCAGCGATGGCATTGGAATGAAGGATCATGCCGCCGATGAGCTGCACGTCAAAGGGTCGCATGCCAAGAACACGGCGCGACGCTTCACGAGCGACCGCGAAGGCCGGCACGAGGATATCGTCCAGCGTCTTGCCGTCCGCGAGCTGCTGGCGGAACTCAACCGTCTTGGCGGCCAGAGCTTCATCGGACAGCGCACGCATCTCCGGCTCGAGCGCGTTGATTGCGGCTACTTTCGGCTGGAACGATTTAACCCGACGGTCGTTGGACGAGCCGAACAACTTGCGGGCAATTCCACCTAGGCTGACCATGTGACTGGTCCTTTCTGAGATTTCATCCTGCCGTTTCCTGCTTGATCCATTCCCGAAAAAAACGGGAGTATAGCACAAAACGGCCGGAAACTGTTCTGGACGCGAGGTTGCGTGACAGATAAGAGGGGGGTCGATTGATGTCAACGGGATTTGGCCGATACAGAAAGGCCACATTCTCCTGCTGAAGGCTTTTTCACGCCGGATTCACATCTGTCGAGCCGGTCGAGATCACCGAAGGGTTATTTTATGTTGAAGTATAACAAGCTTGCTGCGGTTGCTTTCGCAACAATCGTTACCTTCCAGGCTCCGGTCTTCGCGGCCGATGCCAAGGACCCCGTTGTCGCCAAGGTCGGCGATGTCGAAATCCATCAATCCGAACTCGATCTGGCAATCGCCAACCTCGATCCGCAGCTCGGCCAGCTTCCGGATGACCAGAAGAAGGTCGCAGCACTCTCGGCTTCGGTCGATGTGAAGCTTTTGTCGCAGAAGGCCGCTGCCGAGAAGCTCGATCAGACGCCGGACTTCCAGGCTCACATGGCCTATCTGCGCGACCGCGAGCTGCACAATGCCTATTTCAAGGCTCACGTCGCCGACGCCATCAAGGATGATGAAGTCAAGGCTCGTTACGACAAGGAAGTCGCAGCCCTGCCGAAGCAGGAAGAGGTTCATGCCCGCCACATTCTTGTGAAGACCGAGGATGAAGCCAAGGCGATCATCAAGGAACTCGATGCCGGCAAGGATTTCGCCGCACTTGCCAAGGAAAAGTCGACCGACCCGAACAAGGCTGACGGCGGCGATCTCGGCTATTTCGGCCATGGCCGCATGGTCAAGGAATTCGAGGACGCGGCTTTCGCGCTTCCGGTGGGAACTTACACGAAGACCCCGGTTAAGACCGATTTCGGCTGGCACATCATCAAGGTTGAAGACAAGCGCAATGCTCCTCCTCCGCCGTTCGACCAGGTCAAGGACCAGGTTCGTCAGCTCGTCATGCGCGACAAGTATCTTGAACTCCTGAACAAGGCCAAGCAGGATACCAAGGTCGTCATCAACGACCCGGCGCTCAGCAAGGCTTATGACGACGCGCAGAAGCAGCAGGATGCAGCACCGGCCGACGATGCAGTTGCGCCTGCCGACGGTGCGGCAGCGCCCGACGCTCAGCCGCAGCAGTAATTGACAGCAGTCAAACAATCAGGGCCCGGATTTTCCGGGCCCTTCACTGGAGCCGGATGATTTTAGGTCGATACGACCTAAAATCTGAATCCGCTCCAGAATTAAAAAGCAGAGCATGATGTAATCCGAAAACCGCCTACACTTTTCGGCATCATGCTCGTCCAGGTGGGTCTCATGTCCGGTTCCGTTTCTCCGCTCGCTCCCAAAACCTTTGTATCCATGCCCGCCCTTCGCGGCGTGCGCATGACCACGGCCTCCGCCGGCATCAAGTACAAGAACCGGACCGACGTCCTGCTGATGGTCTTCGACAAGCCCGCCGCCGTAGCGGGCGTCTTCACCCGCTCGAAGTGCCCTTCGGCTCCGGTCGATTTCTGCCGGAAGAACCTGGCGCACGGCAGCGCGCGCGCCGTCGTCGTCAATTCCGGCAATGCCAATGCCTTCACCGGCCTCAAGGGACGCCAGGCGACGGAACTGACCGCCAAGTCCGCGGCGGCTGCCGTCGGTTGCGGTGAAAACGAAGTTTATCTCGCCTCCACCGGTGTCATCGGTGAGCCGCTTGACGCCAGCAAGTTCGCCGGTGTGCTCGATACGATGGCGAAGGATGCGACAAGTGACTTCTGGTTCGAGGCCGCCAAGGCGATCATGACCACGGATACCTATCCGAAGGTCGCGACCCGCACCGCCGAGATCGGCGGCGTCAAGGTCACGATCAACGGTATTGCCAAGGGCGCCGGCATGATCGCACCCGACATGGCGACGATGCTCTCCTTCGTCGTCACCGATGCCGATATTTCCTCCACCGTTCTGCAGACGCTGCTGTCCGAAGGCGTCGGGCCGACCTTCAATTCGATGACCGTCGACAGCGACACGTCGACCTCGGACACGTTGATGCTGTTTGCCACCGGCGCTGCGGCAGCTGATGGGCAGGCGCATATCGACCGCGCCGACGACCCGAAGCTTGCCGGTTTCCGGGCGGCACTTAATGAGCTCTTGAAGGATCTTGCCCTCCAGGTCGTTCGTGACGGCGAAGGCGCGACCAAGATGCTCGAAATTACGGTGACGGGTGCCGAAAACGACGCGGCTGCCAAGCGCATCGCCCTTTCGATCGCCAATTCACCGCTGGTCAAGACCGCCGCCGCCGGCGAAGACGCCAATTGGGGCCGCGTCGTCATGGCCGTCGGCAAAGCCGGTGAAATGGCGGATCGCGATAAGCTTGCCATCTGGTTCGGCGATGTCCGCGTCGCAGTCAACGGTGAGCGTGACGCTTCCTATTCGGAAGAAGCCGCCTCTAATGTCATGAAGCAGCAGGATATTCCCGTGAAGGTCGATCTTGGCCTCGGCAATGGCCGCGCAACGGTCTGGACCTGCGACCTCACCAAGGAATATGTTGCCATCAATGGCGACTACCGGAGCTGATACCTCGCTGATGCATGCGCAGTCCACGATAAACAAGCTGCCCCTGGTGCGCAGGCTGGAAGCCGTCGGCTTCCGGGCCTGGCCTGCCTCGTCGGTGCAATATGATGGCAGCTGGCAAATCCGGCTAACGGCGGGTCATCCGTCGAAGCGGCTGAATTCTGTCGTGCCGCTCGATCCCTCCGATCATCGCGATCTCGAAATCCGGCTGGCAAAGGCGCAGCGCAAGTTCGAAGCCTATGGCAGGCCGATGGTGGTGCGCGAGACGCCGCTCGCCTCGCCGAAGCTCATCGATCTCCTACGGGAGCGCGGCTGGACGTGTTTCGACGAGACGATCGTCATGACCGCCAATCTCGTCGATCTCGAATTGCCTGACATGCTGGATCATCTGCCGAGCCACGATGTCGGCCGCTTTGTCGATGCGAGCCTCATCGTCGATGAGGCGGACCCTGCCTTGAAGCCGGCATTGGCTGAGGTGGTGAGCGGCATCAAACCGCCATCGGGCCTCTTTGTCATCGAAAATGATGATGCCGGACCGGTGGCGACAACGCTCTGCGTGCAGGACAACGATCTTGCCGGCGTCATGTCGGTTGCGGTCTCGCCGCAGCATCGGCGCAAGGGCCTCGGAGCCGAGATCCTGACTTCGGCGCTTCGCTGGGCCCGGATGCGCAGTGCCAAGACCGCCTGGCTGCAGGTCAGCGCCGACAATGCTCCGGCTTTGGCGCTCTACGTTCGTTTCGGTTTCCGCGAAGCCTATCGTTATTGCTATTGGCGACCGCCGGAGAAAGCATGAGCGAGGCTGGCCGAAAGATCGTTCTCGTGGCCGCCTGCGCGCTCATCGACGCTGACGGCCGTATCCTTCTGGCGCAGCGCCCCGAGGGAAAATCGCTCGCCGGCCTCTGGGAGTTTCCCGGCGGCAAGGTTGAGGCTGGCGAGACGCCGGAGGAGACCTTGGTGCGCGAGCTTCAGGAAGAGCTTGGCATCCAGACGAAAATCGCCTGTCTCGCGCCGCTGACCTTCGCCAGCCATACTTACGAAACCTTCCATCTGCTGATGCCGCTTTATATCTGCCGGCGTTACGAAGGAATCCCGCATGGCCGGGAAGGGCAGGCGATCAAATGGGTGCGACCGCAGGCCCTGCGCGACTATCCGATGCCGCCGGCCGATGAGCCGCTGATCCCGTTCCTGCAGGATCTGCTTTAGCTTTTTACGGCAAGGGCTGAGGCAGCGCCGGTATCGGGCGGTGTCGCGCCCCCCGTGTCTAGATATCTCTGAATTTGAAACTTGATTTTGCAAGCTGATCAAGTTGGGAGACGCCGGGCTCTCGAGGGGACGCATCCGTCTTCGGCATTTTGCGGAGCAAATCCGTCAGCATGTCAGATTGCCTGTCACATTCGCGGCGAATTGCCTCCAAATGTTCGAGCATCAGTCCAAGGGCAAAAATCACGGCGCCGTTAAAAGCGTAGGAAAGGGCGCCTATCAGCCCCGCCGCTACGCCCGCTGCACTTCCACTAAACAACGTCGCAATCCCGAACAGGATCGCAATACCAATCACCAAACCGCCAACCGCCTTGAGCAAACCCGCCATGTGTAAATTCACGCAACCCAGGATAACAAAATGTAGCTTGGCGATATATCATGGCGCGCAAGTGTCAATCTCTATTATTTGATGTATCGATGAAATTTTCGTCCAGTGCGTGCCTCTCCGGACCGAATTTGATGTCCCGTCGTGGGGCGGATCTTTTTTAGGTTCACGCAGTGACGGTTTGAAATGCGTCAAGGCAATACGTCGCAAATATGGTTAACGAGAATTAGCCATTTAATATCAGCCTGATAATGCGAATCATGCACTGTCCCGGAATTTTACGTCTCATTAATTTGCATGTGGATATTAAGGGATCGTTTATGACCTTCTGGCATTCAATTCTCTCAATCAAGCGGTTGTTGGGTGCGTTAGAGAAGGCTTGACATAATGGACGACGATTTCTGGAAAGCTGTTCAGGAAAAAGAGCAGTCCTATTCCACGTCGCGCAGAACGGGCGCGTTGAATATCGCTTTGCTGTTCGGTACGGCGGCGGTCGCGCTTTCGCTTATTCTGACCCCGATGCTATCAGACAAATCCAAGTCACGCGTGCTTGCAAGCGCGCCGGATATTGACAATATTACCACGGGTTCGATCCCGCAGACGGAAAACGGCAAGCGGTATACGATCCGCCGTAGTGTTCTGCAGCAGGAGCCGGGTTCGGTTTGTATCGTCCAGGGTTATGGTGCCGACAGCGGCTGCCAATAGAGCAATTCCAGGAAAAGTGCGTAGCGGTTTCCCATCGGAATTGCGTAGAAACAAAAAGATAGAGCGTTTTTGCGACTTAAAGAAGCACAAACGCTCTGGCGCGTGAGCATAGCCTGCCGGATGCCATGACGAGCATCGGATTCATCAGTTGTCCAATGCTTGGAGCTTCGAGCTTATGCGTTCCGTTCGGCGTATTTTCACCGATAAGACCGGTGCCACGGTCATTGAATATGGCCTCATCGCAGCCTTGATGTCGGCTGCGATCATCAGCGGTGTCGGCGCCTTCGGAGGCAGCCTCTCAAGCACATTCAACCTCCTGTCCAATACGATACAGAATTCGGCGGCGTCCCAGAACTGACGCGACCGCCTATTGCTTGAGCTTGTGTTCCTCGACCTTGAGCGCATCGGCCAACCGCGCCTTGGCCGAACCAGGCCGCAGCGGCTTCTGCTGGCTTTCGTGCGGCGTCCAGCCTGAGACGTAGATGATGGAGAATGTCGCCCTGATCCGCCCGTCCGGATCGGAATAGCGTTCGGCGTAAAGCTCGGCCGCACGCAGGAAGAAGGCACGCGTCAGCGGTTTGCGGCTGCGGTCGACCAGCGGATTGGTCATGCCCATGGCCCGCAGATCGCGCATCAGGGCAAAGAGATTGTCGTAGCGCACCGTATAGGTTTCGGCGTCGATGACGGGCAGGGTAAAGCCGGCACGCTGCAGGAGGCCACCGACATCGCGGACATCGGCAAAGGGGATGACGCGCGGGCTTGCACCCCCCGTCAGTTCGATTTCGGTCGCGAGCAGCACGTCGCGCAATTCCTGCAGGGTTCCAGAGCCAGGGATCGCCGCCAGGAAAAGACCATCCGCCTTCAGCGCGCGGCGGATCTGGATGAAGACGCCGGGCGTGTCGTTTGTGACATGCAGGCTAAGCGGCGAAAGCACGAGATTGACCGATTCCGGCTCCAGCGGCAGTTCTTCCGGCGGCGCTTCGATAAGGGTCTCGCCGGGAGCGGCAAAACCCATTTCGCTTTCGATCCTTTTCAAATGGCTGATCTTGCCGGTTGCCAGAGCCAGGTGCGCAGCTACGCCGGTCGTGCCATGCAGCTCGACGACTTCGTCGAAATGGCGTTCGGTGACGCCAAGCCGCTCCGCCAGTTCGCCGGCGGCAATGTCGAGCAGGAATGCCGCTTTCGGGTCGCCTTGTCTCAAGGCCCGGCGCTTGCGGGCTGCAAGCAGCGATTGGTCGAACACGATTTCCATGGTGGTTTCCTGCACTATCATCAATTCGGCGGCGCGTGCCGGGCACGCGCGTTTTCTCTTGCGCAATTCCGGACGGAAAACCGCTATACACTTTTCCCGGAATTGCTAGTGTCAATCATATGGGGATGATGGGACGCGAAATCACCTTGTCTATGCTGGGCGCCGGGCTGAAAAGACCCTGGATGGCTCTTGCCGATCTGGTCTATCCGCCGGCCTGCCCGGGTTGTGGCGTTTCCGTGGGCGCGCATCGCGGTCTTTGTGCGGCATGCTGGTCGGGCGTTCGCTTCATCGAGCGGCCCTATTGCGAGGTGCTCGGCAGTCCGTTTTCCCATGATCTTGGTGCCGGCATCCTCAGCGCAGAGGCGATTGCCGATCCGCCCGTCTTCGACCGCCTGCGCTCCGCCGCCGTTCACGACGGCATCGTCCGGGATCTCGTTCTCAGTCTGAAATATCGCGATCGCACCGATCTCGCGCCGATGATGGCCGGCTGGATGCTGCGTGCCAGCGACGGCACGATTGCGGATTGCGATGCGATCATTCCGGTGCCGCTGCACCGGGCGCGGCTGTTTGCGCGCAAATACAATCAGGCTGCCGAGCTTGCTCGCCACATTGCCCGTCTTTCAGGCAAGCCGCTGCTCGCCGCAACGCTCCTGCGCGTCAAACGCACGAGCCAGCAGGTGGGTCTCGGGGCGAAGGCGCGACAGGACAATGTGCGCGGTGCTTTCGCCGTCTCCGAGCATCGGGCGGCCGATATATTCGGGCGGCGCATCGTTCTGGTCGATGATGTCTATACCACGGGCGCCACGGTTGCCGCGGCCACGCGCGCACTGAAGAAAGCAGGTGCGGCCGATGTCACGGTTTTGACCTTTGCAAGGGTCGTCGGCCATCTTATATGACAATCGATATAGGCTTTTCCGGAGTGGATCATGGCATCCGTCGTCATCTATACGCGTGAATTCTGCGGCTATTGCGCCCGTGCGAAATCTCTGCTCGAATCCAAAGGCGTCGATTATGTCGAGCACAACGCCACCTATTCGCCCGAACTGCGGCAGGAGATGATCGCGAAGTCGCACGGCGCCGCGACCTTCCCGCAGATCTTCATCAATGGTGAGCATGTCGGCGGCTGCGACGACATCCATGCGCTGGACCGGGCCGGCAAGCTCGATCCGATGCTGGCTGCCTGACTGTCTTTACGAGGGAGAAACCGATGAGCTTCAAGGCTGCCGCCATCCAGATGTGTTCCGGTGTCGATCCGGTGAAGAACGCGGCTGATATGGCGCGCCTGGTGCGCGACGCCGCTTCGCAGGGTGCTGTCTATGTGCAAACGCCGGAGATGACCGGCGCGGTGCAGAAGGATCGTCCGGGCCTGCGCGCTGTGCTGCGTGACGAGCCGAACGATATCATCGTCAAGACGGCGTCCGGACTGGCAGAAGAGCTCGGCATATACCTGCATATCGGTTCGACCGCCATTGCGCTCGATGACGGCAAGATCGCCAATCGTGGTTTCCTCTTCGGTCCCGACGGCAAGCTCATTAACCGCTACGACAAGATCCATATGTTCGACGTCGATCTTGACAATGGCGAGAGCTGGCGCGAAAGCGCCGTCTATCGGCCGGGGTCGGAGGCGCGCATCGCATCGCTGCCGTTCGCCGAACTCGGCTTTTCCATCTGCTACGATGTGCGCTTTCCGCAGCTCTTCCGCGCCCAGGCCGTTGCTGGCGCCGAGGTGATGACGGTACCTGCCGCCTTCACAAAGCAGACCGGTGAAGCGCATTGGGAAATTCTGCTGCGCGCCCGCGCCATCGAAAACGGCATGTTCGTCATTGCCGCCGCGCAGGCCGGCAAGCATGAGGACGGCCGTGAGACTTTCGGCCATTCGATGATCATCGATCCCTGGGGCAAGGTGCTGGCATCCGCCGGTGGCACGGGCGAGGCCGTGGTCATCGCCGAGATCGATATCGCTGCCGTCAAATCAGCCCATGACAAGATACCGAACCTGAAGAATGCGCGCGAATTTTCGCTGGAGAAGATCGCGACGCCGGCGGCTGGAGGCGTCGCTGCTTGATCCGTTATTCGCTTACCTGTGACAATGCCCATGAGTTCGAGGGCTGGTTTTCCGAAAGTGCCGATTTCGACCGCCAGGTCGCAAGCGGTTTTCTCACTTGTCCGGTCTGCAATTCGGCTGCGATCTCCAAGCAGCTGATGGCGCCTTCGGTTTCGACCGCGCGCAAGAAGGACGAGATGCAGACGCTTGCCATGGATGCCGCCCGCAAGGAGGCGATGGCCAAGCTCAAGGAAGCCGTTGACGCCATCAAGGCCAATGCCGAGGATGTCGGGGCGAAATTCCCTGAGGAGGCCCGCAAGATCCATTACGGCGAAGCGGATGCGCGTGGGATCATCGGCAAGGCGACGCCTGATGAGGCGCAGGCCCTTGTCGAGGAGGGTATCGAGATCGCAGCCATTCCCGTGTTGCCAGACGATATCAACTGATGCCGGCGACCGGCAGCAAACATCTCGCCATGTATAATTTCGGGCTGCATGTCGCGGCCTACGAGAGTCCTGAGGTCGAGGGATTTCGGCTGCGCGAGGCGGCGAATTTCGAGGCTGCTGCCCGGGCTGATGGCTTTATCGGTCGATCCGGTTATTCCGGCGAACCGGGCGTTCCCTGTTGGGGTCAACAGGTCTTTCCGCGTTTCATCGAGGGCAGCGGCTTTCAGACGGCGCCATCGTCACTGTCGCTCTGGGCCGATATCGAATCGCTGATGGCATTCACCTATAGCGGCGTGCATGCCGACGCCCTGAAAGGCGCGCGACACTGGAACCTCAGGCAGAGCTGGCCGCCGCTTGTCCTTTGGTGGGTGGATCACGGGACCATTCCGGAATGGAGGGATGGCGTCGAGCGGCTGGAACATTTGCACGATCATGGTGCCGGCCCGGCTGCCTTCTCGTTCAAGCAGCCCTATGGGCCTGCTGGCCGGCCTCAGGAGATCGATCGCCTTCGCATTAAAGAGATCGTTGCTCGCAACGCCGTGGGCCAGAGCGAGTTGCTGGCACACGTGCTGACATTGAAGGTCTGAGGCGGATTCGCAGATGCACGATCAGCCCAAGTTCGCTCGCTTCGCCAGAAGCATGTAGTTGACGTCCATATCCTTCGAGAGGTTCCAGCGGTCCTGCAGCGGCGAATAGAAGACGCCTGTGCGGGCAATGATATCGAGGCCGCTTGCGGCAAGCGGCTTTTCGATTTCCTCCGGGCGGACCAGCTTTTCATACTGGTGCGTACCGCGGGGCAGCCAGCGAAGCACATTTTCGGCGGCGAAGATGGCAAGGGCTGCCGCCTTCATGGTGCGGTTGATGGTGGCAACGAACATCAAGCCGCCGGGACGCACCATTTTTGCGCAGGTCGACAGGAAGAATTCGACGTCGGCGACATGCTCGACCACTTCCATGTTCAGCACGATATCGAAGGTTTCGCCGGCTTCGGCCAGCTGCTCGGCGGTGACGGCACGGTAGTCGACGGGAACGCCGGAGGCTTTCGCGTGCGTCGAGGCGATGCCGATGTTCTTTTCCGAGGGATCGGCGCCGATGACGGTGGCGCCCATGCGCGCTACCGGCTCCGACAGCAGGCCGCCGCCACAGCCGATGTCGAGCACGCGAAGGCCCTCAAGCGGTCGGCTGCTCTTCGGATCGCGATCGAAATTCTCGCAGGCGCGGTCGCGGATATAGGCCAGGCGGACCGGATTGAACTTGTGAAGCGGTTTGAACTTGCCGGTCGGGCTCCACCACTCAGCCGCCATGGCGGAAAAACGGTCCACTTCACTCTGGTCGATCGTGCTCTTTGCCGTTTCGCTCATGGCTCACTCCATCATTTGCGTCGTTCTGCGGTTCGCACGACTGCAAGCAATAATTCTACCTGAAGGGTGAAGTCGGACGATCGATGCGCGATGTCAAGGGCCTGCGGCCTTCGATCAGCTGTGGGGTATCTCGATTGCGCGATGCGAATTGCAGTGCGGAGGTTGACATGGCGGTATCTTATGGCCGATCAATCGCCGGGTTGTGAAATGGACTTTCGGAACCGGGATCGATTGCGATCGACTGGCCTGTAGAGGAGCTCCTCATGAGACCACTCCGTCTCGCGACGGTCGTCGCCATGTGCTGGTTTGCGGCCAGCCATGCATGCGCCGGGGACGGCAAGGGGTTTCGCCTGACGATCGACGGAGTCAGCGTCGGCATCAATCCCGGCGATACGCTCGAAGTCACCATGAAGGATGGCCGCAAGGTCCCGGTGGAGCTGCAGCGCAGCGAGACGGTGACCTTCACCGGCGGCAAATTCTCCTTCGATCATGATGGCAAGTTCACGGTTGCAAAGACGGATCTCGGCGACGGCGTGCAGCAATATGCGCTGATGACGCCGATCGGCACGGGCATCATCGTGCAGGTCTATAAGGGTCTTAACCCTTCCAGCTATACCGATGTCGTACTCCAGCAGATGGTGCAGGAGAGTATCAATGGCGGCGCGAAAATCAGCAAGCGAGCGACCCAGCGCACATTGCCGAGCGGTACCGTGCTGAAGGGCGTGAAGGCCGAGACGACCACGGACGACGACGTCATGGAATATGAGATTGTCGCGACCGGCCGGCCGGAAGGCGGCGTGCTTGTCGCCACCTTCCTCAACAAAGAAAATATCCCCAAGGAAGGGGGCATTCTCGACAAGCTCTGGTCGACCTTAAAAGTGGATTTTTAGAGTAAACTTTTTGTCGCCTCTGGCGTCCGATGCTATTGCGCCTGCCCGACAAACTCGCTAAGAGACGGCCCCATTGAGATCACGCTTTTCCGGCTACCGAACCGGAAGGGCGATTTTGCATGTCGGGCTTTCCGCATTCGGCCGCCCGGCGCAGGGTACTGGTAGAGGCACATGGCACGCATCGTGATGAAATTCGGCGGGACCTCCGTCGCGGATCTGGACCGTATCAAGAACGTCGCACGCCATGTGAAACGCGAGGTCGATGCCGGTCACGAAGTGGCAGTCGTCGTTTCCGCCATGTCCGGCAAGACCAACGAACTGGTCGGCTGGGTCCAGAACATGCCGAAAGTCTCCGGCGCCAATCACTCGATCTACGATGCACGCGAATATGACGCCGTCGTGGCTTCGGGCGAGCAGGTCACCTCCGGCCTGCTGGCGATTGCGCTGCAGGCCATGGGCATCAACGCCCGTTCGTGGCAGGGTTGGCAGATTCCCATCCGCACCGACAATGCGCATGGTGCGGCCCGCATTCTCGACATCGACGGCGAAGACATGATCCGCCGCATGAAGGAAGGGCAGGTCGCCGTCGTCGCCGGGTTCCAGGGTCTCGGTCCCGACAATCGCGTCGCGACGCTCGGCCGCGGCGGTTCCGACACGTCGGCCGTTGCGATCGCCGCCGCCGTGAAGGCCGATCGCTGCGATATCTACACGGATGTCGATGGCGTCTACACGACCGACCCGCGCATCGAGCCGAAGGCGCGCCGCCTCAAGAAGATCGCCTTCGAGGAAATGCTCGAAATGGCGTCTCTCGGTGCAAAGGTGCTGCAGGTGCGCTCGGTCGAGCTCGCCATGGTGTTCAAGGTCCGCACTTTCGTGCGCTCTTCTTTCGAGGATCCCGATGCTCCGGGCATGGGCGATCTGCTTAACCCGCCCGGAACGCTGATTTGTGACGAGGAAGAAATCGTGGAACAGGAAGTAGTCACCGGCATTGCCTATGCCAAGGATGAGGCTCAGATCTCGCTGCGTCGTCTTGCCGACCGGCCGGGTGTTTCCGCCGCGATCTTCGGGCCGCTGGCCGAAAACCACATCAATGTCGACATGATCGTCCAGAACATTTCCGAAGACGGCTCCAAGACCGATATGACCTTCACGGTCCCCTCGGGCGACGTCGAGAAGGCGCTGCGCGTTCTTGGCGAAAACAAGGAAAAGATCGGCTACGACGTCGTCCAGAGCGAATCAGGTCTGGTCAAGGTTTCGGTCATCGGCATCGGCATGCGCTCGCATGCAGGCGTAGCTGCGACCGCTTTCAGGGCACTTGCCGAAAAAGGCATCAACATCAAGGCCATTACGACGTCAGAAATCAAGATTTCCATCCTGATCGACGGTCCTTATGCAGAACTCGCAGTCAGGACTTTGCATTCCTGCTACGGTCTGGATAAGAGTTGAGTCACGACTGCTGACGACGGACCGTGACGGAGGCGAGTTTCGGCCGGCCCTGACGTGGGCAAGACGGGCATGACATCTTGATTCGGGAGCTAGTGGCGCAATGAGAGACCTATCCGGCGGTCCACGCGTTCTGCTCAAGCGGCTACGCGAATTGATGGCGGAGCCGCTGGAGCCGCAGGAGCGCCTTGACCGGATCGTCCGCCAGATTGCCAGCAATATGGTTGCCGAGGTGTGCTCGGTCTATGTGCTGCGCGCCGACGGTGTCCTTGAGCTTTATGCCACCGAGGGTCTGAATAAAGAGGCCGTCCACCTTTCGCAATTGAAGATGGGGCAAGGCCTGGTCGGCACGATTGCCGCATCCGCCCAGCCGCTCAATCTTTCCGATGCACAATCGCATCCGGCCTTCCGCTACCTTCCGGAAACCGGCGAAGAAATCTATCACTCCTTCCTCGGCGTGCCGATCCTGCGCACCGGCCGTTCGCTCGGCGTTCTCGTCGTCCAGAACAAGGCGAGCCGCAATTATCGCGAGGAAGAGCTGGAGGCGCTCGAAACGACGGCCATGGTGCTGGCCGAGATGATCGCGACCGGCGAGCTGAAGAAGATCACCAAGCCTGGCCTGGAACTCGATCTCACTCGCTCCGTTACGATCGATGGCGACAGCTACAATGAAGGCATCGGCCTCGGCTATGTCGTGCTGCACGAGCCGCGCATCGTCGTCACCAATCTCTTGAACGAGGATGCCGACAAGGAAATCGGCCGCCTCGCCGAGGCACTCGGTTCGCTGCGCATTTCGATCGACGACATGCTGTCGCGCCGTGACGTGTCCATGGAAGGCGAGCATCGCGAGGTGCTTGAGACCTACCGCATGTTCGCGCACGACCAGGGCTGGGTGCGCAAGCTCGAGGAAGCCGTCCGCAACGGCCTGACCGCTGAAGCCGCCGTCGAAAAGGTGCAGAGCGACACAAAGGCGCGCATGATGCGCCTGACCGATCCCTATCTGCGCGAACGCATGCACGATTTCGAAGATCTGGCGAACCGGCTTTTGCGGCAGCTCATCGGACATTCAGGCCGTACCAGCGCCGAAGGCTTCCCGAACGATGCGGTCATTTTCGCGCGTGCGATGGGCGCGGCTGAACTGCTCGATTATCCCCGCGCCAATATTCGCGGCCTGGTGCTGGAAGAGGGCGCTGTCACGAGCCACGTCGTCATCGTGGCACGCGCCATGGGCATTCCGGTCGTCGGACAGGCGGTAGGTGTCGTTGCGCTGGCCGAAAACGGCGATCCGGTCATCATCGACGGCGACGGTGGTCATGTACACCTGCGGCCGATGGCTGATCATCAGCGCTCCTATGAAGAGAAGGTCCGGTTCCGTGCCCGTAGGCAGGAGCAGTTCCGGGCTCTGCGTTCCGTCGAGCCGGTCACCAAGGACGGACAGCGCATTTCGCTGCTGATGAATGCCGGTCTGCTGGTAGACCTGCCGCAACTTGCGGAATCCGGAGCCGAGGGCATCGGTCTGTTCCGCACCGAACTGCAGTTCATGATCGCCTCGACCATGCCGAAGGCGGATGAACAGGAAGCCTTCTATCGCAATGTCATGAAGCAGGCGGGTGGTCGTATCGTCACCTTCCGCACGCTCGATATCGGCGGCGACAAGGTCGTTCCCTATTTCCGGGCGCATGAGGAAGAAAACCCCGCGCTCGGCTGGCGCGCCATCCGCCTCTCGCTCGATCGTCCAGGCCTGTTGCGCACGCAGCTCAGGGCTATGCTCAGGGCGGCAGCCGACAGCGAATTGAAGATGATGGTGCCGATGGTCACGGAAGTCTCCGAGATCCGAGCCGTGCGTGAACTTCTGCAAAAGGAAGTGCAGCACCTCTCGCGCTTCGGGCACGGCCTGCCGCGCAAGCTGCAGTTCGGCGCAATGCTCGAAGTGCCCGCGCTACTGTGGCAGCTGGACGAGCTGATGGCGGAGGTCGATTTCGTCTCGGTCGGCTCCAACGACCTGTTCCAGTTCTCGATGGCTGTCGATCGTGGCAATGCCCGCGTTTCGGATCGCTTCGATCCGCTCGAGCGGCCGTTTCTGCGTATCCTGCGCGATATTGTGCGGGCTGGCGAACGCAACAAGACGCCGGTGACGCTTTGCGGCGAACTGGCGGGCAAGACGATTTCGGCCATGGCTCTGCTCGGCATCGGTTTCCGCTCGGTTTCGATGTCGCCGGCCTCGATCGGGCCGGTCAAGGCAATGCTGCTCGGGCTTGACCTCAAGGCCTTGTCCGAAGTCATGGAAGCCGCACTCGATGACAAGCAGCCGACGAGTTCCATGCGGGATATCCTTGTGCGCTTTGCCGAGAGCCACAATATTCCGCTTTAGCGCGCGATCCTGAAAAGCACGAAGCGGTTTGCAGGCGGGATCATGCGCATCACAACATCAAAGCAGAGATAATAAGAAGAATTGGAGTAGAGGGTGGCGAAGCTCCCTGTTGAAAAAATGCGCGAATTGGAACGCCGTTTCGGCGAGATCGAGGCGCGCATGTCCGCCGGCCCGGCCGCAGATGTCTATGTGAAGCTTGCTTCCGAATATTCCGAGCTGCAGCCGGTCGTGACCAAAATCCGCGATTACGAGCGCGCCCTTGCCGAGGCTGCCGATCTCGAAACCATGCTCTCCGACAAATCAGTCGATCGCGATATGCGCGATCTTGCCGAAATGGAGCTGCCCGAGGTTAAGGAGCGGATCGAGACGCTGGAAAAGGCGATCCAGATCGAGCTTCTGCCGAAGGATGCCGCCGACGAGAAGAGCGCGATCCTGGAAATCCGCGCCGGCACCGGCGGCTCCGAAGCGGCCCTCTTTGCTGGCGATCTATTCCGCATGTATGAGCGTTTTGCCGCCAGCAATGGCTGGAAGGTGGAAGTGCTTTCGGCGAGCGAGGGCGAAGCGGGTGGTTTCAAGGAAATCATCGCCACCATCAGCGGCAAGGGCGTATTTTCCCGATTGAAGTTCGAATCCGGCGTTCACCGCGTGCAGCGTGTGCCGGAAACCGAGGCGAGCGGGCGTATTCATACTTCTGCGGCGACCGTCGCCGTGCTGCCGGAAGCCGAAGAAATCGATATCGAGATCCGGCCTGAGGATATCCGCATCGACACCATGCGCTCTTCAGGTGCCGGTGGTCAGCACGTCAACACGACCGACTCGGCCGTGCGCATCACCCATCTTCCCTCGGGTATCGTTGTCACCAGCTCGGAAAAGTCGCAGCATCAGAACCGCGCCAAAGCCATGCAGGTCCTGCGGTCTCGCCTGTTCGACATGGAGCGCCAGCGGGCCGACAGCGAGCGTTCCGCCGACCGCAAGAGCCAGGTCGGCTCCGGCGATCGGTCCGAGCGCATCCGCACCTATAATTTCCCGCAGGGGCGCGTCACCGATCACCGCATCAACCTGACGCTCTACAAGCTCGACCGGATGATGGTGGGCGAGATCGACGAGGTGGTCGATGCGCTGCTGGCGGATTATCAGGCGAGCCAGCTCGCCCAGCTTGGCGAACAGGCATGAGTGGCGAGCAGGGGCCGACCGCATCCGAGCTCCTGCAGGAGGCGCGCACCCGATTTGCCGGGGCCGATCTCGACGATCCCGCCACGGAAGCACGCATTCTTGTCGGCGGTCTTCTGCATCTTTCTACAACCGGCCTCGTGACGCACGGTTCCGAGCCCGTATCCGAGGATGATGTGGTGATGATACGAGCGGCGATCGATCGTCGGCTCAATCATGAGCCGGTCTATCGCATTCTCGGCGAGCGGGAATTCTATGGTCTCTCGCTGCGGCTTTCGGCTGCAACGCTCGAACCGCGGCCCGATACCGAAATTCTCGTCGATACGATGCTGCCACATGTCAGGCGTCTTGAATCCCAGATCGGCAATATCCATATACTGGACATCGGAACGGGAACCGGGGCCATTTGCCTGGCCCTGCTTCATGAATGCCCTAAAGCAATGGGCGTTGGTTCCGATATTTCCAGCGAAGCGCTGGAAACCGCTCGCGGGAACGCGGAGCGAAATGGCCTGGCGGCGCGGTTCAGAACTGTGCAAGGGAGCTGGTTTGAAGCCATCCACGAACGTTTTCACGTGATTGTCTCAAATCCGCCCTATATTGCGTCTAGTGTCATTTCCACTCTCGCTCCAGAAGTAAAGGATTTCGATCCTCCCACGGCCCTTGATGGGGGCCTTGATGGGCTGGATGCATACAGGGCGATCGCAAAGGATGCGGCTCGATTTCTATATCAGAACGGTATGATTGGTGTGGAGATCGGCTACGATCAGCGTGAAACGGTGACTTCGGTTTTTGAAGGAGCAGGATTTTCCCTTGTCGAGGCGGTTCGGGACTACGGCCAGAACGACCGGGTTCTTGTGTTTGAATTTCAACATTAACGTGACATTTTGCAGCGGATTTGTGGAACCCCGTTGTTATCGCAAAGAAAAAGCTTGGATTTCCTGAGGAAGCAATATAGGTTGCGCTCACGCGTTGGGCGGCTGGGAATGAACGAGACGATTCGCTCATCTTGGACAGCCTCGGGGATCCGCTCTCTGATAAGAGTGTCAAAGGTTGAAGATAACCCAATGCGTGATCAGTTAATCTGACGTAGTCGAGCGGCAGACGAGCGCTAAAGCGCAGTTTGCTTGCGGCACGCAGGCCCCGGTTCGGAAGTATCCGACCCGCGGCGGCAGGTGCCGTGTATGATTTTATCCCAACGAAGAGAATTCAGGTGAAGGATCTATGAGGCCAGGACAGCAAAACAAGCGCGGTCGGGGGCGTGGTAATAACAACAACGGCGGCGGCGGAAATAACAACAACAATTTCAACCGCAAGGGCTCGAACCCGCTGACCAGGACTTACGACAGCTCCGGTCCCGATGTGAAAATCCGCGGAACCGCACAGCACATCGCCGAGAAGTACGCGGCCTTGGCCCGCGATGCTCAAAGCTCCGGCGACCGCGTCATGGCGGAAAACTACCTGCAGCATGCCGAGCACTACAATCGGATCATTGCCAGCGCCCAGGCCCAGATGCAGGAGCGCTACCAGCGCGACGATCATCACAATTACAACGACCGCGATAATGCCGAGCGCGATATCGACGATATCGATGCGCAGGAGATCGACGATCAGCCGCAGATGGCTCAGCCCCACGGTCGCCAGCAGCAGGCTGCTCCAGCGGTTGCTGCCGCTCCGGCCAGCGAGCCCGAGGTCATCAATGGCACCGGTCCGCAGCCGGTGATCGAAGGGATTCCGGCCGAAGTGGCGATCGAAGAGGAAACTCCGGCCGTGGCAGCCACCGAGCGCCAGCCGCGCCGCCGCAGTGCCGGCGGTAACCGTCCGCGCCGCCAGCCGCGCCGCAGCGCTGCCGGTGGCGACGGTGAGGGCGAAGCCGCTTCGGGCGAAGCTCCGGCCTTGGCGGACGCAACCTCGGAATAAGGCCCATACGCTTTCGGGCGCAGTCGACAGAAATTGAAACGGCAACGGCAGTGCGAGATGCGCTGCCGTTGCCGTTTTGCTATGGGCGAATGGAAAGGGCTGAATGGTCATCAGGTAGCGAGAGAGAAAGATTCGCTACCATCACCGCCGAAGCTGGGTTTAGCTGAGGGAACCGGCCAATAAGTCGGCGCGATTTGCCAACCAAACCCCGCGCTTTTTTCGCGTTTCGCACCCTTTAAACTCTTCAGATAGCCTCCCATATCTCCTCCAGTTGTCTTGCTGCAAATCTCAATGGCGGTAAGGCGGGGCTCGCCTCTAGAGGGGGCTCAATCTCAATCATCGGTCTGTGCCGGGTCCGGGCAGAGCGATTCATGGAGGTCTCATATGAATATTGAAAAATACTCCGAGCGGGTACGCGGTTTTCTGCAATCCGCCCAAACCAATGCGCTTGCACAGGGTAATCAGCAGTTCACGCCCGAGCACGTTCTCAAGGTGCTTCTGGACGACGACCAGGGCATGGCCGCCTCGTTGATTGAACGTGCCGGCGGCGACGCCAAGGCTGCCCGTATCGCCAATGATGCCGCGCTTGCCAAGCTGCCGAAGGTTTCCGGCGGTGACGGCCAGGTCTATCTCTCACAGCCGCTCGCCAAGGTTTTCACGACTGCAGAAGATGCGGCCAAGAAGGCGGGCGATAGTTTCGTCACCGTCGAGCGTCTTTTGCAGGCGCTGGCGATCGAGCCTACGGCGTCGACCTCGGCAACCCTGAAAAATGCAGGCGTCACGCCCGTCGCCCTCAATCAGGTCATCAATGATATCCGCAAGGGCCGCACGGCTGACTCCGCCAATGCGGAGCAGGGCTTCGATTCGCTGAAGAAATATGCTCGCGATCTCACCGCCGAGGCCCGCGAAGGCAAGCTCGACCCGGTGATCGGTCGTGACGACGAAATTCGTCGCACCATCCAGGTCCTGTCTCGCCGGACCAAGAACAATCCTGTGCTCATTGGTGAGCCCGGCGTCGGCAAGACGGCGATCGTCGAAGGCTTGGCGCTGCGTATCGTCAATGGCGACGTACCGGAATCGCTGAAGGACAAGAAGCTGATGGCGCTCGACATGGGCGCGCTGATTGCCGGTGCGAAGTTCCGCGGCGAGTTCGAAGAGCGGCTGAAGGCCGTGCTCAACGAAGTACAGTCGGAAAATGGCGAGATCATCCTCTTCATCGATGAAATGCACACCCTTGTCGGTGCCGGCAAGGCCGATGGCGCGATGGATGCATCCAACCTGCTGAAACCGGCCCTTGCGCGCGGCGAACTTCACTGCGTCGGCGCGACCACGCTCGATGAATACCGCAAGCATGTCGAGAAAGATCCGGCGCTTGCCCGTCGCTTCCAGCCTGTCATGGTTGAGGAACCGACGGTCGAAGACACGATCTCGATCCTGCGTGGCTTGAAGGAAAAATATGAGCAGCATCACAAGGTGCGCATCGCCGATGCCGCTCTGGTGGCTGCTGCAACCCTGTCGAACCGCTACATCACCGATCGCTTCCTGCCGGACAAGGCCATCGACCTGATGGACGAGGCAGCGGCGCGTCTGCGTATGCAGGTGGATTCCAAGCCGGAAGAGCTCGACGAGCTCGATCGTCGCATCATCCAGCTGAAGATCGAGCGCGAGGCGCTGAAAAAGGAAACCGACCAGTCCTCGGCCGACCGGCTGAAAAGACTGGAGGGTGATCTTGCTTCTCTCGAAGAGGAAGCCGATGCACTGACCGCGCGTTGGCAGGCTGAAAAGCAGAAGCTCGGTCTTGCCGCCGATCTCAAGAAGCAGCTCGACGATGCCCGCAACGAGCTCGCCATT
The DNA here is from genome assembly GCF_057784455.1 of Martinezella sp. CNPSo 3890. NCBI lineage: Bacteria > Pseudomonadati > Pseudomonadota > Alphaproteobacteria > Hyphomicrobiales > Rhizobiaceae > Martinezella > Martinezella sp. CNPSo 3890. The sequence goes on along the minus strand of NZ_JBXSOR010000012.1, from coordinate 3,601 downwards.
GCCCAACGCAAGGGTGAATTCCAGCGTGCCGGCGAGCTTGCCTATGGCGTCATCCCCAATCTGGAGAAGGAATTGCACGCCGCGGAAGAGCAGGATAGTGCCCGCGATTCCATGGTGCAGGAGGTCGTTACCGCCGACAATATCGCCCAGGTCGTTTCCCGCTGGACCGGGATTCCCGTGGACAAGATGCTGGAAGGCGAGCGCGACAAGCTGCTGCGGATGGAAGACGAGCTGGCAAAATGGGTCGTCGGCCAAGGTGACGCCGTTCAGGCTGTGTCGCGTGCCGTTCGCCGCTCGCGTGCCGGCCTGCAGGATCCGAACCGGCCGATCGGCTCTTTCATCTTCCTCGGTCCGACGGGTGTCGGCAAGACGGAACTGACCAAGGCGCTTGCCCGCTTCCTCTTCGACGACGAGACGGCAATGGTGCGCATCGACATGTCCGAGTACATGGAGAAGCACTCCGTGGCGCGGTTGATCGGTGCCCCTCCCGGCTATGTCGGCTATGAGGAAGGCGGCGCATTGACCGAAGCCGTCCGCCGCCGGCCCTATCAGGTCGTGCTGTTCGACGAGATCGAGAAGGCGCATCCCGATGTCTTCAACATCCTGCTCCAGGTTCTGGATGACGGACGTTTGACGGATGGACAGGGCCGCACGGTCGATTTCCGCAATACGATGATCATCATGACCTCCAATCTGGGTGCCGAATATCTCACCCAGCTGAAGGACGGCGATGACAGCGATCTGGTGCGCGAGCAGGTGATGGAAGTCGTCCGGTCGCATTTCCGGCCGGAATTCCTGAACCGTATCGACGAGATCATCCTGTTCCATCGCCTGAAGCGCGATGAGATGGGCGCGATCGTGGACATTCAGCTCGAACGTCTGCTGAAGCTGTTGTCGGAACGCAAGATCACGCTCGAACTCGACGACGATGCCCGCCATTGGCTGGCCAACAAGGGCTACGATCCGGTCTACGGTGCGCGGCCGCTGAAGCGGGTGATCCAGAAATATGTCCAGGATCCGCTAGCCGAACAGATCCTGTCCGGGCAGATTCCGGATGGCTCGCTCGTCAAGGTAACCAGTGGTTCGGACCGGCTGTTGTTCCGCCCGCGTCAGGCGGTAAACGAAGCGGCATAAGCTGGCCGACCGAGTCAACGCAGATGGCGGTCTTCGGGCCGCCATTTTGCTATCGGCCGTAGCGTAGTGTTGATAGCTCAGCATGAAATAGGCCGAGCGGCCGAGGCTACTTGCTGGCGATTTGCTTCGTCTTCTCGTCGGTGAGCAGCGTATCGATGCGCTTGCGCTCTTCCTGGAATTTGGCGAGCGCATCGCCTTCCAGCGATTTGCCGCCGGGAAGGCGGATGCGTAAGGGATCGACCTTCGTGCCGTTGACGATCAGCTCGTAGTGCAGGTGGGGGCCGGTCGCCAGGCCCGTCGAGCCGATAAAGCCGATCACCTGTCCCTGCACCACCTTTGCGCCCGGCACGACGCCTTTGGCGATCGCGCTCTGGTGATTGTAGGAGGAGACGTAGCCATTGGCATGGCGGATCAGTGTCTGATTGCCGAAACCACCTGAATCCCAACCGGCTTTTTCGACGATGCCGTTGCCGGCAGCGATGATCGGCGTGCCGCGCGGGGCTGACCAGTCAACACCGGTATGCATGCGCGCAAAGCCTAGGATCGGGTGGCGGCGCATGCCGAAGCCGGATTTGAAGACGCCGGTGGGAACGGGATTGCGCAGCAGGAACTGCCGGATGCTCTTGCCATTCTCGTCGAAGTAGTCGATCGAATGATCGGTCGGATCCTCGAAGCGATAGAAGCGGGTGACGTTATCGCCGAATCTGGCGTTGACGTAGAGCAGTTCGGAATCGGCCGTCGCCTGTCCCTTGTCGTCGGTGACCGAGAAGAAGGCTTCCAGCGAATCCGTCGGTTTCAGCTGCGCCTGGAAATCGACATTGCTCGCAAGCAGCTTGACGATCTGTGCCACCATCTCCTTGGTCATGCCGTAGGAAAGGGCGGCGCGATAGATGCCGTCGTAGACGCTCGGCAGGTCGCGGCCGGCCGCAACAGCTGGCAAGTCGTTATCGAAGGCCGTGGCGATGGCATCGAGCATCGGCGGTGCACTGCCGGCGACGAATTCGCCGCGGTCGTTCTGCGCGATGGTGAGCAGATGTTTCGTGCCGCGATAGATGCTGGCGCGGATGATTTTCGCCTGCTCACCCTTCTGAAGGATGCCGATACGCAACACGTCGCCGGCGGAGACATCGGACGAACCGAAGAGCGGCTGGATCTTGGCTGCGACATCGTCCGCGTCAGCCTTCAGATAACCGGATCCGGTCAGCGCCGCGGCAATCGACATGTTTTCGCGGACGGGAATGATGTCGTCGGCAAATTCTTCCGTCTGCGCGGTCACGGCTTCCGGAGCGGAGACCGACATGTTCTCTTCAACGATGCGGGCCGCAAGGCCCGCCGTCAGATCGACGTCGGGATCGTCATTGGCGAAACGGCGCGGGTCGACATAATAGAGCGCCGAAAGCTGGGTATTGCCGTCCGCCAGCACCGAACCGTTGGAACGGACATTTTCTTCGACCTCATCGAGTGACATGGAGCCGGCGAGCTGGAAGGGAATATCCTTGGTGGGAAAGGCAATCGTCTTCAGGCTGACTTCGGATTCGACGTCCGATCCGTAGATGGCGCCGGTCTTGTTGGCGGGCTGCGGTATGTTTTCGTCGGCGGAAAAGATCGCCAGCGGATCGAAGGGAGGATAGCTTTCGCTGGCGATGCGATTGGTGGCGAGCGCGATCTTCACATGGGCGAAGGGCTGGCGGCGCACCACCTCCTTGTCGCCATCGCGCACAACGGTCGAAACTTCGAGAATATTGCGGTCGGACGGCTTCGAGGCGATCGCGGTGGAAATCAGCCGGCCGCCGCGGGTGACCTGGTCGTCGGTGGCATTATGATTGTCCGATGTCGCGTAGGCTTCCGCGGGGATCGCCAGCTGCTGGCGGCCGTCAAGTGCGGCAAACAAGGCCACGCCCATCAGGATACTCGACGTCAGGCCTGTCAGAAAGGTGCCGGAAAGCCAACGGAGAGACACTTCGCGCCGATCCGGCGCCCGCCGGCCATCGGCCAGGATAGGCGGCTCGTTGCCGAGCGATCGGAGCATCATCTTGTCCGTCATCATGCCGATCGTGATCCGCTTCCTTCATGCGAGCCGCAGGCTGGGGGCGAAGATGTGCATATTTATGACAGGGGTGTCAAATCAACCGGGCGTTTTTTGCGGCGATCCATATGCTGTTTCCCATAAAATGGCAGGCTCGCTGATGAAGATGGGGATGCAGAAAAGCGGTTTTGCGGCTTGTTCCGTCATCGTGCAGGCGGCCCGACGCTTCATCCAGGATATCTGTGGGTGTTTTTGCAGGCTATTTTCGATGACTACAGGGCATCTTCACAAAACTCACATAAGAATCAATTAGTTATTTGTTTTTTGATTTTTTTCAAAATAGGCCTGTTGACTATATCGGGTTGGGGGGTCTATAAGCCCGATCACTGACGAGGGCGGCGGCGCTGCTGGCGACGAAGTCTCTCGCTCTGGTGTTTCCTT
>NZ_JBXSOR010000011.1:0-219519 GCF_057784455.1 Martinezella sp. CNPSo 3890 | reverse complement strand
TCAATGTCGCCAAGGGCGTTGGCGCGATCTTCGCCGCTGCTCGCCTTCGATTCTAATCGGCGGAAAGTGGCGATTTAGCCCCGGTCGATTTCCTTCGATGTCGCGACCGCCAGGGCCTCGTCTGCCTCCTTGGAGAGTGTAACGAGCTCGAGGATCGGGCGAGGGGCCGAACAAAACGCGAGGCGATCGCGCACGATGCAGGAAAAGCCGCTATCGGTCGAAACGCGAAACCCTTCCGGGATCTCCTCCTCAAACCATCGGTCACCCGCTTCGATGCAGTCGCGAATATCGTTCAATGTGACGAAGGACGCGCCACCCCACGACGAGGGAACGCGCCCGTGAATTGCGTTGGCCAATGCCATGGGACGAACATGCCCGTTGATCTCCCGCGAATTGGAGATGGGATGAACAGTGTTCATTGGTATTTTCTCCGATAGAATGGATATGAATGTGAAGCGCCGCGAGGGCGGCGGCGCTCCCGCGATCACCGCGCGCTTTTCAAGGCCGCCATCCTTTCCCCGAGCAGCCAAAGCGCCTTGTTGAGCTTGATGTCCTGATCGATACCGTTCACGGCGCGGGATTTCACGCGACGGCGCCCGCCAAGATCGTCGCGGACAACACCACGCAATCCGCCCTTGATGGCGTTTTCCTGCACGACGTTCCAGACTGTCCAAAGATCGTCGGCGCGGTCGTCATGACGGCGGGGGATCAGCAACTGTTCGGCCTTGATCGGCGTCGTGGTCTCGCCATCCTTGTCTCCAAAGCGCAGGACATGGGCGGCGTCCGCGAGAATATCCCTCTCATCACGGTTCAATCGCAGGGTTGACCAATCCTGTGGGGCGACAAGCGTGCGTTCGGCCTCGCCAAGCACGCGATAGGTCTCCTCGATAACCTTGTGCTGGACATCGCCGGAATGGCGAACCTTGATGGCATCGATGGTGCCGGTCCGCGTCACCAGGGAATTGAGGCAACGAACCCGAAACAGTCCCGCCATCAATTCATAGGCGCTGGTGCCGTCATTGGCATTCTTGAGGAGGATTTCGCAAACGGTATCGCCGACATTGTAAACCTTGCCGTCGTCGATGCGGCGCAAGCGGATCAGATGCTTGGTGAAGTCGGCTTTTCCCTCAATGCGACTGTGCGACTGCTTCGCCCCGACCGGCATGAAGCCTTCCCGGACGAGACCCCGCAGAATCTCGATGGTGGGAATAGGCCGGAAGCGTTCCGACCGGCTTTCATGGGCGGTCACCGCGAAAATGGAAGGGGCAATGCGGCGCATTTCGGCTTCAGTCAGCGCGCGGCCAGTGTCGAAACGCGCGGTCTCGGTATAGATGCTCATTGTCAGTCTCCATTGGTTAGGGTTGCCATCCGCAGGGTAAGCCCCTCGGGCGAAGCCTCCCCGGTCTTGCCTGGGGAATGGCCTCTGACATTCCCCGGGACAGAGAGGGGAGGGCGAAAGCCCGCCCCACGGCGGCGAACGGGACTGTCAAGCGGCGTGGCGCGGAAGCCGGGGTATCTTCACGGGTCCGCTTGCGGACTGGCGCGGAAGATGAACCGGCTTCACGGGCCGCTTGACCGGCCTGGGCGGCGATGTCAGGGGCGAGCAAATTGAAGCGGCCCGGCACGGGCCTCATCAACGGATGCGTCAGCGCTGCGTTCGATAAACGACCGTTATCGGCGGAAGAACCGGGTGGGTGCCATCAACATCGAACGCGCTCCTTCGCGGAATGCGCCTCGGCCAGCAAATTGAGAAAAGGCCCCGCCTGATTGGCGGGGCCCCGGATCTCAATCGCGGTTCGGGCGGGACCAGATGAGCTGGTAGCCATCCTCGCCTTCGACCTCCGTGAGCATCGCGTAGATCGGGGAGGGGAAGCTCGGATCGTCCAGCTTGACCGAGAGATAGTCACGGTCGCTCTCGTTGGAGCGCTTCTGCCAGGCGGCGCCGAGCTCAACCGGACCGGCGTAGACGCGGAAGTGCGGACCCTTGTCGGAGGGGCTTTCCACGCGGGTAATGCGTGCCTTTACGTTGAGGGCGAGGGTGCGGATTGAGCCGACGAAGCCGCTTTCAGTCGAAGTGAAGGTGCCGATGGTAGCCATTTTCCTATTCCTTTTACTATTTCGAGCCGCTCCATTGCGGCTCGATGGCAGTCACAAAAGCCGGGGACGATCAGACCGCACCCCGTGGGGCCGGAACACGGTGGAGGGCGGCGCGGAGAGACTTTCTTGTCTCGCGAGGAATGACGGCGAAGCCGGAAGGGGATGAAAGTCTCGTGGCACCGTTGCGGGAAGATGAGCGAGGCGCAGCCGTTCTCCGGTCAGACCTGCCCCATCGAGCCCGCATGTGGAGCCGCGGCGAATTGGCGAGGGAATATGACATTGGCGATCAGCACGGGGAAATTTCGGACAGATGGCCATGTCCGGCTCAACTGGACCGCCAGACTGACATGAAGGCATGCGCATTCCCTCGCGTGACGTCCGGCGAGGGTCGCGCTCGCGGGGCAAACTCGCAGTCATGGAGTTGCCGCGCGATTGGTCGCTTGGAGGAAAACCGCTTTAGCGCACAAGACCGTTTGTCACCGAGTCCAAGCACTCCCGGAAGCGGAGACCCAACACTCCGAATCGGTCGATCTCGGGGGAAATTGGATCTCAGCACCACGGATAGGCCACGTGACCCCGCGAGCCGGCGAGGAAACCGGCACCACCAAGAGCGGCGGCCGGCATTGACGCCCCATCCGGCATGAAGAGCATCAAGCCGCCTTCCAAGCGTCCGCCATGGGCCGCGGTCCGTGGAGGCACCCCCGCTGTCGAGCGCGCGGCCAGCCCATCGACATGTCGTCGCGCTATCGCGAGCGCTTGCGGGAGCGGGTTGGACAGCACCGGAGACGCTTCGGCCGGCACGCTCGGACCTGACTGACGCTCACCGGCGGGCTCCGTTTCGCTGGGAGCTGCCTTGACGCCGCTGTCGCGCCCTGCTCACCCGCGCGGCAGGCCCCGCGAGGAACGATTTACAGGCAGCGCCGGAATATCTAGGCCTGTTGCCGCGATTTCGCGAAGGCCATGACCGTCAAACGCCGCTGTAGCCGCAGCCGCGTAGGAAAAAAGTGGCCGCCTCGCGTGCATGATCTTCCATTTGTGTCTTCACGGGCGTGAGATCGGCATGAAATAGTGAAGAGATCATCATCGGCAGTAACACCAGATCGATGAAGTATCGGGTCGTGGCTTCAAGGCTGGCCGGCGCGAAGGCGGGCAATGGCTTGAGTTCCTCGGCCTCCGCCAACTCCGCCACGAGTTTCATCGCGGTAGCCGTTCCGTGTGCTCGCATGGCGTAGTGGATCGTCGTCGCCAGATCCGGATGGCGGGTCGCTTCACCGATCACGCTGCGTATGAGCCCGATGGTCTCCGACCTTATGGCCCGCTGGAGGATCAGGACCCCCGCGGATTGGAAGCGTTCAAGAATGCTGCCCGATGTGGCGGAGGCGACCATCTCGCCAGATTTTTGCGCCCAACGGATGACGACTTCCCTGAACAAGGTCTCCTTGTTGATGAAGCGCGCATAGATGCTCGGCTTGCCGGCCCTCGCCACCTCGGCAATCTCGTCGATGCTGGCGCCCTCATAACCTCGAGCGATGAAGACCTGGAGCGCGGCCTGCAAAATTCTGTCCTCGACTTCCCCCGCCCTCTCCCTCGGGGGGCGCCCACGTCGCGTCGCATTTGTCTTCCCCGGTATAATCTGGGGTTTTACCATCTCTCGCGGCATGACGGACCTCACTGTTTTTTGATTGGCTTGGAGGCGGTTTAGCACCCTCCGCGGCTCTTGACTAACACCCAGATCAGTTCTACGTCAATATTTAATTGAACGTTTCGTTTCAATTTAAGCCCAATGACGGAAGAGGTAGAAGATGAGCACGCCTCAGGATGAGACCCTCGGAAAATTGATCGTGCTGGAGCCGAAGAGCGCCGGCACCAAGGTAAATCATGAGCAAGGCGGCCTCCCGGCCGAACAGGAAAGAGCGGAAGCGCCGCAGCCCGGCGATAAAACCCTATCCCTCGACGAAAACGAGACGCCGGAGCCGGATGGTCCCGGCCAAGAGGACGCGACTGACGGCCCCTCCCGGCGTCGGCGAATGCTCCTGATCGGCGGAAGCGCGCTCGCTGCCGCGGCGGTGGCAGCCTTTCTCTACTGGGACGACGCCTCTCATTATGAGAGCACCGACGATGCCTTCATCGCCGCGCGTCAATATGCCATCACCTCTCGGGTAGCCGGCTATATTTCTTCCGTCCCGGTCACCGACAACCAGCACGTAGCGAGCGGCGAGGTAATCGCCCGCATCGATGATCGCGACTACCAGACGGCTCTTGAGCAGGCCCAGGCGCAGGTCGCGGCGGCGAACGCCAATATCAAGAATACTGAGGCGCAGAAGCGGGTTCAGCAAGCGAATGTGGAAGAAGCCGAGGCGCAGGTCGCACAGGCCGAGGCCAATCTCGTCTTCGCCCAGCAGCAGAACGACCGCTATCAGGGATTGGTGAAGAGCGGCTCCGGCACTCTTCAGGAAGCGCAGCAATATACCTCGCAACTGCACCAGCAGCAGGCCGCGCTCAACACCGATCAGGCTTCGCTGACCGCCGCGCGGCGTGAGCTAGATGCCTATGACTTCCAGATCGCCAACGTTCAGGCCACTCTCAAGCAGGATCAAGCCCAGCTCGACCAGGCCAAGCTCAATTTATCCTACACGACGATGGCGGCGGCTCAGCCTGGTCGAGTGGTGCAGTTGTCGGCCGGCGACGGCGAATATGTGCAAGCGGGCACGAATCTGGCGATGTTCGTGCCGGACAAGCTCTGGGTCACGGCCAACTTCAAGGAGACCCAGCTCGATCATATGCGTCCAGGCCAGCCGGTAACGCTGACGATCGACGCCTATGGGGGACGTACGATCCATGGCCATGTCGCGAGCGTGCAGCCGGGATCGGGAACGGCATTCTCATTGCTTCCCGCGGAAAACGCCACTGGCAACTATGTGAAGATCGTCCAGCGCGTTCCCGTGAAGATCGAGCTTGATGACGTGCCGAGCGATCTCGCGTTGGGCCCCGGCATGTCCGTCGTCCCGACGGTGCGCACCGATGCCAGCCCCTCTTTGTGGGAAAGCCTGAGGAATGTGTTGTGAGCACGAACGCTGCCGCCGGATCGGCGCCGAACCCTTGGATCATCGCGATCGTCGTCGCGCTTGCCAGCTTCATGGAAGTGCTTGACACAACCATCGCCAATGTCGCCCTGAACTATATTTCCGGCGGCCTTGGTGTCAGCCAGGACGAAGCGTCCTGGGTCGTCACCACCTACCTCGTTTCCAACGCCGTGATCGTGACGGCCACGAGTTATCTCGTGCGAATTCTCGGCCGCCGGACTTTCTTTCTCGGCTGCCTCGCACTCTTCACCATCAGCTCCGTTATGTGCGGTTTCGCGCCCAATCTGCAATTCCTGCTGCTTGCCCGCATCCTGCAGGGTATCGGTGGCGGCGGCATGGTGCCGGTCGCGCAATCCATTCTGGCCGACAGCTTTCCACCTGAAAAGCGGGGGCAGGGCTTCGCCCTGTTCGGCGTAGCCGTCGTCGTCGCCCCCGTGGTCGGGCCGACATTGGGCGGGTGGCTTTCGGATAACTTCTCATGGCACTGGTGCTTCCTGATCAACGGCCCCGTCGGCGTCTTGACGCTCGCCGCCGTTGCCATGCTGATCAAGGAGCCGGCGGGCGCCAAGCAAGAACGTGCCCAGAAACGCGGGCGGGAGCCTGGCTTCGATTGGATCGGCTTCGGGCTAGTCGCCACCTTCCTTGGAATGCTGGAGCTGATGCTCGACAGAGGACTGGAGGACGATTGGTTCGGCTCCAGCTTCATCGTCGTGGCGGCTGTGATCTGCGCGCTTGCCTTCCTGCTGATGATCCCTTGGGAACTGCGGCACCGAAATCCGGCCGTCGACATCAGGATGCTGGTCGGTCGTCAGTTCGGCACCTGCTTTCTGGTGATGATGGCAACCGGCGCGCTGCTGCTCGCCACGACGCAATATCTGCCCCAGCTGGTTCAGCAGAATCTCGGCTACACGGCCACATGGGCGGGGCTGATGCTGTCGCCCGGCGGCGTAGTCACCATGGTCATGATGTTCGTGGTCGGTTTCCTCTCATCGAAAATACAGCCGAAATATCTGATCGCGATCGGCGCCGGCTTCGTCGCCCTGTCGATGTATCAGGTAACCAGCGTCTATGGCGCCGCGGGTTTCTGGTATCTCGCCGCGGCCCGCATGCTGCAGGGGATTGGCCTGCCATTCATCTTCCTGCCGATCACCTCGGCTTCCTACGACGGAATTCCCGCTAGCAAGACCGACCAGGCCTCCGCGCTGCTGAACGCCGCCCGCAATACCGGCGGATCGATTGGCGTGTCGTTGATTTCCAACATTATCACCCATCGCGAACAGTTCCACCAAAGCCGCCTGGTGGAACACATCATCCCGTCGAACAGCGCCTACCAGGATACCTACGGTCAGTTGAGCAGCTATTTCATGGCGCAAGGAAGCTCACTTTCCACCTCCCATCAACAGGCACTCGCCTGGATCAATCAGCAAATTCAGAGCCAGGCTTCGTTTCTTTCCTATGTCGATGCTTTCTGGGTCCTGACGCTGATCTCGCTCGCGGCCATCCCTCTTGCCTTGACGCTGCGCAACGTGACGCTCGGCAAGAAGGCATCCATGGGACATTGATGCGCCGTCACTCCCGGCCGGAGCTTTCGAGGCGACGGAAGTTCCGACCGGGACGAGCCGGCCGCGCATACTGTGAGCGCAACCGTTCATCCGGCCATTGCGATGCATCGACGGTCTTCCTGAACAAAACCCTGACAGCTGTCAGGGTTTTGGCCCAAGCTCGCCAGAGGGGTGACGCGAAGTATATCGCCTTTGTGTCGGTCGCCGGGCGACGCGCACCTACCAAGACAGCCCTTCTAATAGCCGCCGTTTGCAAAACCCTGACAGCTGTCAGGGTTTTCGCGCGTCCACCAAAGCCAGACCACGCTCGCTCCAGCGAGAGAGAACTCCCAACTTCAAAGTTGAAGGTCGCCTCCAACCGGCCGCGATCATTACCCGCGAATATCGCCATTACCGCTACTCGCGCTCAGCGAAGTTCCAACACGTCAATCGAGCATACGCGGCTTTCCTCGTGGCGATCCTGGCGCATCCTGCCGCCAGGTCGCAATGCCGCGTTGATTACCGCGAATTCCATCACCCGTGGCCGCGAGCTCGGACACCCTGGAACAGCCGCGGCAATGTTCGCAAGCCGCGCCGACCGACGTGCTCGGGATGAACGGCGCGCCTGCTCTAGCAGCAGAGTTCCTCGCATGGATACGATGGGCGGCAGCCCCATCTGGTCCATCGAGGCCTGTTCGCCTGGCGTTCATTCGCTCGTGATCCGACTTTCCGCGCGACTTTTTCATTCGCCCGTCCAATCCGGGAATCTTGCTGTTCCATGGAGCTTTCTTTCGACAGCTCGTTTACGGCGGAAAGCAGTATCATTGCGCGCCCCGTGGCGCTTCCAACGACCTTTCCGGCCGTCGCCGCCGTGCTCGGCCGCCGCAGGATGCTGCTTGCAGACAGGGATGGACATCTATTGGGGCGCACGGGAGAATCCGCGATCGTCTTGCCGGAGCGGTCTCTTTCACCTCGACCGCCAGCCCGGCAGCAGCTACGCAACCTTCGCAATCAATGCGGGGCCTATATATTCGCCACTCAGCTTCGGCCATCGAAAAGCCAGGAAAACTTCAGCTTGCCGGTTCTGGCCAATGTTATTCACGCCTGGCCAGAAGCATAAATAGCTGACGAATAACAGCTGACACGAAGGAGAAGACATGACGACTGCTTTACGATTTGTGATCGGCGAGAGCGACGGATGGCTTGTGAGCCACCGCGCGAATTCGGCGCTCCCCGGCTATCTCATCGTCGCGTCCAAAGGATTGGCCAATGACCTCTTCGATTTACCCGATGGCGCGCTACGCGAGATCGGCCCGCTGCTGGCGCTGTCTCAAGCGACCCTGAAACGAGAACTGGGCGCTCCACGCGTCTATATCGGCCGATATGGCCACATTCCCGGACTTCCCTTTCATTTCCATGTCATCCCCATCTACGATTGGGTGGAGAAACTGTTCTGGCAAGATGGCCGATATCGTATCCTCGAACAATTGGCGGAGGGGGAGGGGGAGACCGGGACGGACGGGGCGGAACTAACCCTATTCGTCTGGCGGGAGTTCTGCGAACGCCGGCGGGCGCCTCCGATCGAGGGACCGAGCGTTTCTAAGACCATCGCTCTCCTGCGCGAGACGATGGGGTATCCCCTGCGGGCCATCGAGTCTGGCTAACCGACAATTTCCTTGACTAATGGGCCTGGTTAGCGTGCTATATCGCACGAGACGGACGAATTGCTTCGCTTCTCCTGCCCAAATTTGGCGCCGTCTAAATATCGGATTTTCAAAGAGAATTTTTCCATCGAGAAGCTATAGCAGGGTTAGCTTCCATGAGCCATACAGTATAGATGGAAGCTCCCGAGGCATGGAAACGCGTTGCTACGCGAGCGGCGATTTCGCTCCCGGGATGGGGTAAAATAGCTTGCGGACGGGCATTTTTTGTCAGCTTTTGGATAAATTTCCGCCCAGATTCGCCAATCACCAAATAGCTCGGACCGATAAAACTCCTGGAGTTCGTGCTTGCTCGCTACCATGGCTCCAGTTGCGGCCGGCGAGTGGTAGGCCAGCGGCGAGAGATCGGACGATGAATACGATCGGCCGGGACCGAGTTTGGCCAATGTACCTCAAACCAAGCTCCTTTCGCGTCCACCGCGGACGGGCTCCTCGATCGGCGCCGATCCCCAGATCGCATTACAAAATTGTAAGGGTGCTATTCATTTTCGGTTAAGTCTCGATCGGTCATCAAGGTCATGCGTGAACACGCAGCATCAACCCCCAATGCTTACGAGGTTTAACATGAAAAGCCTGCTTCTCTCTTCCGTGATCGCCCTGGCATCCGTTGTCGCCGTCAGCGCTCCCTCTCAGGCAGCTCCATTCCATCGTCATCACCATGATTGCTTCGTGAAAACCGTGAAGCATAAGGTTCATGGCCACTGGGTCATTCGCAAGGAACGCGTCTGCCGGTAATCCACGGCCCGGATCCGAGCCGCCGGCAATCACCGACGGTCAATGGAACGGCCATGGCTGAAAGATTGGCTTTGGCCGTACCATTTGCTGAAAATGACATATCATGCCGCCCACTCGGTAACGCTCGAGCCCTGGTTCAAGGGCCCTATTACAATCGTGGATATGCTGGAAGCCGAGCAACCATCCGTCATGAAACCCTCGATATGGTAGCGCCGTCGCCGATATTTGCTCGAAGCAATGCCATGAGCGCGGGACCAAGTGAAAATTCACCCCGCGTCGCCTTGGAAGTAAGATCTCGCAGATACGCGCCAGCCGAATTGATATGCCCAGATCGCTCGAGGATGCATGCCATCGTCGCGGCGGCGTTTTCCGGCCCCATTATCTCGCAAGCATCCTGATAGGCCGAAGCACCGACGCCCAGCATCGATCGCACGACGACAGCCGCGGACATCAGGTCCCGCCAGTTGTCGATACCGCCCGTCGGTCCATAAGAGCTTATTTCTGGGCATGCCTTCAGCACGAGGCTTAACGGAAAGATCCGCATCGGTTCTTTCCGCGACCTGTCTCTTTCGATGGATCTCGTTTCCAGCTTTGTTCGAAAGCTTGGTTCAAGTTCATTAAGGGATTCGGGATTCGAACTCTGTATGTGCTGCTCATCCTGGGCATCATTGGTGCTATAATTTTCAACTTTTTGCTGCGTTTCCAAAAGGTTGATGATCTCGCGGCGAAGAAGCTCCATGTCTTCGAGAATACAGACGATCTCGCGGATCGTCGGTGAACGAGGAATGCGGGCGACAATGGCGTTGTAGCTGTCCTCGATCAGCGACCAGTCGCCACCGATGCCTTCCCCGCAGGCCGCCGCGATCAATTTGCGGACGTCGCGCCGGCAGATCGTCAGGCTTTCCTTGGCGCGGCGTAGCGCCATCCGTTCCGCCACGACCTGCTGGGCCATGATTGCGAGTTCCTCCGCGCGCGCCAGCAGCGGTGAGACATCGAAGCCGAATGCGTTTTCGATCTCGCCCGTCCTGCCTTTTCTCGCATAGCGCTTACCGTTGGCGCTATCCTTTCTGACGATCAAGCCAGCCTCGACGAGAAGCGCGAGGTGCCGGCGAAGCGTGGCGCCCGCGATGCCGTGAGCGCGCAAGGTCAGCTGCGCGTTGGATGGAAAGACAACAAGCTGGGCGTCCTGGCGCAGCTCGCTTTCCGGATGGAAGCTCAACAGGGCGTCAAGCACGGCAAGGCTGCGATCCTGCAATCCGAGTTTTTGCCGCGCTTCGGATACGTCTCGAAAGACTTTCCATTTATCGACCGACTTGCCGGGTTCGATCCTGTTCACGGCGATCTGTCGCCGAAGCAGGGCAAGCGTCATTGGCCGCCGCCCAAAAGGCGTCGTTACACTTCCATTCTGCATTTTCCTCACCTTCAAGAGGCAAAAGAAATACGATCACCAAAAACGGTGCCAAAGACTCTTGACTGGGATTCGAGGAAATGCGATTCTTCAGTTGCTACATTGAAGAGAAGGCTTCCACGACGGCAACGTTTGGGGGCCTTTTTTCTTTTGCTAGGTTTCCTTTCTAATCAGAAAACCCTGACAGCTGTCAGGGTTTGCGTTTGTCTCTCGAACGAGTGAAACGCTCGACAAGGTCGGGCAGCTCCTCCTCGACAAATCTTACGAATTCCGTACCCAATTTGCCCTCGGCGGAGATTCGAACCTCCCGGGGCGAGGTCATGAACACACCAAGCCTGGCTCCCGATCCATCGGAAATCGCGATCTGGGTGTTGCGCCCTTCGGGCGAAGGCTTGATTGCCTTCAATGCCACCTGAAATCGCTGGTCCGAGGTTTCATCGGCGTCATTGACGTCGGAGAGAGCGGCGCGCACCACCTCAAGGGCATTGGGGGCCGCGGATATTGTCTTGGCCAACTCCAGCCAACGCGGTCGGCCGACCTTCGGAGCCCTGCCAATCGCTTCGATGATATCCGCCGGGATCGTGCGATAGACGCTCCGCATTCGCGCGAGCTCCGCGTCCTCGATGGAAAGAGCCGCGTAGATATGGCGCGCCTTGATGCCCGCATCGTCCATGCGCGAGGCGAACAAGGCGCGTTCAATCCATGTCAGATCTTGACGACTCGCGTTTTCAATACCCTGGGCCAGCACCAGGTCGAGATCGGATATCTCGACCTCTATGGCACGCACGGCGCGGCCGAGCTCGAGGGCGGCACGCCATCTGCGATGGCCATAGACAACCTGATACCGATCGCTCGAGGTGGGGTGCCGTCGAACCTGGATCGGAACCTTCTGGCCTTCCTCCTCGATGGAGCGCTTGAATCTCTCGAAATCACCCGGATCGTCGTCGGGCAGGCGATCCGGATAGGGCGAGGCATCGATCACATGTGGATCGAGATCCTGGATCCAGCCTTCGCCGGATTCGACAATGGCGCGCAGTCGATCGCGCTCCGCGCGGATATCGCCGATCGCGCGATGCGCCGCGCCGATCACCCCGGCACCGACGCGTCCAGGCTGCGCGGGGACAGGGCTGGAAGGCGACGGTTCTGGCGTGCTCTCGCCGCTTTCCAATTCGGCCGAAAGCAGGCCGAAACTGGCGACGATGGATCGTCTCGGGCTCTTGCTCATTCACGCCCCCAACTTGCATTGATGAGATGAACGATGGCTTCGTTGACGGCGTCGACGGCCTCGCGGGCGCGCTTGTGCGTGTCTCGGCCGATCTGCCCCATCTCGAGTTCGTAGAGGGAACGCTTGGCGAGCCCCGCGGCCTCGACCGCGGTGCTCTCGATCGCCGTCGGCAAGAGAACATCGGTACCGAAGAGATGACGCAGCATCGCGACGACTTGCGATTGCGGCGCATCATTCGGGTCGTGGCGCGTGATCAGATAGCGGATGAAATCCTGGTCGAGCTGCGCACCGCTTTCGTCGAGCACGCTGATCAGGTCGCCCATCATGAGCAGGAACTGGCTCATCGATGCCACGTCCAGCATGGCCGGATGCACTGTGATGATCATGCTCGTGGCGGCGTAGATGGCGCTAAGGGTCAGAAATCCGAGCGACGGCGGCGTGTCGAGGATGACGATGTCGTAATCCTCCTCGACCTCGGCAAGCGCGAGCTTCAGCCGCTCGAAGAAGATGGCGCCGGAGCCGGACCTTTGGGCGAGAACCCGCGGCGTCTCGTGCTCGTACTCCATGACTTCCAGGTTGCCCGGAATGAGATCGATGCCGTCAAAATAGGTTTTGCGGATGATTTCGCGGATCGAGCGCCTCTCGGTCGCCTCGTATCTGAGCGCCGCATAGATGGTTTCATTGGCGCCGACATCGATTTCCGGCTGGGCGCCGAACATGGCCGAAAGCGAGGCCTGCGGATCAAGATCGAGCGCCAGCACGCGATAGCCATGCAGCGCGAGATAATGCGCGAGGTGAACGCAAGTGGTCGTCTTGGCGCTGCCACCCTTGAAGTTGGCGATCGCCATCACCTGCAGATGTTCGCCTGGCCGGCGCCGAGGCAGGAAGCGAAGGGCTTCCGCCGGCTTCTGCTTGGCGAACAGCTCCCGCAATTCGTTGATCTGGGCAAGCGTGTAGACCCGGTGATTGTTCTCCAACCTGCTCGGGGTGGGGCCTCGGCCCTCGCTCGACATCAGCTTCAGGGTCGAATCCGGGATCGAGGTCAGCTTGGATACTTCATTGGTCAGGAACTGGCGCAGCATCTTCTCGGATTTCGGCGGATACATCCGCGTTCTGAGCTGCTGGAGCTGACCAGACAGCACAGTCGCATGGCGCGCGATCTTGCTGCCTGCGTTTTCCTTTGAAGGAGCTATAGTCTCCGTGCGGTTCGCTATCGCCATTTGTCCCTCTTGGCGGCCTGTCGCCGGTTTGCCGACCTTTGCCCGCCAGAAGGTAGAACACGATTCTGTCAGGCCGTCCAGAGATTAACGGTTAATGACCGGTTAACGTGTGACAGCCAAGACCTTGGCCTTTGCTATTTAATACACTGCTTTTCTTCAATTTTCCGCGGTAAGTCGCCGAAGACGATCGCAGCGATGACTCACACCTTTTGATAGCAAGGCGCGGCTACCGTCGATCGTCCGACGCATATCCGGCTAAGATTAGCGAAGAGAATCACTCTACCGGCGTGGGTGAGTCGCCCTCGTTGGCGCCGGCTTAACGACTTCGTTGTGAAGGAGCCGGTATTTGATGCCCATAGCCGAAGCCCAGCCTGCTCACTTCGGACGCCACCCTTTTCCCGCCGAGATCATCGCCCATGCAGGGTGGCTTTGTCACCGTTTTCTGTTTAGTTTTTCGCGATGTTGAAGACCTGCCGGCCGAGCGCGGCATCGACGTTTCATTCCAGACCGTCACAGAATGGCGGCGAAGCTCGGTCTAGAATTCGCTCAGCAGCTGCCAGGGCAAGATCGTAACGATCAAGCTTCCGTCGAGCCGCTAGCTCTTGGAACCGATAGATGCTTTCGCGCCGGAAGCATTAAACGCCATAGATCGCCTGAACGATATCTCGTGGAAAGGCTCCCATGCAGCCTTCGACCGCCGTGTTGGACATGATCGCCGCCGAAATGCCTTCCAAGGGATCGATGAACCAACTGTGTCCATAAACGCCGCCCCAGCTTACCGATCCCTTCGCCATTGGAACCTCCGCCAAGACGGGATCCCGGATCACCGCACCCAAAAAAGAGAATCCTTCTCCTGGTTTGCCCGGGCGCGGGATGTCGCCAATCTGGTTGAGAAGCGCCGCCCTTGCGGTCTCCGCCTTCAAGATGGGCGCGCCGCCGCCGCGAATGGCTTCGAGGAAGGTGATTAGATCCGGCGCCGTGCCCACCATGCCCGCTCCGCCGGATTGGAAAGCCTTCGGATTGAACAGCCTGGTCGGCTCAAAGGTAAGCAGGTTGCCGCTATCATCCGGAACCAAATGGCGATCGCTCATTCTGACGGCCGTCGGAGCGGCATCGGCGTAGGGCGTGGCAAGTCGCTCCGGATCGCTCACCGAAAAACCGGTGTCGCTCATGCCCAGCGGTCCCGCTACATGACGACGCACCGCCTCTTCCAGGCTGCAAGCCTCGATCCGCGCTATGACCGCTCCAAGAACGTCAATGGCGATCGAGTAAGACCAAAGTTTGCCCGGTGCGGCCAGCAGCGGAAAGGTCGACAGTCGACTGAAGTTCTCCTCGAAGTCGAGATCCGTATCGGCGAGGCCAGCGTTGAACATCCGCTCGGATGGCGTGGTTTTGGGATCCGCTCCATAACCGAGACCCGCCGTGTGAGTGAGCAGGTGCTGGATGGTTATATCGGCGATCTCTCCATCTGGCTGCCGGGGTCGGAAATAGGGGAGATAATCTCGGGCGAGGTCGCTAAGCGCCAGCCTGCCCTTGTCGACAAGAGCCAGGGCCGTCGCCGCCACGAGCGGCTTGGTCACGGAAGCGAGACGGAATATCGTCCGCGTATCCGTGGCTTTTTGGGTTTCTCGATCGGCATGACCAGCAGCGCGGCTATAGACGGTCTCTCCGTTTTTGACGACGATCACGACAGTGCCGACGATCTTGCCGGACGTGATCGCCTTTTCGATAACCGCGTCGATCCCTGCCTTCATCGCAACCATCCCTCCCCGTGCTTCCGGATAAGCGGTCGTAGAACCGCATATTCCAGCTTGGTTCGCAAGGCGGCGCGGCGCCGATAGTGTCCTTGTCGAGCTACAAGCGATGCCGGATACCGTGACCTAGACGATCAATCGAGCCGCCCGGCCGTTCTTCCGCTCGGCATCGTTGTAATAGCTGGCGGCCTGCGCGACTGACTTATGCGGGGAGGGCCGCATCGCCTCCCGTTGGGGTATGCCTCGTTCGGCCGCCTCGGTCGGATAAGCCGAGCGCGGGCCGTGTGCCGGGAACGCCTCTGGATCGAGGCCCGCTGGGCTGCGACGCGTTCTTCACAAAAGCACATGTGATCCGCGGATCATCGCCAGCTTCGCTCCAAGGCCATCAATACCTGGTGGGTAATCGCTTCGCCGATCAAGGCGTGAAATTCAGGGCGAACTACTATCGCGTCTCAAGCACGGTTAAGACGGCGCCACCTTTCGACACCGCCTCAGTGTAAACATCGCGCGAATATCCGTTGTGGACGAATCATCACCATCCCTTGTCGAAGGCCGAGTCGGCTCTACTTTGCGAATCATCAATGATTTGTGGGGGTTAGTGATTTTGAGTTATGATTGGAGCGGCGTCAGGACCCGGCGCATCAAGGCGATCAAAATGGCGGTTTCCGTGGGGATCGCCTTGGCGATTCTCGGCACTCCGACGATGCTTTGGCTGCATGGTTCGTTTTGACCACCAAGGCGCTTGAACCGTCCGCGGACGACGCCGAGCAGGTTCATGTCTAGCGCCTTTCGGACAATGGGGTTGGAATGCATAACCCCATTCTTGGCGATGAGAGCGGTCGCTTTCATCGCGAAATGCCGATGTGTTAGGCCTTTTTCTCGACTACCGATCGGCCTGCGAGCCGTGGAATTCCAGATTCTTCGATACATGATCGATAAAACGGGCCAACAGCGGGCTCGCATGTTCGCGATGCCAGCAGATCCCAACCGGCCATCTTGATTCCGGTCCCGTGAGAGACTGTTTGTGGCTGGACCCCGCCAATGCCTGCACGCCACGCCAGGGCAGGAATGCCGCGCCCAGGCCGGCGGAAACGATGGCGTGCACGGTTAGTATGTCGTCGGCATATTGGGCGATGCGAGGCTCGAAACCGGCAAGCGAACACCAGCGCCTGATCTGATCATCCAGTCCCGGTCCGCGCGATGGCGAAAGCGCCACGAAGCCAAGCTCGTTCAACTCCGCCAGCCGATCCTGGGCCGGTATTGTCACCCCGCTTGCAAGCACCAGGGCCAAGTGCTCTTCGATAATGGGCATGAAGGCCAGGCCGCTATCCTCCTCCGGCGCCCGGCAGAAGCCGATATCAAGCCTGCCGTCGAGCAGGCGCTGATGCTGTTCCCGCGATGGCAGATCGTTGAGCGTGATGCTGCAATCGGGCGTCGTCGCACGAAAGCCGGCGATCAGCCGCGGCGCCACGACAAGGGTCGATATTCCAAATCCGACATCGAGGTATCCGGTAAGGCCGGCCATGGCGCGATGCATCTTCCGGTCGACATCGTCGTTCAAATGAAGAAGCGGGCGTGCTTCGCGCCGCAGAAGTTCTCCGAGAGGCGTCAGTTTGGCGCCATGGCGGCCACGCTCGAACAATGCTCCGCCGATCGCGGCTTCCAAGGCTTGAATCTGCTTGGTCAAGGTCGATTGGGTGACGAACAGTTTCGCCGAAGCCTTGCCGTAGTGGCCTGTGTCGATCAATTGAACGAAGGATCGGAGGAGCTTTATTTCCATTCTGTCCAGGAATAATTTCAATCGATAAAGTCATTTTACGAAAGAGAAGCCGCATGGTCAAATTGCTTCATGGCGAAAGGAGCAATCGACATGGCGCTCAAGATTTCATCCGTGCAGTTTCAGCATCGGGCCAATGACAAGGCCTTTAATCTCTCTCGCGTGGAGCATTTCACGGAAGAAGCCGTGCAGGCCGGCAATCAGCTTGTCGTCTTTCCCGAGATGTGCATCTGCGGATATTGGCACGTTCCCAAGCTCGACGGTCCAGCGCTGCATGCGCTGGCGGAGCCGCTCTCCGGTCCTTCGATCAGCCGGGTAGCCGCGCTCGCGCGTAAGAAGGGCATCGCGATCGGCGCGGGCTTCCTGGAATTGGGTGAAGACGGAAAGCTCTATAACAGCTACGCGGTCTGCATGCCGGATGGCCCCATCCATTGCCATCGCAAGCTGCATGCCTGGGAGCATCGCCTCATTTCCAGCGGCGATGCGTTCACGGTCTTCGATACACCTTGGGGAATTCGGGCCGGCATCCTGATCTGCTGGGACAATAATCTGATCGAGAACGCGCGGGCGACCGCGCTGCTTGGCGCCGAACTCTTGATCGCGCCGCATCAGGCTGGTGGCGGGCATTCGGTTAGTCCGCACGGGCTGAAGCGGATACCGGTCGAAAAATGGATCAATCGCCACGAAGATCCGGAGGCGATCGAGGCCGAATTTCGAGGACCAAACGGTCGGGAATGGTTCATGCGCTGGCTGCCGTCGCGCGCCCACGACAATGGAATGTTCCTCGTCTTCAGCAATGGCGTCGGACAGGATGAAGACGAAGTGCGCACCGGCAACGCCATGATCCTCGATCCCTATGGTCGGATCCTGGCCGAAACCTGGGCGGCCGCCGATGCGAGGGTGAGCGCTGAAATCGATCTGGCCTTGCTCGACAAGTGCACGGGCCAGCGCTGGATAAGAGGCCGGCGTCCGGAGCTTTATAGTATCCTGACACAACCCAATGCGAACGGTCTCGCCCCAATGGACGCGCGTTACTCGGAAGCGTCTACCCGCACCGGCGGGTAGGGCGGATTTCCATATCCCGGCCGTCGTCTATTTACCCGTCGTTCCTTCGAGATCGGCATAGACCAGATAGCGCAGCGGTCCCGAGGTCACGGCGTCGAAGGGAAAGCAGGTCGCCAGCACGAGATGGACGCCGCGCGCGTTGGGGTCGATCTCTGCTTCATCCCAGCGGGCAACGGCCATGCGGGTCACGCGGAAAGTGAAGGTCCGACCATCGCTGCGTGTGATGCGGATATGGTCGTTCACACCGATATCTTTCAGGAAAGTGAAATGGGTATCGCGGTGCGCCGCATAGACGGCCGTACCCTCTTGGCCCGCTTGCGGGGTATTGTCGAGATGACCGGGGCCGAAGGCAAGCGCCTGTCCGCTCGCACCCTTGAGCGCGATGGCTAAAACGCCAAGGCGTGGAACTTCGATACGCGCCACCGGCCAGGTGTCGGCCCAGCTCCAGGGCTTGACCGCTGCGCCTGATATCACGCTCTCGGCGAATGCGCGCTCCAGCAGAAGCTGCGCCAAGGCCGCCTTGGCGTAGATCCATCCTCCCTGTGCGGCGAGGAAGAGACCGGCGGCGATGAGAATGCCGGCCGCGAAAGTCAGGAGGGAGCGCGCTGGCGCGCTCCCGATGGTCTGGATGCGAGTGGCGGCGATCATGCCCGGCTCCTTCGCGATGCGAGGACCAGCAGCGAAGCTCCACACAGAAGGGCAAGCAATCCCTGGAGAATGAGAAGCATTCCGGGCGTCGCGGTCTGCGGCAGCGGAACGCCGGCCGGAGCCGGCGCGGAGATGGGTTCAAGCTCCGCATCGCCATCCACACCCTGCGACCTATCAGCTGTCTGCTGATGTTTGTTGTCGGCTTTCGCATCCCGCGCCGCACCGATGCCGAGGAGCTTGTCGTAATCCCAGCCCGCGGGAAGCTGCAATGGAATGTCGGCCTGTGTCAGCGGCGCGTTTGCCGGGCGCAGACGCTTCATATCGACAGCGACGAGACTTGTGAGGCGCGTGACCAGATGATGGTCGAGTGCCAATCGCAGGATACGCTTGTCGGCATCAGCCTGCGTGATCTTGCCGAGCGTGAGATTGACCTCGGCGTCATCGATCTGGCGGCGAGCCCAGATCTTCGAGATGCCCTTGGCATTGCTTGCCTGGTCGAGCGGCAGGGAGATCGTCCACGCGCGATCGCCGATCTCGCCGCTGACGGTCAGGGTTCCGGCTGCCTTTCCCATCCGGGCCGCCAGAACCAGCGGTTCGCCATGGTAGATGTCGGGCAGGAGATTGGGCGACAGGTTGACGTTCTTTTGCGAAAAGGCGGCCGCGACGTCGGTGACAGCCGGGTTCTCCAGCTTGTCGAAGAGGGCGCGCATGTGCTCGTTCACCTCGGCGACCGAACCGATGTGGGTGAAGCTGCCCTGGCCTAGTTCGGCGGCGCGGTTCATCAGGTACGTGTTCGGCGCCGAGCCGATGCCGACCATGAAAATACGAGAGCGTCCCCGCGATTTCGCGATCGCATCGAGAAGCTGCTGCTCGTTGCTGACCTCGCCGTCCGTCAGGAACATGACCTGGCGCAATCCGCTGGCCTGGTGGCTGTCGTCGAGCGCTGCTTGAAGCGGCGGCAGCATTTCCGTTCCGCCGGCGGCCTCCAGGCCGGTGACGAAGCGACGGGCCGAGGCGATATTCTCGGCCGTCGCCATCACCGAATCGGAGAAGAATTTGGTCATCGTGTTGTCGAAGCGAATGACGTTGAAGCGATCATTCGGCTCGAGCCGGGACAGGGCATAATCGAGGCTTGCTCGTGCCTGTTCGATCGAGGTGCCGCCCATCGAGCCGGAATTGTCGATGACGAAGACCACTTCGCGGCCGGCCTTTCGCGGCGTCGCCACCGCCGGCGGCATTACATAGGCAAGCACATAATCATCCTGGCCGACATGTTCGCGGAAGAGGCCGACGCTTGGCATATTGCTCGCGACGGCGCTCCATTCTAGCACGAAGTCGCGATCGGCGGCCGCATCGCCATCAAGGACGATCCGGCGCTCGGTGTCGCTGACCTTGTCGATCTTGACCGCGTGATAGAGGCTTTGGACGTCATCGAGCGGGAAACCGGCGTTGAGATTGACCTTGAGGGTGACGGGGTTGGTGCGATCGCCGCCAGGAGCCATCAGGGGTGTCGAGATGGATTTGTCGCTGACCTCACGCGATGGGCGCTGTTTGGACTGACCCCAGCCGGCCTTTAGATCTGCCTGCTGCGTGATGGGCGATGCGTCTTGCGGGCTGTAGCGCGGTGCGACGACGAGCGGCACCCGCAGGGAGAAGCGACCGTCCGCCAGGCGGACCGACTGCTGATATTCGATCTGCACGACGATCTTTTCATGCGGGCCAATATTCGCGACCGCATTGGTGAAGACATTCGGGCGCTGCTGTTCAACCAGGGACGCTTTCTTTCCTTCTGTGCGCGCTTTCTCGTATATGGCACGCGCGGCCTGCTTCTCCTTGATATCGGCGACTACGACCCGGTTGCCGACGATCATCTTCAGGGAATAGACGGCGCTGTCTTCCGGAAGTGGAAATACGTAGAGGGCTTCGACCCATTTGTCGGTCGTGTTCTCAAAGGCTTGCGTGAGTACCGCGCGTGCCGTCGGTCCGCTGACGTCGAGATCGACATCGGTCGCGAGCCGGGGTGCCTCGATATATTTTCCCTCTTCCTTGGTCTGAAGAAGAAGGCTGCCCGCGCCCATTTCGTCCGGCGTGACGAAGGCTGCGGGTTGCGCGTGCGATTCCAGGGGATGCAGCAGCGCGAAAACGACGGCGAGGACCGGCAGCAGAATGGCATTGCTGAACCAGAGCAGCAGGCCGAATCCGATGAGGAAATTTTGCCGTTTCTGGTAGCGCGAGACGTGTGGCGAGGCTGACATGACAGGCTCCTTATTCGCTGGTGGAATGACTGAAGCCATTGTGAACAAAGGCTATTTTCTCGCCAGCGTAAGCTTTGCCCTCTTTCGTCCGCATCTTGCCGCAAACGGTCTTGCCGGTTACGGCCATGTGTGGAATTGTGAAGAAAATTACGCAATCAGGAAACGAGTGAATGGTCCAGGGCGACCCCTATTTGTCCGACAGCCAGAACAGCGCCGTGGCGGCGCGGGTTCGCGAGGAGATCGCCCGACGGCGCATTTCCAGGCAGCGTCTCGCCAATGATGCGCGCATTAGCCTTTCGACCTTGGAGAAGGCTCTTTCGGGCCACCGGCCCTTCACGCTGGCGACTCTCATTCGGCTGGAGCAGGCGATGGGCGTCGTGCTGCGGGAACCCGCTGGAACGCAAGCCCCCATCGTAAAGGAAAGGCCCGGCCATGCCCCCGAGGAACTTGGTGCCTATTCCCGCGCCTCGGTTTCCTGGCTTGAAGGCACCTACCTGACGCTCCGTCCGTCCTTCGGCGATGCGAAGGCGATTTTCGCCTATTGCACCGAGATCGCCTGGGATGAAGACGGGACCTGCCTGAGCTTCCGCGAACGCGAGCGCAGCGATGCCTCGTTTTCACAGCAGGGCTCGGTGTCGGTGCCGCACCTGTCGGGGCATATCTATTTGGTGACGAATTCGTCGGGGCAGTATCGCATGGCGATATTGTCGAGACCCAGTATCACCGGCGAGATGTTCGGCTTGCTGACGACATTGCGCGCCGGGCAGGGCTCGCATCTCACACCCGTCTCGACGCCGCTCGCCCTCCTGCCGATGGCGGCATTCGCGCAACCGTCGCTGGGCCGCGTCCTGGCGGGCGATCAGAATCACCAGGCATATTCGGCCATCATGCATAGAATTACCGGAGAAAATTACGCCGGCTTCATCGGGTAGGGGCGCCCTTAGCGGGCGTCATGAAAGATGATGCCGACAGTGTGGCGCTTGCCTGAGCGGACCCGGCTTACCCCGTGCCTGAGATTGACACGGTAGTTCCCCTTGGTTCCCCGCACGGGCCGATTATGGACTGCGAAGGCGACGGCATCACCTTGTCGAAGCGGCACGACGTCCACGCGGCTTTGCATGCGCGGCCGCTGTTCGGTCAGGACAAACTCACCACCGGTGAAATCCCGCCCCGGCTCGGACAGCAGAATGGCCACCTGGATTGGGAAAGCGAGTTCGCCGTAGAGGTCCTGATGCAGGCAGTTGAAGTCTCCCGGCACGTATTGCAGCAGCAGCGGCGTCGGACGCCGCTGACCGGCCTCGTGGCATTGCCTCAGGAAGGCGGCATGCTCATCGGGATAGCGTTCCTCAAGGCCCATGCGTTCATTCCACCGGTTTGCGATATCGGCGAGACGAGGATAGAGCGCGGTGCGCAATCCACCGAGAAGCCCCGGCAGCGGATAGTTGAAATAGCGATATTCGCCTCTTCCGAAACCGTGGCGCGCCATGATGACGTGGCTGCGGAAATGACGTTCCTCGGGATAAAGGCGGGAGATTGCGTTGCATTCATCGGGTGCGAGAAGCTTCGGAAGGACGGCGCAGCCGAAGCCGTCAAGTTCTCCCGCCAGCGACGGCCAATCATAGGCGTCGACCCGGGCCACGATGGGGCTTTCCAAGGAACCCGGAGCAAAAGTAGAGATCGATACGTTCATGTTCATATCCTCGGTCTGGGCGGGCTTTCGAGGGCGTTCGAGGCCTGCGAATGCCGCGATAACCTGGAGCCTAGCGCCTGAACCGGAGCTGCCGCCACCCGATTTCCGATGAGCGGCTCACACGAATGGGCCTCGCCGGCTACATTGCGATACAATCGCGCCGTTTCCTGAAATCTCGCGGATACAATTCCAGGCGATCTTCCCGCGAGATCATCCATCAGGCAGGAGGCCAGAATGAAATTTGCGTTCCTCGGTGCATTTGCCGTCTCAGGCCTTGCCGTCGGCGTCGCCGCTTCGCAATCGGCGGGTTCCGCGACGCTGCCGGAAAATGCCTCGCCGATCTATGGTGTGACCATACCGGAAGGCTATCGGGACTGGAAATTCATCGCGCCCGCGCAGGAAGCTCCGCCGCTCGACGAACTTCGCGCCGTGCTCGGCAACGATATCGCCATTGAGGCCTACAAGAAGGGCACGCTGCCTTTCCCGGATGGCTCGATCCTCGTCAAGCTGGCCTACAAGCGCAAGCAATCGACGGAGTTCGCGCCGGCAACGGTGCCGGGAGCGCCGACGACGGTTCAGGTCATGGTGAAGGATTCCAAGAAATATCCCGACAGCCACGGTTGGGGTTTCGGGCGGTTCGTCGATGGCAAGCCGGTCGATCTCGCCCAACATGAAACTTGTCTCAGCTGCCATGTCGGTAACGTTAGGGATCACGATTACGTCTTCACGCGCTATGCGCCGTAAGGTGCGCTAACGCGATTAAGTGGAATTGGCCGGCCTGATCTCATCATAGGCGGCCGGACGGCTATCCATGGTTCTCCTCCCGCCGAGATAGCCGCCTCTATTTGGCCGATGGGCGAGGTTGCTCCGAGCAAGCAGCCATCGAACCGCTTCCATCTTCACGGAAGACAACTTTCACAAACCCGCGCAATCTCCACGGTGCTGCCTCGGGAGAAGTCTCCAAAATTCTTCTTCGCCGGCTAATTGGGCAGGTTCCGGAATTCGGGGCCTGCATTTTGTCGGTGGCAAAGTCAACGCGCGCAGTTCTGTATTCCATTGTAGCCTCGGTCGATCCGGACACGGAAGGATACAATTTGGCTGAGTTGAGGACACAACCGGGATACACGCCGAAAGCATAACTTCGCGGCATTCAACAAACCTCCCAAACTTTTTGGAGATCCTGATGTCGCCTTTATCCTTCTCAATGAACAGACGTGCCTTTGTGACCGCCGCTGCCGTCGCTGGAGCAGCGTCGCTCCTGAAGCCCGCCATGTCCTTTGCCGCATCGGACGCCTTGCCTGATGGTGTGAAGCCGTTCAAGGTCCATGTTCCCGACAGCGCGATCGCCGAGTTGAAGCAAAGGCTTGCGACGGCACGCTGGCCGCTCAAGGAAAATGTCGCTGACGATTCTCAGGGCGTGCAGCTCGAGCGTCTGCGCGATCTCGTCGAATATTGGGCCGACGGCTATGATTGGCGAAAGGTGGAACAGAAGCTCAATTCCCTGCCGATGTTCGTGACCGAAATCGACGGGCTGGATATCCACTTCATTCACGTGCGCTCCCGGCACGAAAACGCGATGCCGCTGATCATGACCCATGGCTGGCCTGGCTCGATCCTGGAAATGCTCAAGGTGATCGATCCCTTGACGAATCCGACAGCGCATGGTGGCAGCGCCGAAGACGCCTTTCATCTCGTTGTGCCATCGATCCCCGGTTTCGGCTTCTCCGGTAAGCCGACGGCGAGGGGGTGGGGCTCTGACCATATCGGCCGCGCTTGGGGCACGCTGATGCTTCGTCTTGGCTACGAGCGCTTCGTCTCGCAGGGCGGCGACTGCGGCTCCGTCATCTCCCAGCGCATGGCGCTCCAGAACGTACCGGGATTGCTCGGTATCCATCTCAATATGCCTGGGATCGTCCCCAAGGAGATTGCCCATATTCTGGCTGCTGGCGATCCCGCTCCGGCCGATCTGACGGATAAGGAGCGTGCCTGCTTCGACAAGTTGGCGGAGTTCTACCGCGATAGCTCGGGCTATGCCAACATGATGGTCACCCGTCCGCAGACCATCGGTTATTCGCTCGTCGACTCGCCGGTGGGTTTGGCTGCCTGGATCTACGACAAGTTCGCCACCTGGACTTATAGCAACAAGCAGCCGGAAAAGGTCCTGACCCGCGACGAGATGCTGGATGACATCTCCCTTTACTGGTTCACGGAAACCGGAACCTCCGCGGCCCAGATCTACTGGGAAGACCATTCCAACAACTTCAATGCCATCCAGATTCCGACCCTGCCGGTCGCGGTCAGTGTCTTCCCGGGCGAAATCTACCAGGCACCAAAGACCTGGACCGAGCGCTGCTATGGCAACCTGATCTACTTCCACGAAACGGACAATGGCGGGCATTTCGCGGCTTGGGAGCAGCCGACGATCTTCACCAACGAAGTCAGGGCGGCATTCCGCTCACTACGCTAAGCGGACGATGCATCTGACTTGGTGGAGGCACCCGCGGGCAAACGATGCCCCACGCTTGGCCGCGGAAGAGGGGGAAGCGTATAGCCTTCCCCCTCGCCAGCCGATAGCGGATGCTGGCTGATTTGATCCAGCCGATTCTCGCTGGATCGCTGAGTCCTTACGCAAAGGCGCTTCGGCGTCCGGAAAGCGAACCCACACCCATCAGGCCGGCCAGGATGACCGGGATGCACACCAGATAGGCGGTGCGAATGCCGGCGTGTTCGGCAATGAATCCAAGCAAGGGCGGCGCCAGGAAGAAGACGACAAAGGACATCTGGCCGAGGGCCGCGACGTTGACATGGGCCGGGCGGTCAGTGCGCTGGGCGGCGGCCGAGACCACAAGCGGATAGACCGCGCTGCAGCCGGCGCCCATGAAGGCAAATCCCAGAAGCGCGACGTTGGGGTGAGGTGCGAGCCAGACGGCGCAAAGCCCGGTTATCGCCAGGAGCATCAGGGAAAGCGCGACGTAGCGGGAGCCGTAGCGATCGACGAACCCGTCGGCGAACAATCGCGTCAGTGCCATGAAGAAGGTGAACAGCGTCAGGCCGAGGCCGCCGACGAAGGGTTCGACGTGAAAGACGTCGCGCATGTAGATCGCCGACCAGTCGATGCCGGCACCCTCGACCAGGAATGCCGCGATGCCGATGACGCAGAGCGGCAAAAGGCCGAGCGTCGGCAACGCGATGTGATGGGTCTCGACATGATCCTCGGTCGGGCGGGCCGGCGCGTTGCGCATGCCGGCAATGGTAATCGAGCCGACGATGAGGACGAAGATAAATGTCAGGCCGAGATGCACGTGCATCGGCACGCCCTCCTGCCGGATCACCGACGACACGAGTGCCGTCACAAAGAAACCGAGGCTCCAGAACCCGTGCGCCCGACTCATGACGCCGCGGCCGAGCTGGGCCTCGATGCGATCGATCTCGACGTTGAGATTGATCTCGAGCGCACCTGCCAGCAATCCCTCGCAGAAGAGGACAGCGAAGACCAGCGGAGCCCAGCCCATCCACGGCACGAGCGCGAGGGATGCGGAGGTTCCGAGCACGGTGATGAATGCCGTCTTGCGCGTGCCGAGGCGTGCGACGATCGGGGAGACGAAGGTGAGTGATATGAGCGCGCCGATCGCCGCACCGATCAGTGTCAGGCCGAGCTCGGATTTGTCGATGCGCAAGGCATCCTGCAGATCGGGAAGGCGCGAAAGCATCGCGCCCATCGAGACCGCGAACAGGAAGAAGCAGACATAAATTCGCTGCTGCGGTTCAAGACGCATTTCGGCGCTCCAGGAAATCTGAACACGAGAGATGGAAAGGGTCTATCCGAAAGCAACCTGCGCTGGCAATACGAAGGCTCTTAATTCATCAGACAAATTAGAAGCGTGGGCTAATTCGGCAAGTGCGCGCGACCGATCAGAAAAAACCCGCGACTGGACAAAAAAATTCGCCGACCTAACTCAGCCGGCGGGACACGCATAAATCGCATCGCTCTCATTTTTCATCCTTCGTCAACAGATCAGGAAACGGCAGATCAGATATGGGATTAGCACCGCTCACCAGGCCGGCGGGCCAGACGTCGCAAACGGATTTGAACAGCTACAGGCTGATACCGCTCTCCAGTTGCCCGATTCTAGGCAGCAGTGCGGCATCGGGACTGCCGTCCGGCGTCGTTTTTTCCGGCCGGTCCTTCGAAGCGGCAAGCGACAGCGCCCTATCCTGCTGCGGTCGCTATAACCTGAGGAACAGCCTGCATCAGGGCGTGGCCGCGATCGGCGATGACGGACATCTGATCTTTGCCGTCAACAGCTGGGTGAGCGGGCAGCGCTGCACGGTCATGGGTGCCTTCGACCCCATGGGCAAGCCAGTCGCGCCGACCAGACCCCAGCAGGATTTGCTTGGAAAATATTTCCAGTCGCCCGAGCGTCCCATCGTTCTTGATTCAAAGGCGAAGAGCGACATCGGCTTCAAGACGAATGGGCTCAATCCGAACGTTGGCGTCTATGTCGGCAACAAGACGATCATCTTCGACGTCAAGGCACGGTCGTCGGATGGTAAGACCGAAGGCAGCGCCACGATCACGACCGATTTCAACGGCAAGGTTCAGGATCAACTCTACGAGCTGTCGACCAAGGGTAACAATTCGTCCCTGAGTGGCAGCTATGAACGCAGAGGCACCCAGACAGCGGAGAGCCTCAAAGCATCATGGGACAAATGGTCCTTGGAGGGCAAGCATTCCCAGGATGGCACAAGCAGGAACCGCGAGCTCAATCTTTCCTATCGCGCCACGGATAAGATAACGATCAAGGCCTCCTGGAGGCCGGACGTGAAGCCGCCATCCACGCCTCCGCGCATAAGCGACTATTCGATCTTCTCGGCCACCAACCCCAATCCGCCGCCGACCCCTCCCAACTATAGCAACTACATGATCACGCTCGAAATCAAACTGCCCTGAGCAAGGCTGTTTCAATTGAGTTAGGCCGTCCGCGGCGAAAGACCGTGGACGGCTTGATTTTAGCGGGCAGGGCATCGAGAAATTTTGATGCTTGATACGGTGGCCAGTGGATTGATCATGCGCCAAAATTTGCCGGCAGCGACGACGGCTTGCGTGTGCCGATCAACACCAGCGCCAGGCCGGCGGCGGCCAGCAGACCTCCGGCGATCGAGACCGCCGCATAGCCAAAACCAAGGCTGATGACGGCGGCACCCGTTGCGGCTCCAAGGGCGTTACCAAAATTGAAGGCTCCGACATTGATGGAGGAGGCAAGGCCTGGCGCTTCCGCCGCCGCTTCCATGACGCGCATCTGCACGGGCGGAACGATCGCGAACGCCGCGCCACCCCAGAGAAGCAGGCCGATGGCGGCTCCTGCGTGGGTGATCATTGCCAATGGCAGCGCGAACATGATCGCCGCGAGCAAGGCCAGGAAGATCTTGGTCGCGCCGTCGAGCGACCAGTCGGCCAGTCGTCCGCCAAGCCAGTTGCCGATCGTGAAGCCGATGCCGATCAGCACCAGTCCGAGGGTCACGAAGCTATTGGAAGCGCCGGTGAGTTCGGTAAGCGTGGGAGCGACATAGGTGTATAGCGAGAACATCGCGCCCGCGCCCATGACGGTGGTCGCCATGGCGATGAGAACCGTAGGATGGGTGAGCACGGCCAGTTCCCGCCTGATATCAGGCATGGCACCGCGCTCGCCTTTCGGAAGAGCGATCCAAAGCGCGGCGATGGCGGCGACACCGATCAAGGCGGTTCCAGCGAAGGCCATGCGCCAGCCGATCGCCTGACCGACCCAAGTCGCGGCCGGCACGCCGCCGATATTGGCGATCGTCAACCCCATGAACATGGCGGCGACCGCGCTTGCCTGTTTTTCCTTCGGTACCACGCTTGCCGCCACGACGGCACCCAGGCCAAAGAAGGCGCCGTGGTTGAGGCTGGTGACGAGCCGGGCAAGCAGCAACGTGAAGTAGCCCGGCGCCATCGCCGACATGAGATTGCCGATCGTGAAGATGCTCATCAGCAGCATCAACGCCGTGCGCTTGCCGAAGGGGCTGAAGGCGAGCGTCATGAAGGGGGCGCCGACCATGACGCCGATCGCATAGGCACTGATGAGGAGGCCTGCCGTCGGGATCGAGACATCGACCCCCTTGGCGATGACCGGGAGAAGTCCCATCGGCGAAAACTCTGTCGTGCCGATGCCGAAGGCGCCGATCGCAAGCGCGAGAAGAGCCCATCGGGCGTGAGAGGGTGTTTGGGCCTTTTCGGCCGTCGAAATCTTGGCGTCCATGTTGAAACTCCTTAGGCGTCCCATTGGGGCGCGAGGCCGGGTGGGCTGACAATGCGGCCATCCGGGCGGGCGAGAGCGGCGATGGCGATCATATCCGCCTCGTCGAGATTGAAGTCGAAGATCGCGATGTTCTCCTTGACGCGCTCGGGATTGGCGGTCTTGGACAGCGCGATGTGGCCCTGCTGGATCAGCCAGCGCAGCCCGACCTGCGCGGCGCTCTTGCCGTATCTGGCGCCGACCCGCTGCAATACTGGCTCTTTCGGCACGGCACCGTCGGCCATGCCGTAATAGGCGGTGATCGCGACATTGTTCGCTTTCGCCGCCGCGATAAGGGCCTGTTGAGGCAGATAGGGATGGATCTCGACCTGATTGGTCACGATCGGCGTGCTGGAAAGTCTGGCCGATTCCCGCATCTGCGCGATATTCTGGTTGCTGACGCCGACGAAGCGGGTCTTGCCGGCGGCCTTGACGGCGTTCAGCATTTCGATCTGGTCGGCGACCGGCACCTTGTCGCCCGGCCAGTGCAGCAGCAGGAGATCGACACGGTCGGTCTTGAGCTTGTCGAGGCTCTCGTCAACCGAAGCGGCGAACTTCTCCTTGCTGTAATTGTCGACCCAGACCTTGGTGGTCAGGAAGAGGTCGTCCCGTCTTGCGCCAGCCGTTTGCAAGGCCCTGCCGAGCGCTGCCTCGTTCTGATAGATCTGCGCCGTATCGAAATGACGGAAGCCGGCTTCGAGCGCGGCCGGGATGGCACGCTCCACTTCCGCGTCCGACATGCGGAAGACGCCGAAGCCGAGCGCGGGAATTGTAGCGCCGTGGGCGGTAACGGTGAGCATCGAAAACTCCTTTTTGAAAATCTCGACGGCCTTGGCCGCCTTGAATGGATGCCGCGCCGGATTTGAAGGCGCGATTTCTTCGGCCTATGAAATAGAGAGAGCATCCGCACTTGATAATTGGGCAGCTTTTCACATTATTTGTGAAACCAAATCAAAAATAGGTGCTCCATGGACAATCGCGTCGGGGAGATGCAGGTATTTCTTCGGGTGGTGGAAGCAGGCAGTTTTTCCGAAGCGGCGCGCCTATTGCGCATGACGCCGTCCACCGTCAGCAAACTGATCTCACGCATCGAATCCCGGCTCGGCGTTCGGCTTGTCGAACGCTCGACGCGACGGCTATCGCTGACCCTGGAGGGGCGGATCTACTATGAGCGCAGCCAGGCCCTGCTGCATGATCTCGACGAGGTCGAGCAGGAACTGGCGCAGGGCGCGACGTCCACGGGCGGCACTGTACGGGTCAACATTTCCGTTGCCTTGGGCGTGCTCGGACTTGAACCGCTCTTGCCGGAATTCTGGCAGAGTTATCCCAATGTCGTCATCGATCTCTCGCTGTCGGATGAAATCGTCGATCTTTATCTCGACCGTACCGACGTCGCTTTTCGGGTCGGGGCCTTGCCGGCGTCAGGCATGATCGCGCGCCGCATCGGCATTGCCCGCCGCAAGATCGTCGCCGCGCCCAGCTATCTCGATCGCCATGGAATACCGTTGACCGTCGATGATCTCTCGCGGCACAATTGTCTGGGGTTCAATTTCCGCCGTCTCGCGCCCGTCTGGCCGGTAAGGGAAAGCGGCCGCATCGTCGATCGCGCCATGACGAGTTCGCTGCTCGCCAACAATGGCGAAACCGTGCGGCGCATGGCGCTGGCGGGTGTGGGGCTCGCCCGCATGGGGGACTATCACGTCCGCGCCGACATCGCGGCAGGCCGTCTCATCGAGGTGCTCGCCGATGTCGTCGAGCCGGATGAGGAGCAGATCCATGCGGTCTTTCTCGGCGGCGCGCGCATGCCGCAGCGCGTGCGCGTCTTCCTCGATTTCGTCGTGCCGCGCCTCCGGCAATTCCTTGAAGGGGAGGCCTGAGCGGCCTTGGTGGGGATTTAATCCCGGCCATGTTCTGTGCCGGCAACCCGCCACCGAGACGTCGGCGGGCAGGGATCACTGCAAGGGTCGCGATATCGCGCCGGGTCGAGGCTGGATCGACGGATTTTCGTCCTCCTGATCGGTCTCGAGCCGCTGCAGGATCGGGCAATGCGGACGATGGTCGCCCTGGCAGGAATTAACGAGCATGGTGAGTGTGTGCTCCATATCCTGCAGGTCGGCGATCTTTTTCTTCAGCGCTTCGATGTGACCCTGAGCCAGGCGCTTGACCTCGGCGCTCTGCCGGGTTTCGTCTCGCCAGAGTTCCAGAAGCTCGCTGATTTCAGTGACGGCGAAGCCGAGATCGCGTGCTCGGCGGATGAAGCGCAGCATGTGCACGTCGTTATCCGAATAGTCGCGATAGCCCGATGCCGTCCTGCCGGCGGCCGGAATGAGGCCGGTCTCCTCGTAATAGCGGATCATCTTGGCCGAAACGCCGGATGCCTTTGCCGCTTGTCCGATATTCATGAAGCTTCTCCAATGACAGGCACCGCCTGATGTCGCCGATGGCAGGTGGGCCTTCCAACCATGGGAAGGTCAATAGCATATTTTTCGCCAGGGGGCACTTGACCTTACCACGGTTGGAACCTCCACCTTGAGCACCATGAGATCAAAACCTACGGGAATTCTCGATAGGCCCACGGTCAAGGTCGAGACGACCGCCTTTCAACCGATACTCGGGCAGGTGGTTGAACAAGCGGGCCGGCCGGCAGTCGCGAACTGGGCAACCAAGGTCATGAAAAGCTCTCCACGATCACCATCGACGCAGAGCCGGTTGAAGACGCCTTCGGTTCAGGGACCAAGGAGCGCGAGGCTGCGGTGAGCGGTACCATGGGGATGTTGCTGTGAGTAAGAGGAAGCAATCGATGCACCGACGTCGTTTTCTAACAGGGCTGGCGGGCCTGGCGATTTCCGGGCCGGCCGCGGCCCAAATGATGCATGACATGGGACATATGGGGGCAAACGGCGCTCATGACATGCCGATGACCGGCGGCAAACCTGTCTTGCCGGAAGGGCAGCCCTTGCGTGAGTTGCCGCGCTTGATGAACGAGGCTGGCGAAGCGGGTCTGTTCAAGGCAAGGCTTGCCGCCGAACCGGGGTCGGTTCGTTTCGCCGAGGGGCTCGACACGTCCGCGCTCCTCTATAACGGCGGAAATCCGGTGATCGAGGCGTATGAGGGCGATAGGGTCGAGATCAGTTTCAGGAACGGCATTCCCGATGAGCCGACGACGGTTCATTGGCATGGGATGCCGGTGCCTGCGGATCAGGATGGCAGTCCCATGGAGCCCGTCGCCTCGGGCAGCGAGCGCCTCTATGCTTTCGATCTGCCGCAAGGCAGCGCCGCATCCTATTGGTTCCATCCCCATCCGCATGGCCTTACCGCCGCGCAGGTCTATCGCGGACTCGCGGGCGTCTTCCTGGTCAAACCCAAGGATGACCCGATCCCCGCCGAATATGGCGATACGATCCTCATGTTCACCGATCTCCGGATCGGCGAAGATGGAAGCATACCAGCGAGCAACATGATCGATCTGATGAATGGGCGCGTCGGCGATCATATCCTAGTCAATGGCCAGAAGAATCCGGTCCTGGCCGTGGCGAAAGGGGAAAAGCGCCGCCTGCGCCTCCTCAACGCGACAAATGCGCGATTCCTGCGGCTGGCATTCGAGAATGCCGCCATGGTGCTCGTCGGAACGGATGGCGGCCTTATCGAAGCTCCCGTCGGCATAGACGATTTGTTGCTCGCGCCGGCCGAGCGCGTCGAACTCATCATCTCCTTCGACAGACCGGGAGCGGCGAAGCTTGTCACGCTCGGGTATGAGCGTGGGTGGATGGGGCCGGGCAAGCCCGAAGAGGTCGGCATGACCTTGCTGACGGCAAATGTGTCGGAGGAAGCCGCGCCTGTCGCGCCGCCGCTTCCCGCGAAGCTGCGCACCATTGACGGCTTCGCGAAACCGTCGGTCACGCGTCGCTTTGTATTGACGGAATCCATGGAAGGCATGGAGATGAAGTTCCTTATCAACGGCGCCAGCTTCGATATGAACCGCATCGACGAAGTCTCGAAGGTTGGACAGGTCGAATTATGGGAGATCGTCAATCAGGCGGACATGGACCATCCGTTTCATGTGCATGGGGCGCAGTTCCAGCTTGTCGAACGCGAAAAGGATGGCGAGGTCACCAAGCCGTCCTACCGCGCCTGGAAAGACACCGTGAATGTTGCCGCCGGCGAGACGGTACGCATCCTGCTGCGACAGGATTTGCCGGGGCGGCGCATGTATCATTGTCACATCCTCGAACATGAAGATCTCGGCATGATGGGCACGGTCGACGTTAAGGCCTGACAAGCTCGGTCATCAATCGAAGCGAAGAGGGAAAATCGTCGTTCCCTTCATCCCTGGCCTCGGATCTCGATCAGGTTGAGGCCGAGTTCGCTTTTGCCGGTGTGGATGTGCTGTTCGGGTCTTGCGCGAACAGCGGGTTCGGCGCTTTTATGTAAGCGCGTCCTACTGCAGCCAAGTGTTCGCGGCGACCTTGGAGGAGGGTCGATCGCGATCCCGCGGTGGATGCCAAATTGTGCTGACGGTGGCATTCAAGGGGAGGACTCGATGGCCGCTAATCATCAGACGCAATACCGCGAACGCGTGCGCTCTGCCCATGAGGCCGTTGCCTTGATACCATCGGGCGCGAAGATCGCCATGCCGATCGCTGCCGGTCAGCCGCCCGCCATTCTCGCGGCATTGGCCGAACGTGCGCGGGCCGGCGCGGTGGACAATGTCCGGCTCTACTACCTGCTTTGTACAGGCGTCGCCGGCTCGAGCGTGCTCGACTTCGACCTGCGTGACCGCATCATTCCAATGAGTTATTTTCATGGAGCGGTGGATCGCGCCCTGGATAAGCGGCGAATGGCCGAGATGCTGCCCGCCGCCGAAATCGTGCCGTGCCATTTCAGTCAGGTGCCGCGTTCCCTGGTGGAGCATGTCGGCGTCGATACGTTGATCGCCACCGTCTCGCCCATGGATGCGGACGGAAATTTCAGTCTCGGCGCCAGCACGGATTATGCCCTGGCGGTCGCCCGCAAGCCCGGTGCCCGGCTGATCCTCGAGGTCAATCCCAGCATGCCCTATGTGCGGGGCAATTGCATGATCCCGGTCTCAAGCGTCACCGCGCTTGTCGAGAACGACGCAAGCCTGCCGGCGCTCTCTGCCGCACCTCGCTCGGAAGTCGATGATGCGATCGGCGCCATCGTCGCGGGACTCGTGGACGACGGCGATTGCCTGCAGATGGGCATCGGTGCGTTGCCGGACGCTGTTTGCGCCGGTCTATCCCAGCACCGCCACCTGGGCATCCACACCGAAATGATGACATCGGGACTTGCCGCTCTGGTCAGGGCCGGCGTGGTCGATAATAGCCGCAAGCAGATACATGTCGGGCGAACCATCTTCACCTTTGCGCTGGGAGACAAGCCGCTTTACGACTTCCTGAACGATAATCCCGATGTCGAAGCACATCCCGTGGATTATGTGAACAATCCCTTCGTCATCGCCCAGAATGACCGCATGGTGTCGGTCAATGCCACGCTGCAGATCGATCTCAATGGCGCGTGCAATTCCGAATTCGTTAATGGGCGGCAGTTCAGCGGCACGGGCGGGCAGGTGGATTTCGTCCGAGGCGCCTATGGCTCACGCGGCGGCCGCTCGATCATCGCCTGTCATGCGACGGCGGCCAAGGGAACGCTTTCGCGTATTGTTCCAACGCTGACAGGTCCAGTAACGACGTCGCGCAACGATATCCATATCGTTGTCACGGAATATGGCTGGGTGAACCTCAAGGGAAAATCGGTGGCGGAGCGGGCGAGGGCGATGATCGCGCTTGCCCATCCCGATTTCCGGGAGGAGCTTGATCGGGCTGCCCACCAGGCGGGGTTCTACGCGCCGGATTGACGTCATCAGCGTTGATCTTGCATGGGGATAAGAAGAACCGGGGGGAAATCGGATCCTTCCGGCTTTGATCGGACGTCAACCGATCGATGGAAGAAGCCTGAGGGATCGGAACCTCAGGCTTCTCATACCCGGCGCTAAGCCGGGTAATTCCATATTAGAAGCTACGCTGGAAGCGCAGGATACCAGCCCACTGATCCTGGTTCACGGAATCGAAGTTGGTGTAGGAGACTTCCGGCTCGATGAGCAGGTTCTTGACCGGGTTCCACTTGACGTTCGTGGTCGCGGCAAAGATCTTCGAGTCGGTGTAGGCGAGCTGGAGGTTCCACTTCAGCTTTTCGTTGATCGGAACGCCAACGCCGCCCCAAACAGCCCAGTCACCCCAGCCGCACTTCGATGCATCGTTAGCCGGGCAAGAAGAGCGAGCCAGGTTGGTGCCCGCGTACTTGTTCAGGTTGTCGCCGTCCGTGTTCCAGCCGCCCATCAAGAAGGCCGAGAAGACGCCGAAGTCAGCGTCGACGCGAGCCTTGATGGCGCCTTCCGACTTAATGGAGTCGTAACCGCCGACAACCTTGAAGCCCCATGCGCCGGACTTGAAGCCGGCACCGGCAACGACGTCGGGAGCGTAGTGGTTGGCCTTGTCGTCGCTTGCCCAGCTCGCGCCATAACCAGCGCCCGAGCCGCTGGAGTTCGAGTCTTCAACCGAGACGACAGCCGTGAAGCCGTTGCCGGCATCGTAGGTGTAGGTCAACTGGTTGAGTTCGTACGGGCCGTCATAGATCACGTCGTCGTTGATGACGTCGCCGGCATAGCCGATGTAATAGTTGAACTGCGAGTCGGCCTTACCGACCAGGAAGCCGCCGAGGCTGATGTTGGCGAACAGCAGCTTGGTGGAGGTCGAGTTGCCTTCCTGCCAATCCCAACGGATGACGGTATTGGTCTTCAGCGGGCCATATTCTGTGTCGGTCGCGGTGTCGAGGCTCAGCTGAGCGCGGGTATGCCAGAGAGTGCCGTTGTGGCTGTTGGCATTGTAGGCATCGTACCACTTGCCTTCGGTACGGACCATGCCGCCGACCTTGAGGCAGGTTTCGGTACCGGGAATGAAGAAGTAGCCAGCACCATATGCGTCGCAGATGCGAACGTATTCCAGCGGCTCCGGCTCGGCGGCGACGATCGCGTCAGCAGCATGAGCACCGGATACCGCCGCCAGAGCGGCAGCGGAGCCGAGAAGAAGGCTCTTGATGTTCATTGTAAACTCCTTGTCGTAATTATTTCTACGTAATCCAAGGAGCGAGCATAATAGGCTAGCATGGAAGTGCTCCCCGCAAACAGGAAGCCAAACCAGGCGCTGCATCTGCAATAGACCGCCGGTACTATCCCCACCCCGATGGGACCTCGTTAGCTGGCGGCTGAAACAACAACCCCACCAGATCGCAAGCTAATCAGATCCCGATGACAGAGCTATATACATTCAGATTGTTTGTAAATCCGACCCGGAGCCATTCGAAAACGGAAAAACTGGTTGTTGATTTAATGCAACACATGCTTGGCGGGAAAATTCGGATAGGAACCCCCATCCAAGCAATCAAGGGATCGATCGAATGCTCGGATGGCCCAACCTCTCTCCTCTCATCGGCGGCGTCAGCATGCGATCGCAAACAGCTCCATCGCATTGGCGAAGCCCTTCAGCGGCTGCCGCCCGATCGAGATCGCATCGGTGATATCAGCCTTTTGCTGGAATGGGCCTGATATCAGGAGCGCTTGGCCGCTCTCGCTGCAGACGTTCTGGATACGGCTGACGATATTGACGTCAGGGCCGATCAAGGTGAAGTCCAGGCGGTTGCCGGAGCCGACATTGCCGTAGCTCACCTCGCCATAGTGCAGCGCGATACCGACCTTGACACGGATGCCTTCATATTCGAAGCCGCTTATTTCATCGAGAATTGTCTTCGCCGCGGTCAGCGCCGCATCGCAGGCTCCGGTCGCATCGACGCCTGGAAAGAATGCCAGAACCGCATCGCCCATGAATTTCAGCACCTCTCCACCTTCGTGGGTGATCGCCGGTATCACCTTGTCAAAATAGGCGTTCAAGAGCCCGAGCACGGTACCGCCTGGCAGCCGATTGGAAAGCTCGGTGAAGCCGCGTAGGTCGCACAGCAGAAGTGCGGCCTCCATGGATTCGATTTCTCCGCGACGGATGTGTCCTGCGAGGATGCGGCTCGCCGTCATCGGGCCGATATAGGTGTCGAGAAGGCTGAGTTCGCATTGTCTGAGGACGCGAAGTTCGCACGTGTTGCGCAAGGCCGGGAGGATGCGTTCGATCAGATCATGCTCGCCGGATGTGAAGCCGCCTGGCCGCCGCGTGGCGAAGACGGCGCAGCTGATCGGTCCGTCGGCGTTGCAAAGCGGCGCCACGATCAATTGCACGAGCCCCCGGCCGGAAAATATGTCGATATGTTGCCAGCGCCCATGCGGACTCTCGCCCGGACCGACGACGAGCGGTTCGCGCATCTCCTGTGCCTTCATGAGCGGCGTATTGGCAAGCGCGAGACGCGAGCCATGTTCGCGATCATGGATCTCGACCGGCTCGCCGGGCGCCCAGGCGAAGGTGCGGCCGATGAATTCGGGATGCAGCGTCGTCAGGTGCAGCGTCAACCGATCGATGGGAAGGCCGAGGGCCCGCAGGCGGCGGCCGAGCCCGGCGACAAGGCCGGCCTCGTCGAGGGCGTGGCATTCATCGCCTGTCAGCCATTCGATCAGGCTGAGGGTAGCCGCAGTATTGACGCCAATATGGCCCGTCCTGGAATTGATGATCGAGGTCTTGGGCATGTCGTGCAGCAGGGTCATGGCTATCTCCTCCTCTTTGAGATGCGGCGCTCAGTGTGCCGCACCGCCGGAAAGGTGGCCGGGTTTCTTCAGAAGCAGGCTCGCGACGAGGGCGATGACCAGCGCGACGCCGAGCAGGAAGAACGTGTCGCTGAAAGCCATGATGTTGGCCTGCTTGCGAAGACTGGCGGCGATGGCGACGATCGCCTTGTGCGTGGCAAGCGCCTGGTCGCTGACACCATGGTTCATGAAGTAATTCGTCAGATTGACAACGCGGGCACGGGTCGCCTCTTCGAATGCCGAGACCGAATTCGTGAGAATGTTGGAATGAAACTGCTCGCGCTTGGTGAGAAAGGTCTGCAGCGCGGCGATGCCGACCGCGCCACCGAGATTGCGCATCATGTTGAAGAGCGCCGAGGCGGAACCGGCATTTTCCTGCTCGATGCCGGCGGTGGCGATCGCTGTCAGCGGCGTGAAGGCGAGCGCCTGGCCGACGGCGCGCACGATATTCGGCCAGAAGAGCTGATCGCTGGCATAGTTGCCGGTTATGTGAACATTCATGAAATTCGAGGCGGCAAAGAGCGCGAAGCCAACGATGATCAGCAGGCGGGCATCGACACGTTTCATCAGCCGTGGCACCAGCGGGATCAGGATGAGCTGCGGAATGCCGGTCCAGGCAAGCACCATGCCGATCTGCTCGGAATTGTAACCCTGAATACGCGTCAGGTAGATCGGCAGGATGAAGACCGAGCCATAGAGGGCGACACCCATCAGGAAATTGGCGACGATGCCGAAGCCGAAATTGCGGCGCGCAAGCAGGCGCAGGTTGAGGAGCGGATGGGCGGCGCGAAGCTCGATGATGAGAAAGAGCGTCAAGGAGACCGCGGCGATGACAGAGAGGCGGACTATGAAAGGGGAACCGAACCAGTCGTCCTTGTTGCCTTCCTCAAGCACGGTCTGCAGCGCGGCAAGGCCAACCGCCATGGTGATGATGCCGGGCCAGTCGCCCTTGGCGAGCAGCGAAAGGTTCATCGGCGCGCGATCGAGCGAGGCCCAGAGCATGCCGATCATGAGAATGCCGGGCACAAGATTGACGTAGAAGATATATTCCCAGCCCCAGTTTTCCGTGAGGTAGCCGCCGATGGTCGGCCCGATCGCCGGCGCGAAGGTCGCCGAAAGGGCGAAGAGCGCGAGGCCGATCGGCTGCTTGGGCTTGGGGAGCAAGGTGATGATGATCGTGAAGGCCATCGGGATCAGCACTCCGCCGGAGAAGCCCTGTATGGCGCGCAGCACGATCATCTGCTGCAGATTGGCGGCAAAGGCGCAGCCGACCGAGAAAAGCAGGAAAAGGAGGGCGTTGGTCAGCAGATAGATGCGCACGGAAAAGACGCGGGCGAGCCAGGCGCTAAGGGGAATGACCACGATTTCGGCGATCAGATAGGAGGTCGAGATCCAGCCGCCATCGTCCGTTCCAGCGCCGATCGCGCCCTGGATGTCGGCAAGCGAGGCATTGACGATCTGGATGTTGAGAACGGCCATGAAGGCGCCAAGTGTCGAACCAACGACGGCGGTCCACATGCGAAGCGGGCTCATGGCGGGCCGGGCAACCGGAGCCGATACGGCTGAATTGTTGTTTGCGGCGATCTGAAGGGTAGCCACGACGTGTCTCCTTCCGGCTCATGCCAGAATAATCTCATGACGATACAGAGGTGATAATCGATGAAGATCGGGAAGGATCATCCAGCGTGGCTGGATAATCCTTGTGCGTCCGTCGTCGATGTCTGGATGGCCTTGGTGTCGATTTCCGGCTCCACCGACATGCCCGAGCGCAGCAAACCGACGAGGTTATCGTCATCGATGACGATCTTCACCGGTATGCGCTGGACGATCTTGGTGAAATTGCCTGTCGCATTGTCCGGTGGCAGCAGCGAGAATTCGAGCCCGCTTGCCGGCGAGAGGCTGTCGACGTGGCCCTTGATGGTGATGTCCGGGAAGCTGTCGACCTTGATTTCGACCGACTGTCCGGGACGTACATAGGTGAGCTGCGTCTCCTTGAAGTTCGCGACGACATAGACCGAGTGCAGCGGCACCACCGCCATCAGCTGCGTTCCCGATGTCACATACTGCCCGACGCGAATCGAGCGGGCGCCGACCGTGCCGTCAACGGCGGCGACGATGTTGGTATAGGAAAGATTGAGCTCGGCCTGCTGAACGGCCGCAGCGGCCCGATCGCGCTGGGCGGCTGCCTGATCTCGCTGGGTCTGAAGCACCGGCACCTTGTTCTGAGCAGCGACGAGCGCGGCCTGATCGCGCTCGACGGCGGCGGCTGCCTGCTTTCTGGCCGATGCCGTCTCTTCGGCGCGCGACTGTGTGCCGACGCCGTTGGTGATCAGCCGAGCCGAACGCGCTGCATCCGATATCGCATAATCCAGGGAGGCTTGCGACGCGTCGACCGTCGCCTTGGCCTGCCCGATCAGCGATTGCTGCAGCTGGATCTGCGCATCGATGTTGGAAATCGCCGCATCCGCGGCCTTCAGATCCGCCTTCGCCTGGGAAAGTGCGGCCTGGAAATCGCGGTCGTCTATGCGGGCGAGCACCTGGCCGACCTTGACCTTATCATTGTCGTTGACAAGCACATCCTTGATATAGCCGGCGACCTTCGGCGC
This sequence comes from Martinezella sp. CNPSo 3890, assembly GCF_057784455.1. Classification (NCBI taxonomy): domain Bacteria; kingdom Pseudomonadati; phylum Pseudomonadota; class Alphaproteobacteria; order Hyphomicrobiales; family Rhizobiaceae; genus Martinezella; species Martinezella sp. CNPSo 3890. The sequence goes on along the minus strand of NZ_JBXSOR010000011.1, from coordinate 179,622 downwards.
GATCGTGGTGTAATCGGCCTTCACATAGGCGTCGTCCGTGGATTCGATGAAGCGCCCGACCGTCCAGTAGCGATAGCCGAAATCCGCCGCGATCGCGACGCCAGCCAGCAGCGCGGCGATCAGCACGCCGCGCTTGATGAGCTTTCCGCCTGTCTTGGGCGTGGCCGAAGCGACAGGCGCTTCGACGGTCACACCCCGCGGGGCTTCGCTCGTGGGAGACCTTGCGACCTCGTTGGCCGGAGCAGCGTCGGCTTGGCTCGCGTTCTTGAACGCTTCGTTGCGGGGGAGTTCCACCATCGTCCGTTTCCTTCAATGCGCCACCCCTTTGCCCGGGGTCATTTTGATGCGATGAAGATGCATCCGAACCGTCCTTCTGATAATCTCCTCAAATCGGGAAGGATCATCAAGTCACAGTGGATAATCCGAGGACAATATGGATCGGTTGACCAGCCTCACAGTCTTTGGCCGGGTGGTGGAATGTGGCGGCTTCTCCGCCGCCGCCCGCCGGCTCAACATGTCCGTCACCATGGTGGGCAATCACGTGCAATCGTTGGAAGACCGCTTGGGTGCGCGGCTTCTGAACCGGACGACGCGCCGGATCAGTTTGACGGAAACCGGCAAATATTATTATGAGCGTTCCTCACAGATACTGGCCGATCTCGAGGAGGCCGATCGGGCCGCCGGCGCGCTTAGTACCATGCCGCGAGGCACGCTTAAGCTCTATACCAGCGGCGCAATAGTCCGCTTCCTGCTTCCCGTCGTCAACGAATTCATGACGCAATATCCCGCGATCTCGCTCGATTTCAACGTCGGCGAACGGTCGATCGACATGGTCGAGGAGGGTTACGACCTGATGATCCGAACCCTCCCCGCATCCGACTCGACACTCGTCGCGCGCAAGCTCGCGCCCTGGCGGCACATGCTCGTTTGCTCGCCCGAATATCGTGACACACATCCGATGCCGAAGGTTCCGGCCGACCTCGCGGAGCATAATTGCCTGCAATATACCTATTACCCCTATGGCGACGAATGGCGTTTCGAGGATGCTGATGGCAAGCAAGTGGGCGTCAAGATTTCTGGCAATGTCGTCTCCAACAGCGCGGAGACACTGCGCTTTCTCCTGGCGAGCGGGCAGGGCATCTTTCTCGCTCCGAGTTTCATCGTCTTCGAAGAGGTCGCCGCTGGCCGTCTCGTGCGTGTCATGCCCGACTATCGCGCCGTGGAATTCACGATCAGCGCGATCTATCCGAACCGTAGCCATCTGCCGACGAAAGTGCGATTGTTCATCGACCTTTTGGCGGAGCGTTTCGTCGAGCACCGCAAGTGGATGACCTGAGCACAACAAGGCCGAGTCCTTTCCGTCGGTGACGCAGCAGTGAATGGAGCCATCTCAAAGCCATGGCGAACCGAATAACATGCGAGGCTCGTCCGGAGCTGCCTGCGATTCAGATGCGGAACGGATTGACCGACGTCTTCGTGGAAGTTCTCGCCATTGCTGCTTCGGTGTTGGCGCGAACGAGGTCGGAGCAAGCGTTTGCATCCTGGATCGCATCGCGAGATCAGGCGGTCTTGGGACTTGGGGCGGTGGGATTCGACATCGCCGAAATGCCCTGGCACGTCGCGACATTTGCCGCGGATCGGAATTTTGTAATTCGGGCGATCACCGCCGCGGAATCGAAAGTCGGTTGGGAAAAGCTGGGCTACGAGCCGAAGGAAGACTGGCTGATGCCGCGCCTGATGCGTTTGCGAATGCTGGTGTCGGCATTCGGACCACACAATATCAGGGCAAGCGGCGCGGCGATCCATTCGACCTTTTCCGAGAGCGACCTCAGGCGCTGCGAAACGCATGGGATCATCATGCATGCTTACGGATGCCTCGTCTGCAACAGGTCGGGGCCTTCCTGAAATTCACGGGCATGTGGCATGGCCTTACCGATCGTACAGGACGTCCTCGGGTCCATCCGGCCGGTGGCGGCATCATGACTGCGGTTGTTCGGCGGGCTGGCGCGTTTCCGCCTGGCGTGCGGCCGACGCGAGGCGCCGTTGCGCCCGGATGGCGCTCCATTGTTGATCGATCAAGACGCCGATCAGGATGACGCCGCCCATGACGGCGAAGTTGAGCGAGGAGGGGATACCCAAAAGGTTGACGAGGTTCTGCAATTCCTGCAGCAGGATCGTGCCCAGCACCACGCCGATCAGCGATCCTTCACCGCCACGCAGCGAAAAGCCGCCAAGCACCGCCGCAGCGATCGCGTAGAGCTCATAGAATTGCCCATGGCTCGCCGGCGAAATGGAGCGGGTGTACATGGCGAAATAGATCGCTGAAAGCGCCGTCAGCACGCCGCATATGATGTAGGCGACCGTTACCATCTTCCTGGTGCGGATGCCGGAATATTTCGCCGCCTCCTCATTCTTGCCGATGGCGTAGAGATAGCGGCCGTAGACGGAGCGATGCAGAACGATCCACATGACGGCGGCGATGATCACGAGCGCGATGAAGGTGTTCGGCACGCCATAGAAGCGGCCGGCGGTCAGGAATTCGAGGGTGGGAAAGTTCTGGCCGAAGGCGAAGCCTGCCGTGCCGTCCGCTGTGTAGAAGCGCGCCGCGCCACGATAGATCAGGAGGCCGCAAAGAGTGACGACGAAAGGCTGGAGGTTGAGCCGGGTAATCAGCCAGCCATGGATCGCTCCCAGGAGGCCGCCAAGGATCAGGATCAGCGGCAGGGCGATCGCCCAGGGCATGTTCTGGACGGCGATGAAATCGATGAACAGGACGCCGAGCAAGGCAACCAGCGAGCCGACGGACAATTCGATGCCGCCGGTGATGATGACGAAAGCCTGGCCGATCGACAATATCCCGAAAAGGCCGATAAGGTTCGACGTATTGGCGAGGTTGATCGGCAACAGGAAGCGCGGATTGATGATCGTCACGACAATGCCGACAACGATAATCAACAAAAGCAGGCCCAGATCTTTCTTACTCATCTATATCAATTCCCATTGGCCGCGGCCGTTAGAGCAATTCCAAGCGAAGTGCTAAGCATCTTTCGCGGGAAATTGCGCAAAAACAATGAGATAGAGCGGTTCAGGTTTCCTTGGATAGCTGAACCACTCTAGTGTAGCGTTTTGCCGACGGCCAGCAAAAGCACGTTTTCCTGACTGAACTGATCCTTTTCGAGGATGCCGGAGATCCGACCCTCATGCATGACGGCGATGCGGTCGGAGACGCCGATCACCTCTTCCATGTCGCTTGAGATCATCAGGATCGCCACACCGGCATCGGCAAGCTTGCGCATCAGGCTGTAGATTTCGCTCTTCGCGCCAATATCGATACCGCGGGTGGGCTCGTCGAAGATCAGCACCTTCGGGTGCATCGCCAGCCATTTGGCAAGCACGACCTTCTGCTGGTTGCCGCCCGAAAGCGTGCCCGTGCGGGTCGCGATCGATGGTGTCTTGATGGCGAGCTGCCTGCGCTGCGTTTCGGCCATGGCATTTTCCCGCTCCGGCGAAACCATGGAGCGGCGCGCAAAGGCCGGGAGGTTGGGCAACGATATGTTCTGCGAGATCGGCATATCCAGCAGGATGCCATTCAGCTTGCGATCTTCGGGCACCAGGAAAATGCCATTGGCGACAGCGTCCCTGGCGGATCGCAGTTTGAGCTCGCGTCCGCCGAGGGCGATGGTGCCGCCATAGCTATGGTCGACCCCGAACAGGACGCGGGCAAGTTCCGTCCGGCCTGAGCCGACGAGACCGGCAAGACCCAGGATTTCACCGTAACGGATATCCAGGTTGACGGGCTGCGCCGGATAGGCGGCTGTGCGGACCGCCGCGATCTTCAGGGCGATATCGCCCGGCGGACGGGCCGCTTCCACGGAGCGCGCGGCCAATGCCCGCCCGATCATCAGCTTCACCATGCGATCATGGTCGATGGCGTCTTTCGCCAATGTGCCGACAAGCGTCCCGTCGCGCAGAACGATGACGCGATCGGCGACACGTTCGACCTCATGCAGGCGGTGCGAAATGAAGATGACGCTGATGCCTTCGGCTTTCAGCGAGGATATGACGGCCAGCAGCTTTTCCGTCTCGGCAAGCGGCAGGCTCGAGGTCGGCTCGTCGAGAATGACGAGACGGGCATTGATGGACAACGCCTTGGCGATCTCGACCATCTGCTGCTGGGCAAGCGATAGTGACGCCACCGGCGTATCCGGCGAGAAATTGGCGCCGACGCGCTTCAGAAGAGGGGCGACCATCTCGCGCAGGCGGGCGCGGTCGACCAGTTTCAGGGCGCCGCCGCGCAATGGTTCGCGGCCAAGGAAAATATTGGCCGCGACATCGAGATTTTCAAAAAGGTTTAGCTCTTGATGGACGAAGGCAATCCCGGAGGCGATGCTGCTTTCGACCGTGAAGGCCCCGTGCTCGGCTCCATCGAGCCGAATACTGCCATGATCCGGCCTGACGACGCCGCCAAGGATCTTCATGAGCGTCGATTTGCCGGCGCCGTTCTCGCCGACAAGACCGATCACTTCGCCGGGGCTGACGTCCATCGAGAAATTATCGAGCGCGACCACGCCCGGATAGGTCTTGCCGATTCCCGAAAGGCTGAGAAAGGGCATCGTGGTTTCAGCCGATGCCAAGTTATCCGAGCGCTGGTTCATAACGAATATCATGCCTGTGCGATGTGGCTTCGAGAGCCGCGGCGACGTGAGCAACTGCATTCGAGCAGCGCCGGTCCTCGCAACCGGCGCTGCTGGTTGGCCTTAATTGCCAGCCATGGCCTTCAGATTGGCCGCATAGGCATCGACGTCGTCCTTGCCGATGATTTTCGTCGGGATGATGATCAGCTTGTTGGCGGGAATGCCCGATTTGTCGCCCTTCAGGTAGGCGGCCATCAGCTTCATGCCCTGATAGGCCCAGAGATAGGGCTGCTGCACCACCGTCGCGGCGATCGTTCCTTCCTTGACGCCGCCGAGCGTGATCGGATCATCATCGAAGCCGACGACGGTGATCTGGCCGAGCTTGCCGGCTTCGCGCAGTGCTTCATAGATGCGGGGCGTGTTGTAGGAGTAGAAGCCGACCATGCAGGTGACGTCAGGGCTCGCGACGAGCGCGTCTTCGACATTCTTCTTCGCTCTCGTCTGGTCGATGTCGTCGCCGCGCACGTCGGTCAATTCGATCTTCGTGCCCGCCAGGCCATCCTTCATGCCCTGAATGCGCTCCTTGGCATTGTCGGCGCCGAGAAGTCCCACGAAGCCGATGCATTTGCCCCCGTTCGGCATGGCTTTCTTGGCGATCTCGGCGGCCTGCTTGCCGGCATCGACGTTCGATGAGCCGATATAGGCGACGCGGTTCGTATCCGGTGCGTCGCTATCGGTGGTGAACAGCGCCGTTTCCGAGCCGATCTTGTTCAGCCCCTCCGTTGATGTCTTGGGATCGACGGCCGAAACCATGATGCCCTTGACGCCGGCCGCCACGAGGTCTTCCATCAATCGCTGCTGGATCGCGACCGACGATTGTTCAGGATATTTCAATTCCATGTTGAAGTCCGGCAATTCGGCCTGAGCCTTCTTGACGCCGGCTTCGGCCGCCTTCCAGAAGTCGGACGCGCCGTTGACCACAAATGCGAGAGTGGGCTTGTCCGCGGCATAGGTCGCCGTCGCATAGCTCAGCAGCAACCCTGCCGCGAAGGCGGCAGCGCCCCGTGTTACGTATTTCATGATCGTCCTCCCATAGATCCGCCTGCGGGATCTGGTTGCAACTCGCGGCAGGCCGGTCCTGAGCCCCCTCCCAGGGTTTTCTCGCCAAGCGAGATAAGGCACGTCCCACCACGACACCGACGGTATACGACTAATTTCAATTAGTAAATAGTATTAGTAATACAGTTGCCTGCGCGCGAAGCGGCGGACTCTCGAAAATCTAGCTATTTGGTTCAATTGCCAGCGATCTCGCGCTTGAAGATGTGGGTGGCGATTGTATGCCCTATCCGCACCGGTTGCCGAGATCGTGCAATTGATGATAATAAAAATTAGCGCATGAAGGCGGCCGTGGGGATCGTAGGCCGTTTTCGCTTCAGGGGAGATGAGACGCAGTGAAGAAGATATCGGCCGCAAACGGCGATCGCACGGCCACCGACAACAGGGCAACGAAGCGAAGCGGCCGTCGTTCCGGTACGAGGGTCACGATGACCGATATCGCCAAGGCGGCTGGATGTTCGCAAAGCGCAGTATCCTTCGTCCTCAACAATACGCCGGGCATGCGGCTATCGCAGCAGACCCGTGAGAGGGTCATCGAGGCAGCCCGCCAGCTTGGCTATGTCGCGCCGGTGCTTGCCGCGCCGCCGGCGCTGCTGTCTCCGTCGAGGCTCGATGGCGTCATCGGCTTTGCCGTCGACCAGCTTGCAACCAGTCCGGAGGCGGTTGTCGCGATCGAAGGAGCGCGCCAGGCCTGCTGGAATGCCGGAAACGTTCTGCTCGTCGCACAGACCATGAGTGATCCCGTCATGGAGCCGAGAGCGATCAAGGCGCTCACCAACAGCGGCATCTCGGCGCTCATCTACATGACGATCTTCACCCGCGAGGTGGAGGTGCCGGATTATCTTTATGATCTCAATATCCCGATCATTCTTCTGAATTGCTATACGTCCGACTATGCCTTTCCGTCCGTCGTTCCGAGCGAAATCGCCGGCGGGCAGACCGCGACCCGGCATCTGATCTCGCATGGGCATCATCGCATCGCGACGATCACGGGCGAACCGTGGATGCAGGCCGCCCAGGATCGATTGACCGGTTATCGTCGCGCCCTGGCGACGGCCGACATTCCATTCGATCCGGAGCTTGTCATAGAGGGTGACTGGTCGGCGAGCGCCGGCTATGCCGGCACCATGAAACTACTTTCGCTCCGCGAGCGCCCGACGGCGATTTTCTGCCAGAACGACCGCACCGCCATTGGCTGCTACGAAGCGCTGAAGGAGGCTGGCCTCCACATTCCGGAGGACATGTCGGTCATGGGTTATGACGACGAGGACATCTGCCGTCATCTCATGCCGCCCTTGACGACCTCCGTCCTTCCTCACATGGCAATGGGCCAATGGGCGATCGAGCATCTGGAAACGGCCGTCTTGCCGCGAGAGCGCCGCTACCAGATCACCAAGCTCGAATGCTCGCTTGTCAAACGTGCGTCGGTTGCCGCACCGGCTGGCATCAGAACCGGGCGCAAGGTGCGAAAGGTTTGATCGGGTTCGCCGGCAGGCGCGGGGCGATCCGTTCGCCTGGCAACCTGTAGAGGCGTCTTGGCGACTGACGGTTCGATTGCTACCCTGCGCGTCATGACGGTTCTCTCTCCGGATACCCGCCCGCCGCTCCGGCTTTTGTTCCGGCTGCCGTCGCTCACCCTGCGACTGCTGTGGCGCTTCTGGCCGCAGCTGATGGCGCTGTGGCTGCTCGGCCTGATCGGAAATTCGCTTCTCAACGAACTGGCGGTCATGATCGGCCGGCTGAATGCGCTGGCCGGGCTGTCTACCCTGGCCCTTGTCGTTCTCCTGAAGCTTGTCATTATCGTCGCGCTGTTCGAGACCGTGCGACCCGGGTTGGCCTCGCTTGACGCCGCCTCGCGCGCTGCGGCTGCCTCGCCGGAAACCGATACCGGCGACGGCGCCGCGACGCCCAGCTTTACCTCGATACTCGCGCTGACCCTCGTACCATTCTTCGCCTACTATGCCGCCTGGGGATTTCTCGGCGACACGGTGAGGGAATATTCCAGGCTATCGCTCGACCTGATGCCGTTCGGGGAGGATTATAATCCTCTGAAATTCGGCAGCAGTGCCTGGCTCCTCGTCTCGGTTGCCATCGCCTGGGCGGTCAGGCGCTTTGCCAAATTCATGCATTCGCGTTCGAAAGCGCCTGTCTGGGCTGTCATCATCGTTGTTTGTGAGGCGAACTGGGCCTTCATCGGTCTCTTTGTTATTTCGACCTGGGAAGGCGACATCCGTTCCTGGGTCGCTAAGCTCCCCGAAACGATCGGGCATTTTTTCGGCTTTCTCAATCCGGTCGGCGATGCCGCGGCGGCCACCATCTTTCCGCCGACGGCGGAGGACGCGTCGCTTTCCTTTTCCAGGCAAATGCGCGGCCTGTTCCTTTATGCTCTTTATCCCGTCGTCTGGCTGACGCTCGCAGCCTTGGTCTATGGCTACGACATCAATGGCGAGCGCCCGCTGACGGAGGGCCGGTTGGCGCGCACGGTTTCGCGCTGGCGGTCGCTGCCAAAGGCGATCCGTGATTTCATTTCGCATTTCATCGCGGGCACGGCAAAACGCTATCGTGCCTTGGCCGAGGGTGTCGGGCTGACACTCGGCTCCGGTCTCGGGCTGATGCTATCAGTCATTCTGCTTTACCGGCTGCTGGATTGGAGCTCGGCCTGGGCCTGGTACGGCCTCTCCAGGCTGATCGGTCCGCACGATCTGCCTTTGTGGCAGATGATCGCGCAGGCCATTTCGCTCGTCTTCGGCAGTCCCAGCGCGCCGGGTGACGGCGTCCTCATCATGCCGATAAAGATCTGCCTGCTTGCCGCGGCTCTGGAAATCGGTTTCGCGCAGGGGCGGGAATGGCGCCGCGGCGGAAGCTGAAGCACGCAGCGGTTCAGCCTCTCGTGGCTCTGCTTTAATTCAGCCGCAGCGGAAAGGATATGGCGTCCGGTCTCGTCGAAGCGAAGCTCAGCTGTGCCGACAAGGAGGGGATTGCGTCGGCCGGCACGACGAATTTTTCCTCCATGAGCGTATTTGCGCTTTTGGCGGGCGGCTGGCGCGATACGGTATCGCAGCCATCGATGGGAGTGGCCTGTGGATCGAGGTCGCGGCTGAGATCCTTGGAGAGAATGAAATTGAGGGACTGCCAGCGACGGCCCTTCGGGTCCGTCAGGGTCAGGCTGCATTGAGCCCAGGACTGTCCGATATCGTCTTGGGCTCTCGCGGCCAGCCTTACGATCACCAGGCGCATCTGGCCGGGGAAGGTCATTTTCCCGTCACGTCCGTCGCCGATCACCCTTGCCTGGTCGAGTGTCCAGGAGGCCTTGGCATAGGTCTGCCCGCCGATATTGCCGCTTACGCGCAGCTCGCTTCGCTTGATGTAATCCTCGGCGTTGCGCCATGCGTTGATGGCATAATAGCCGGCGAGCAAGAAGGGCAGGCTAAGCAGAGATGCCAACCAAAGCCGTCGTTCTCGTCTAGACGCCATTATTACCGATCTCCGCGCGGTCGCGGGTCTCGACGCTTCCACCGTCGAGCTTGACGCGAATTTCCGAATCCAGCTGAGGTGATGGCTGCCTGGAAAGCACCAGTGTCATATTGCTCGTTTCGTCTTCCGGCAGTTCGAAGATGAAGATGCCTGAGGTCGGCAGGCCCGGCTGCAAGTCCCTGGATGGCAGAAGGCGAGGGGCACCATCGGCACGATGGGTCTGCCGGTAGGAGCGGCCGGAAGCTCCTTCAATCGCCGCGGCCTGGATGGTCATCGTGTCATATTTCGACTGCAGCTCGACACTGACGATCAGCCAGACGCCGTCGGTCTGTCGCTCGACCGGCTTGCCGTAAGAGGTGAATGCGATCGTTTTCGCGCGCAGGAGCTTGGCGACCTTGACGCTGAACGTCTTGCTCGACACGGTGTCCTTCTGCGGTCCCGACGTTTCGATGGGACCGGTTAGGACGGCGTAGCTCGGTGTCGTCGATTGCAGGAAAGCCAGGAGCAGGGCGGTCACGCCGACGAGCAACACGGAAAGCAAGAGACGTGTCAAGGATTTGCTCCTTGCCCCGCCGAAAGCGGCAAGCCGACGCGCGCCACGTCGTTCGGATTGAGCCAGCCCGGCGCGGCATAGAGATTGTCCTTCGGCTTGTAAGTGGTTCCCACGATCGCGACATTCAGCACTTTGGGAAGCGCCTGCGTCGCGGGCAATTGCCAGACGACCTTGACCTTTTCCGGCATCATCGGCTGAAGGTCCCAAAGCAAATCATTGTCCCGGACGAGATAGAATTGCGGGACCGGCGGATTTTCGAGATTTTCGAGCTTCAGCGTACCCCGATAGGAATTCGAGCTTTCCGCCGTCATGTTCTCAAGGGTCAGATCGAGTGTCAGCGCTTTCTTGCCATCGGGAAGGTGTCGGCCATCCGGCGTTTCGGCAGCGACGCGGCCGGAATGAAGCGTCACCATCCATTGGCCGGCATCGACGGGTTTGCCAGACGCCACCTGTGCCACTTCCGCTTCTTCGCGGGTTTGGTAGATCGAATACCCAAGCGAGAGTGCGCCCGCCAGAAGGCCGCCGATACCGGCGATGATCCGTGTATGGAGCGCCTTGTTGACTTTGCTGATGGCGGACTGATTCATTGCCTGATGCGATCGGGTGGTGACTTTCGCGGCCTGCATCCGAAGAGCGGGCGGCAATCTCTATTTGGTTCAGCCGGTCGATACGGCAAGGGTGGGTGGTGCCGGAGCGCTGGAATATGTGCTGATATCACCGGATAGGCACTTGGTAAATCGATTTGCAAAAGCATTTGCAAATCGATTTACAATGCCGTAGCCTGCGCGCATGACCACAATCGCCAAAGTTGCCAAACGTGCCGGAGTGTCGCCGACCACAGTGTCGCATGTGCTCAATCATGCCGACCGTGTCTCGGCGGATTTGCGCAAGCGCGTTCAAGAGGCAATCGCGGAGCTTGGTTATGTGCCGAACCCGCTCGCCCAAAGCCTCAGGACCGGCCGCACCAATCTCGTTGCCATGCTGATCCCGGATATCCGCAACCCCTTCTATCCGGAGATGGTGCAGGCGGCGCAATCCGATCTCGAGGCGATCGGGGTCGATCTCCTGATCTTCAATACCGATGTTCCCGGAGGCCATTCACAGGAGCACGGCGAGCACTATCTCCGCCAGATCCGTAGCCGGCGCATTGACGGTCTTATCGTCGGCGATTTCGCGCTGCACGGCATGCATGACGCGCTGCTTGAAATCGATCTGCCGACCGTGTTCATCGGCGACCTGCCAAACAAGGCGGTCGACAGTGTCAAGATCGACGATTTCGGCGGCGGCCATCAGATGGGAACCTATCTGGCGAAGAAGGGCCATCGTCGCATAGCGCATCTGACCGGCCCGTCCTTCTTCGCCGAGGCCATGGCGCGCGCCGCCGGATTCGAGCAGGGCTTGCGTGACAACGGCGTCGAGCCGATCGCCGAACTGCGGCGGGAAGGAAGTTATCTTGGTCCGTCAGGGCAAGAGGCGGTCGATTGGCTTCTGGCAAGCCATGGCGACAACCTGCCGTCGGTGATCTTCTTCGGAAACTACCTGATGGCGGCGGGAGCGCTCGCCGCCTTCTTCGATCGTGGCATCAGCGTGCCGAAGGATATCGGCGTCGCCGTCTTCGGCGACCAGCCGCAGCTCGAATATGTCAGGCCGAGGATTACAAGGGTCGGCAACACGCCGACGCTGCTTGCCCACCGCGCGACCGAGATGCTGCTGGAGCGGCTTTCGGGAGCTTATGCCGGCCCCGCTCGTTCGGACGTGATCCCCTGCAATCTACACGCCTACGATACCGCATGAATTGAGGCTCCGTCACCCGGGAGGAGAGTGGTGACGGTAATGCAAAATGGGAGGAAGTCATGACTGGTAAGGATAAGTTCATCGCCCCCGCCACCCGTCGCGGCGTGCTCAAGAGCGGCGCGATCCTCGCCGCCGGCGCGGCTGCCGGGTTGAGCGGTTTTCCCTACATTTCGCGCATGGCCGTCCGTGCGCAAGGCGCGCCGTTGAAGTTCTGGCAGTTCTACGCGCCGGGCGGCCCGGTCCAGAGCCAGATCGACTGGTTCGAGAAAGCGGTTGCGGCCTGGAACGACAGCCATCCGCAAAAGGTTGAACTCGAATATGTGCCGAACGCGGAATACATCAATGGACCGAAGCTCGCGACCGCATTCGCCTCTGGCGAGGGGCCGGACATCTTCCTGATCTCGCCGGGCGATTTCCTGCGTTATTACAATGGTGGCGTCCTGCAGGACCTGACGCCCCATATCGATGCCAAGGAGGATTTTCCCGAAAGCGTGATCGCCAACCGCATGGTCGATGGCAAGATCTACGGTATTCCGATGGAAGTCGAGCCGATGGCGATGTACTATTCGGTCAAGGCTTTCGAAGAGGCGAAGCTCAACGAAAACGACGTTCCGAAGACCTGGGACGATCTGCTTGAGCTTGCCAAGAAGCTGACGACGCCGAAGCGTTTCGGCGTGCTCTTCGAGACCCAGCCGGGCTACTATCAGAACTTCACCTGGTATCCCTTCCTCTGGCAGGGAGGCGGCGAATTCCAGGGCAAGGACGGCAAGAGCGCCTTCGATTCTCCCGCCACCGTGCAGGCTCTGAAGTTCTGGCAGGATGCCGTCAACTCGGGGGCGGCTCCGCGCCAGGTGATGGGCAGCGGCGCCAATGACACCGTCGCCAACCTCGCCTCGGGCTATTGCGCCATCCAGAATGTCGGCATCTGGGGCATCTCGCAATTGCAGAGCAACGCCAAGGATTTCAAATATGGCGTCTTCCGCCTGCCGACACCGCCAAATGGCAAATATGTGACCGTCGGCGGCGGCTGGGCCTTCGTCGCCAACGCCAAGAGCAAGAATCCGGATGCGGCGGCACAGTTCTGTGCCTGGGCGCTGGCCTCCAAGGATAAAGGCTCCGTTCAGCGCGTCGCCGATTGGTGCACCAAGGGCAAGTCGGACATGCCACCCCGCGAAAGCGCTCTTGCCGCCGGCGGCGATGCCTTCAAGACCGGCATGATCGGCAAATTCGCCTCCGATGTCTATCCGGGCGCGCGTGCCGAACCGCGCGTGCCGCCAGAGGTCTACAAGATCATTTCCGATGCGATCCAGCAGACGCAGCTCGGCGGCGCCGATCCTCAGGCGGCGGCAACCTCGGCCTCGCAGCAGCTCGACGCGTTCCTTGGTTCCTATAGCGGCGCGCCGATCCTTTAAAAGAAACGTCGGCCGCCGCGGCAATCCGCTCAAGCGGCCGTCTCTCCTTCCGGGACGAGATCATGACGACAATTGCAGATGCGACGACAAGCCATGCGAATGGCAGGCGCAAAGGCCTTTCCGCCCGGCATCGCGAGTGGATCGCGGGCTACCTCTTCGTATTGCCCGACGCCCTCGGCCTCTTTCTGTTTCTCGGCGTGCCGATGCTTCTGTCGCTCGCCCTGAGCGTCTATGAAGTCAACGGCTTCGGTGGCTACAATTTCGTCGGCGCCAAGAACTATATCCGCATGTGGCACGACCCCCTGTTTTGGAAGGGAGCGAGGGTGACGGCGCTTTATGCCGTCATGCTCGTGCCCTCGCTTTACGTGACCGGTCTGGGGCTGGCGCTTCTCGTGCAGCAGACCAACCGTTTCAATGCCGTCATGCGGTCGATGTTCTTCGCGCCAAACATGGTGAGCCTCGTGGTCGTCGCCCTTGTCTGGCAATTCATGGTGATCGACAAGATCGGCGTCGTTGGTCAGACCATGGCGAACCTCGGTCTTCCCGCTATTTCATTTCTCGGCGATCCGAATTTCGCATTGATCACCGTCGTGCTTGTCAGCGTCTGGTTCCTGATGGGCTTCTATATGCTGATCTTCCTAGGTGGCCTGCAGGACATACCAAAGGAGTATTACGAGGCGGCGATGATCGATGGCGCCGGCCCGGTCAAGCGTTTCCGATATATCACGCTGCCGCTCTTGAAGCCGACGAGTTTCTTCGTTCTCATGGTGTCGATGGTTGCCGCCGTTGCCGGTGCCCAGGCCTTCGACATCATCTACGTCATGACCAAGGGCGGCCCGGCCAATTCGACGGCGGTGCTGATCGTCTACATCTATCAGCAAGCCTTTTCTTTCGGCGCCTTCGGCTATGCGGCCGCGATGTCCTCGATCTTGGTCATCGCGCTCATGGCCGTAACAGCCATTTTCTTCGCCGTCACGCGCGGAGGACGTTTCGATCATGCCGAATGATGCCTCCAACGCCTATCTCGCGCGATCGCAGGTAACGCTGGTGCGCTGCCTATGGATGCTGATCGCTGCCATCCTGGCGCTGATGACGCTGTTCCCGCTGCTCTGGATGGTCTCGATCGCCTTCAAGCCGGCAGCCGAATCCTTCTCCTCATCGCTGATACCGGAAGCGCCGACGCTCGACAATTTCATCTATGTGCTGACGGGCGTGCCCTTCATGCGCTACATGCTCAACAGCTTCCTTGTGTCGGCGACGGTGACGATGGTCGCGCTGTTCTTCCACACCATGGCTGGCTATGCGCTCGCGCGCCTGCGCTTTCCAGGCCGTGAGATCATATTCCTGGCGATCTTCTCGACCTTTCTCGTCTCGCTGCCGGTGGTGATCGTACCGCTCTTCATCATCGTCAAGGCGATGGGCATGATCAATTCCTACGCGGGGCTCATCATTCCCGCGATCTTCAACGCCTTCGGCATCTTCCTGCTGCGGCAGTACTATCTTTCATTGCCGCGCGAGATCGAGGAGGCGGCGGTGATCGACGGCGCGGGTTACTGGCGGATCTATTGGAGCGTAATCCTGCCATTGAGCCGGCCGATCATGTCGGCGCTCGCTATCCTGTTCTTCCTCGCCAACTGGAATTCCTTCCTCTGGCCGTTGACGATCACCTCCAATCCGAGCCTCTGGATGGTGCAGGTCGGCATCGCCAACTTCAAGAGCCAGTATTCGGCTTCCTGGAACTACATGATGGCGGCCTCCACCATCGTCGCCATCCCCACTCTCGTCCTCTTCGTGATTTTCCAGCGGCAGATCATGGACTCGCTGAAGACCAGCGGCCTGAAATAGCCGTTTTCCTCAAGACAGGAGACATCTATGAGCAATCTCGGCCTTTCACCCTTGCGTGGGCTGGCTAAACTGCGCGAAGCAAGGACGCGCCGCTTTTCGAGCTACGACCGCACCGGCGGCAACGACGACCGCTTCCATATCGAGCCGGGAAAGACGGAGGTGATCGCCGAGCACTCGGGCGCCGGCATCATCACCCATATCTGGGCGACGCTTGCCTGCGAGAGCGAGAATTTCCTGCGCAAGATCGTGCTTCGCGCCTACTGGGATGGCGAGACGGCGCCGAGCATCGAGGCACCGATCGGCGATTTCTTCGGCATGGGTCATGGCCGCACGGCGAATTACGCCAGCCTGCCGATGCAGGCGAGTCCCGAAGACGGCAAGGCGTTCAACTGCTACTTCCCCATGCCCTTCGGCTCGCACATGAAGCTCACGGTGACGAACGAGGCCGAACACGACCTGCTATTCTACTATTATGTCGATCTCGAGCTTCATCAGACGCTAGAGGAGGACATGGGACGCTTCCACGCGCAATATCGCCAGTCTCAGCCGCAAGGCATGAGCGACACGGGCCTCACCAACGAGGAGTATCTCTTCGGCGGCGAGAACGCCGACGGCAAGGAAAACTACACGATCCTCGAGGCCGAAGGTCGCGGTCACTATGTCGGCGTTCTCTACAATGTTTATTCGCGCCGCCGCTCCGAGGTGTGGGATTGGTACGGCGAAGGCGATGACATGATCTTCATCGATGGCGAACAGGGGCTCTCGGTGCCGGACACGGTGCGCAAGCCCGATCCGCGCATCGGGCCGAAGGCGGGGCTGATCGAACCGCGAGATGAATCCACATCCGGTGCCAACGACGCCTGGCCGCCGACGCTGCACGGCACCGGCACGGAGGACTATTTCAATACGGCATGGTGCCCGACCCAGGAATACAGCGCGCCTTATCATGGCATCATCGCCGCCGGCGGTCCAAACTGGACCGAGCCGGTGACGCTCTACCGTTGGCATATCGAAGATCCGGCGATCTTTCAGAAGCACATCCGCGTGACCATCGAGCACGGCCATGCCAACCGACGCTCCGACGATATTTCCTCGGTCGCCTTCTGGTATCAGGCCGAGCCGCACAGGCCGTTCGGCGCATTCCCCGAGGTCGCGGAGCGCGTGCCGACCTTCCGCCGGCCATTCAAGGAAATGGAGATCGCCGTGAAGAAGGCGAGGGGCTGAGAGCGGCAGCCTGAACTTCACTACAATCGCTATTCCATGCCTTGATTTTGCACAAATGCATCCCTAAAAGAGGTCATATGTGACCTTTTAGGGATTCGCCATGACAACGATCAGCTTAAAGGATGCCAAGGCGTCATTTTCCCATGTCGTCGATCAGGCTGCCGCCGGTGAGTTCGTGACGATTACGCGCCACGGGCGCGCTGCAGCCGTCGTCGTCAGTGTGAGGGCGGCCGAGGCGGCAAGAAAGGCGATCCGGAGCGGCCGGCCGAGCCTGGTGCAATATCTGAAGACCTTTCCGGGTGATTTCGATCCTAGCGATGATGTTTTCTCAAGAAATCCCGCTCCCTCTCGTGAGGTCGATTTGTGAGCTTTCTTCTCGACACCAACGCGATCTCCATGTTCGCCCCCTCCAAGGCAAGTGCATCGAACACGTTTGCCGAATGGGTGGATGACCAGGATCGGCGGGACGCAATCTATCTTTCTGCGTTGACTATCCACGAGATCGAAAAGGGCGTTCGGTTATTGGAAGCAAAAGGTGCGAAGACAAGGGCAGCAGGGATTCACACTTGGCTACAAGGGCTAATTGCCGGGTATGGTGATCACATCCTGCCCGTCGACAAGGATGTTGCGCTTGAATCCGGAAGGCTCGAGGCGAAGGCGGTCATTGCCGGGCATAATCCAGGCGCGGCGGATGCAGTCATCGCAGGAACGGCAAGTGTTCATAGACTCGTCGTGATCACAGCCAATCTCAAACACTTCCTACCGTTTGAAATCCCCGTCCAGTCGCCAGACCAACTCGCGCGCTAATGCTCCGGTTTGAATAGAGCGTCCTGGCAATTGCAAAAACAGCAAGCTGGAGCACATGGCTTGGTAAGCATGCGCTACCGGCATTTCCCTTTCATGCATCAAAGAGATCCTGTGGATTCAACCTGAAAGCGGGATGCTCTCGTGCGAATGGATGAATTGAAAAAGCGCTGCGTTAGGGCGCTTTATGTATCGGGCGCGAAACGTAAGAGGACGGTTTCTTTCGCCGCGTCGGGTTAATGCCATAGGCGAGTTGCTGGTCTCATGCGTCTCATACTTGTCAATGATGTTTCGATCGTTCGCGGTGGCGCGACCAAGGTGGCGCTGCAATGTCTCGAGGCAAGCAGGGATGCCGGGCTGACATGCGCCATGCTGGTCGGTGATGATGGCGAGGGCCTCAAGCCGCGCTTTGCCGACATCCGCACGGTCGCGCTGGGCGAGCGCGCCCTTCGGGAAGGCCCGGCGACCGTCGATATCCTCGCGAAGAACTACAATCGGCGGGCCTATGAGGCGATGGAGGGCCTGCTTCGGGAATCGGATGAGGAAACCGTTGTCCATGTACATGGCTGGTCGCAGATCCTCTCGCCCTCGATTTTCTATGCGCTTGCCAGGCATCGGGTCAAAGTCATCGTCACGGCGCATGATTTCTTCCTGACCTGCCCGAATGGCGGCCTTATCAATTTCCGCAGCGGCGAGGTTTGCGACATCAAGCCGCTATCTCTCGCCTGCCTGACGACCAATTGCGACAAGCGCAGTTATCTCCATAAGCTTTGGCGCTTCCGCCGCACCCTGACACAGCAGGGGGTCGGCGAGAGGTTCTGGAGCCAGGTGGGCATCGTCCTGGCGCATGAGAGCATGGAGGCGTTTCTACGCACTGGCCCCTTCCGGCATTTCACGACGCTGCGCACGCCGACGCAGCCATTGACGCCGGCGCCCGTCGAGGCGTGGCGCAACCGCCGCACTGTTTTCCTCGGTCGCATGTGCTGGGAAAAAGGGGTTCAGACACTGGCGGACGCGCTCAACAAGAGGGGCAGGACGGCAACGCTGATCGGGCGTGGGCCATTGCTAGCCGAGATGCGGCGGCTGTTGCCGCATTGCCATGTGCCTGGCTGGCTAAGCGACGAAGAGGTGAGCGAGATCGCTGGCACAGCGCGCGTTTTCGTCATGCCGTCGCGCATGCCGGAGCCTTACGGCCTGGTCGCCGCCGAAGCATTGATGTCCGGCATCCCGGTCATCGTCAGCAGCAATGCGTTGATCGCGGCGGAGGTCGAGGAGAATGGCGCCGGCCTGGTTTTCGATAGCGGCGATGCGGATTCGCTGGCCGAGAAATTGATGGCGACGGATGACGATCGATTGATGCGGCGGCTGAGCGAAGGGGCATTGGCCCTTGGCCGCCGCATCGCGCCGAGCAGGGCGGAATGGGGGCGCCGCATGGTGGATATCTATCTGGGACGGGGCGATTTTTCCGCATAGTGATTGGGGGGAGACGATGGTGCGCGCATTGGTGACTGGTGGTTGCGGTTTCGTGGGCCGGCATCTTGTCCGGCGGCTTCTTGCCGAGGGCTTGGATGTCGTCTGCGTCGATTCCCTGGTCGCGGGAACGGGCGCGCTGCATCCGGAACTGTGGCAGCGGCTTCGGCGTTCACGCTTCACCTTTTGCGAAGAGGATTGCCGGACGTTCTTCGCACGGCCTCCCGAACATTTCGACTATGTCTTCCATCTGGCCGCGCTCGTCGGCGGTCGCTTGACGCTCGAGACGCGCGCGCTCGACGTCGCCGAGGATCTGGCGGTCGATGCGGAACTGTGGCAATGGGCATCGCGCGCCAAACCCGGTTCGGTCATATTTTTCAGCTCCAGCGCGGCCTATCCGGTGTCGCTACAGACCGTCGCCAATCATCGGCTGCTGTCGGAGGAGATGATCAATTTCGACGCCGCCGTCGGTGTCCCCGATCTCAGCTATGGCTGGGCAAAATTGACCGGCGAATATCTGATGAAACTCTATGTCGAACGCTACGGCCGGCGGGCCATCGCCTACAGGCCGTTCAGCGGCTATGGCGAGGATCAGGATCTTGCCTATCCTTTCCCGGCGATCTGCCGCCGCTTGCTTGCGGAAAAGGGCGCTCCCGAGGTCTTCGTCTGGGGCTCGGGCCGTCAGTGCCGGGATTTTATCCACATCTCGGACTGCATCGACTTCATCTGGCGGACCAGGGAGCTGCTTCCAGACGGGGCAAGCCTCAATCTATCGACCGGCACCGCGACTTCCTTCATCGAACTGGCCGAGACGATCAGTCGGCGGATCGGCTGGCAGCCGGCTGTCAGCGGGCGATCGAATCATCCGGAAGGTGTCTTTTACCGTTGCGGCGACACGGCCCTGCAACGCTCCTACGGACTGACCCCCACGGTCGGTCTGGAGGAGGGGATTGCGCGCATGCTCGCATATCTTCAGGCCGAGCAGGCGTCATACGCAGTCGCCATCTGACCCCATCACCAATCATGGTTGTCACGTCCCGTCGATGAGGTCCGGGGCTGACCGGTTGTGCCCCATCTGAATTCGGCGGCCCACCGCGATCGCTCAGGCCACGCGTCAATTCGACCTCGGGATCATCCACCGATCTGACGAACCGCGAAATAGTGCTTGCGCGTCTCTTATAATTAGGTAAGTTACCTAACAAATGGATCGGGACGCATGATTGCTGGAATTGATATTGGCGGAACCAAAACGCAGCTCATCGCCGAGATGAATGGCGAAACCGTTGGCGAAAGAGTCGTCCACACCGCTGAATGGCGCGCTCGCGTCGATCATGATGCGGATGCGCGGGCCCTCGTTTCGCTGCTTGTGGCGACGACCGGAGCCATCCCAAAGATCACGGTCGTCGGCGCGCATGGCTGCGACAGCGACGAGGATCGGCTTGGGCTGCAAGCAAGGCTCGCCCGGCACTTGCCCGGCGCCGTGCTGGTCCTCAACGACTCCGAGCTGTTGCTGCCGGCGGCGGGCAAGTCGACTGGCATTTCCGTCATCAGCGGCACCGGTTCAATTGCGGTCTCGCGCGATGCCGCGCGCAGGATGATCGCATCCGGCGGGTGGGGGTGGTATCTGGGTGACGAAGGAAGCGCGAGCGGTCTTGTGCGGGAAGCGGCCCGGACCATCCGATTTGCGCTAGACCAGGGCCAACCGCTTGATCTCCTCGGTCGCAGCCTCATCGAGGCCCTTGCGATATCGTCGCCGATAGAGATCGGGCGGGCGTTGGGCGAGATCGGATCGGCAGCCGGCATAGGCCGCTTCGCGCCGCTCGTATTCGAGGCGGCGGATGCCGGTTCGCGATATGCCAACAAGGTCATCACGGAGGCGGGTGCCTCCCTTGCCGAGCTCACCGCGCAATTGCTGGAACGTGGCGCGCCGCGTGGCGATGTCGTTACCGGCGGCGGCGTCATTGCCCGTCAGCCGCGGCTTCTGGCGGCCTTCAAGACCGCCCTCAGTGACCGCTTGCCCGATCTGACGCTGACCCTTCTCGACGAGCCGCCGGTGGCGGGGGCATTGGTGCTCGCCCGCAAGCTCAGTCGTGGTGACCTGCCGGCCACCTTGCCGCCGCCGCATCTCGACGGCGAGCTGAAAACCGCTGATGATTGGAGAGCCGCATGACCTCCCGGAAGATCATTCCCGCACGAAACTGGGGGCAGAGATTGATCGCGGTCGTGCTGATCGCTGTCGTCGTATTGCTGGCGTTCATGGTCGCCACCAGCCGTCACATCGCCTGGTCGGCCATACCGCAATATATCTTCGACGAGACGATCCTGGATGGGGTCAAGCTGACCATCCTGTTCACCGTCTTGTCGATGATCATCAGCATTGTTGCCGGCGCCATCCTTGCCACGATGCGGCTCGCGTCCAATCCGGTGCTGTCCGGTTTCGCGAGCCTCTATATCTGGTTCTTCCGCGGCACGCCGCTGCTGGTTCAGATCATCTTCTGGTTCAACATCCAGCTCTTCATACCGAGTATCGATGTCGGATCGATTCATATCGACACCAACTCGATCGTCACGGCTTTCGTCGCGGCGCTTCTTGCCCTCAGCCTCAATGAGGCGGCCTATATGGCGGAGATCATTCGCGGCGGACTGCTCGCCGTCGATAGCGGCCAGCATGAGGCCGCCAAGGCGCTCGGTTATACGCCCGCCCAATCGATGCTGCGCATCATCTTTCCCCAGGCGCTTCGCGTCATCATCCCTCCGATCGGCAACCAAACGATCTCGATGCTGAAGACGACCTCACTCGTCTCCGTCGTTGCGGCCCAGGACCTGCTGACGCGCGCGCAGAACATCTATGCCAGGAACTTCCTGATCATCGAACTGCTGATCGTTGCCAGCATCTGGTACCTCGTGATGACCACGATCGCCTCCGCCATCCAGCTCGTCATCGAGAGCCGGCTTGGAAAATCCACGAACCAGGCGCCTGGCCTCCTGCAAGGCGCCCTGCGCCTCATGGGCGCGGAAGGGAGAAACGGATGAGTGCTCCTGCAACATCGTCCTCGGCAAGGGCCCTCGTCCAGGCGATCGACGTCCACAAATCCTTCGGTTCGCTCGAAGTGCTGAAGGGCATCAATCTCTCCGTCGACAAGGGCGAGGTCGTCTGCCTGCTCGGTCCCTCGGGAAGCGGGAAATCGACCTTCCTCAGATGCATCAACCACCTGGAGCGAATGACGGCGGGCCGCATTCTCGTCGACGGCCAGTTGATCGGCTATCACGAGCGCGGCGATGCCCTGCACGAGATGAGCGGCAAGGAGCTGGCCGTGCAGCGGCGCGACATCGGCATGGTGTTTCAGCGCTTCAATCTTTTCGCTCACCAGGACGTGCTGACGAACATTTCGCAGCCGCCGATGCTCAATCGCGGCAAGCCGCGCGAGGAGGCTCTGGCCCGGGCGCGGGAGCTCCTGAAGATGGTCGATCTCGAAGGCCGCGGCAGCGCCTATCCCTATCAGCTCTCCGGCGGCCAGCAGCAGCGCGTGGCGATCGCCCGGGCATTGGCGATGAGCCCGAAGCTGATGCTTTTCGACGAGCCGACATCCGCGCTCGATCCCGAACTCGTCGGCGAGGTGCTGAACGTGATGCGCAAGCTCGCGGCGGACGGCATGACGATGATCGTGGTGACGCATGAGCTTTCCTTCGCCCGCGACGTCGCCGACCGTATCGTATTCATGGATCAGGGTGTCGTCGTCGAGGAAGGGCCGGCGCGCGACGTGCTCGACAATCCGCGGCAGGAAAGAACCCAGGCGTTTTTGAGACGGATGCACTGACTGGCAGGCACCGCGACAAGGCCGCACGTCCTTCACGTGCACGAGCAAAAAAGGGGAATGACAATGACAGGGAAGACAAAGCTGACAATCACCTTCGCCTTGGCGACCATGCTCGCGAGCTCCACGGCCTGGGGCGCGGGCGTCGACCAGAAACTGCACGCCATGCTGCCCGAAAAGATCCAGTCCTCGGGCGAGATCAAGGTCGGGACGGAACCGCAGACACCGCCCTACGATTTCTACGGCGAGGACAATAAGACGATCATCGGCCTCGAACGCGATCTTCGCGACGAGATGGGCGCGCGTCTCGGCGTTAGGTTTACCGACGTGCCGGCGCAGTTCGCCAGCATCATTCCCGGCATCCAGGCCGGCCGTTTCGATATGGGCATGTCCGCCTTCGGCGATTTTGCCGAGCGCGAGAAGATCGTCGATGTCGTCAACTACATGCTCGAGGGCACCAGCATCATCGTGCTGGAGGGCAATCCGAAGGGCGTGCACAAGCTGAAGGACGCCTGTGGGCTCAATGCCGGCGCGGTCCAAGGCTCGATCCCGCTTCAGCTCCTGGACAAGCAGAAGACGCTCTGCCCGGCCGATAAGCCGCTTAACGTCATGCAGTTTCCCTCGAACGACCAGATCAAGATCGCGCTGCAGAGCGGTCGCGTCGATCTTTCCATGGATACGACGGGCGTCGCGGCCTACAGCCTCCAGCATCAACCGGCGGGTAACAAGAAACTGGAGCTCCTGACCGGTGCCCAATATGCGGTGGGCTACCAGGCAATGCTCGTCGGCAAGGATGATCCGAAGCTGCGCGATGCCCTGGCGGCCACCATGCAGTCGATGATCGACGACGGCTCCTATGCCAAGATCTTCGAGAAATGGGGCCTTGGCGAGAACAAACTCGACAAGGTCACCATCAACGATGCGGCGCGCTTCGCCGACTACATGAAGCTGGATTGAGATCGGCCAATCCGCAGGCGGCCGCTACTTACGCGGCCGCCATTCCTTGCAACGAAATGGGAATGATCATGACAGACAGAGTGCCTTACCGCGAAGCGATCGCATTGCAGCCCGCTGCCCTCAACACCTGCTTCAATGCCGTCTCCAAACGGCTCGAAACGCTCGATCTGGAGCCGGTAAGGCGTGGACCGACGGTCCTCGTCGGGATCGGCGCCAGCCTCTATGCGGCCGTCGTCGCCGCGGCGCAGATGCGCGCGCAGGGCCTGCGCGCCTTCGCCCTGCCGGGTACCGATCTCCATGACCCATCCGTCGATGCCGGCGAGGCCTATATCGCTTTTTCCGCCTCCGGCCGCAGCGAAGAGCCGGCGCGCGCGATGGAGCTCCGTCCCAACGCCCATTCCTATGGTATCGCCAAGGCGGACGGCACCCCGATTTCGCGGGTCGTGAAGCATATGATCGCAACCGAGAGCGGCGCGGATAGCGGTCCGAATACGACAAGTTATCTCGGATCGCTTCTGAGCGCGGCCTTGCTCATCGACAAGGCCGGTCGCCCGTCCGGCGCGAATTGGCGGGAGCTTTCAGGTCGCGCCGAGGCCGTATTAACCGAAACGCGCGCCCAGGCCGACAAGGGAGCCAAGTTGCTGGCCGGCAAGACGTCAATCGATTGCGTTGGTGCGGGCACGGCACTCGGCACGGCCGGCTATGCCGCGCTCCTGATCCGCGAGGCCGCGCGCGTCGCCGCCCAGGATTGGGATACGCTGAACTTTCTCCATGGGCCGATGGAGCCGAACGACAGGGATAGCGGCGTGCTGTTGTTCGGCAACGGTCGCGAGGTGAAGCTGGCTCGCGATCTCGCCGGCTTCGGCATTCCCTCCGTCCTCGTCACCGCGCGGACCGATATCGCGGATGCCGACAATCTCGTCGTCATCCATGTGCCGGCCTTCTCCGAAGGCATTGGCGATGCCATTCTGCAGGCAATTCCCGCGCAGTTGCTGATCGCGACGCTCTCGGAGGATGCCGGCCTGCCGGTCTGCGAATTCCGCTACCGTCAGACCGATACCAAACGCGACATGTGAACCTCTCAGATGCTGATGCGACCCACGGTCAGCGCATTCGGATAAAGGAAGGCGGCCTTGCCTTCCTCTCCTAAAAGTCTCGCCATGGCGAAGTCGATGGCGAGGCGCACGGCGCCAAGAACGGTCGCCTGGTTCGATAGCTGGCCATTGACCACTTCCACAGGCCAGCACAATTCCCTCACCACATCCCTCACGCCCGGCAGCAATTGCGGGTTCTGCCCGACGCCGCCGCCAAGCACGATCAGTTGCGGATCGAGCACGCTGACGCAGGCGGCGGCCAGGTTTCCGACATCGCGGGCGTGCTGCTCGACAATGGCGCGCGCCGTGCGGGATTGTTCCATGCGGGCAAAAAGCTCGCTGGTGCTTTTCGGCGGCGCACCTTCGTTTTCGGGCCAATCTAGCGCCGCGCGCTCGAGAAGGGCCGTGGATCCCATATAGGTTTCCACTTGCTGCCATTTCGGCCGCTCATGTTGCGACCACGGAAAGGGCAGGTGGCCGATTTCGCCGGCGCCACCCTTAAAGCCCCGGAAAAGCCGGCCGTCCAGCACGATGCCCATGCCGGTCTTCACGCCGATCTGCATGTAGATCGCGAAGGAATACTGTTTTGCCGATCCTTCGTGATATTCGGCAAGGGCAGCGCAGTTGACGTTGTTTTCAAGCAATACGGGCGCGGCGTAGATGGCCTGCAAATGTTCCAGAACGGGTATCAAGGTTTCGCGGCCGGACATTCTCTCCAGCGATGCGGAAATGATGTTCGGCAGGGCGATCGCGATTGCGCGCAACGGCGTCGATCGGGCCTCGAACTGGGAAAGCAATCGTGTGACGACATCTTCTATCAGACGAAACCGTTCATCGGCGGATTTGTCGACAAGCGGCATTTCTACGGTCGCGAGTGTTGTCCCGTCGAGGCCGCGGGCAATGGCGTTGATATGGGTCGTGCCGCAATCGACGCCGACGACGAAGCCCGCCTTTGGTCCTAGACCGTAGGTGACGGAGGTTCGTCCGATCGAGCCGCGATTGATGCCGACCGGCGCGAGCAGGTCGTGCCGTTCAAGTTCGCTGACGGCCGCCGACATGGTGGGTTTCGAAAACATCAGCGCCGCGCTCAATTGCGGTCTGGTCGCGGGGCCGCTGCTCGCGATGGTTCGCAGCACGGCCCGCGCGCTCTCCGTCAGCGGCGGCGCGTCAATTCCGGTCTGTTGCCAAGCTGTACTCAAAGGACACCCGGGGCAGTGAAGTCATTCGTAAAGCTCCCTTACCATCGGTGTCATGAAATTGACAGTCATATCCTATTGAAAAATATCGATTTGCTCGAACGGTCGCATGCGAATGCCATTCTGTCAGATGGCGGTAAAGCCGTTGTCGACGAAGAGGTGGATGCCGTTGACGAAGTTGGACTCGTCGGAGGCCAGATAGAGTGCGGCGCGTGCCACATCCTCGGGCTCGCCGATGCGTCCTTGCTGGGCCGCGATCGCCGCATCAGAGACATCGACGCCGAGAGCCTGCAGCTCCGCAACCTCGCGCAGCCCGTGCGGCGTGCGGATGAAACCGGGACAGACGGCGTTGCAGCGGATATTGCGATCGCGGAATTCCACCGCGATGGCGCGGGCGAACATATGAACCGCTCCCTTCGTCGTGTCATAGAGCACCTCCATCGGTGTCGCCGCGACGGCGGAGATCGACGAGGTGCAGACGATGGAGCCGCCGCCGGCGGCGATCATGCCCGGCAGCACCGCCTTGGTCATCAGGAACATCGAGCGGACGTTGACGCCGTGCAGCCACTCCCATTCCTCGAGCGTCGTTTCGAGGAATGGCTTGATGACGATGGTGCCGGCATGGTTGAACAGTACGGTCACGGCGCCAAAGCGGCCCTCGATGTCCTTGACCGCGGCATTGACGGCCGCTTCATCCGAAACATCGGCAACCCAATGATCGGCGATGCCGCCGGCATCGCGGATTTCGCGCGCGGTCTGTGACGCCGCATCGCCATTTCTGTCGATGATCGCGACCTTCGCGCCTTCGGCCGCGAAAAGGCGGGAGGCCGCACCGCCCATGCCGGTGGCGCCGCCCGAAATGATGGCGATCTTGCCCTTGAGCCTGTCTGTCATGTGTTCCCCCATCCGCCGCGTGTCCAGGACCGGCGCCTTGCGATCATTTTGCGATCCCCTTCGAAATCGTCGAACCTGTCGAGATTATCGCGAAAGATGCGCTCGGTTCCATGGTGAGGCAAGGGCAATCAGGGGGCGGTTCCGGATTACCTCATCGCAGATAGTGAATATGCGGCCGGGAGTGGTGAGGAGAGGCTTCGATCCTTGCCTCGACAGCAAAGACGTTTCTCAGCAGATCTTCGGTCAGCACGGATTCCGGGGTGCCGGAGGCGACTATCCTGCCTTGCTGCATGACAATCAATTCATCGCAGAACATGGCGGCATGATTGAGATCGTGAAGAGCGATGATGCTGGTGACCGGCAGGCCGGCGACCAGCCGCATCAGGCTGATCTGATGCTGGATATCGAGGTGGTTGGTCGGCTCGTCGAGGATCAGTTCCTTCGGCGCCTGTGCCAAGGCGCGTGCGATGTGGGCGCGCTGCTTTTCGCCACCCGACAGGCTCTGCCATCGGTCGTCGCGTTTCTCGCTCATGCCGGCGCGTGCGAGAGCATCTTCGACCGCCTCGTCATCCGCCGCCGTCCAGCCGGAAAACATCGAGCGATGCGGAAACCGGCCGAGCCTCACGACATCGATGATCTTGAGATGGGCGTTGGTGGTGCTGTGCTGCTCGACGAAGGCGATGCGCCTTGCGATCGAACGGCGGGACATCCGTCGCAGATCCTTCTGTTCGAGCGTGATGCGACCGGAATTCGGCCGTTTCAAGCCGGCAAGCAGACGTAGGAGCGAGGTCTTGCCGGAGCCGTTCGGTCCAAGCAGGCCGAGCATCTTGCCCGCGGGCGCCTCGAAGGTGACCCCGTCGACTACGGTCTTTGTGCCGATTTTCCAGATGACGTTGTCGGCCTTGATGCTCATGATGCGCGCTGGAACCGGTAGAGAATGATAGAGAAGAAGGGAACGCCCACCAGCGCCGTGACCACTCCGATCGGCAGAACCTGCTGAGGGATGAGGGCGCGCGAGGCGATATCCGCCAGCACCATGAAGATCGCTCCGACAATGGCGCAGGCCGGCAGCAGCCGGATGTGGAGCGGGCCGACGAAGAAGCGGGCCGCATGCGGCACGACGAGACCAACAAAACCGATCGATCCGACCATGCTGACGATCGTTGCCGTCATCATCGCGGTCAGCGCGAAGAGCCAGATCCGCGCCCGCCCGACATTGACGCCGAGAGACGACGCGGCCTCGTCGCCAAAGGCGAACGCATCCAGCACGCGTGCATAGAGCAGGCAAGCCACGAGGCCGAAACCGACAATGGTCGCGACCAGCATGAATTCCGGCCAGCGGACACCACCGAAACTGCCGAGCAGCCAGAACATCACATCCCGTGCCTGCTGCGCGTTTCCCGACGTCGTCACGATATAGGATGTCGCAGCATTGAACAGCTGTGAGGCGGCGACGCCGGCAAGGATCGTGCGGTCGGCGCCGCCTCGCGTGCCGTTCGAAAGCAGAGCGACGAAGAAGAAGGCCGCGAACGCGCCGGCGAAGGCACCAGCCGAAAGGGAAACCGCGCCCGCGCCGATATTGAGTATGACGATCGCGACCGCGCCGGTCGAAGCGCCCGCCGAGATGCCGAGCACATAGGGTTCGGCAAGCGGGTTGCGAAGGAGCGACTGCATGATCGCGCCCGAGAGCGCCAGGCCCGCTCCACAGAAAGCGGCCACGAGCGCCCGGCTGAGGCGATAGTCCCAGATCACCGTTTCGTGGATGCGGTTAAGTTCGATCCCCGTCCATCCCAGCCTGTTGGTGATGGCATGGAAGGTCGTCGAAAGCGGGATCGGTAGATCACCGATACCGACGCTGACGCCGATCGTCAGGCTGATCGCCGCGAGAGAGGCAAAAAGCAGCAGGCCGATGATGGCGAGCTGCCTCAGGGTTCGATACACGTCGGTCACTTCAGAAGACCAAGCGCCTTCAGCTGCTGGGCGACCTGCTCGGCGCCATAGATCGTCCGGATGGTCGGATTCATGGCCTGGCCGTCCATGACGACAATCGCCTTGTTCTTGACCGCGGCTAGCTGGCTGACGGCGGGATCGGTGGTGAGAAACTTAATCTTGGCTTCAGGCTTGTCGAGCTCCCAGCGATTGCGGTCGAGGCTGGCGACGACGATGACGTCCGGATTGGCGGCTATGATGCTCTCCCAGCCAAGCGTCGGCCACTCCGCTTCGGTGGCAATGGCATTGCGGCCGCCAAGCAGGTCGGCGATATAACCCGAGGGGCTGTTTTTGCCGCCGACATA
The DNA here is from genome assembly GCF_057784455.1 of Martinezella sp. CNPSo 3890. Taxonomy (NCBI): domain Bacteria; kingdom Pseudomonadati; phylum Pseudomonadota; class Alphaproteobacteria; order Hyphomicrobiales; family Rhizobiaceae; genus Martinezella; species Martinezella sp. CNPSo 3890. The sequence goes on along the minus strand of NZ_JBXSOR010000011.1, from coordinate 151,046 downwards.
GGCATCCGCGGATGGCGACGGGCTGGAGAACCAGAAGACATAGGAGAGCTTCTTGCCATCCTTCGGCGCATTCGCGCGCAGTGCCTCTTCCCGCTTTTTGAAATCCGCGATCAGCGCCTGGCCCTTGTCGCGGACATCGAAAATCTGCGAGAGTTCGTCGATTTCCTGGTAGAGCGTGCTCATGTTCCAGACCTGGCTGCGGGCGGCATTGCCGTATTTATCCTGAGAGGCGCCCTGGGCCGGGCAGATGCTGGGGGAAACATAGGTGGGAATATTGAGCTTTTCGAAGTCCTCGCGCTTTGCCACCTTGCTGCTCGGTCCCATCAGGGTCGGCAGCGCGGCAGTGACGAAGTCAGGATTTTCCGAGAGGATCGATTCAAAGGTCGGGAATTCGACCGTCAGCAGCTTGACCTTGGAATTGGCTTCCGCAAGCTGCGGCAGAACCTTGTTGGGCCAGAAGGCGGTGCCGACCATTTTGTTTTCGAGGCCGAGCAAAAGAAGAATTTCGGCACTGTTCTGTCCAAGCCCGATCGCGCGCTCCGGAGCCTTCTGGAACGTGACCTTGGTGCCGCAATTGTCGATGGTCAGCGGATAGCTGGTGGAGGCAGCGGAAGCTGCCGTTGCGGCAAAGGCGAGCGCCGCGCAAAGAGCTGAAACGGTCAAAACTGATTTCAATATCGTCACGAATATGTCCCGGTGGCTATGGTCAGCGCGATCGGACGAAAGCGCCCGCGCGATATAGCCTCGTCGCCCGGTCACAAACAAGAGGAAAAAAGTCATATTATGCTGCGAGCATTTGTAAACTTTGCCCGCCATGCATTCCCGACAGAAGACGTATTTCATCAGCTCCGGTTGGCTGTGTCATCCTCGCGTCCGGGTCTGGAAAGGAGGAGGCGGTTCATCTCTGGAACGAAGCGAACCATTCTGAAGCCTGCCATCTCCGGGATTTTCCTTGAGGCTGTATTTTCAGGATGGGCAAAGGCGCGGACCTCTCGAATCCGCAGTTCCCGGTCCGCCAGCCGTAACGCCGCCGTGACCAATTCCGATGCATATCCGCATCCCCAGGCATCCCGAAAGAAATATCCGATTTCGCAGCCCCAGCCTGGTTCAAACGGATCGTCGTATAGGCGGCCCCAGCCGATGATTTTTGCATCATCCTTTCTGATCACCGTCCAGGGTGCATATCCGTCGCGCCGATGCTGCCATTCATGAACGGCGATCCTGCGACGGCAGGCGGCAGGTGTCGCGTCCACATGAGTGTGCCTCATGGCTTCCCGGTTGCCGAGAAATTCGAACAAGTTGGCGGTATCGGATAGGAGCGAACGGCGGAGCAGCAGCCGCGGCGTTTCGACCTGCGATCCGAAGTTGCTCAAATGATTTCACCTTTCATATGCGAATGTTTCACGAAGCGAACGGCAGGCCGACATGGCCGAGCCTTCAAACCGCCCGTCGGAGGTAGAGGCTACGACTTGCCCAGCCGAAATGGCGTTGAAGAGGGTGGAGAAATGCGATTGGGTGCCTATTTCAATGATCGGGAAATGGAGAGCAGGAGGACCGGAATAATGGCAAAGAATACGATTTGCTTGTGGTACGACAAGGACGCGGAGGCCGCCGCCAAGTTTTATGTCGAGACTTTTCCAGATAGCGCCATGGGCGCCGTCATCCGCGCGCCGGGAAACTATCCGGAGGGCAAGCAGGGCGATGTGCTGGTCGTGGAATTCACGGTCGCCGGTGTCTCCTGCGTCGGCCTGAATGGCGGCCCGGTGTTCAAGCACAATGAAGCCTTTTCGTTTCAGATCTACACCGAGGATCAGGCAGAGACGGATCGCTATTGGAACGCCATTGTCGGCAATGGTGGCCAGGAAAGCGAATGCGGCTGGTGCAAGGACAAATGGGGCGTCTCCTGGCAGATCACGCCGCGTATTCTGATGGAGGCGCTTCGCGAGGGCGGCGATCAGGCGAAGCGCGCTTTCGATGCGATGATGACCATGAAGAAGATCGATGTGGCAGCGATCGACGCGGCCCGGCGTGGCTGAGGACTGAAACGGCTTGCCGAGCACGCATCCCATCCCAAGGTTGCCGAGGTCATGGTGATCTGGGATGGGGGGCGTGCGCGGGGCTATGATTGCTTTTATTCAAGACTCCATTAAATATGCGCTCAGGCATATGAAATCGGCTGTTGTGGATCGGATAATAACAACTTATCCTTGATCGAATGCAGAGGCAGGCCAATGGCGGTTGACTGGTGAGGTTTACAGAGGATGGCCGCACGGAACGCCGCCAGCTGGAATCATTGCAAGGTCACCGCTGTCTTCAGTGGGCGACCTGCACGACCGCGTGATGAACGCCTTGGTCAAGGAATTTGGCTGACCGAACCTGCCAGTCCCCACAAAAGTCGCTTCCGATGCAAAGATTGGCCGCGGGCTGTCATGTGCTTGCGACTGCTTCGGTGCCTGCGGGTTTCCGGGAGGATTGCCGTGAAATCCCGTCACACCGACGCCATCAGAATTCCTCCCGTCCTGTTCCCGAAGAGTAGAGCTGACACTCATGATAAAACGCATGATCATCATGCTGATCATCATAGGCCTGATCCTTGGCGGGATCTTCGGCTTCCAGGCATTCAAGAACCGCATGATCGCGGCCTATCTGGCTAATCTCAAGTCGCCACCGCAGACAGTCTCGACAATCACGGCGGCTATGAGCCCGTGGCAGACGACGCTGCAATCGATCGGCAGCTTCAATGCCGTCGAAGGCGCCAATCTCTCGGCGCAGGTCCAGGGCATTGTCCAGAAGATCGGATTCGAGGATGGTCAGGACGTCAAGAAGGGCGATCTCATCGTGCAGCTGCTTGCCGATCAGCAGATCGCGACGCTGGAACAATACAAGGCGTCGATGACGAATGCGCAGATCGCCTATGAGCGCGATTCCAAGCTGATCAAGGCGAACACCATCGCGCAAAGCCAAGTCGATAGCGATCTGGCGAACTGGAAGGCGGCGCAGGCGCAGGTCGCGTCGCAGCAGGCGCTGATCGATCAATATTCGATCCGCGCTCCCTTCGATGGCCACCTTGGCATCAGGCTGGTCAGCCTCGGCCAGTATCTGCCTGCAGGAACCGCGGTCGTCACCTTGCAGTCGCTCGATCCGATCCAGTTCGATTTTTCGATGCCGCAACAGGCCCTGTCGCAGCTGAAGGTCGGACAGGCGGTGACAGCGACGGTGGATGCCTATGGAAATCAGACGTTCGACGGCAAGATCACGGCGATCAGCCCGCTCGTCGATACCCAGAGCCGTAACATCACCATCCGGGCAACCTTCCCCAATCCCGATCGCAAGCTGTTGCCCGGCATGTTCGGCAACATAACTGTGGTGGTCGGGGATCCGAAGGAATACATCTCCCTGCCGCAGACAGCCGTCACCATCAACCCTTACGGCAATGTCGTCTATGTGGTGACCGACAAGGGCAACGGCGCGGATGGCAAGCCGCAGCTCGTCGCCAATCAGAAGTTCGTCAGCACGGGACAGGCCCGGGGCGACCAGATCTCGGTGACCAAAGGGTTGAACGCGGGCGAAGTGGTGGTGACCTCCGGTCAGCTGAAACTGAATAACGGCTCGCCTGTCATCATCAACAACGAGGTGCAGCCGTCGAACGATCCCAACGCGAACCCGGCAAATCCCAACTGAGGTGTGGCGATGAATATCACCGATATCTTCATCAAGCGCCCCGTTCTTGCTCTGGTGGTCAGCGCGTTGATTATCGTGATCGGCTACCAGTCGTTCCGTTCGCTAACCGTGCGGCAATATCCGCAGACCCAGAATGCCGTCGTCACGGTGACGACCACCTATCCCGGTGCGGCGCCCGACGTCATTGCCGGCTTCATCACGACACCGCTCGAAAACGCCATCGCCCAAGCCAACGGCATCGATTACATGACCTCGACGAGCACGAGCGGCACGTCGACGATCACCGTCAACCTTCGGCTTAACTACAGCGCCGATGCGGCGATGACCGAAATCAACGCCAAGGTATCCTCCGTTCTCAATCAATTGCCCACGGGCACGCAGCAGCCGATCATGACGGTCTCCATTGGCCAGTCGATCGACGCCATGTATATCGGCTTCCGAAGCGACGTTCTGGCCAGCAACCAGATCACCGACTATCTGACGCGCGTCGTCCAGCCGAAATTGCAGGCGGTCAACGGCGTTCAGACGGCCGAAATCCTCGGCGCGCGAACATTCGCCTTGAGAGCCTGGCTGCAGCCGGACAAGCTTGCCGCCTATGGCCTGTCGGCCGGCGATGTCTGGACCGCGCTTGGCGCCAACAACTATATCTCCGGCATCGGCACCACCCGCGGCCAGATGACACAGACGGTGCTGACGGCGCAGACCGACCTGCATTCCGCTGATGAATTCAAGGAAATGGTGGTCAAGCAGATCGGCAGCACGATCGTGCGGCTGAAGGATGTCGCGACCGTTGCCCTCGGGTCCCAGAATCCCGACGTCCAGATCGGCTTCGATGGGCAGGACGGCGTGTTCATGGGCATCCAGATCGCCCCGACAGCCAACCTGCTCGACGTGATCGCCGGCGTGCGTGCGGTGTTTCCAGGTATACAGCAGCAATTGCCGCAGGGGCTCGAAGGCTACATCGTCTACGATTCCAGCACTTTCGTTACCACCTCCATCGATGAAGTCGTAAAGAGCCTGGTCGAGGCTCTCGTGATCGTCATTTTCGTGGTCTTCGCCTTTCTCGGTTCGCCGCGATCGGTTGCCATTCCCGTCGTCGCCATACCTCTGTCGCTGGTCGGCACTTTTGCGATGATGCTGATCTTCGGCTTCTCGATCAATCTTCTGACGCTGCTTGCCCTGGTTCTGGCGATCGGCCTCGTCGTCGACGATGCCATCATCGTGGTGGAGAATGTCAACCGTCACATCGAAGAGGGATCGACGCCCATGAGGGCGGCGCTGGACGCGGCGCATGAACTGGTGGGGCCGATCCTGGCCATGACGGTGGTGCTGATCGCCGTCTACGTTCCGATCGGTTTCCAGGGCGGCCTGACGGGCGCGCTGTTCACGGAGTTCGCCTTCACGCTTGTCGGCGCCGTTACCGTGTCCATGATCATTGCGCTGACGCTGACGCCGATGATGTGCTCGCGCATCCTGAAGCCGCACCTGACCGATCGCAGCGGCTGGGAAGAGCGTATCTCCGACTTCATCGACCGTCGCTTTTCGGAAATCCACCGGCCCTATGTGCGCATGCTGCACGGCAGCCTGAACACGGTGCCGGTGGCATTGGTCTTTGCTGTGATCGTGCTTGGCAGCATCTATTTCCTCTATACCAGCGCCAAGACCGAGCTGGCTCCCAACGAAGACCAGGGCTTCCTGGCCGCGCAGGTGACGAACCCTCCCAACGCGACGCTTCAGCAAAAGCTGCTGAATTCCAACCAGGTCACCAAGATCTTCCGCAGCTTCCCCGAAACCGACAAGACCTTGCAGGTCGAGGTGCCGGGCACATCCTTCGAGGGTATGGTGCTGAAGCCCTGGGACCAGCGCACGAGAACGGCGGACCAGCTGCAGCCACTGGTGCAGGCCGATCTGGCGAAGATCGCCGGCGGACAGTCCGTGGTCTTCCAGATACCGCCGCTGCCCGGCGCCAGCGGTCTGCCGGTGCAGTTCGCCATCGGCAGCACCAGCGGCTTCGAGCAACTCAACGAGGTATCCACCGCCTTCCTGCAGGAAGCGCAGAAATCCGGCGAGTTCATCTTCCTGACGAAGGATCTTTACGTCGATAATCCGCAATATTCGATCCAGATCGATCGCAGCAAGGCCTCGGCCCTCGGCCTGTCCATGAACAATGTCGGTTCGGCGCTCGCCTCCATGCTGGGTGGCGGCTATGTCAACTACTTCAGTATCGACAACCGCTCGTATCAGGTCATCCCGCAGGTCGAGCAACGGTCGCGCCAGACCATCGATCAGATCATGAACTATCCGATCGCGAACGTGAACGGTAACAAGATCCCGCTTTCGGCGATCGCGACGGCGAAACTCCAGGCCACGCCGCGCTCGGTCGCCCATTTCCAGCAATTGAATTCGGCCACGATCTCCGGCGTGCCGGCGCCTGGTGTTGCCGTCGGCGATGCGCTGAATACATTGAAGTCGATCGCGGCACGGACGTTGCCGCAGGGCTACTCGGTCGACTATGGCGGGCAGTCGCGCCAATATGTGCAGGAATCGAGCGGCATGGCGACCACATTCGCGCTCGCCCTGATCATCGTGTTCCTGGCGCTTTCGGCGCAGTTCAACAGCTTCCGTGACCCGTTCATCATCCTCGTGTCGGTGCCGATGTCGATCGCGGGCGCGCTTGCCTTCATCAGCCTCGGTATCGGCGGCGCGTCGATGAACATCTATACGCAGGTCGGATTGGTGACGCTGATGGGTCTGATCAGCAAGCACGGTATTCTGATCGTCGAGGTGGCAAACACGCTGCAGGCCGAGGGAAAGACCAAGCGCGAGGCGATCGAAGGTGCCTGCGGTATCCGCTTGCGGCCGATCCTGATGACGACGGGCGCCATGGTTCTCGGCGTCGTGCCGCTGATCCTGGCGACCGGAGCAGGAGCTGTCGCGCGCTTCAACATGGGCCTGGTGATCGCCGCCGGTCTTGCCATCGGAACGCTATTCACGCTCTTCGTCGTCCCGGCGGTCTATATGCTGCTCGCCGCCGATCATCACAAGAAGGATGCACCGGAAACAGAAGCAGAACCGGCTCCCGCGCATTGAGTGGGGGGCTAGTCAAAATGCGTAGCGAGGCTATCGTGCCGGCTGTCGGTCTTCAGGCGAGGGAGGCGATCCTTACGCAGGGATCGCCATATTGAGTTCTGCCTGACGTCCGAGATGCGTCATCCAGTCGACGAAATCGGGCCGGCTCTTGATCTGGCGACCGTAATGGCGGGCAAGCGCGGCCGTCAGATCGCCCTTTCGGCCGAGCTGTTCGTCGGCAAATCCGATCATCTGGGAGTTCGGCCAGGCCTGCGGACGGATGGCGACCAGACGAGTAAACAGGCTCTCACCGGGCTCATCAGGGTTTGCTTGCGCCATCAAGGACAGCATGGCGGCGGTCGAGCGCGATACGCCCATGTGGCAATGCACCAGCAGATGGCTCGAAGCCCCGGGATATTGTCGCGCCTGAAACTCGGAGCCGAATTTCAGGATGGCTTCGACATGTTCCGGCCGGGGCATGACCCGCCCTGGAGCCGTCGCGATGATATCGTGAAAACGAAGCGTCGTGCGATGATGCTTGGCATAGGAGTGGAAGACATCGAGCTCGGGATATTCCGGATCGAGGAGGGAAAGCACATGGGTGACGTTTCGCGCGCGTTGATCGGGCAACTCCTCAATGCCACAAACCGTGAGTTCTGGAGAGAAAAGCACGCTCATTGTGATATCCTTCAAACCGGCTGGCGATTCCCCGGCGCTTCGATACGATATAGCGCCATCGCTCTGAAGTGAAAATGCTTTTTCCCCCTGTTGCCGCGAAGTGACGCGGCAAGCCGTCCGCGCAGGCTAGGTCCTTGAAAACAAGACGACCCGCGTTTTGATCCCTTCTTCGTCCATCTCCAGGATACGATAGCCGAATGTCCCCGTATCGGCCGTGAGACGTTCGGATTGCTTGACGATCTGATAGGAGACCGCTGGCGAGACATATTGCGTGATGTTTGCCTCCCGGGCTTCGTCGATCATGTGGTAGTGACCGCAGAACAGGGATATGCGGCAATCCATGCTGATCAGAAGCGATCTGACCTCGTCCCGATCGCGCAGGGCTGCCCCGGTTCGATCTATCGGCGTGTCGAGCGGCAGGATCGGATGATGCAGGAAGATCGCGGCCTGCCTCACACCTTCGAGTTCGCGGGCGAGCCACCGGCGCTGGTCGACGCCCACGACGTTGTCGGACGTATCGAGGAAAATCCGTTTCACATGCGGATCTTGCTGCGAGTAGCAAAGTTTCCCAGCCACGGTAGCGCCGCCCATGTCGTGGTACGGCGCGACATCGCCGTAGGTATCGTGATTGCCGAGGATGAGCGACACATCGAAGGCATGGGCGCGCAGATGCTCGAAAAAGCCACCAACCGAGCACGCGGTGCCGATATCGCCGCCGAAGACGATCTTGGAAATGCCTCGGCGGGCAATGTCGCCGAGGACCAGGCGCAGATGATGCTCGTGCTCTCGCGGCGTATTCTCATAGCCCATTCTGTCGCCGGCGATTTCGGTCTTGGTGACCAGCTTCTGGCCGAGATGGGTGTCGGTGAAAAAGGCGAGGATGGTCTTTGTCGTGGGTCGGTTCCGCGGCAATTGCTTGAGCGGTCACTCTAGGACGGCGATCTGTCCCAATGCTTCGACACGTGTCGAAGCATGCGAACTATTTCGGTGTTATGATGCAGGCTGGTGTGAAGGGGCCTAGACATGACGACCCAGCCGAATATAGCAGCCGTTGCCTTTCTGATTGCCGATCCCGCGCGGGCGGCCAATTGTCGGCGCTCCTCGATGGCCGGGCGCGGCCAGCCGGCGAGCTCGCCCACGCGGCCGGCGTGACGGCGCAGACAGCCAGTTCGCATCTCGGCAAATTATTGGCCGGCGGGCTGCTGGCCGTGGAAGCCGAGGGGCGGCATCGATATTACCGTCTCGCCGGTTCCCATGTCGCGCTGGCGCTCGAGACCCTCGCCTCCATCGGTCCGGCGCAATCCGTGCGAAGAAAGCCGTTGACCCGGGATGCGCGGAAGCTTCGGTTCGCGCGTTGCTGCTATGATCATCTGGCCGGCCGCGTTGGGATCGCCCTAACCCATGGATTGGTGGAGCAGGGGTTCCTTGTCGCGGCCGAAAAGAAGCGGTTCGAACTCACGCCTGATGGTGCGAAGTGGTTCGACCGCATGGGCATGAACACGGCCAGCATCAGACCCACGCGCCATGGGCTTGCCCGGCAATGCCTCGATTGGACGGAGAGAGAACATCATCTTGCTGGACCGCTTGGCGTTCATTTGACCAAGTTCCTCTTGGCGAAGGGTTGCATACGGCGGGCACCTTCGTCCCGGGCTGTTGACGTCACGCCGAAAGGTTGGAAGGTGTTGAAGGAGCATTTCGGCATTGACGAGCAAGCCTTGCTCTGACGGGCGCTCTCCGCATTGACTTCATTTCGACAATGGATGATTTTGGTACGCCATATTATGGTATCCGAAGATCGAGGGTGTGGAAATGAATGACGATGCGCATGGCGCCGCGATTCGCGTGGAGCGTCCGACGAAGACGTTGCGGGAGCTCGCCCTCGACAAAGTGCGAGAGGCGATCATCAACGGCTATTTCCGCCCGGGCGACCGCCTGGTCGAACGCGATCTTTGCGCTCAACTCGGTGTCAGCCGCACGATCGTGCGAGAGGTGCTGCGCCATCTCGAATCCGAAGGCCTCGTCGCCAACCTTCCGAACAAGGGGCCGATCGTCGCGCAGCTCAACCATGACGAAGCCAAGCAGATCTACGAGATCCGCGCCGCGCTCGAAGGGATGGCGGCACGGCTTTGCGCCGAGCAGAACAACCCCGCGATCGCGGATGCTCTGGACAAGTCGCTCGAGGACATAAGGCATAGCTACCGCGAGAGGGACATGGCCGGCGTGCTTGCCCACACATCGTCCTTTTATCAGACGCTGTTCAGCATGGTCGACCGCCATGTGGCCTGGGGCGTCGTCAACCTTCTGACCGTGCGCATCAATCACCTGCGCTCCATGACGATCAAGACGCAAGATCGCGATGTTCAAGGACCCGCGCAGATGGCGCGTATCGTCGATGCTATCAGGCGCGGCGACGGCGACGGCGCCTATCAGGCGGCGATGGATCATGTCGCCAGCGCAAGCGCCATCGCCCAGGCCGTGCTTTCCGGGCGGCGGCCGATCGATTGATTTCCCACGAAGGCCATGAAGATGACGGCTTCCTCTTCCTTTCTCGGCTTCCCGGACCGTCTCGATGACGGTCGTCCGCCGCGTGTGGTGATCTTCGGGGCGGGTCATGGCAGTACCTATCCTGGCAGGGACAGCAGCGGTCATGCCTTGTCGGCGAGAGCCATCCGGGACGCCAGCCAGGATGATGCCGGCTTAGTCGATCACTGGGATTTCGATCTCGGTGGCCCGTTGTTTGCTGGTAAGCCCGCTTGCTGCGTCGACGTCGGAAACGTTGAGACTGTCATGCACGACAATGCCGGCAACCGCGATCGGATCGAGGCAAGGACGCGCGGCGTGCTTGCATTGCCGGCCATTCCGATCCTGCTTGGCGGCGATTGTTCCGTCACGATCCCGTTCATCGCCGGCTTTGCGGATGAGGGGCCGGTCTGGATCTTGCAGATCGATGCCCATATCGACTGGCGCGACACGCTGCATGGCGAGCGCTACGGCTATTCAAGCCCGATGCGGCGGGCAAGCGAGATGCCGCATGTCGCCGGAATGGTGCAGGTCGGCCTGCGTGGCGTCGGCAGTGCCCGCCCTTCGGATATCGAGACAGCGCAACGTTATGGCAGCCGCTTTGTCACGGCCCGCCAGATCCATGCCCAAGGGGTCGAGGCCGCTCTCCGGCACATTCCGAAGGGTGCTCGGGTCGTTGTCTCCCTGGATTGCGACAGCATCGATCCCGGCATCATGCCGGGCGTGGCGGCTCGCACGCCCGGCGGCCTCACCTATACGCAGATCATCGACCTGATCGCCGGCCTCGGCCGGCGAGCTGACATCGCGGGTTTTGATCTGGTGGAGCTCTATCCTCCCGCCGATATCGACGGCCTTTCGGCCCTGACCGCCGCGCGCATTGTCGTCAATGTGATCGGCGCCGTCATCCGCCAGGGCTAACGCCCGCGAAAATCTCGCCATGCGACGAGCCGGCTTGCGCCAAGGCGGATGATGTAGGGAGCCGTCACGCCTCATCAAATTGTCGTTTGCCTGGCGGAGCGGGTTGACACTGCTACCCCTTCGGTGTGACGGTATACCATAATAACGAATACGGAAGCGGAATATCGGCGGCTTAAGATCCGCGACGACAAGCATCGCTTTCGCGGGCATTTGCCTCTACCCCTTCATAAGCTACTGATATAGCTGATTATTTCTGACAGCGACGGGTTTTTTATTCCGGTCGTTCAAAGCTGCTTGACAGTTCAGTATTATGGCATACCATCATATCTAATCCTAGATGAGAGCGAGCCATGAGCCTTCAGATCCGAAAAACCGTCCTGCAGATCGAAACGACGCTTGTTGAAGGGGGCAGGGCGGCCACGCCGTTGAAGCTCTTCTCGGCATGCGCGATCGTCAAAAACCCTTGGGCTGGTCGTGGCTTCGTCGCGGATCTGAAGCCCGAGATTCATGCCGCGGCACCCGTTCTCGGCGAACTGCTCACCAAGATGATCATCGATGCGGTCGGATCGGGCGAGGCCGTCGAGGCTTACGGCAAATCCGCCGTCGTCGGTCTCGATGGCGAGATCGAGCATGCATCCGCGCTGATCCACACTCTTCGCTTCGGCAATCATTATCGCCATGCCGTCGGCGCCAAATCCTATCTCGCCTTCTGCAACACGCGCGGACCGGCCAATGCGCCGATCATGATTCCGCTCATGGACAAGAATGATGAAGGTCGCCGCTCGCATTATCTGACAATCCAGACGTCGATACCGGATGCACCGGCCGCCGACGAAATCGTCATCGCGCTTGGTGCCTCGATCGGTGGTCGGCCGCATCATCGCATCGGCGATCGCTATCAGGATCTTAAGGATCTGGGACAGGACGTCTCCAATCCGGCCGGCGTTTAAGAGATCGGGCGTCTGGATGCCGGCGATGGAAACGATGGATCAGAACAAGGCCGATCTTCTGAATGTGGGAGGCTTGCCTCGCAAGCACACGGCGCGCGGCACAGCCTATCATGAAGTCGGCAAAGGTGAGCCGCTGGTGCTGATCCATGGCGTAGGCATGCGGCTTGAAGCCTGGATGCCACAGATCGAGGCTTTTTCCAGAAGCCATCGCGTCATCGCCGTCGATATGCCGGGTCATGGGGAAAGCGTTGGTTTGCCTCCGGGCAGCAAGCTGGAAGTCTTTGTCGCCTGGTTCGGCGGCTTTCTCGATGAGATGGCGTTCAGTGAGGTCAATGTCGCCGGCCATTCGATGGGCGCGCTCGTTGCCGGAGGGGCCGCCGCCACCTTCGGTGAGCGGATCAAGAGGGTCGCCTATCTCAATGGCGTCTATCGGCGCGATCCCGAGGCCAAGGCGGCCGTGCTGGCACGCGCAGCCGCGATACCGATTTCAGGTGTCGACAAGGAGGGCCCGCTGCAGCGTTGGTTCGGCGATGATGCTCAAAGTGGAGTCGCGCGGGAACTCACGCGGAACTGGTTGAGCCTTGTCGATCCGAAAGCCTATGCCACGGCCTATGCGGCTTTCGCCGGTGGCGATGAGACCTATGCCGATCGCTGGCCCGATGTCGGGGCACCGGCCTTGTTCCTGACGGGATCCGACGATCCGAACTCGACGCCACGGATGGCGGAGGAGATGGCCGCGGCGGCACCCAAAGGCTGGGCACGGATCGTCGAAGGGCACCGCCATATGGTGAACCTGACCGCGCCAGTTATCGTCAATGAGCTGCTTGCCGAGTGGCTTTCATGCGGGGAGGACGCAAGATGACGGCACAAGATTTCGATCCAAGGGCGCTGCGCGACGCCTTCGGCGCGTTTCCGACGGGCGTGACGGTCGTCACCGCGCGCGATCAGGCTGGTCTGCCGATCGGCTTTACGGCGAATTCCTTCACGTCGGTATCGCTTGAGCCGCCGCTTCTTCTTGTTTGCCTCGCCAAGACCTCGCGTAATTTCGCGGCCATGACGAGCGCGAAGCACTTTGCCATCAATGTGCTCTCGGAGACGCAGAAGGCGGTCTCCAACACCTTTGCCCGACCCGTTGAAGACCGGTTCGCCGCCGTTGAGTGGACTTCCGGGGCGTATGGCTGTCCGATCCTCGCCGATGTCGCCGCCTGGTTCGAATGTGCCATGAGCGAAGTGATCGAAGCAGGCGATCACGTTGTCCTGATGGGACGTATCGTCTCGTTCGACAATAGCGGCCGCAATGGGCTTGGCTATGCCCGTGGCGGCTATTTCACCCCGATCCTGGCGAGCAAGGCGGTCTCCGCTGCGGCGGAGGGCAATATCGAGCTGGGTGCCGTTCTCGAGCGCGACGGTGAGATCCTGCTGCTCGGGGACGATGTTCTGGCTCTTCCCAATTGCGAGGGCAGGGAGGGCAGCCCCGCCGATATTCTCGGTCAGTATTTACAGACGCTGACCGGCCTAACCGTGACCGTCGGCTTTCTCTATTCCGTCTATGAAGGCAGGAGCGATGGCAAGCATCACATCGTCTATCGGGCCTTTGCTTCACAAGGTGAGCCGCGCACGGGCCGGTTCCTCAAGCCGGATGCGCTCAAGACCGCGCATTTCAAGACCAGCTCCACGGCCGATATCGTCTCCCGCTTCGCGCTGGAAAGCCAGATCGGCAATTTCGGGGTCTATTTTGGCGACGAGACCTCCGGCATGGTGCGACCGGTTTCCGGAAAGGCGGTGCGGGCATGAAATTCTCTCTCTTCGTTCACATGGAGCGCCTCGACGCGAACCAGACGCATAAGAGCCTCTATGAGGAGTTCGTCGCGCTATGCGAGATCGCCGACAGGGGCGGCATGCACGCGATCTGGACGGGTGAGCATCATGGGATGGATTTTACCATCGCACCGAACCCTTTCGTGACCATCGCCGATCTGGCGCGGCGGACATCGCGGGCACGGCTTGGCACGGGAACGGTGATCGCGCCCTTCTGGCATCCGATCAAGCTTGCCGGTGAAGCCGCCATGGCCGACATCATCTGCGACGGCAGGCTCGATATCGGCATTGCCCGCGGCGCCTACTCCTTTGAATATGAGCGATTGTTGCCGGGTCTCGACGCCTGGGGCGCTGGTCAGCGCATGCGCGAGCTGATCCCGGCCGTCAAAGGCATCTGGCAGGGGGATTACGCCCATGAGGGCGAGTTCTTCAAATTCCCGCCGACCACCTCGGCGCCAAAGCCGCTGCAGCAGCCCAATCCGCCGATCTGGGTTGCCGCGCGCGACCCGAATTCGCATGAATTCGCCGTCGCCAATGGCTGTAATGTCCAGGTGACGCCGCTCTGGCAGGGTGACGATGAAGTCGAGGCGCTGATGGGGCGGTTCAATGACGCCTGCGCCAAGAACCCGGACATCGAGCGACCGAAGATCATGCTCCTGCGTCATACCTATGTCGGCTCGTCCGAGGATGACATCGCGCAGGCCGCCCATGAGCTCAGCGTCTATTACAACTACTTCTTCGCCTGGTTCAAGAACGAGAAGCCGATCCATCAGGGCCTGATCGAGCGCATCCCGGAAGAGAACATTCGCGCCAATCCCATGCTGTCGGATGCGGTCATGCGCAGCAATAACGTCGTCGGCGATGCCCAAACCGTGATTGCCCGACTGAAGGCCTATCAGGCGATGGGCTACGACGAATATTCCTTCTGGATCGACACCGGCATGTCGTTCGAGCGCAAGAAGGCATCGCTCGAACGCTTCATCGCCGAGGTCATGCCGGCATTTCAGGAGTGAACGCCATGCAGCGCTTCCAGTATTACATCGACGGCGAATTTCTGGATGGGGAAGCCCGCTTCCAGAGCATCGATCCCGCGACTGGCGCCGTCTGGGCAGAAATGCCGGAAGCGCGGGAGGCTGATGTCGACCGCGCCGTCGATGCCGCCGAGAAGGCGCTTTACGAGGGCCCCTGGGCAAAGATGACGGCGACGCAGCGTGGCAAGCTTCTCTACAGGCTCGCGGATCTCGTCGCGGCCAATGCGCGGAAACTTGCCGAACTGGAGACGCTCGACACCGGCAAGATCATCCGCGAGACCTCGGCGCAGATCGCCTATGTCGCCGACTATTATCGCTACTATGCCGGCATCGCCGACAAGATCGAGGGCTCCTACCTGCCGATCGACAAGCCGGACATGGATGTCTGGCTGCGCCGCGAGCCAGTCGGCGTCGTCGCCATGGTCGTGCCCTGGAATAGTCAGCTTTTTCTCTCGGCGGTGAAGATTGGACCGGCGCTCGCCGCCGGCTGCACCATGGTCGTCAAGGCGTCCGAAGATGGTCCGGCGCCGCTGCTGGAATTCGCGCGCCTGGTTCATGAAGCCGGCTTTCCGGCCGGCGTCGTCAACATCATCACCGGTTTCGGCCCTTCTTGCGGCGCGGTACTCGGGCGGCACCCCAAGGTCGCGCATATCGCCTTTACCGGCGGACCGGAGACGGCACGCCATGTCATCCGCAATTCGGCCGAGAACCTTGCTTCGACCTCGCTGGAACTGGGCGGCAAATCACCCTTCATCGTCTTTGCCGATGCCGATCTCGAGAGCGCCGCGAACGCGCAAGTCGCCGGCATTTTCGCGGCGACTGGTCAAAGCTGCGTTGCCGGCTCGCGGCTGATCGTCGAGGCCAGCGTCAAGGATGCCTTTCTGTCGATCCTCAAGCGCAAGGCCGAGGCGATCCGTATCGGTTCACCGCTCGACATGGCGACGGAGGTCGGCCCGCTAGCTACGAAACGCCAGCAGGATCATGTGGCCGCTCTCCTCGAGAAATCCATTGCGAGCGGCGCTCGGCTGATCACCGGTGGCCAAAAGCCAGACGGCGTGGGTTATTACTTCCCGCCGACGATCCTCGATTGCGATGGCGTCAACTCGCCGTCATTGGCTGAGGAATTCTTCGGGCCGGTTCTGTCGGTTGTCTCGTTCGAGAGCGAGGCAGAAGCCTTGAGGCTTGCAAACGATACCCGCTACGGCCTGGCATCCGGTGTCTTCACCCAGAATCTCACACGCGCCCATCGCCTGATGAAGGGCATCCGCACCGGCGTCGTCTGGGTCAATACCTATCGCGCGGTATCGCCTATCGCGCCCTTCGGCGGCTTCGGCCTTTCCGGCCATGGCAGGGAAGGCGGGCTTGCGGCGGCGCTCGATTATACGCGCACCAAGACGATCTGGCTGCGCACATCGGACGATCCGATTCCCGATCCCTTCGTCATGAGGTGAGACCGATGTTTTACGAGATCCGCACCTACCGGCTGAAGAACGGCACGACCCCGCAATATCTGAAGGTGGTGGAAGAGGAAGGGATCGCCATCCAGAAGGCCCATCTCGGCGATCTCGTCGGGTACTTCTACTCGGAAATCGGTGTCATCAACGAGATCGTGCACATCTGGGCCTATGCAAGCCTCGACGATCGCGAGGCGCGGCGCGGGCGGCTGGCCGCCGACCCCAAATGGCAGGCCTTCCTGCCGAAGATCCGCGACCTGATCGAACAAGCGGAAAACAAGATCATGAAGCCCGCCGGTTTCTCCCCATTGGGATGAACGGCGGGTGCGTAAGGCATGCCTCTAAAAACCGAAAACAAGGACAAGGGAACATGAAAGCAAGAATTGCACTCGCGGCCTTTGCCGCTATGATGGCCGCATCCATGCCCGCCAAGGCCGACACCATGGTCTTCACGAGCTGGGGAGGAACGACGCAGGATGCGCAGAAGGTCGCCTGGGCCAACCAGTTCACGGCAAAGACCGGTATCGGCGTCATGCAGGACGGCCCAACGGATTACGGCAAGTTGAAAGCAATGGTCGAAGCCGGCCAGGTGAGCTGGGACGTCGTCGACGTCGAGGGTGATTATGCCGCGCAGGCCGGCAAGGCGGGTCTGCTCGAAAAGCTCGACTTTTCCGTCATCGACAAGTCCAAGCTCGATCCGCGCTTCGTCAGCGACTATTCCGTCGGTAGCTTCTATTATTCCTTTGTTATCGGCTGCAACGCCGATGCGGTCAGCGCCTGCCCGAAGACCTGGGCTGATCTCTTCGACACGAAGAAATTCCCCGGTAAGCGCACCTTCTACAAATGGTCCGCGCCCGGCGTCATCGAAGCGGCGCTCTTGGCCGATGGCGTTCCCGCCGACAAGCTCTATCCGCTCGATCTCGATCGCGCCTTCAAGAAGCTCGATACGATCAAATCCGATATTGTCTGGTGGTCGAGCGGCGCGCAATCGCAGCAGCTGCTGGCCTCGGCCGAAGCGCCTTTCGGTAGTCTCTGGAATGGCCGTATGACCGCGCTTGCCAACAGCGGCGTCAAGACGGAGACCTCCTGGAGCCAGAACATCACGGCAGCGGATGCCCTTGTCATCCCCAAGGGTGCGCCGAACCTTGAAACGGCGATGAAATTCATCGCGCTCGCGACCTCGGCACAGTCGCAGGCCGATTTGGCGAAGGCCACCGGATATGCGCCGACAAACCTCGGCTCGGCGAAACTGATGGACCCTGAAATAGCCAAGACCTTGCCGGACCAGCAGACCGCCAGTCAGGTCAATGCCGACATGAATTACTGGGCCGCGAACAGGGATGCGATCGGCAAGAAGTGGTACGCCTGGCAGGCGCAGTAAGCGGCGGAGATGACCAGACCACCGCGGACAAATCTCCGCGGTGGGGCAATGCGAGGTCCAGGCCTGTGCCTAGCGATCGCTGCTCAACAGCGCCCATGGTGGGAAAGGATTGCCATGTCGACATACGTAGACGTCGCGGACGCGGCCGCACCGGCGCGCAAGACGGCAGGGTCGACCGGATTCGCGCAGGTCGCGCCGGCCCTCGCCTTCGTCGCGATCTTTTTCATCTTTCCGGTCATCGCCTTGCTTCTGCGCAGCGTGATGGAGCCGGCTTTCGGCTTCGGCAATTACGCCGAATTGCTGGGCTCAGAAACCTATCTAAAGATCTTCGCCAACACGTTCATCGTGTCGGGCGTCGTCACCGTCCTATCGCTGTTGATCGGCTTTCCCGTGGCATGGACGCTGGCGATCATGCCGTCGCGCTGGTCCTCGGTCGTCTTTGCGATCCTGCTGCTGTCGATGTGGACGAACCTGCTCGCGCGCACCTATGCCTGGATGGTGCTTTTGCAGCGTACGGGATTGATCAACAAGATGCTAATCGGCATGGGCCTGATCGACAAGCCGCTTGCCCTCGTCAATAACCTGACCGGTGTGACGATCGGCATGACTTATATCATGCTGCCCTTCATCATCTTGCCGCTCTACGGCGTCATCAAGAAGATCGATCCGGCCGTGCTGCAGGCGGCGGCACTGTGCGGTGCCAGCCGTCTGCAGTGCCTCACTCGCATTCTGATACCGCTTGCCGCTCCCGGCATGATGGCAGGAGCCCTGATGGTGTTCGTCATGTCGCTCGGCTACTACGTCACGCCGTCGCTGCTTGGCGGCACCGCGAACATGATGCTCGCCGAACTCATCGCCCAGTTCGTGCAATCGCTCGTCAATTGGGGCATGGGCGGCGCGGCCGCCTTCGTCCTGTTGGTCGTCACCCTGACGCTCTATGCCGTCCAGCTGCGGCTCTTCGGTGTTCAAAGCACGGGGGGACGCTGAGATGTTGCTGAATTTCGATCGTCTCGGCTGGTGGAAATATGTGCTGCTTGCCATCACCGTCCTGACCGCGGCCTTTCTTCTTCTGCCGATCCTGTTCATCGCCGCCTTGTCGTTCGGCTCATCGCAATGGCTGATCTTTCCGCCGCCGGGCTGGACCTGGCGCTGGTACGCGGAACTGCTTTCCGATCCGCAATGGCTGGCTTCCGCCTGGACGAGCTTCAAGATCGCTTCGATCGTCACGGTGCTTTCGGTGCTGCTCGGTCTTGTGACCTCCTTCGGCCTGGTGCGCGGGAAGTTCATGTTTCGCGATGCGCTGAAGGCACTGTTCCTGACGCCGATGATCCTCCCCGTCGTCGTCTTCGCCGTCGCTCTCTACGCCTTCTTCCTGCGAATTGGGCTGGGCGGCACCTTGGTCGGCTTCGTGTTGTCCCATCTGGTCCTGGCGCTACCCTTTTCCATCCTGTCGATCGCTGGCGCGCTCGAAGGCTTTGACAAGTCGATCGAGGATGCCGCCGTGCTTTGCGGCGCATCTCCGCTCGAGGCGAAGATCAGGGTCACGCTGCCCGCCATCAGCCATGGATTGTTCTCGGCTGCCGTCTTCTCGTTCCTGACGTCCTGGGATGAGGTGGTCGTTGCGATCTTCATGGCGAGCCCGACGCTGCAGACGCTGCCCGTCAAAGTCTGGGCGACGCTCCGGCAGGACCTGACGCCGGTCGTCGCAGCAGCCTCCACACTTCTCATCCTTTTGACGGTCATGCTGATGACGCTGGCCGCGATCGTGCGCAAGGTTCTAAAAAAATGAGCGAATCCTTCCTGAAGATCAAAGGCATCCGCAAGGAATATGGTCCCGTCGTCGCGGTCCACGACGTCAATCTCGAGGTCAAGCGCGGCGAGTTCCTGACCTTTCTCGGCCCCTCCGGCTCGGGCAAGAGCACGACGCTCTATATCCTCGCCGGTTTCGAGAACCCCACCAAGGGTGATATCCTGCTGAACGGCGAGACGCTGCTGTCGACGCCATCGCACAAGCGCAATATCGGCATGGTGTTCCAGCGCTATACGCTATTTCCGCATTTGACCGTCGGAGAGAATATCGCCTTTCCGTTGAAGGTGCGCCGCAAGTCCAAGGCGGAGGTCGACAGCCGGGTCAGGGAGATGCTCCGCCTTGTCCGGCTGGAAGGCTTCGAGGATCGCAAGCCCGCGCAAATGTCCGGCGGCCAGCAGCAGCGCGTCGCTCTTGCAAGGGCACTCGCTTATGATCCGCCGGTGCTTTTGATGGACGAGCCGTTGTCGGCTCTCGACAAGAAATTGCGCGAAGAGATCCAGCACGAGATCAAAAGGATCCACGAGCAAACCGAGGTAACGATCCTCTATGTGACCCACGACCAAGAAGAGGCCCTGCGGTTGTCCGATCGTATCGCCGTCTTCTCCAAAGGCATCATCGATCAGATAGGAACCGGCCCGGAACTCTATGCCAATCCACGTACCCGTTTTGTCGCCGAATTCATCGGCGACAGCGACTTCATCTCCTGTCATCTGCTTTCATCGGACAATGGCCAGGCGACGATCTCACTCGGCGACAAGATCATCTTCGACAGCATCCCGGTTCACGGCCGGCCGGCGTCGGGGAGCAAAGCGGCATTGATGTTGCGGCCGGAACGCATCCGGCTCGGGCGCGAGGCGGGCGTGAGCAAGGGCCTCAGCGCGACCGTCAACGATATCACTTTCCTCGGCAACAACGTGCATGTGACCACGCGGATTGCCGCCGGGGAAATCCTGTCCGTGCGCCTGCCCTTCGGCCACGAAGCCATCTCTGGTCTAAGCCGCGGCGATAACGTGCATCTGGAGTTCGATCCCGACGCCGCGCATGTCTTCTGTTAGCGCTGACCGGAGGCCGGCGTGGTCGAAGCACGATGAAGACAATGGCAGCGAGGACGGCAGCCCTATTTGCGCCAGAGTGCGTTCTATACCATGCGGAGCTCCCTCCATTTGTATTGCGCAGCGGCCAGCCGTTTTTCATCAATGAAAAATACCCTGCAGATTTGGCTGTTTATCGCTCTGGCATCTCTCCCTATGTCTGCCTGCAACGATAGATGATCGTGGAGGACGACATGCTGACCAAACCCGATAGCACGACCACAATGACGCTCTGGAATGGCCGGGAAATCCCGCGCCTGGGCATGGGATGTTGGGCGATCGGCGGACCGTTTTATGCTGGCGATGTGCCGCTCGGCTGGGGTGACGTCGATGATGACGAATCGGTCCGTGCCATCGACCGGGCGGTCGATCTCGGCGTTCGCTTCTTCGACACCGCCTCGAATTACGGGGCTGGTCATTCCGAAGAGGTGGTCGGCAGGGCGATCGGCAATCGGGACGATATCACCATCGCCACCAAATTCGGCTTCGCGACGGACGAGAAGACCAAGCAAGCCACGGGCGCCTTTTCCGATCCTGCCTTTATCCGGCGGTCCGCTGAGACGTCATTGCGCCGCTTGCGCCGTGATCGTCTGGATCTGCTGCAGTTCCATCTTAACGATTTTCCGCTCGAAGCTTCTGACGAGGTATTTGAGACACTCGAAGCGCTCAAGGCCGAAGGCAAGATCGATGCTTTCGGTTGGAGTACGGATCATCCTGACCGCGCCGCACGTCACGTGCATCGCTCAGGGTTCGTTTCGGTTCAGCATACGATGAACGTCTTCGAGCCGGTCCCGGCGATGATCGATGTTATCGAGCGTAATGGTCTGATCTCCATCAATCGCGGTCCGCTCGCCATGGGGCTGCTCAGCGGCAAGTTCACGTCTGACAAGGCAGTCGGAGAAAAGGATGTGCGTGGTGCGGGCCTCGACTGGATGGTCTACTTCAAAGACGGCAGGATTGCTCCCGAATTTGCCGCGCGCCTGGAGGCGGTCCGCGATCTGCTGACCGAGGGGGGCCGCACCCTCACACAGGGTGCGCTTGCCGGGTTGTGGGCGCGTTCGCCGCGCACGCTGCCAATTCCGGGCTTCCGCACGGTTGCTCAAGTCGAGGAAAACGCCGGAGCCTTGGCCAAGGGACCGCTGCCGGCGGATGTGATGGCGGCAGTCGATCGGGCGCTGGCGGGTCTCCAATCGTCGCTCCACGAAAGGATGACGGGGCATGACGGTTAGGTCTCTTTGCCGTCGTGTCGCGGCCGCGATAACCCGTCGGCGATGCGCTCTCAATTGGAGTTTCATTGCGCCGCAGGCAGTCATAACTGCGTAGGACAATGTCGTGGATTTCAGCGGCTGGTGATCTAGGTTGGAAGGGTCATGTGTTCGTGTCCCCTCAAGAGCAGTAAAGTTTCGCAAAAACCTTTGAACATAAATCTCGGGCATCTAGTGAGATTCATCGGCCGGAATATGTAATGGCACGCCCGCATTTTCGGCCGCCGCTCGCAGTCGCCTGTCTCTGGTCCACAAGGCTGCCTTCGGCGCGAAAAGCTTCGTTTGCACTGTGTGATCGTCTACTGACACGCACGGAGGTGGCGAAAGCTCTGCCTCGCTAGCGTGAGACAGAGCTGAGAGGTTTTGTGAACCTCATGCGAAACTTCGATTGGGGGCGCCAGTCTCGCACGATCCAGCCCTAAAACGGATAGCTGACATTGACCTGAAGCGACCAAACCAAACCCGTGTTGGCCATACTTATGGCCGCACAGGAGTAAACGTCAGCCACGCGACGGCTTCCGTCCGCTCTTCAGCGGCTTCATTGTGATGACATCATCGGCCACAGGAACGAAGAACTCGGAAATATCGCAAGCCAGCGCTTCCGCAATCTTCTCGAGCGTCGTGACAGTCGGGTTCCTATTGCCGCGCTCGAGATAGCCCACATAGGACGCTCGACATTGGCCTCAAGCGCGAGGTTGTCCTGCGAGATCCCTCGCATAACCCGTATCCGCCTCAGATTCAGTGCCACTCGCTGCCGTGCATCCATGGCGGAAACACAACATTTGACAGTCGATAAAACCACGTATTATAGAACTATAAAAGATGGTGCTGAACGAACCGCAGGTAGCAGGTTTGCTGTCACCGGGGGTGGTAACCAGTCGCGGTGCGTTTCCCAGTGTTCGATTCTCCGAACGGCGCGGGTTCCGGAACTGAGGCGGCGCCGCCAGCTGGCGCGACCATTCGCTTTTATGCTACCGAGATTCCATTGGGCCACGGGTTATCGTATTAGCTCCACTTCAGCTGCAAGTCCATTCCAGCGTTTCCGAGACCCCTCCACGGACGATCGCTCATGTCCGTCAGACCTTGGCGGTTGCTCCTTCTTCCCGCAGCGTCAGGAACTTTCGAGTGACTGCGGCCAGATTGTCGTCAAGCCATTTTGCCATAGCCTCTTCTTCAGCGAGATTGGACTGAATGGCGGCCATGGCAGTAGTAAAGCCGCCAGCATTCGCGACGGTCAACAAGGACTTGTAGGCGGAGATCTCGAAGTTTTCGAACGCGAAATTGGCAAAGGAATTCTTCAGGATCTCGTCGCCGGCCATCGTGTGACCCATGGCTGTCATCGCGCCGGTGAATGACAGCGCCATGTCCTTGAATGTAGAATGGTCTTCGTCCAGCCCATCGAGTACCTCTTCGAGACGTGCAATCTGGCTATCAGTCTCCCGAATATGCTGTTCGAGTTTCGCTGCGACTTCGGGATAGTTTTCGATGCGTGACAACTGCGGCTTCATAATGCTCAAAGCCTGATTTTCCATCGCGTGGGCATTTCTGAGTCCGACAATAAAGACGTCGCGGATTTCGTTGTCTGCCATGATGTCCTCCATTGGTTCGCAGCTTCGAACTCCGACATGCCGACATTGTTCCTGCAGGAGTCTGATCGGCAGAGGACAGCCCAAGGTACGCCACACGCGCGTGACAGCGTTCAGACCTCAACGCTGCGAAAGATGCTTGAGGCACAGCGTGTGCTTGCGTGGCGGATGGCCGCGCCAGCATCCCCGTCAGGATCTGCGGCGGGCCAGACCGTTAATTCGAAAACGCCCGGAACATTCCTCCAGGCGGTCGGTTAGTTGCGATCACCGAGGAGGGTGTCGCATGTACCACCATGTCAAGAAGCTTATGTATACAGTCCGGGTCGACGAGCCTGACCCGAAATTCGGCAACATGTTGCTCGAGCAATTCGGCGGCGCAACGGCGAACTCGCCGCGGCAATGCAATATTCCATTCAAGGTCTGAACTGTGAGGATCCTAGTCGGAAAGACCTCCTCATGGATATTGGAACCGAGGAGCTCAGTCACCTTGAGATTGTTGGTACTCTGGCCGAATGCATTTGAAACCTCTGAAGTCGGTCAGAGAAGAGCCAGAGACGGACCCGCTGATCGCAATTGCCGGCGGCGGGTAAATCTCTTCAATTCGATGGGAAACCCGTGGACTGCCGATTATCTCAAGATCACCGGAGAATTGGATGTTGATCTGCGCAGCAATATTGCAGCGGAGGCGCGGGCAAAGATTGTCTACGAGCGCCTGATCGATTTTTGCCGCGACCCGGGAACCATGGATGCGCTGCAATTCCCTGATCACAAGAGAAATCACCCACATGCGTGCGTTCTCTCTAGCCCTTGAGAGCATGGGAAAGCCGCCGCTCAGCGTCGGGAAAATCGCGCCGACTGCCGATCTTGTCGATCAGTTTTTCAATGACTCGACGGGAGAAGGCGATCTCGGGGAAGTGGATACGCGAGGCCCTTCGAACGAGGGCGGAGATTGGGAGTTTGTCGAGGCCCCAGCCTTCCAGAACATCAGGAATACCGAGAGCGACGGTCCAGCCATCAAAGCGCGCAGCGCTCTTTCCGAAGGACCGGAAGCGATTCAGGACGTGCTCGTCGATGAGTTGCGTGGCCTGCTGCACGCGGAAAAGCAACTTTTGAAAGCCTTGCCGAAGATGCAGAAAGCCGCTCGCAGCTCGCAGCTGCAAACGCTTTTCGAGCATCATCTCGCTGAAACAGAGACACAGGTCGATCGCTTGATCGAATGTCTCCGTCTTCTCGGTTCGACTGCGCGCGCCAAACCCTGCAAGGGGAATGGCCGGTCTGGTCGAAGAAGGTGAGGAGGTGATGGCAGACGGTAAAATGAAAGAAGAGGCCCCTGCGGATCTGGCGTTGATCGGTGCCGCGTTGCGCGTCGAGCACTACGAAACCGCGGCCTATATGACTGCACGGAATCTCGCCCTGCAACTTGGTCAACCCGCAGTTGCTCACGCTGTCTCTTGGCGAGGAGCAGAATGCCGGTCAACTGTTGGATCAAGTCGCCCAGCCGCTGATGTCCGCCGCAAGGATGCCGCGCAGTATCATTTGAGGAGAGAATGTGGAACTGCAGAGGAACTGTTCTTTCGCTTCGGCCTCTCATCGAGAGAACTTGGTTTGCTGATGACAGCCAAGCGTCGCAAGCCGTGTTTCGATGAACTGACAAAGGAAATGTCGTTGTCATACCTTTTCGACTGGTGGCTTTGATCCGATCCAAATCGAGCGCGAAGATACTCACAGCGCCGTCCAAGCCCTGGAAATCTGCATCAAATATCTAGGACAACGATCAATAGATGATAATGAAGCGAAGCGTCGCCAGCGAGGTCATCGTGTCTGGGAGGAAGAAGGGCGGCCGGAAGAAGGTGATCTCGATCATTGGCGGCGAGCCGAAGAGCGGCACGTGGAGACGGAGTATGATGCGCCACCGGGTTTCCGAAGGCAGAGGGAAGCGAACGAAGTCTCCGCGTCCTACTCGTGAGTAACGCTTTTGCAAGCCTGAGAGGGGGTAATCTCTGTCTGTCGGCCATGAGGGCCGCGGATTTTGAATCTTTTACAAAACCAGGTGAGAAAAATGCTATGGTTCCTGCTGAAGCAGCCTGGAGTGGCGGATGCCTCTGCGGCAGCCGCCGATACGCTTTCCGGCAGGCGCCTCGCTATGCCGGATACTGTCATTGTACGATGTGTCGCCGGGCAACCGGCGGCCCGTTTGCAGTGCTGGTGCAGGTGGACCTTGCCGATATCGAATGGACCACGCCACCGGC
This sequence comes from Martinezella sp. CNPSo 3890, assembly GCF_057784455.1. Classification (NCBI taxonomy): domain Bacteria; kingdom Pseudomonadati; phylum Pseudomonadota; class Alphaproteobacteria; order Hyphomicrobiales; family Rhizobiaceae; genus Martinezella; species Martinezella sp. CNPSo 3890. The sequence continues at coordinate 125,545 of NZ_JBXSOR010000011.1, read as the reverse complement.
GGTGTATCGCTCGTCACCTATTGCTGAACGCGGCTTTTGCCCCGTCTGTGGATCACCGCTTTTCCTGCATTATTTCGATGAAGACGTCCTACGCATAACAGCAGGCACTCTCAATGATCCGGATCGTATCGCGCCGGCGGGACACTATGGGGTCGAAAGTAGACTGAGGTGGGCAATGTGTGGTGGCGACGGCCTGCCCGAAGAGGAAACGCGCGAGCGCTTTTAGCCAATCTATTGCGAACTGAAGCGAAAGCATCTTCATTGAGAGGTTTTAAAGCATCATGGTTGAGACCGTCCATGTGTTCGCCTTCGGAGCTTTGAAAAAGGGGTTTTTGCTACATCAGCGAGGCTTGGCAGGCGCGCATTATTGTTGCCGCGCTCAGACGAAAAAGGCTTATCCAATGGTGATCGCGGGTCAGTGGTTTGCGCCCATGATGTTTGATGAACCTGGAACCGGATCGATCGTCAGCGGCGAACTCTACGAACTGAGCGGGGAAATGCTAGGCAAACTCGATCGGCACGAGTCCGTCGGCCAGCCTGGCCACTTTCGCAAATGGATCGAACTTGAAACTGCTAGCGGCAATCTTGCCGACGCTTTTGCCTATTTCAAGGCTCGCAGATTGGCGGTGCCGATGCACACTGGCTATCTCTCCATTTATGACGACCGTCGCTTCGTTCCACCAGAACGAAGAAGCTGAGCGAGAGATGGTTATTTCGAAATATGGGCGCGCCAAAGGGAAGCTGCGATGATTTGCAGAGCTGCGGCATTCGCTACGCTCGCGAAGGCGCGGACGTCGCTATCAATTATCTTCCTGACGAAGAGCCCGATGCAAAGGAGGTCATCGCGCTCATCGAAAAGGAAGGCCGCAAGGCGTGCAGAAAGATAAGCAATTGGTGGAACTGGCGACGGTGGCGCGAAGAGTAGGCGATCCGGATTGATTGTCGCGCGGAGAGACTCGTCTCATGAGGCTTTCTCTACAAAGCGAGGAAGACCCCCGAACAGCTGCAGCTTCACATGCCGCCAGGCCCCGGTTGAGCAGCACCCTCGACATCAGTTTTAAGAGGTCGCTTCGGCCTGTAGCGCTGTCCAGCGATACAGGCGCGGCTATCGGTCAGTGACGCTCAATCGAATGAAAGTCTCTCAGAAACGTAGCAAAAGCCCGTACAGCAGGAGGCGTGTAGCGCTGTTTGGGATAGTAGAGGTACCAGCCCGGAAAATAGGGAGACCAATCGTCCAGGATTTGAATGAGACTCCCACTTTCGACCAGTGGGCGGACATATTCCTCCTCCCAAAAGGCGATGCCTACGCCTTGCACCGCTGCCGATATGGCCAAATCTCGATGGGAAACCGCGAGCGGCCCGTCGACGGCCACCACCAGGGCTTGCCCGTCCTTTTCGAACTCCCAATTATAGAAGGTGTGGGTGCCTGGCTGCCTCCAATTGATGCATTGATGAGCAAGGAGATCGGTGGGTGTCCTGGGGCGCCCATGCCGGTCGATATAGGCAGGTGAGGCAACGGCGATCTGGCGCAGGCGACCGCCGAGCTTCAATGCGACCATGTCGTTCTGCAGAAATTCGCCGAGACGGATGCCGACATCGAAGCCTGCCTTCACGATGTCGATCACCGCATCCTCTATGGTCACATCGAGAAGGATGTCAGGATAAGTCTCGTGAAAAGCACCTAAGACCGGCTCAAGGAACGGTTTTACGGCAAGTCTCGGCACGTGCAGCTTGACGCTACCAGCGGGCGTGTCGCGGAAGCTTCGTACAGTGTCAGCCAGAGCCTGAATTTCCTCCATCGCCGGCTTGAAGCGGGCCAGGACATGAGCGCCGGCTTCTGTCAGAGAAAGGCTTCGCGTCGTGCGATTCAGCAACCGTACGCCTAGTCTCTCCTCAAGTTGGCGGATTGTCTGACTCAGTGTTGATGGTGAAATCCGTAGATGACCGGCGGCCCGGGCGAAGCTGCCATGCTCCACCACCGCCGCGAATGCACACAGATCCGCGTATTCGCGACCTCGCATTATGCCTCCGAAGTCAAACTATTCATTCGGTTTATATGGCATAGATATAGCAATAGATCAGTCCTACATCACCTGATGCGACGTCTCCGCTTGATCCAGGCAGGGACGCTCCGGTTCCACGTCTCGCATCAAGAAGCCCTAGCGCAATGACCTCGCCCGAAGTTTCCGCAGTCGGCAATCATCCAGCCGCTTATCGATCAAACCTGATCCTCACCGCCGCCATGATGGGCGTCGTGCTGGTGTCGATCGATGTGTCCGTGGTGAATGTCGCGCTCGAGGCGCTTCAGCGCTCGTTCGAAACCAAAATGAGCGGCCTCCAATGGATTCTCAACATCTATACCCTTGCCTATGCAGTATTTCTGCTGAGCGCGGGAGCTCTATGCGATCGCCGAGGCGCTCGAACAACGTTCCTGCTTGGTCTCGGCGCTTTCACGCTGGCATCACTTGCCTGCGGCCTTGCTCCTTCTTTTCCGATCCTTCTGGCCTCGCGCTCGGTTCAAGGAGTAGGGGCCGCGCTGCTCATTCCATCCGCCATGGCAATGCTGCGGCAAGCTTATTCGGATCCGACGAGGCGCGCTCAGGCGATAGGCTTGTGGGCCGGCGCGGGGAGTCTTGCTCTGGCGGGAGGTCCCGTTCTCGGCGGCGCGCTCATCGGGCATTTCGGATGGCGCAGCGTCTTTCTCATAAACCTGCCGATAGGCCTCATAGGAACCTGGCTGGCCTCTCGCTTCGCTCCATCCTCGCCTAGGTACGAACGGCGCGACATCGACATCGCCGGACAGCTGGTCGCCGCCATCGCGCTCGCGTGCTTCACGGGCGCGCTTACTCAGGCCGGAGATCTTGGATGGAGCAATCCGTGGGTCGGCGGAGCTCTGCTTGCGGGTATCCTTCTCTTTATCGTCTTTCTGTGCATCGAAAGGGTGACGAAACATCCCATGATGCCGCTGACCTTATTTCGAAGCCGGGCCTTCTCCGCAGCGATATGGGTCGGCGCTGTTGTCAACTTCGCCTTCTACGGATTGGTCTTCGTCTTCAGCCTGTTCTTTCAAATCGTGCAAGGCAGGTCTGCCTTCGAGACGGGACTTGCCTTCGTGCCGATGACGGCCATCATTATGGTGGTCAACATCGTGGCCGGTCGATTGATCGGAGCTAGAGGCTCCCGTCTGATCATGCTTGCAGGCCTTCTCATCGCAAGCGGGGGATACGCCGCGATGCTGTCGATCCACGCGGCTACACCGTTTTGGACAATTATCCCTGTCTTTCTCATCGCCGGAGCGGGCATTGCTCTGATCGTTCCATCGGTCATGACGACGGCGATCTCGGAATCCGAGACCGGACGCGCCGGTATCGGAGCGGGCGTCCTCAATTCCGCTCGTCAGATCGGCGGTGCTATCGGTGTTGCGCTCTTCGGCTCAATTATCGGGGCGGTCGGCTCGACCGCCTTCGTCGAGGGCATGCATATTTCGATCGGGCTGGCCGTCGCAACCTTTGTCGCTTCGGCTGCGGCCGTATTTGTGTTCATACGATCATGAGCAGCGACATCTCGGAGGATTTCCGGGATGAAAAGCCTTTACTGCGTGAGTCTCAGCAATACTGCCAGAGAGCCGGCTGCTAGCAAAGGCGGTGATAGTCACCATACCATTGCAGCCGCCGCTTCGGGCAGCTGCAATGTCGGCCGATTCCTTGCCTTTAGCGGGTGCTTTCTCTTGATGGATGTTCCGTATCTACCCCTTTGAGGAGCAAGGTCAGCCGGGTGGCGGCGCCGCGCAGGTGGTTCTCTGCGGCAAGCCGCGCGCCCTGCGCATCGGCATTGGCAATTGCATTGTAGATGGCGATGTGTTCGCCTTGCACCTGCTCGAGCAAGGCGTTGCGCAGGGTGCTGGCACGGGCTTTGCGGATGAAATTTCGGACATGGGTTTCGAGGAAGTCCGACATCTCCCGAAAGTACGGATTGCCGCATGCATCGACGATCTCCCGGTGAAACGCCAGATCCTCCTCAATGCCGGCTGCACCGTTGTCGAATGCCATCTGGATGGCGTTCAGCCGACGCTCGATCTCTCGAAGCTGCTTTTCGGTACGCCGCTCTGCTGCCAGCGCCGTTGCAGCGGATTCAACCGCCATCAGCAACTCGATAACATTCTGGACATCCAGCGAATCCGTCAGATCGACGCCTGCCAACCGGAACGCAACCTCCTTCGTCTCGATGACAAAGGCTCCGAGCCCTTGACGCGTTGCGACCAGACCATCGCGCTTGAGCGTGCCGATCGCCTCACGCACAATGGGCCGGCTCACGCCGTATTTCTCCGAAAGAACACGCTCCGTCGGAAGCTTGTCGCCCTTTGCGTAAGTTCCGGACGTAATGTCGGCACGGATACGGCCGGCTACCGAATCCACAAGCGAAGGGCCGCGTGTTACCCTGTGATCTAGTACCATGCGCACCTCCGAGCGTTTTCCCCGACTCTGCCATCCGGAGTGGTTTTAACAGGCTTTGCCTCCTGCCACTGCCCTACTGCATCTTTTTCCGCAAGAATAGCAGAAAGTACTTGTCAGGCAACCAGGTTATATGGTTCTCTATCCATCAGAGGAGGGTGGCTGAGCAGCCGCCGCGACGGTTATCCGGTCGAGCGAAGCAGGGAAGGAGCGTCATTCAGGCAAGACGCTTCCGGCAACGCGCGCCCTGCCGGGACTCAGTTTGTCCAGGGGGAACGCGTTGGGCTTCTCGCGTGAACTAAGCAAAAAGGGAGGAATGCATGAGCTTTTTTGACGACGTGACACGGCTGCGCGGGCTGGCGCAGGAAGCCACCGAATATGCGGAATTCAGCCGTCGTACCCTTCTGAAGGGAGCCGTCGGCGTAATTGGGAGCGCCGCGCTCGCCGGTACCGCCACGCTGGCAAGTGCCGACGAAATCACGCCGCCGGTACCTGGCAAGAAGGTGCGCATCGGCGTGCCGCTGACTTATGGACCGTTCAACCAGCCCTGGCGTCGCGGCTGCTGGCAAATCGTCAAGGCAGTGCTCGATGCCGGTGGCGAGGTCGTCACAGTTCGTGGCGAGCCGACCAAGGCAAGCGAGCAGGCCGCTTCCCGTGCATTGCTGGATCGCGGCATCGACGCTCTCGTCATGGGTATTTACTCCCAAGAATCCGAGACGGCCTACATCGCCGACGAGGCACATAAGCGCGGCATCAAGACCGTCGGCTTTACGATCCCGGTGAAGGATTCCCCCGCCGTCATGGACGACGTGTGGGGCACCGCCACCACGCTCGGATATTTCGTGCAGAACTACTGCAAGCGTCAGGGCACCTTCGCCCAGACCGCCGAGCAGCGTGGCTACTTCACGCCGTTCGACATGGAAGTCGATATGTTCGAGCTGATGTGCCGCTACGAGCCGCGCATGAAGGTTCTTCCCTTCATCGACGGTGGACAGGGCACGACGGACGAAATTTCCGTTGGCCGCAAAAATATGCTTTCCCTGCTGCAGGCCAATCCCCAGCCGGGCTCCTTGGCGGGTTTCATATCGTGGTGGTGGCCATTCACTCTTGGTGCCGGCCAGGCGCTAAAGCAGATGAATCGCGATGACGTTCCTCTGTTCAACCACTACCTCTCGACTCAGTTCCTCGAAGCCTGGGCCGCCAAGCAGGTCCCAGTCGTCTTCAGTTGCGATTCTCCGTTCCCCGAAATCGGTCGCAAGACCGGTGAACTGGCCGTTAAGCTGGCGCGTGGCGAGGATGTGCCAAATATCGTCTACCGCATTCCGGTCATTTCCAAGACACCTGATCAGGCGACTGAGGCCCTTGCCGAACTCAAAAGCTGGGATGAACAAGCGATCGCGCTGCTCAAGCAGTTTGGTGGCTAATGGCTGATGTAGCAAGTGGCAAGCAACATTTCGAGTTCGCCACATCGGCACCCGGATGCACCAAACACAAGGCGGCCAATTCGGCACTTGGCCAAATGAGCCTTCCAATGATCAAGAACGACTGGAATAGAACAGTGACGAAAGCTGAGCTGGATGATACCGCCAATACGACGAAGCGCGAAAAAATCGTTCGGAAAACACAGGTTGCGGGGCGAAAGGAATCGTTGGCAATGCGGTTCCTCCGACGGTGGGGCACGATCGTCGTGCTGCTTGCAGCCGGAGCAGGTTTTTCGCTGGCGTCGCCTTACTTCGCGACATTTTCAAACCTGAATAATATTCTTTTTTCAATGATTGTTAGCGCGCTCGTGTCACTGGGACTGACATGGGTCGTTGTGGCAGGAAGTTTTGACCTTTCGATTGGATTGACCGTCACAACGTCATCGATCGTTGTCGCTTTTCTAATCCCGGTCCTTGGGCCTTGGGTGGCGATTGGCGTTGCGCTTCTCGCGGCCTGCTTGATAGGGGCGGTCAATGGTCTTCTCGTGACCTATGGGAGACTGTCAGGTATCGTCGTGACGCTTGGTGTCATGTTTGTGCTGTCGGGCATCAACATATTCATCACCGGTGGCTATCAGGTGCCTGTCGGCTATGACGAATCAGCTTTCCTCTATCTTGGGCAGGGCAAGCTTGGAATGGTTGGCGTCCCTGTCCTCATTCTGCTTGCCGTCTTCCTTGTCGCTTTGATCGCCGGGTCACGTACACGTATCGGCCACTACATAGCAGCGGTCGGCGATAATCCCGTGGCAGCGTTCTATTCCGGCATCAATGTGTATCGGTGGGTCATCCTTGCTTTTATTCTCTCCGCTCTCATGGCCGGGATTGCCGGGGTCCTCGTGACGTCGATTTCTTCATCTGCACAGCCCGTGGGTGGGGAGGGATACCTGCTGGAGGCGTTTGCTGCCGTCTTCCTCGGTGCAACGGTCTTGGGTAAAGGAAAGCCGCACTTGCTCGGGACGCTCATCGGGGTCTTCTTCCTCTACATGGTGGACTCCGGCATGAACATGGTCGGGTTCCCGTTTGCCGCCCGCCACATCTTCCAAGGTTCGGTTCTCATCATCGCGGTCGGTGCCAACGCGCTTCTCAATCGCGAAGAAGTCCATCTGAAGTTTATCTGAGGGCAAGATCATGACCGGGACGGCGCTCGTCGAACTGAAAAATATCGAGAAGGAATTTGCCGGTACCAAAGCCCTCAAAGGCGTGAGCCTCGACTTTCTCGCTGGGGAAGTACACGGGTTGCTTGGCGAAAACGGCGCAGGTAAATCGACGCTGATTAAGATTCTCACCGGCGTCTATTCGCCAACCGCCGGTGAAATTCTCCTCGACGGCGTTCCTGTGCGGGTTTCCAGTCCACCGGAAGCACATCGCCTAGGTCTTGGCGCCGTCTATCAGGATGCTGAGCTTGTGCTCAGCTTCACCGTTGGGCAGAATATTCTTCTCGGCAACGAGCCGGGCCGGATTGGCATCAGCGGGCGAGAAATCCATGATGAGGCAGCGCGGATTCTCACTTTGATGGGCATCGATCTTGATGTGCGCCGTCTTGCCGGGACGCTGTCAGCAGCGGAGATGCAACTCGTCACGCTCGCGACCCTCTTTCATCGGCGCTACAAGCTCATCGTGCTGGACGAGCCGACGGCGCGCCTCTCTGCCGCAGAATCGGAAGTTCTCTTCCGCATCATCGAACGCTTCAAGATGGAGGGTGTTGCCATTGTCTATATTTCTCATCGCCTCAAGGAGGTGCAGGAGATTTGTGACCGCGCCACCATCTTGCGGGGCGGAGCCGTCTCCGGCACACTGAATCGAGGGGAGGTCACGGAAGACCGTGTCACCGAGCTGATGGTGAATCGCAACCGCGCCGAACTTTCCATCTACAATTATGGCCGCCAAGTTCGCCCTGAGATCCTACTGAAGGTTAAAGATCTAGCGACCACCAAGCTGTCGCCGCTGTCCTTTACGGTCCAGGCGGGTGAGGTTCTTGGCATTACCGGGCCGGTGGGCGGCGGCATGGAAGATGTCGCACGCGCACTTGGGGGCGTTATCCGCCATACAGGCAAAGCCAGCCTGCGTGGACAGGCTATCAACGTCAAAACGCCGATGGCTGCACGTCGCTCAGGTGTGGCCCTCGTTCCAGAAGACCGGCGCAAGCAAGCTCTCTTTCCATCGCTTTCGGCGGCTGAAAACATCTGCCTTCCAGTCATGAGCAGACTAGAGCGGTTTTTGGCCATCAGTCCACGCGTGATGAAAACATATACCGATAGCGTCATGGAGCAGCTCGCTGTGCGCCCGCGTGATTCCGCCATCCAAGTTCGCTTCTTTTCCGGAGGAAACCAGCAGAAGCTGGTCATCGGTAAATGGATGAGTGCAGGCGCATCGCTTTACATTATCGTTGAACCGACGAACGGCGTCGACGTGGGGGCGATCAAGGAAATCTACGAAATCATTCTTCAACTTGCACAGGATGGAGCTGCGGTATTGCTGGTCTCATCTTCGTTGCGAGAGACGTTGACTCTGGCTGACCGCGTGATGGTGATCCACGACGGCAATTGCGTTGCGGAGGCACCGAAGACCAGCTGGACCTACGATGAGTTACTGGCGGTAACGTTGAGTGGCAAATTGAAAGCGCCCGCTAAGCGACTGCATTTTTCCATCAGAGGAGGAGAGACGACATGAGCACTGATGTAAGGCTCTATATGTTCCAGACAGGACAAATCCGGCAAAAGGAAGTCGATATCAAGCTCGGTTATAGTCAGCAGCCGTTCTTCACGCCGATACCGTGGTATCTGATCGTTCATCCCAAGGGCAATATCGTCATCGATGGCGGCACGGCCGTCGAGGCGGCAGTCGATCCGGAAGGTTGGTGGGGCGATACGACCAAGAAGTACTATCCGATCATGGATCAGTCGGAAGGCTGCGTGAACCAGCTTGCTATGATTGGCATGAAGCCTGATGACATCAAGTTCGTGCTTCACTCTCACCTTCATCTCGATCACTCGGGCGCCTGTGGCAACTTCCCCAAGGCTCGCCATCTGGTGCAGCGCCGCGAGATCGACTGGGCTTTCTCCGCCGACTGGTTCATGCAGGGCGGCTACATCAAGAAGGACCTGACCAAGGACGGCATCACTTGGGACGTTATGGAAGACGAGGACCAGTACGACGTCTTCGGCGACGGCAGCGTGCAAACATTCCTGTCGCCCGGTCATACGCCCGGCCACCAGTCCATCATGGTCCGCTTACCTAACAGTGGTCCAATCTTGTTGGCGATTGACGCGGCCTACACGATGGATCACTGGAACGAGAAATGCCTGCCCGGCGCTCTGACCTCGGCGCGTGAAGCCGCCGCGTCCGTGCGCAGGCTGCGCCGCATCGTTGAGAAGGAAAACGCGGTCGTCGTCCCCGGCCACGACATGGAAACATGGCAGACCTTCAAGAAGGCGCCCGTGGAATACTACGACTGATCTGCACAAGAAGATACCGTCGGCGGAGATCCTCCGACGGTAGGCGTGGCCGCCGTGCACTGGCGTATTGCCACGCCACCCTCATACTCGACCTGAAAATAACCCACGATGGCCGTCGCAAGGCTTCCGTCTCGGAGCTCCTGTTTTCAAATGCATGATATGATCCTCAATGAGATACAGCAGCGGTGGAACGACGCCGCGGCGATCTGGGATAGCAAGGCGCTTGCTCGGATCTACACGAGCGACGCCGTTTTTTTCGGCCTGCTCCCGAGGCTCTATGTCGGCCGCGCGGAGGTCGAGGAGTATTTCGGCAGCTACGAAGGTAGCCTCCGGGGCGTTACGCTGTCCCTCGTGGATCAGAATATCCGTTCTCTGGGTAAGGGCATGTTCATAGCGCAGGGTTTCGGCAACATCGTGAATCACCATCTGGACGGTACAATCTTGCGCAACAGGGTGCGCTCATCTTTCGTCGTGGTGGAGACGGAAGACGAATGGCTAATAGCGCTTCATCATTTTTCAAATCTTTAGACTCAAGCGACATGTGGCCAAAGTGTTTTGATCCGTCAAGTCGTAGGCACTCCGGATCGGAAATGTCCAAGATGGCATTTGCGGGGGGCCGGCGTCCTCATGTATGTCTGCGCCCCCGCAACTTGATGGAAACGGCGGAAGCATTGCCACGAGCGCTTTAAGAGCGAGCGCCACAGTTGGTGTTTTTGAAAACTGCAGAAGATTCTGGCACGACGGTGTCAGATGATGCTCCCTGCCATACTAGCTCATTGAAATGGAACAAAGTAGTTGAAGGGACCGCAGGTTCAGACCCTTTCAAGAGCCAAGTGCATTGCGGCGATCAGCGCTGATCTTCCTGTATAGCGTAGGTCGCAAATTCATTGGGCTCGTTCCGGTCTGTCGCCGGAACATAGTGATGAACGCGGAAGAACTGTTATATCCTAGGATCTTTGCGACAGATTGCACTGATCTGCCGTCTTCGATCAGCGACAGCGAAGCAATCAGCTTCAGCCTTTGTCGCCATTCGTTGAACGATATGCCGAGATGTCCGCTGAATCGGCGTGATAGAGTTTTTTCCGTGGTTTGAAGAGATCGTGCCCATTCTGATAGGGAGCGGCGGTCGCTCGGATCCGCCTGCAGCGCGTCGATCAGCGGCTGCAGCAGATCGTCGCCCGAGACGGGCAGGAAGCTCTCGCGCCTTGGCGCGTTCAGCAACTGATCGATCAGGACGAATGCAAGCCGCCGATCCGCATCCGTCTCCGGCACCGTTATCCCACGTATGGCAAAATCAGCAAGGATCGCCTTGATGAGTGGGCTGAGCTCGAGCGTGCAGGCTGTTTCGGGCATGCCGACGCAGAGATCGCGGTCGATATAAATCGAGACGAATTTAACGTTTTCACGGTTATGGCAGGCGTGTAACGCGTTAGCGGGTATCCATGTTGCGTAATGAGGCGGACAGAGAAAACGCCTTCCCTCAACCCGCGCTTCCATTACGCCGCTGACAGCATAACCGACCTTGCACCAGGGTTGCCTTTTCTCCTCAAAGACGGCACCGGCCCCATAGCTTTCCGTGCGGAATGACAGAGGCGCCGGGTCTTTGCCGACAGGAATGACAGTCTTCATCCTTCGTCCTATCGTCGTAACTCAATGTCCTTTTATCGCTATATATCGCAAGAAAGACTTTTGCTAGGCAGGAGCCGATACGAACAAGGAGGCTCGAAATGCCTATCAAATATCTGCTCTTCTCGTTGCTGGCAGTCCTCATCTGGGTGGGGAATACCATCGTCAGCAAGCTGGCCGCAGGCACCATTGCGCCCGGCACTATTGCGTTCGAGCGCTGGTTCATCGCATTCGTCATCTTGACGCCGCTGGTCGGACGGGATGCCTGGCGCCGGCGTCGGACAATCGCGTCCCACTTGCCCAAGCTCATCCTGCTCGGCCTGCTGGGCATGGCTGCATGCCAGGGCCTCGGATATTACGCCGCCGGATTCACCACGGCCACCAACATGGCGATCATGCTCTCGCTCGTGCCGCTGCTGACGTTGATCCTCGGCGCAGTTTTCTTCCATGAGAGGCCCTCCAGCCTTGCGGTGATCGGTGGCGTTGTTTCCTTGTCCGGCATCTTTGTCGTTCTCAGCCACGGCGATCCATCGAGGCTTCTGTCGGAGGGAGTGGGGCGCGGCGATGCGATGATGCTGGTCGCGGTTCTGGCTTATGCCGCTTACGGCATTCTTCTGAGGCGCTGGGCCATTCCGCTTGCCACCTGGACGTCGATTTATGTGCAGATCGGTGCCGCGGTCGTGCTGCTCGTCCCAAGCTATCTGCTGTCGGCCCCATCCGGTTTGAACCTGTCAAATACGGCCATGGTGCTTTACGCGGCAATCCCCGGTTCAATCCTTGCGCCATTCGTTTGGATGTCGGCGGTAAAGCATCTCGGCGCGGCCCGCACGGCGATCTTCATGAACCTGATCCCGATACTTACCGCCATCGTTGCGGCCATCTTTCTCGGCGAGACCTTGTATGTCTACCATCTTATTGGTGGCGGCATGACGGTGGCGGGTATCATCCTCGTGCAGCGGAAATCTGTCCGCGAACGGTCAGACCAGAGGACAGTGGCGACGAGAGCTCAATAAGTAGCAGGCCGAAGACCGTGGCTATAAGACGCCGGGCTGCCCGCTCCACCTCCACTATGGTGGTCCCTTGCCTCGTGGTTTCATTTGGCGGGCTCCTGCCGCCGTAGACGATACCTCCAGCCAGCAAAGATATTCCGCGGCTTGCTTGTACACGGACAGAACGACACGACGATACCGCAATGGCTTCGACACCCACTGCAGCCTAGCTCGGCGGCACGCGTTTCAAAGTCGAACTCGAGGTCGAACCGGGCGTCGGTCGCACCATTTCGTAGACAGGCGCGGCTAACTCAATCGCAAGCGGCGACCGATCGGCCTATTTTCGAGCAGTCTTGAATCATCTCCGGGCTGCTCATCATGCGGTCGCGCTCACGAGATGGTTCGATACCGTCGAGATGAACGCACGAAGACGCTGAAGACGTCGTAGGTCCCGGTGATATCCCATCCAGATGTCTCGCGCCGGCGGCGGCATCGGCAGTTCCAGTCTGCGGATACCCGCGATTTGATCGCCGACCACGCGGGGCAGGACGGCGATCCCGACGCCTTGCCGACACATGCGGCCCTGGACGTTACGGTTGTTCGATCGCAGGACCGGTCTCGCGTTGGGGAAGCTCTCGGTGAGCCAAGCGATATCGGGAAACTGCCCTGTCGACGTATCGTGGGTGATCAGCCGGAAGCCAGCCCCATCGCCATATTTAGGATCAGGTGATTCTTCGGCGATGTAGACGCCGTATTCAAGCCTGAAGAGGCGCCGCTGAACGACATCGGCGGTGTTGAACGGGACGATACGAAAAGCGACGTCGGCCTCGCGCTGGGCGAGGTTGAACAGGCGCGTGCCGGTCAGGATCTCGACATCGACATTGGGATAGGCGTTCGAGAAATCCGCCAGTATGGGAGGCAGCACGTACGCCCCGAACCAGTCGGCTGATGAAACGCGCAGACTGCCTTTGAGATTCTGCTCCTGCCCCGCAAGCCGGCGTTCCATGGCCAGCGCGCCTTCTTCCATCTGCTCCGCCAGCGCGATGATCCCGTGGCCCTCTTCGGTCAGGACAAGACCGTCCGCGGTCCGCTGGAAGAGCGTGTGGCCGATCGCCTGCTCAAGTGCGCGCAGGCGCCTGCCGACGGTCGGATGGCTTGTCTGAAGAGAACGCGCCGCGCCGCCGAGCGTGCCGGATCGCGCAACCGCAAGAAAGATTTTGACGTCACTCCATTCCATCGCGGCACCCTTACAAAACTGAACGCCGAGAATACATTTTTGTCACTTAAAGAACAAATCTAAGCACCTAGATTCCCACCATCGGCCCATCGGCCCATCTCTCGTGTATCACCTCATGTCCTTCGGAAGGAACGGCAAATGTCCCTCAAGTCTCTCTATCTCGGTGCTGCGGCTCTTGCAGTGGTGTTCGGCGCGCCGTCCGCTTTCGCGCAACCGGCCCAAAATGTGATTTTGGTCCATGGCGCGTTGGTCGATGGCAGCGGCTGGAGGGGCGTTTATGAGCGCCTGGTGGCCAAAGGCTTGAAAGTCACGGTCGTCCAGGAACCGAATACTTCGCTGGCGGACGATGTTCAGGCGGTTCACCGCGCTATCGAGCAGCAAAATGGGCCGATCGTCCTCGTTGGCCACAGCTATGGTGGTCAAATCATCACCGAAGCCGGCGTCGACCCAAAGGTTTCGGCACTTGTCTATGTCGCGGCCATCGTCCCGGATGTTGGCGAGAGCGTAGGCGATCTGTTTGCGAAGTGGCCGAGTCCGACCGCGGACGCGTTCAAGTCGACGTCTGACGGTTTCCTGCTGTTCGATCCAGCGAAGTTCCGGCTGGGATTCGCCGCTGACCTCTCCAAGGCCGAGACGGATTTCATGGCCAACTCGCAGGTGCCGGTATCAGCGAAGATCCTCGGAACCAAGACGCAACACGCGGCCTGGAAGACCAAGCCGAGCTACGGCATCGTGGCCGGGCTGGACATGGCTGTCGCCGTCGAGGCGGAGCGATCCCTGTACAAGCGGGCAAGTGCGAAGGTCACCGAGGTGCCTGGTGCCAGCCATGCGGTTTATATCTCGCACCCGCGCGAAGTCGCCGACGTCATCGCCGAAGCGGCGAGCAAATGATGCCGATGCCTTGATGTTCAGGCTCAGGGCTGCGGATGTTTCGTGACCCATGCGCCGAAGCCACTCCTGTGGTTTCGGCATCGCGATCGGCCAACTCATTGGCGCAGGTCTCGGTCTGACGATCGCCCGGCGGCTGGGTCCGACCCTGCGCCAGCTCTCATCCGAACAACAGGAGATAGAACATGCAGATCGGATTTATCGGTCTCGGCAGTATGGGCTCGGCAATGGCCCTGAACCTAGTGAAGGCAGGCTATGACGTTTGGGCCTGGAACCGTAGCAAGGTCGCCCGGGATAGTGTCCCCGGGGTGACGCTTGTCGAATTCGCGGCGGATGCATTCCAGGCTGATGCAGTCTTTACGATGCTATCCGACGACGCTGCCATTCGAGAGGTGATCCTCGATGCTGGCCTGCTCGCAAGCGCGCAACCAGGGCTGACCACCCATGTTGTCACATCAACGATCTCGGTCGCTTTCGCGCGAGAACTGGAGCTGCTGCACGAAGAGGCGGGCCTTGGCTATGTGTCCGCACCGGTTCTCGGACGACCGAACGTAGCGGCGAGTGGCCAGCTTAACATCCTGGCGGCCGGGAAGGCCGATGCAATTGCCGCGATCGAGCCGCTGCTCGCTCCCCTCGGCAAAAAGGTCTGGAAGTTGGGGGAGAACCCCGCTCGGGCGAATGCGGCGAAGCTCGCCTGCAACATGATGATCGCCATGGCTATCGAGGCGATGGCGGAGGGTGTCGTGCTGACCGAGAGCGTCGGCCTCGACAGCGCGGATTTCTTTGAACTCATCCTGGGCACCCTGTTCTCGGGCCGCGCCTATGAGAGCTACAGCACGCAGATCACGGAACGGTCCTTCGAGCCCGGCTTTAAGGCCAAGCTCGCACTCAAGGACATCCGCCTGGCAACTGAGGCCAGCAACGAGATCGGACGCACGCTCCCGATGCTCGAAGCTATCCGCGAGGGGCTCGACAAAGCCGTTTTGGCGGGCCTCGGCGAAAAGGATTGGTCGATCATGGCCGATATGACGGTTCGTGGCGTCGATAGCTTGGCGTTACCTGAAACCAACGCGGAGACAAACCAATGAAGACTTGGCTCATCACAGGCTGTTCAAGCGGCTTTGGCCAGCGGCTCGCGCTTGCTGCGGCACAGCGCGACGATCGGGTCATCGCGACGGCCCGCAATGTCAAAACGATTGGAGAAATGGCTGAGCCTTTCGCCGGCCGCATGATCACCTTGCCGCTTGACGTGACGGATGCGGCGGCAGCCAAGGCAGCGGTCGCGAACGCGGTCGAGACATTCGGCGGTTTTGACGTGCTCGTGAACAATGCCGGCTACGGTCTGTTCGGCGCGATCGAGGAAGGTACGCCCGAAGAATATCGGCCGATGTTCGAGGTGAATGTGTTCGGGCTGATCGAAACCACCAGAGCCGCTCTGCCTGTCCTGCGACGTTCGGGCGGAACGATCGTCAACATGTCGTCCGGCGCAGGCATCGCCGGCAGCGGCGGTGGCGGATATTACAATGCCGCCAAGTTCGCCGTGGAAGGGATTTCCGAAGCGCTCGCTGACGAGCTGAAGCCGTTCGGCATCCGCGTGCTGATCGTCGAGCCTGGTCCGTTTCGCACCGATTTCCTTGGTCGTTCGATCACCATAGCGGCCAAGGAGATGCTGGAATACGCCGCGAGCTCGCGCAAGCACTATCGCGAAACCAACAACGGCAATCAGGCGGGCGATCCCGACAAGGCGATCGCGGTGATCCTGCAGGCAGTCGATGCTGACAACGCTCCGCTTCATCTGCCGCTCGGCCCGATCGCGCATTCGATCGCTGAGCGCAAGCTGGCTTCCTTCCGCCGCGATATCGACGCCTGGCGCGACATCACGATCGCGACCGATTTCGACCAGCCCTGAGCGCTGGCCGCAAGCTCTGTTTGAATGTCAACCTCGATTGGAAAGGGATCATGATCGCAACTTTGAAGGGGTTTACCCAGCAGCTGGTGCCAGTGAATAGCATCAAGATCAACGCCGTCACGGGAGGCTCCGGTTCACCGATCCTTCTGCTTCACGGCTGGCCGGAAACGTGGTGGGAATGGCATCACGTGATGCCGCTGCTGGCCGAGCATTTCAGCGTCGTGGCCATGGATCTGCGCGGCGCCGGTTTTTCCGACTGCCCGCTTGACGGCTATGACAAGGCGACGATGGCGCGGGACGCGCACGAGGTCATGGCTGCACTTGGGCATGAACGCTACGCCGTGTGCGGCCATGACATTGGCGGAATGGTGGCGTTGCGGCTGGCCGCAATCTATCGAGAGGCTGTTACCCACCTGGCCGTCCTCGACGTTCCCCTTCCCGGCTGGACACAATGGGAGGCGATGACAGCGAGGATCTGGCACTTCAGCTTCCATATGAACCGGGATCTACCCGAGCGCCTGATTCATGGCCGTGAATATGACTATGTTTCGGCCTTCATGGCGGAGCGGTTCTACGATCACAGTGCCTTCAATCCGGAGGACGTCGAGATCTACGCCAAGGCGATGGCTCTCCCGGGCCGCACGCGAGCTAGCATGGAGTGGTATCGCACCCTCACCGCTGACCATGCGGCCGCGCTGGAGTACAAAAAGCAGCCGCTCGAGATACCGGTACTGGGTCTCGGGGGCGAGCAGCGCTTCGGTGCGCATATGGTCTCGATGCTCAAGGAGTTCGCCAGCAATGTGACGGGCGGCTCGATTGAGCGGTGCAGCCACTATGTCGTGGACGAGCGGCCGCATGAAGTGGCGGCCGCTCTGATCGATTTTCTCAAGGCCAATTGAAAACTGCGGTCGCCCCGCCGTGAGGCGGGGGATGGCGCCATTGCGGGCGAGTTGCGCCCGATCGCGTTCGATCGAATAAATGAGAAAGGAAGACTATCATGACTGCACCTAAAGTTCGCGGCGTCAATCACATCGGCATCACGGTGCCTGACATCGAAGCAGCAAAATCGTTCCTGGTGGAAGCATTTGGCGGTCAAGTAATCTATCAGTCCTTTGGACCGCAGGACCCACCGCGGCAAGGACCCGAATTCGAGCGGGCCACTGGCGCTCTCCCTGGAACGGTTGTGCGTGCGCAGGCGATGGTCAAGATCGGAACCGGACCGGACATTGAGCTCTTCGAAATGCATGGCCCCGAACAAGCCCAGCCGGTTCGGGCGAGCGACTTCGGCATTACGCACTTTGGTGTCTACACCGACGATATCGACGCATCGGTCGAGCGCTTCGAAAAGGCCGGTGGCACGTCTCTTACCGCGCCACGCGCTATTCCCTACGCAACCGAAAAAGGTCCTGGAAACAAGGTCTGCTATTGCCGCATGCCATGGGGCACGACCGTGGAATTCATCACCACGCCCGACCGCATGGGCTATCACGACCAAACGAATCTGCGCAGGTGGCAGGACGAGGAATGAGCGTAAGCTTTGAAATGCATGGGCGCGCCGAAAGCTTTTAAGAAAAAGGATGCAGGAGATCTATCACGGCGAAATGTCCAAGCACATGGACGTGTTCCGGACTGTTAAAAACGAGCTGTTTCCGAAGGGAACCTATGCGTGGACTCGGACGGGTGTCTCCGAGCTCGCCCACCCGGGACTTCTGGCTGAGGTGAAATGTGTTGCCGTCGAGCGATAACGGAACCTATATGTCGCGAACCATCCCTTTACATTGAAGCAGAGAAGTTACAACCGCTTAGAGAATCCGAGGCAGCGGACTCTGGTTTCAACTCTCTTCAAGAGCTTACAGTGTAACAGATCGCGTCGACTTCCTGGGTATGAGCGTCGGAGCCGATACCCGAATACGGTCATCTGGCGATATTGCGTCGCTTCCCAATAAATCGAGCGCATTCGCAGCAATCTGCTCGAAGGGCACCCGCAGGGTGGTCAGTGGCGTAGAGAGATGGCTGACAATCGGAATGTCGTTGTAGCCGACCAGTGAGACGTCGCCTGGCACTGACAGACCCATGCGCATGAGCCCTGATAGTGCGCCGATGGCTGTATTGTCGTTAACCGCAAACATTGCCGTCGGGGCTTGCGGCAGGTGCATGATTTTCTCGGCCGCTTCCGCGCCGGATTCGATTCCGAAAGTGGATGGAACAATGAGGGATGGATCGATCTCCAGCTCCATTTCCATCATGGCCTGGCAATAGCCTTCCACGCGGGTCCGCGCGCTGGAGGCATAGGAGGGACCCGCAATGACTCCGATCCTGCGATGACCAAGATCAAGCAGGTGTCGCGTGGCGAGATATCCACCAAGCCGGTCATCGCCGATCGATGAAAGACTATGACCATCGGTTCTAAGCGCCAGAACCGTCGGCACACCTCTTGCCGCCAATATGTCGGGAAAGTCATCGTCGTCGCGCGCTGTCGACAAGATGAGCCCATCGACGCCGCGCTTCAGAAGCGACTCCGCAGCAAGGCGATCGGCTTTCGGCTTCTCGTCCGTAGTCGCGACGATGGCAAACCGCCCGGTCCTGCTGCAGGCTTTTGCAAGGGATTCGTAGAGCATTGCCATCACTGTGTCCGTCAGCCTGGGTACGATAATCCCCACCGTCATGGTATTGCCGCGACGAAGACTGGCCGCAGAAACATCTCTGACGTAACCGAGTTCCTCGGCGATCTTTCTGACGCGTCTGGCTGTTTCGCTGTCCGAGCGCGGCAGGCGTTCATCTAAAATTCTCGACACCGTCGACTTCGAAACACCGGCTGCGGCCGCGACGTCGAGAATCGTTATGCGCGTCTGACGAGCGCTATCTTCCACCGTTGAATTCATTTGGAATTTCCGTGCCGGCGAGTCCTGATCTGCTTCTGGATCCCATGATGCCTGAAAAATCCTGTTGACTCCAGCGAAATCAGAAACGATATTGGGAACGTTCCCATTAACGATCCTGTCGCTGATTGTAAATCGGATAGCGACGACAAGGAGGAGACCACCCATGAACCCAATGGACCTCAGAGGCTTGAGCCCAGCACCGGTGACCGCATTTACCCGCGACGGCGAAGTCGACTATGCGGCGAACATGCGGATCGCAAAGTGGCTCGCGTCGATGGATGGTGTGAAAAGCCTCGTCATTCTTGGCCACGCCGGCGAAGGCACGTTCCTGACCGAAGAGGAGCGCCTCAAGCTGATCCGCACCTATGTCGAAGCCGTGAATGGCGAGATTCCGATCATAGCCGGCATTACGGGCGAGGGCACTAGGGTTGCCGCCGAAGAGGCGAAGAAATGCAAGGCTGCCGGCGCCACAGGGGCCCTTGTCTATCCAAACCACGGATGGCTGCGCTTTGGCTTTCAGAAGGGCGCGCCGCAAGACCGTTACAAGGCGATCTGGCAGGAATCCGGTCTGCAGTGCATCCTGTTCCAATATCCGGATGTCACCAAGGCCTCTTACGATCTGGACACGCAGCTTGCGATTGCCACCCAAGAGGGGGTCGTTGCGACCAAAAACGGCGTTCGCAACATGAAGCGCTGGTATGTGGAAATTCCGGAGCTGAAGAAGGCCAATCCGAACCTGCAGATCTTGAGCTGCCATGACGAATGGCTGTTGCCGACCATGTTCGATGTTGACGGCCTCCTGGTCGGCTACGGCAACATCGCACCCGAGCTGCTCATCGATCTCATCAGGGCCGGCAAGGCGCAGGATTATCCCGAAGCCCGCAAGATCTTCGAGCGCCTGCTACCGGTCACCCGCGCGGTTTATCACCGAGGTTCGCACATGGAAGGCACCGTCGCTCTCAAGCTGGGCCTCGTCCATCGC
Organism: Martinezella sp. CNPSo 3890; assembly: GCF_057784455.1. Classification (NCBI taxonomy): domain Bacteria; kingdom Pseudomonadati; phylum Pseudomonadota; class Alphaproteobacteria; order Hyphomicrobiales; family Rhizobiaceae; genus Martinezella; species Martinezella sp. CNPSo 3890. The sequence continues at coordinate 105,645 of NZ_JBXSOR010000011.1, read as the reverse complement.
GGCCTCCTCGATCATGCCACGATCCGCGAGCCTTTGAAGAGCCTCGGTGAAAAGGCTGAGGCCGAAATCTTCGCCGCGTTTGACGCCGCGGGCATCGGCCGTGTCGGGCAGCTTCTGGCCGCCGAATAAGGAGAAAGGCGCCTCCGCCGTCACGCGGCGGAGGCGTATTCCATGGGGACACTGCTGATAGCTCAGGGAGTGATGCTTTGCGAAAAGGCGCCGCCTGTGATCCGCTGGAAAGTCATTGTGCCCATTAACAGCCGCGTCTTCGGATTGCCGCCAGCTGGATGAGCCGGAGCCGAAGCGAGATGTTCACCGCATAGATTCAATGCCAGGTCGGGAGAGGCGGGGACCGGGTAGAGGGAGGATAAAATGAATATCGAACAGCGAATGACGGCGTCGGTTACGCATGTGATCGATCCGCAAGCTGACATAAGCGCGCGGCTGGAGCGGCTGCCCGTCACCCGCGAAGTGTTCTGGGCTCGTAATATCGTCGGCGCCGCGACATTCTTCGATGGCTATACCGTTATCGCCATTGCCTACGCCATGCCTGTACTCGTGCACGAATGGGGCCTGACGCCCAGCCAGACGGGCATGATCCTGTCGATGGGATATCTGGGGCAACTGATCGGCGCCGTCCTGTTCGGCTGGTTGGCCGAAAAGATTGGCCGATTGAAAGTTCTTCTCTTCACCATCCTGCTTTTCGTCAGCATGGACATCGCTTGCCTCTTTGCAGCCGGCGCGGCAACGATGATGGTGTTCCGCTTCGTTCAGGGTGTTGGCACCGGGGGCGAAGTTCCGGTTGCCAGCGCCTATATCAATGAGCTCATTGGTTCGAAAGGTCGCGGGCGCTTCTTTCTTCTCTACGAAGTGATGTTCCTGCTCGGCCTCGTCGGTGCGGGCCTGATCGGCTACTTCATGGTGCCGCTTTACGGCTGGAAGGCCATGTTCGTCGTCGGCCTGATCCCGTCTGTGCTGATGATCCCGCTGCGCTGGTTTCTCACTGAGTCTCCGCGCTGGCTCGCCGCCAACGGTCGTTACGAGGAAGCCAATCGCATCGTCGCCAGGCTGGAAGACAGTGCTCGTGCGGCAGGCAAGATGCTTCCCGAGCCGAAATATGCCGCGGTTCCCGCGCGTAAGTCATCTGATTGGCGCGAGCTTTTCCAAGGGATCTATCTCAAGCGCACGCTCTCCATCTGGGCCATGTGGTTCAGTGCCTACCTCGTTGCCAACGGCACGATTACCTGGCTGCCCACCCTTTATCGTCAGACCTTCAACCTGCCGCTCGAAACCAGCATATTTTATGGGTTTGCAACGTCGGTGGGCGGCGTTGTTGCAGCGGTGATTTGCGCACTGCTCATTGACAGGGTAGGCCGCAAACGCTGGTATGCGGGAGCATTGCTCACAGCTCCTATCCCGCTTGCAATCCTCGCTTGGCTTGGCGCGACTTCTGCCATGCAAGTGCTGGTGCTGGCCGGTCTTGCCTACGCCATCGTTCAGACGGTCACATTCTCGTTGTATCTTTACTCCGCGGAGATCTATCCCACGCGCCTTCGGGCAATCGGGACGGGTGCTGGAAGTGCATGGCTTCGTCTGGGATCCTCGGCAGGCCCGATCGTGACGGGCTTCCTGCTCTCGTCGATGGGCATCCAGTACGTATTTATGGTCTTCGCTGCGATTTTGCTGCTCGGTGCGCTCATAACCGCCGTGTTCGCCGTGGAAACCAAAGGCCGTACGCTCGAAGAGCTTTCTCCGTGAAACGACCGCATCCCGTTCCCTCTGAGAAAGACGAAAGCAGCAGGCATATATGCTCCGTTCAGCCGCCTGGTTTCAGGATGAAGCCATTAATGAACGTTCGCTATGAAAATCTTTAACAATCTGCTTGCCGCGCTTTTATGTGTCGGCCTGTTGATCGGCGCGGGTGCTGCTGTGTCGGCAGCCCCGATGACGAACATGACGAAGCCGGAGGTCCAATCATCCGTCCAAACGGTCCGTTATCATCATCGTCGTCATTAGCACCGGCCACGACATCATCGGCAGTGACCGCGGTCACGACCGGCATCAACGCGGCACCCGCATTGTTCAAATGGATGCGGCGGCTAACACCTGGCGTGTCGGCACGTAACTGCTCGATCTCTGCCTTGCTAAAAGTCTTTATTTCTATTGTCATGCGGGCATTTTAGGATCGAATGTTAGGTTAAAGCAACCAGTCCGACTCGAAGCGCGCTGCAAACTGAAACGGAGTGCCACAATCGGCGATATTGCGCTCCGCCGGTTGGAGACTATGGAGCCGTATGAGCGCAACGGGCAAGGCCGAGAGGAGGCGTCAGCCGTCTGGTCAACCGGGATAATTCCACGGCAGTTTCTGCCTAGCTAACCGGAGAGGGCAGCTTCGGATTCTAACAAAGATACCGAAGCGGCTTGCGGCCCGCCGAAGTATTCGATGGCGTTGACGGGCGTGTACTTCAACATCGCGCAGGGGCAGGACTCGTGGCGATGCGTCCCCAGTCCTGGAGGCGACCGAACATGATCTCAACGCGACTGCAACACCAAACTACGTCCCAGTGTCGAGGATCTCGCCGCCGATGAAATTGAGCGCGTCTTTTCAGATTTATTCGCACGGCCCGCCCGCCCGCAGTGTCGATATCGATCGCCTTCGGGAGGCTTATGCGGAAATACCGGCCGGCTATCTCGATATGATCACACAGATGACGGATGTCGTGCTTCTTTGGAAGCGAAGGGGAGAACTGCGCGTGTGGGGGCCGGATGATGTTATCGCAATGGATCAGGCATACGGTGTATCGGCCAGGATTCCGGGTGCGATGCCCTATGCTGACAATGGCGGCGGTCAGCTGTTGGTGCACGGCGTTGGAGTGGAGGGGCTTGCGACCTATCTTGTTGATGCCGGATCGCTATTCCTAGACGATGATGCGTCGTTCGTAGCGCCCGATCTCGATACCCTGCTGAAAACCGAGCTAGGGGCCGAAATTGTTTTCCAGTCGGATGAAGTGCCTGACGACGAGGCAGGAGGGCCAGTGGCACAAGCATGAAAATGATCCCCGTCATGAGCAATAGGCGGGCAACCTCACTTGGCGACAACCAGGCTTGGACACCGAGCTCGGCCTCGTCGTTGAGTATCCGTTCTCCTATCCGTGCTGCATGATAGTAACGACTGACGGGAGAAGAACGGTCACGCCAGCCGGTGCTCTGAAGGAGACACCCACAAAGCGGACGGGTGATGCGCTATATGAGCTCGTTGGCAATCAAGCCCCGCGACGGCTGCGCGATGTTCGAGAACGTCATGCGCGGTACCATAGCGAATCATTCTCGGAAATCTGCTCTTATTGCGGAAAATTCGATATGATTCATGGACGCTGCTGCCCCTCATGCTAGCCACCAGGGCAGAGCCGCTCCCTTCTTTTGAATTTTCTCACCGTTTAGGTCCTCAGTTAGGTTAGAAGTAGTCATCCAAACAGGCCTGCAAACCATGGCGATTAGTCAGCCTTGAACATGCACATCTATCAGTCCGTCCTTGGCTCCAGATCGGCAATCTTGGAGCGCAAGTTATTGTGCCGCTTATAAAAATTTGCACAAATATATGCTGCTTGAACGACAGGGTCGGCGGTTCGCATACCTTCAAGAGCTAATTGCATGCGGGAAACTTGCCTCTCGCATGCTGATGCGCCATTTTGCAGACGGCAGAGTCTCAATTCTCGAAGCGGCTGTCACGCGCATCCCAAAGATCACGATTGTCGAGAATATCGAGTGGGAGATCATTCTCACCAATTGCAATTTGCTGAGAACAGGCAGGTGGCTTCCGTGACGGCAAGTCTCGGAGGAGCTCCCTTAGTATGTGCGCGTCCTGCCGAAGGAGCGCAGAAGGAGATTGACTGATACGGCGACCTTGTCGATGTCGCGAATATCCTGCGAATAGTCTCCCGTATAGAGCTTCACGATCATCTGGTCTCGGATGGGACCTTCGAGGTCGAAATGGAGGTGGAGATAATAGGCCTGCCGATCGCCACCCCGGCTTACGCTTCTGCCCCGTTGGGTTACCTGCTTCAGTTCGGCTTCGAAGGGTGCAAAACCCTGCAGGTGCAGCGATACAAGTTTTGATCCGAAGCGCGAATCGACCGGCACGGCGACAACGGCCTTATCAAGCGCCAAACTGACCAGTCGGCCGGGGATATGATCCACTGATGCCGGCTCATCCAATTTGAACGCATGAAACAATCGCTGTGGCTTCTCAAAGCAAATGAGGGATGCGATGACTAAAACGACAATATTGATGCCTGCCCAGAAAGCGGCGATCGGCGAAAACTGCGCCTCGATCTGTGTAGTCTCGGGAACAATATCGATGAGCAGTCCAAGGCCTGTGATCGCTATCAAAGCCGCGATCCAGGCAAAGGTATATTTGTCGAATTGATTTGCCTGGTTGCCGCTGCCTTTTGGTGTCACCCTGAACGGTTTGCCGAACGGCCTTATTAGGCTCGACACGACGGTTGGTAGCATTCGAAAGGTCGCGAATGTCCCAACAGCACTTGAGATGACGGGCAAATAGCGCGTCGGCGTTATCCAGAGCATCAGAAGGAAATAGGATGCAAGCAGCGGGACCTGATAGGAGACGTAGTCGGCGATATCGGTGAAATAAAGTGGCAGGAGCCCGAACCAGAGATAGACGATCGGGATGATCAAGATCATCAGCCGCACCAGATACTGGACTATCCATGAAGCGGGCAGAAACATGATCCGCTGGAAGAGGGTCAAGCCCGGACCGCGCAACGGGCCATTATGCAAATAAAGCGTCTGAATGCCGCCCTGGCACCAGCGTTCGCGCTGAACGAAATAGCCGGTCAGATTTTCCGCAGCGAGCCCCATTGACAGCCGCTCGTTCAGGTAGCGCGTCTTGTAGCCTTTGTTGAGCATCGAGAGTGTGGTCAGCAAATCCTCTGTGATGGATTCTGTCGGGAAGCCACCAATCTCCTCGATCGCCTTGCGCCGAGCGATCGAACACGAGCCACAGCAGAAGCTGACATCCCATCCGTCGCGGCTGGGCGCGATCTCGTCAAAAAACAGCCGCTGCTCGTCCGGCCATATGTTCTCAAGCCCTAGATTCGTCTGGACGGGATCGGCATTGAAGAAGTGCTGCGGCGTCTGGACGATACCGATGCTTTCGTCGGAAAAGAAGGGCAGTGTGCGGCGAAGAAAGTTCCTATAGGGCACGAAGTCGGCATCGAAGACGGCAACGAATTCGCCCGAGCTGACTTGCAGACCATTATTCATATTGCCCGCTTTGGCGTGAGAATTGTCGCGGCGGGTGACATGAACAGCGTTTTTCTGTTCGCAAAAAGTCTTGAGCCAGTAGCGGCGCTGGTCGTCGAGGACATAAACCTTGAGCTTTTCTGCAGGGTAATCGAGTGAGAGTGCGCCGACAATTGTTCGCTCCAGGACGTCGAGCGGCTCATTGTAGGTGGGTATGAAGACATCCACCGTCGGCAGTTCGCGTTGGTCACGCGAAAAAAAGATCTTACCAAACTTGTCTGCCTCGCGGCTCCGGTCGACGTAGCGGCTCATCAGGATGAGGAACAGCACAACGTCGGTAAATGCCAGGAGTTCGACGATAAAGACGAGCCAGACCCAATAGAAATTCGCCCCATCATAGGGGTATGGAAGGACGGTCTGCGTGAACCGCCAAATCATGTAGCGTAGTGCGACGGCCGCGACGAATCCGCAGGTGGCTGTCCTCGTCCAGCTATGATGACGCGACCAATTGAATGGGCCCAGCAGAAAGAAGGCTGTTACGAAAAAGGTTGGGGCGAGGGCTAGAAGATACTGAACCACAAGTTCTTGACCCATTTCAAAACGCCAAATCCGTGCCTGGGAAAGCGGACTTGGACCGAACGTCCCACTTGGCAGAAATTTTCGAAGTCACCATTCATGAAGGAGGGTTCGAGACGAACCCTGATGCGGGCATTGCGCTGTGATGTAAGGGGCAGACTAGCCGCAAATGAATCGGTTTCCGTGGCCGCCGAGCTGCCCTTTACAGAAACGACCGAACCTTTGAAAACATCGCTGCGCCCGAGCAGCCGAACCTGCGCGCCGAGCCCAGGATAGATCTCGTCATAGTCAACTTCGGGGACGAGGATGTCGACGAACAGCTCCCGACAATCGAGAAGTCGCATCAGTTCATTGTTGAGCACGACGTTGGAACCACTGACGATGCTTCTGCTCCAAACAACTCCATCGAATGGCGCGGTCACGGTTGCCGATTCGAGGCTGCTGACGCGAATGCCTTCTTCCGTCAGTTGCTTTTCGACTTCGGCGGCGCGAGTTTCATTCTCCGCGATCCGCGAATTCAGGTCGCTGATGTGGACGATCACCTCATCCTGGCGCTGGCGGGAATATGGCACGTCATTCTGTCCATCTCCGAATACGAAAATACCCTGTCGAACGGCGTTCAATCGCTGTTGCAATTGATCGACAGTCAGGTTGCTCACTTCGACCTCGCCTCCGGTCGCCGCGCCGGCAGCGCGTGCTGCGTCCACCATCCGCTGGGTGAGTATGCCCTTGGATTCCAATTCCTTCCGGCGATCGAGGTCGACCTGCGCGGCGAGATCCTGTGCCTGCGAAACCTCGACCCTCTTACGCAGGATCTCAACTTCGCGTTCAAGATTGGAAATCGTTGCCTGCTTGAAGATTTCGAGCCGATTTCCCAGCTGATCGCGAAGTTGCGTGAGATCGTCGCGTTCTTTTTTCAAAGCTGCCACGCGATCGAGAGCGGTGTTTCGCTCGGCCTCAAGCGAAGCCAGAACGGCACGGTTCACGCGCGGATTGCTGATTTCCACGAGAGTTTCGCCGGCTTTCACTGGAATGCCAACCTTTGCCGGCTCGCCCGAAATCACGCCATCAATGGGCGCGTTGAGGAGAGCCAGGCGGGCATTTACGGTGCCATCTCGGCTTGTATAACCCGTGATTGCGGGTAAGGAGACGACGATAGCAAGCGCCAGCAGCAGAAGGCCGACGGTCACACGGGTAATGCGATGATTCCAAATCATGTCACCTTACAAAGACCAGCGGGGTTAGCGATGATCGATTCGCCGACCTTGGCCGACAGAAATGCAACTGAGTCTTGTATAATTTAGCTTGAAGGAATTTAACGGGCAAGTGGTGGTGATTTGCTTGTGTTAATGAATCAGAACATGTTGTCCCATTAGCAGTCGGTTGCGGTTCAAGGCTCGCCCTGCACCTGCTCGCGAATATTGTTGGCGAGGGAGTGTGGGTTCACCCCTAGGAGCTGCCAGCCGCCTTCGCCTTGATCGGTCATTCCACCAAAGCCAATGTCCGGTATTGAGGAATTTCAAACAGTTGGCTTTTGCAACGACAGGGTCGGCGGTTCGCTTTCTACTTCAAGAGCAAGTATGTGTTTTCCTTTGGTTGGTTCAATACTCCATAGAGGCTGCTCGACATGAGGGATCCCCAGGCTCTTACCCGCCTCCTGTGAAGGGGCGAATTAGATAGCTCTGTGCCTCCCGGACGCTTCCGCTGGGCATTGATCGACCCGTCGCTGACTTGTCGAACTGGTGAGCGATTGAACGCGCTCAGCTTGCTCCGAAAAGTGCGCTCTTGAGATTCGTCTCTATGAAATCGCGTCCTTTGAACAGGATCGGCATGTTGTGCGTGTCCGCACAAGCGTAAGATAGGCAGTCGGCGAAATTGAGTTGGGCGGGATGGCCTTTACCCTTGCCGTAGGCGGCGAAAGCTTCGACTGCGCGTCGCGCGATAGTATCGGTGATTGGGATCACGGTGATTTTGGCTGCGTGAAGAAAAGCGTCGAACATCTCCTGGGCATCCAGGACCTCCAGGCCAAGAATACGCGCCAGGTTGATGGTCGCTTCAAGCCGGACATGCGCGCCGGTTTGCCGATCCGTGGCGCTGTCGATCGCGGCCAGATAGGTATCGGCATCCGCCTCTCCGGCAAGGATGGCGACGATTGCTGAGGTCTCTATGAACATTATTGACCCCAGAGCGCGTCGCGTTCCTCTCTGGTCAAGGGCGCCGAGGGCGGAAACTTTGCCTTGGCAAGTCCGCGTGCGCGGATTTCCGCGACGTGCTGCCTTAGGGGAACAGCTTCATCGGCCCGCTCAATCTCGTGCTGTAAGGCAAGCTTAATAGCGGCGGTCAGGTTTGAGGCGCCGCGTTTGCGCATAACAGCTTCCGCCAAGGTGCGAACTTCCCGATCACGGATGCTGAGCATATGGCGTCCCTTTAATGTCATGACAACGATCGTATATACGTATGGACGAAATTTGTCCATACAAGAGTGAGCCCCACCATTTGACTCTCGTCTATATGTGTTTAACCCAGTAACAACCAAGGAGTCCCGGTCGATAGCTCGGCTGTACGCGACAGGTGGCGACCCGTACTGGATTGCGGGGCTGTCAAATTCGCAACACATGCTGGGACCTTTAGTTTTCGAGTTTCTAATGGATGGACAGCCACCAAATTGATGATGTTATGGGCTCGTAAGCTCCGTTTTGGTGGTAGGGGATGCGATTTACGGACTTTCGGCGTTTCAGGATGCTCCGATCGCGTGCCTTGCGTGGTAGTAGTGGCGCGTCTGAACTTTACGAATCTTGGGTCTATGACGCCTTTGATCGGTTTGAGCGTGAGATGGAAGCGTTCTGCCGCCGCTCACTGTTTTCAGTTGTAATTTGAAAGTCGGGCCCGGCAAGGTCGGGAATACCCGATGTAATAGCGAGGGGCCGAATCTATCTGCGCCCCCTGAACCGGTCGAATGCCGTCAGACGCTGGACCGGGGGGTCAGCATCCTCCCAGCGGTAGATCTCGATTCGCAGGAAGCTAAGCTCGTCGTTCATGGCCTCCTCGGCGATCTCGATCCACCAGGATTTCGGACGGCCGTCGCTGCCATCAGACCAGCGATATCCCCGTTCCTTCAGCCGGTCCTTCAGATCGAAGGGCGAGTTTTCCGCGAAGATGCGCACGCGGGAACGCTGGCTTGCCTGATAAAGCTCGGCAAATGGTGTTTGACCGTTATCGCCCTGAGGAAGTGCCAGGACTTCCAGCAGCGCAAAGCAGTCATCGACGGCCCGGTGCCCGACATGAAAATACCCACTCTGGTTGATGAGGTATCCAAGCTTGGTTCCCTCATAGCCCCTGAGACTCCAATCGATCTCGGAATTGGAACAAGCCCAGGCCTTGCGGGCAAAGATCGAGGAAAAGGCCTCGCAAAAGGGGCGATCGAAGCCGGCATTATGGGCAATGACGAGATCGGCGGGCTCGATGAGCGCACGCACCGCCGTCATGTCGATCATCTGGCCATGAACCATGGCGTCCGTGATGCCGGTCAGCCGGATCACGTCGGCCGGGATCGGGATGCTCGGTTGCTGCAGTCCGCCGTAAATGCCGGTGACATCTCCGATCTTGCCGTCCGCATTGAAGGTGAAGCCGATTAGGCCGATTTCAATGATCTCGTCCTTCCTCGCGTCGAGACCGGTTGTCTCGGTGTCGAGGATAACGCCCCTCAGCGGATAGCCCGGCCTTAGGGCAGGGGCGATCGCGCGTGGCTCGAGTTTTTTCAGGATCTGATAGCGTCCGGTTGCTTCCAGCATCCGCACCATCTCGGCTTCATCGGGCGATGATCCGATCTGCCGAACGCGCAGGCTGGCTGCCGACGCTTTGCGAACGGCCTGCGCATTCTCCGAAAACATGTCCAGCTGAGACGTCATTGCCCGTCCAATTAAAAGGATCACGTAAATTTAATGCGCCGGTCGCCACTTGAGAAGCTTTCGGGCCTGTCCGGTGCCCGATACCCACCGATATTGAGCATAGAGGGCTAGGAGAGAACTCCGCTCAAACTGTGTGATCGTCTACTGACACGCACGGAGGTGGCGAAAGCTCTGCCTCGCTAGCGTGAGACAGAGCTGGGAGGTTTTGTGAACCTCATGCGAAACTTCGATTGGGGGCGCCAGTCTCGCACGATTAATCTCCAAGACGCGCAAGGCCGACGCCGGCAAGCGCCATTCGCCGGACGGTCTCGCCATTGTTGGCAAGCAGCGAGCCGTTGACGGCGCGATCCACGATCCGGCCACTCTCCTTGAGCGGCCAGACCGGCGCGGCGCGGCGAAAGTTGAAGCCGAGGCAGTTGTGCTGTCCAAGATCCTCGACGGTTCGCGGCGTGCCGTTGCGTTGCAGATAAGTAGGGGAGGCGACGATCTTCCGGCGGGCAACACCGATGCGGCGGGCCATCATGCCGGAGTCGGGCAGGCGGCCGACGCGAAAGGCGACATCGGTGCGGTCGAGATAGAGATCAACGATCTCGTCGGAAAGTGAGAGATCAACTATGATGTTAGGGTAGGCCTGCCAGAAGGCCGGCAACTGCGGCTCCACGCCGAGTACACCGAAGGCAACGGAGGCATTTACTCGGATCGTCCCGCCCGTGCTGGCGGCTCCGTGCGACAGCTCGCGTTCCACCTCGTCGAGATCGCCGAGCAACGCGTGGCTGCGCTCATAGTAGAGTTGCCCCTCGGCAGTAAGCGAGAGACGTCGGCTCGAGCGCTCGAGTAAACGCACGCCGATGCGCGCCTCGATCCGTGCGACGAGCTTACTCACGGTCGAGGGTGTCATGCGCAGGAGCCGAGCCGCCTCCGAGAAATTGCCTGCCTCGACCACACGCAGGAACACCTGCATCTCACCCACGCGATTATCCATGCCGTCATCCCTCTTTGATTTCGTTTCACAGATACTGTGGAACTCGGAGGGATTATCAAGCCCCCTGGCGCGTCGTATCTCCATGTCATGTCAAGGATTTCAGCTCTCGATCTGATCCGCAGGCCGGATCGCCTCACGCTCGGCATTGAATTGCCGCTTGATAACGACTGGTCGCCCGCCGGCGAAGCTCGGCGGGTGTCCACCGGGCGCCAGCGCGGCGTCCCCGATCTTTCGGTGCAGGTGGACCTCGTCCGCAAGGCTGACACACTTGGCTTCGCAGCGGTGTGGATGCGCGACGTGCCGGTGTTCGACGCCGTCAACATGGGTGACGCCGGCTCGGTTTACGACGTTTTCACCTTGCTCGGTTACTTCGCCGGCGTGACGCATAACATCGCGCTCGGCACCGCCGCCGTGGTGCTGCCGATACGCCATCCGATGATGACAGCGAAAGCTGCAGCCTCGGTGGATGCGCTTTCGGGCGGTCGGCTAATTCTAGGTGTCGCCTCAGGCGACCGTCCGGTAGAATATCCGCTGCTTGGTCTCGATTTCGACGCGCGGGGCGACGCCTTTCGGGAAGCAGTCTCTTATTTGCGAGCGGCGTGGCAGCCCGGCGGCCTGCCGGTGAATGGCGCGCGTGTCCCGACCCTCGACCTGCTGCCGCGCCCCGCGCAGCCGACCATACCCATGGTGGTGGCGGGGCAGGCGCGCCAGGAAGACGGCTGGCTTGCCGACAATATGGACGGACGTTTCGTCTATCCCGGCAGTCTCGAGGAGATGGCGGGGCAGGCTGCACAATGGCGCGACGCCACATCCGCTCGCGGCGCTTTCATCAGCGCCCTCCATCTCGATCTGCTGGACGATGTCGACGCTCCGGCCGAACCCATCCGCTTCGGCGCTCGTGTCGGCCGCAAGGCCCTTATCACCCATATTGACGCCCTCGCTGCAGCCGGCGTCGATCACCTGGCCATCAATCTGCGGCAGTCGGCACGCCCGCCGGCCGAGATCATCGAAGAACTGGCGTCGGAGGTCATGCCGGCGCTCAGGACCAACCCGAAGGCGCAAGCCGCCTGACGATCAAGGAGAGAAAATATGGGCATCGTAAATGCGCATGGGGCGCAGATCCCGGCGCTCGGCTTCGGCATACTTCGGATGTCGGACGCTGAGGTCGAGGCCGTCGTGCCGGCGGCACTCGAGGCGGGCTTCCGTCATTTCGACACCGCGCAGATCTATCAGAACGAAGCGGCGCTCGGTCGTGCGCTTGCCGCTGCTGGCGCCCGCCGCGAGGATATGTTCCTCACCACCAAGGTTTGGGTCGACAATTACAGCGAGGACAAGTTCGCCGCGTCCGTCGATGAGAGCCTCGACAAGCTGAAGGTCGACCAGGTTGATCTTCTGTTGCTGCATTGGCCGGGCGACAGGGTTGCGATTGCGGACCAGGTCGCGATGCTCAATGCGGTACAGGCAGCGGGCAAGACGCGCTTTATCGGCGTCAGCAATCAGAACATCGCTCAGAGGAAGGAGACGATCGCTCTGAGCAAGTCGCCGATCGTCACCAACCAGATCGAAGTACATCCCTATCTTAGCCAGCGCATGGTGGCAGCTGCGGCGAGGGAAGCAGGCCTCGCCGTCACCGCCTATTTCGGCATGGCCGACGGTGCGGTGCCGTGCGATCCGGTGTTGCAGAAGATCGGTGCCCAATACGGCAAGAGCGCCGCGCAGGTCGCGCTGCGCTGGCTGATCCAACAAGGCTATGTCGCGCTCTCCAAAACCGCCAGGCCTGAACGCGTCCCGGAGAACTTCGCGATCTTCGATTTTTCGCTGACAGATGCCGACATGGTGGCGATCGGCAAGCTAGCACGTCCCGATGGTCGGCTTGTGAGCCCTCCCGGCCTTGCCCCAGCCTGGGACTGAGGGGGATCACGCGATGCATGGTTCGGCCTCCCATTCTCAGGCAAATGGCGGTGCGAAATGGTTGAACTGGCCGCTCCTCGCCCTTGCCATCGGTGCCTTCGGCATCGGCACCACGGAGTGCATCCCGATGGGGTTGCTTCCGGTGATCGCTCACGGGGTGGATGTGTCCACGCGCCCGACCGTTTTGCTGGCAATGGCAACCACGGTCATGGGCGCTGGCGCCATGTTCACGCTCTACACCTATGTCGCTCCCGTCCTCGCGGACCTGACGGGCGCCTCCGACACCTTCGTTACGATCGGCTTGGTGCTGATCGGTGTTGGTTTCACGATCGGAAATGGTCTCGGTGGCCGGCTTGCCGACTGGTCACTCGACGACGCGACGAAGATCTTCCTTGCCGCGCTCGCGCTGATCATGGTGGTGCTGCCGTTTGTCCTGACCAGCCATGCCGGCGCAGCGATCGGTTTGCTGTTGGGGGACCGCTACCTTCGCCATCGTTCCTCCAGTCCAGATGCGGGTCATGGAGGCGGCGGCGAAGGCGCCCGGTCTCGCATCGTCGATCAATGTCGGCGCCTTCAGTTTCGGTAACGCTCTCGGTGCGGCAGTGGGCGGCGGCGTCGTAAGCCTTGGCCTTGGTTACGCAGCCGTTCCGGTGACGGGCGGTGTGCTTGCGGTGGCGGGCCTCGCTCTCGTCCTGCTCTGTCGGAGGCGTGTTCCTCCTGCGAACTTGTGAAGCTTGATATTCTGGAGAAATCAACTTGAACACCACGCCTTTCCCAATGGCTGGACATTGCTTCGAGGTCGATTACGGCGATCTCATCGCGACAAATGCCTATTCAAACGACGGCAGAACGCTGACCTACGAAATTATCAAGGGCGCGCTGAAGGGAAACACTGCCACAGTCGGTTTCGAGTGGCGCCACCTGTTCGGGCGAACCTACGCGATATCTTGGCAGGAGGCAGATGGCTCAACCGTCGTTCACATCGACAACTTCGAAGTAGGCCGCTCGCTCGCCTTTTTCACGACGTCCGACGCGCAGTTCTTCCGGCTGGAGGGTGGATTGCGATCGCTCGGCATGACCGATCGAAACCAAGGAGGTAAATAATAAATGGACTTGCAACTCAACGGAAAGACAGCGCTCGTCACCGGCTCGACGGCCGGGATCGGCCTTGCGATCGCCAAGCGACTGACGGCGGAAGGCGCCGAGGTGGTGATCTGCGGGCGCAATCGGCAAAAACTCGACGCTGCGGCCAGTGAGACCGGTGCGCGTGGCGTGCTCGCGGATCCGGCAACTGCAGAGGGGGCGGCGGCCCTCGTCTCGGCGCTGCCGGATGTCGACATCTTGGTCAACAATCTCGGCATCTACGAATCGAAGCCCTTCGGTGAGATCACCGACGAGGACTGGCGGCGGTTCTTCGAAATCAACGCCCTGTCCGGTGCTCGTCTCGCCCGCGCTTATTTTCCTGGCATGATAGACCGCGATTGGGGGCGTATCATCTTCATCGCAAGCGAAAGCGGACTGATCGTGCCGCCTGACATGATCCACTACGGCATGACCAAGACAGCGCAGCTTTCTATCGCGCGTGGACTTGCCGCGAACACGAAGGGTACTCGTGTGACCGTCAATTCCGTGCTGCCAGGCACAACCCGCTCGGAAGGAATTGTCGACTTCCTCAAGAGTGTCGCAGATAATCCGAACGCGCCGGAGGCCGAACTTGAGCGCGCCTTCTTCGCAAAGGATCGGCCGACGTCCCTGATCCAGCGGATGATAGAAGCCGATGAAATCGCGACCATGGTTGCCTATATCGCCAGCCCACTCTCTGCCGCGACGAATGGTGCCGCCCTGCGCGTTGACGGCGGCATCACGCCCACCATTGTCTAGGAGCAACACTATGTCGAAGCAAAAAAGAGTCATCGTCGTCCCGGGTGGCTTCCTAATGGTACTTCGCCAGGGAGACGACGTCTTCGAACATCTGGAAAGCTTGATGAGAGAGGCGGACATTCCGGCCGCGTCCATTCGCGGCTTTGGATTTGCCGGTTCGGTCCGCTTCGGCTTCTTCGACTTTACACGTCGGGACTATGAGCCACGGGACTTTACCGACATGGAAGTTGCCGGCCTCACGGGAACGCTTGCGTGGAAGGACGGAAGGCCTGCCGTCCATGCCCACGCCACGGCGGCCGGCCCGGATTTCCGGGCAGTCGGTGGACACCTTCTCGGCCTTATCGTCGGCCGCGGGTCAGTAGAGATTACGATCAGCGTGCATGACCGGCGCCTGGAGCGGCATTTCGAAGAGGATATCGGAGCAAACGTGCTACAGCTTTGATCGCATCAGGCTTCATGCTTCTTTCCTCGCGGGGCGCTGCCTCTGCAGCAGAGAAGCGAGCGATTCAGTGCAGGATTTCCCTGCTCGGCGGGTGCTTCGTGACGCCGATCACGTCGTCGTGTGCAGGCGCCATGTAGACGATCGCGCGTAGACCACTGCGAGGGGAGCACGCGGCAGCTACCCTTGAATTGCCGAAACGGTAAGGTAATCGACACCAGTACAATGGTTGAGCGCTAGGGAGCAGCCGGCTCGCCGGCTTAATTGAATGTCCGCTTGCCGACGATCAACGATCGACGTTGAAATCAAGGGTTCCATAGGCTGGGTTACCGTCCACAGTGACCGCTCGCCATTTGATAGTGTAAACTCCGGGCTGGAGCGCAGCTCTTAGCGGCACGTTAAGGTCTGTTTTGCTTCTGCCCAATTCCGGCTCTTCAATCGGGATTGTCCTGCGTTTTGAGTCGATGATTTCGATGCGTGCACTTGCCGGATCCACACTCACCGGGAAGGTGAGGACCACATTGGCCTCGGACGCGGTGTCCGTTTCCTCAGAAGCGGGTATCATGGCTTCAAGGCTTGCGAACGCTGATGAAGGAGCAAGCACGAGAACCGCAAGGGAGATCCAGGCGCCATATTTCAAACTGGCTCTCATTAGGCGAAAACCTTTCAATCGAATGGAAGCGTAACAAACACCCTGGGCCGAGCCCACCTCGTTGGAAGTGCAGTAACTTCCTTGGCCTCTTCATAGATCGTTGATGAAATACTTGAAACTATACAATGGTATCATCTAGCGTAGACGCATTCTCGATTGGCGCCTGGAAGCGCTTTGCCATGGTGCACGAGCCAGACGCAACGCGGTCATCGCTCCCGACTACGAGTTCTGAACGCAGGTCCTTTCAGAATCGAGCGCATCAGTCGGGTATGCCGCTGAACCGCGCGGCATCCTGGGGCGCGACCATCATTCGTGCATGTGCGCGAAGGTCATCAGCTCCGAGGGTGCGCAGATCCTCGTGGAAGTCAGCAAGCACCGGCGAAATTCAATCACTCGACCCGTCGCTAACCGCTTTCGAGACGGGCGACAAACCGAGGGCTATCTGGCGTTCGCCACCACCGCGCAAGCCGTTTGGAGCGCGAATTTTCGCGTTCTATCGGCTTCAGTGACGCGGACGGCGACGCTTGCGCCGCATGGGCGTGTCATATCTCATCAAGAGCGACTTCCTATAGGTTAACCCCTCGCAGATTCGACTCTCGACGAGGATTTTCGGGCCAAGCTGGTTTAGTGTTCTTGCCGGCTGGCTGATTTGAGAGCGACAGGTCCGTCGGTATCCATGTTGAGCTCAGCATTGTCGACCATGATAATTCAACAACAGTGGGGCCGCTAGATGCCATTCTGTTGATATGCCCCTTGTCATAGCATCCCAACGACTATGCTTCGGCTGGGATAGCTGCCCGAACACCGTGCAGGAACACACGTAGCTCCATCTCCACAACGCCCTTAACGTCGCTCACAGGTAGATTGTATATGAACTTTCGCACGCCGAGGTAAAATATCGCTGCATGGAGTCCCCAGACCGCTTCAACTTCCATTGGAGAAACGGCCACTTCCGAGACCGGCCGTTTACTGTGCTCGTGACGCAGCTCGTCGATAATTAGTGGAAATATGCGCTCCTTCAGAAGGCCAAGATATCGAGCGTTAAAATCGAGACCTTTCAGGCCGGAGAACATGAAAAGTCGAACCCACTCATATGTGAGAATTGCCTCGGAGTAGTCGCGATAGAAATCCAGGAGGCGGTTTTCGAGCGAGCGTTTACGATCCTTGATGACGTCTTCCCAGAAAGGATTCCATCGCCGGACGAATCCTTCCTGATACACCCTTTCAACTAACGCCTCCTTGTTGGGGAAATAGCGGTAAAGCAAAGGTTGGGTGATGCCGAGCCGCTTGGCAAGCTCGCGCGTCTGACCTTCGAAGCCGAATTCGGCAAAGAAGCTGACAGCCCCGCGAACGATTTCCTGTTCCCTCTCGTCCGGCGCCAGCCGTCTCTTCTGCTGCTTGTCCGTCATAGCTTCATCCTCGCCGCTTTCATTAATTTATCGGCTATTTATCAATGCGTTGCAAGCATGTCCGGTCAGCTTGCGACTTATTCGGCCATCTCCACAAAAATTTCCGGCTTGACGGCGGTTGAATACATTTTATATTTATCGAGTGATAAATAGAGATTGGAGGATTTCTATGGTGAGGAGAAGGGAATTTATGCTCGGCGCGGCTAGTCTGGCGACAATGCAGATGGTGCGGCCGGCATGGAGTCAGTCGTCCCCAATCAGGATCGGGATGCTGAGTGTCAAATCAGGCCCGCTTGCCGCAGGCGGCAGGCAGATGGAAGACGGCTTCAATCTGTTCCTGAAGGAACGTGGAAATACCATTGCCGGCAGACCGGTCGAACTGATCGTGGCCGATACCGCAGGCCAGCCTGCGCAGGCGAAGACCAAGGCGCAGGAATTGATACTGCGATCCGGCGTTCACATGGTGGTTGGACCGGTCGCCGCGTTCGAAGCTCTGGCAATCAACGACTATTTTCAGGAGGCGCAGATTCCGTTTATCTGCTGCTCAGCAGCGGCTGAAGATCTGACTCAGCGCAAGCTCAATCCCTGGTTCATCCGCACCTCATCCACTTCCGCGCAGCCGTGTCACGCCCTTGGTGATTACGCTGCAAAAGAGTTGGGGTATAAGCATATCGCAACGATCGCGGACGATTTCGCATTCGGGCAGGAGCAGACCGCAGGTTTTCAACGTGTTTTCGAGGCAAGTGGCGGATCGATTACGACCAAGCTCTGGGCTCCTCTCAATGCGGCAGATTACGGTTCTTACATCTCCCAGCTTTCGGGCGTCGACGCGGTATTTGCGGCTTTTGCAGGTGCGAACGGGCTGCGCTTTCTCAAGCAGTACAACGAGTACGGGATGAAGGATCAGATCCCTGTCATCGCCGCAATGACCACCGTGGATGAGGGTGTGCTTCACAGCATGGGAGATGAGGCGCTCGGTGTCGTCTCCGCTGGCTGGTATTCCGCTGCGCTCGGGACGCCTGAAAACGCAAAATTTGTCTCGGCCCTGCGTGGTGTCGCAGGTTTTGATCCCGGTTTCTACTCCGCTGGATCCTACTCTGCCGGATTGGCGCTCGAAAAGGCACTGGCTGAAATTGGCGGGAAAGCTGAGGACAAGAATGCGCTGATGGCAGCGCTGAAGAAAGCTGTCGTTGCAAACGATCCGCGCGG
The DNA here is from genome assembly GCF_057784455.1 of Martinezella sp. CNPSo 3890. Lineage (NCBI taxonomy): Bacteria > Pseudomonadati > Pseudomonadota > Alphaproteobacteria > Hyphomicrobiales > Rhizobiaceae > Martinezella > Martinezella sp. CNPSo 3890. The sequence goes on along the minus strand of NZ_JBXSOR010000011.1, from coordinate 87,416 downwards.
TCCATGGCAGCTGGATTCCTACGGCAACCCCGTTCAGAACATATATATCCGCAAGGTTGAACGCAAGGACGGCCGGCTCGTGAACACCGTCGTCAAGACTTACAACCAGGTTTCGCAGTTCTGGACCTATCCACCTGAAGCATTTCTCAAGGAGCCGGTCTACTCGCGAAACGATCCGACACGGATCTGACGAGAACCACATCAAGAAAGGATGTCGTCGGATGATTGTCGACGCACATAATCACGTTATTCCCGAGAATATTGTCACACACCTCCAGAAGGACGTTGACACCTTCGGGGTGACAATCGGTGGTTCAGGAGGCTCCCGTCGGTTGGTTCACCGGGAAGGCTTTGCCTATCCCGCATTCAGCGAATTCCTCGATCCTGTCGAGAAGGTTCGCAAGCTTGATGAGCGGGGGCTGGATATGGCAGTCATATCGCCATCGCCGACGCTGTTCTTCTATCGCATCGCTGATGAACACAATGCCGAGTTCGTCCGCCTGCTCAACGAGCAGATCGCCGCTTTCGTGCGATCTGCTCCTCATCGTCTGATCGGGATGGGAACGCTTCCGATGCAGTCGCCAGAAGCCTCGATTGCGGAGATCGACCATCTGGTCGACAGTCTTGGAATTCGATCGGTGATGATCGGCACGCACATCGACGGTATGCAGCTTGCCGATCCGTCTTTGCGGCCGGTTCTCAGGCACGCGGCCGCACGTGGCGTGTTTATCCTGACGCATCCATATTATTTCGGCTCAAAGCCCGGCCTCGAACCCTACTACCTCACGAACTTGATCGGTAATCCGCTTGATACGACCGTGATGGCGGCGCATTTGATCTTTTCCGGTGTCATGGAAGAAATCCCTGACCTTAAAATCTGCCTGTCACATGGCGGTGGTTTTGCACCCTATCAGGTTGGCCGTCTCGTCCACGGCTGGAACGTCCGCCCGGAAGCAAAGACGCCTGCTTTATCCCCCAGGCAGCTTCTGAAGCGCTTCTACTTCGACACCATCACGCACGATCCGCAGGCGCTGCGCTATCTCGTGGATTTTGCAGGTGCCGATCATGTTCTGCTTGGAACCGACCTCCCGTTCGACATGGCGGATCCGGATCCGGTGAAGACGATTTCTGACGCGGGGATAAGTGAACAGGATCGCACTCGTATTCTTTCAGGAAACGCTATCGAACTTTGCTCCGCAATCACTCCCCGGAGGCTTGCAAATGCCGGCTAATCTTCAAACCAAATTGCCCGACGAGGCTCTGCAGACGATCCGCGGTATCTATGTTGATGGGGCCTTCCGCCCCTCTTCCGGTCATGAATTGATGGAGATCCGTTCGCCGGCAACCGGCGAGATAATCGAAAAGGTCGCTCTGGCGACTGAAACCGATGTGGATCTTGCTGTTCAAAGTGCAGGCCGTGCATTCCGGTCAGCGGACTGGGCAAAAATGTCCGTCCGCACGCGTGCGCGTCTTGTCAACAAGCTTGCGGACGTCATGGAGGCGCATCTCGGGGAACTCTATGAACTCGAAACGCTGAACAATGGTCGTCCTGTCAGGGAGACGCGGGCGCAGCTTGCGCGGGTGCCAGATCTCTTCCGCTACAATGCAGGCTTGGCGCTGGCAAAGCGTGATGATGTTATTCCCGTCGAAGGCGACTATCTGACTTATACAAGGCGTCTCCCGGTCGGGGTCGTGGCAAACATCACGCCGTTCAATCATCCTTTGCTGATTGCCTGCCGCAATCTCGCACCGACCTTTGCATCGGGTTGTACAACGGTGGTCAAACCATCGGAGTATACCCCGCTGACCACGATGCGGCTTGCGGAAATATTCTCGGAGGCTGGCCTCCCGCCAGGTGTATTCAACATTGTCACCGGCAACGGTGCGGTAACCGGCAAGGCTCTCACGAGCCATCCAGGCATTCGCAAGCTGGTTCTGACCGGTGGTACGCAGGCCGGCCGTCTTGCTGGTGCTTCCGCGGCTTCGAATTTCGCGCGACAGACACTCGAGCTCGGGGGCAAAACTCCTGTTATGGTTTTCGAAGACTATGATCTCGATCAGGCCGTCAATTATGCCGCATTCGGCGCTTTCGTCGGTGCCGGTCAAACGTGCGTCTGCGCGGCCCGTCATATTGTCCAGCGTTCCGTTTATGATCAGTTCGTCGAGAAGCTGGCTCAAAAGGCGAAAGCCATCCGGGTCGGCGACCCTTTTTGTCCCGATACGCAAATGGGGCCGGTCATTTCTGAACGTCAGCGCGCCCGCCTGCTCGAATATGTGCAGATCGGCAAAGAGGAAGGAGCGCGATTGGTAGCTGGTGGCAAGATTCCGGAAAACCTCGGCAATACAGGCGGCTTTTTTGTCGAACCCACGGTCTTTGCCGATGTGGGCGCGCATATGCGTGTTGCGCAGGAAGAAGTCTTCGGCCCGTTCACTGTGGTGATACCGTTCGACAGCGAAGCGGATGCGGTTCGCATCGCAAACGACAGCCCCTACGGCCTCGCTGCGGCTGTGCGTACACGCGACGTTGCCCGTGCGCATAGGATGGCAGACAACATCGAGGCGGGCATCGTGTGGATCAATGACCATCACAGGGTCGATGCCGCCTCTCCGTGGGGTGGTTTCAAGCTTTCCGGAACGGGACGCGAGTTCGGCAAGGAAGCATTCGAGGCATATTTCGATGTCAAGGCTGTCATGGTCAATATCGGGGATCGCCCGTTTGACTGGTATGACATGGCAGCCAGCGACGTCAGATTGAACTGACAGGTCGCCACTGGCGTCATCGGCGCAATCGCTGCGCCAAAATTGTAGCGATCCGACCCCGGCGTTTCTGGAGATCCTTGCCGATCCCCGGGCCGGTCTCGCTCGCCCCACTCTGGGAGGAGATTGGATGTACTGGATTACTGGAGTTTTCAACAGTCTGGCCTTCGCTGCGATATTGTTCGTGCTTGCAGCAGGGTTCTCGCTGATTTTCGGTCTTTTGCGGGTGGCAAATCTCACCCACGGTGCCTTCTTCATGCTGGGTGGCTATCTGGCGGCTTCAACGGCCGGATTGGGCTTCTTTCCCGCAGTCCTTGCTGCGGCGCTTGGATGCGCTCTGCTTGGCGGTGTTGTTCAATATGTGTTGATGCAGCGGCTCGCCGGGAAGGAACTTGCCCAGGTTCTCGCGACGCTTGGATTGTCCTTCATCATCGCGGACCAGTGCCTGCTAGTCTGGGGAGGCGATCCAATCGCGGTATCGGCTCCGAGCTATCTTCAGGGCGCTGTGCGGGCAGGCTTCTTCGCCTTCCCCCTGTACCGTCTTTTCCTCATCGGCGCAGCCGCTTTGATTGCTGTTGCACTCTGGCTTCTGGTTGAACGTACGACGCTCGGTGCCCGGATCCGCGCCGCGGTCGATGACCGGGATATGGCGCGAGCCGTTGGCATTCCCGTTTCGAAGCTCTTCACGATCGTCTTTTGCCTTGGTTCTGCCCTTGCAGGGGCAGGTGGCGCTCTGGCGGCGCCGGTCATGTCCGTTTATCCGGGCCTTGATGTCGAAATGCTGCCACTTGCGTTGCTGGTGGTCATTCTCGGCGGGATCGGCAGCCTCGCGGGCTCCTTGATCGGAAGTGTCGTGATCGGAATCATATACACATTTGGCCAGATGCTCCTGCCTGATCTTGCTTACGTAATTCTCTTCCTTCCCATGGTACTTGTTCTCGCGGTGCGCCCGGAAGGCCTGCTTGGGAGGGTTTTGGCATGACCCGTTTTGCTGGCGTTCTCTCACTCGTCCTCGGCATTGCCATTCCCCTGATGATGCCTGGCGAATTCCAGCTCGGCATTGCCACACAGATTCTCGTTTTCGGCCTGTTTGCCGTCAGCGTGAACATCCTGGCTGGATTTGGCGGGATGGTGTCCCTCGGCCATGCGGGCTTTTTGGGAGTGGCGGCCTATGCGTACGCCATCCTCGTCAACAGTTACGCGATGAACCCGGTAATGGCAGCGGGCGCGACGCTTTTGATCGGCACCGCGCTTGCCGCGCTGTTCGGGGTCATCGCATTGCGGACAAAAGGTCTCGGTTTCCTGATGATAACCCTTGCGTTAGGGCAGATCGTATGGGGTGTCGCTCTCCGCTATACGAGCCTGACCAACGGCGACAATGGTATCAGCCTGCCGGCCGATGGCATGCTCGCGGCATCTCCGCTCGGCCGCTATTATCTTTGCCTTGGGGTACTGTGTTTTGTTCTTGGCGCGCTCACCGTATTCGTGCGTTCGCCGCTCGGAGCCGCTCTGAACGGAGTTCGCGATCAACCCCGGCGCATGAGCACGCTTGGATATAACACCTGGGCGATCCGATACATCGCATATGTTCTCTCCGGCACAACCGCGGCCCTGGCGGGCATTCTCTATATCCAGATTTTCCGCTTCATCAGCCCGCATGCGCTTTCGCTCACGGCGTCGTCCGAAGGTATCCTGATGGTGATTTCCGGCGGAATCGGCACCCTGTTCGGACCAGTCGTCGGGGCGGCTATCGTGGTGCTCCTCAAGAATGTGGCCAGTGCTTACACCGATCGCTGGCCGACACTGCTGGGTTTGATTTTCCTGTTCATCATCTTGGTCATGCCGGACGGCCTGCTTCCAGGTCTCAAGCGTTTCGGCCGTGCTTCTCTCGCTCGTTTCGGACGGCACGCATCCAAATCATCGCCCTATGTCCCTCGATCCCAGGAGGCACGTTGATGGCCGCACTCGAAGTTTCCGGCCTCGCCAAGAGCTTTGGTGGATTGCATGTCATCCAGGGGATCTCTTTCTCGGTCATGCCGGGCGAGCGGCGCCTAATCCTTGGCCCGAATGGAGCGGGAAAAACCACGCTGTTCAATCTAATTGCCGGTGATCTCAAACCGAGCGCCGGTCGTATCGTTCTCGGGGGACAGGATGTTTCAACGCTGTCGACGCATCGCCGTGCCGCTTACGGTATCGGGCGAACCTTCCAGATCCTGACGCTGTTTGCGGGTGAAACACTCCTTAGGAACGTGATGCTGGCGGCGCTCGGGCGTACACCACAGCGGTGGCATCCGTTTCAAAACATGGACAGGCATTCGGAGCTGGCCGAGTTCGCCATGGATATGCTTAAGCAGGTCCATCTCGATCACCTTGCCCGACGCCAGGTTTCGGAAACATCCTACGGTGAGCGCAGGAGGCTCGAAATCGCAATGGCGCTGGCTCAGAAGCCGGTGCTGCTGCTGCTCGATGAGCCGCTCGCCGGCTTGTCACGGGAGGAACGAAAAGCAGTTGAGTGCCTGCTCGGTGAGCTGCCCCGTGACCTTACTATCCTGATGATTGAGCATGACATGGAGGTGGCCCTTGCGTTTGCCGAACGCATTGCATTGCTCCATCACGGCAAGCTGCTGGTGGATGGCACCCGTGACGAGGTGATCGCCGATCGTCGTACGAAGGAGGCCTATCTTGCCCAATGATCCACAAGCCCTCGTTCTGCAGGGGGTAAACAGTTACTATGGGGACAGCCATATCCTTCAGGATGTCTCGTTCTCTGTCGCGCAGGGCCACATTCTGGCTCTGCTCGGCCGAAATGGTGCGGGAAAGACCACCTGCATGAACACGGTGGCGGGCCTGATGAGGCCGAGGGGCGGCAAAATCTCGATCTTCGGTCGCTTTGTCGAGGACCAGTCACCCGAAAAGATTTGCCGGGCCGGAATTGCGCTGGTTCCACAGGGGCGGCGGATATTCCGAAACGTGACCGTCACGGAAAATCTCAAGGTCGCACAGATACAAAATGCACCCGCCGATCGCATCCGCTGGACCATTGAGGATATGTTCGGGCTGTTCCCCCGCCTTGGCGAACGCAAGAACCATCATGCCGGCCTTCTGTCGGGTGGCGAGCAGCAGATGCTCGCGATCGGACGTGCCCTGATGACCAGCCCGGCTGTCCTGCTGATGGATGAGCCCACGGAAGGTCTCGCACCGCAGATCGTCGCGGAGGTGGGTTCGATCATCACAAAGCTCAAAACGCTGGGGTTGACGATCGTTCTGGTCGAGCAGCACACGAACTTCGCACTGAGGCTTGCGGATGACGTGGTGATCATCTCGACCGGCGAAATAGTGCTGCGAGAGAAAGCGGAAAAGGTCGTCGCCGACGAGCAGCTATTGGAAAGCCTTTTGGGCGTGCATTGAATGCCAGCCCGCCTGCCAGGGAGAGTGACACATGACACCGATCAAACATGCAATTATCATAGGCGGTTCGATGAGCGGCCTCTTCGCGGCGCATCTGCTCCTTCGCAAGGGATGGACCGTCAGCGTTTACGAGAGGATATCATCGGAACTTGCAGGCCGCGGAGCAGGGATTGTCACCCATAAAGAATTGTTCGATGTGCTGGATGCCTGCGGGATCGACAGCGCAGCGGCAAAGGTTGGTGTCAGTGTCGCAGGGCGCCGTGTCTTCGATGTGGAAGGAAACATTGCGGGAGAACTCGCTCTTCCCCAAGTTCTCACCTCATGGGGAAAACTCTACGCCATCCTGAGGGATACGTTACCGGAAGGCTGTTACCACTATGGGCAGAACCTGACGCGCGTCATACAGGATGAGACGAGGGTCACAGCAGAATTCGGCGATGACAGCACGGCCGCCGGCGACTTGCTGATCGGCGCCGACGGGATTTTTTCCACGGTGCGACTGCAATTCATGCCCGACGCCATGCCGAGCTATGTCGGTTACATCGCCTGGCGCGGCCTTGTGGATGAAGTGGATCTATCGCCAGCCACTCGCGATGCGATCTGCAACCATTTTGCGTTCTCGCTTCCTTCGGGCGAACAGATGCTGGGATACCCGGTCGCCGGTGCCAATGAATCGGTCGAGGTCGGCGAGCGCCGTTTCAATTTCGTCTGGTATCGCCCAGCAGCACAGAACGGGGCTTTGCAGACCATTCTTACCGACACCGATGGCACGACCCATGCGCTCTCCATTCCTCCGACCAAGATCCGCCCCGAGGTAATCAGGGAAATGCGGGATGCCGCGCGGCGCTCGCTCGCTCCGCAGTTCGCCGAAGTGGTCGACAAGACACAGGCGCCATTCATTCAGGCCATTCAGGATCTGGAGACACCCCGCATGATGATCGGCAACAATGTTGTGCTGATCGGTGATGCCGCCTTCGTCGCGCGCCCTCATGTCGGCATGGGCGTGACGAAAGCGGCGGTTGACGCGTTCGAACTCGCCGGAGAGTTGGGGCGTACGGAGAATATCGCTGAAGCGCTTTCGAAATTCGAAGCGAAGCGCCTTGTCTATGGCGCCGCTGTCATTCGCAGAGCTCGCCACCTGGGAGCTTACATGCAGGCACAAATCCTGACCGAAGAAGAAAGAGCGATGGCTGAACGCCATCGCCACCCCGACGCGATCATGAGCGAGACGGCCGTTTCGACCGGCATCGCAGCCTGAAACATTAACGAAAGGAATTGGATATGGGTGATTTTGTATTTGAACGCTGGCCTGCCGCACCTGAGAGCATGGATAAAGCAAGGGCAGCGGAGTTTGTCGCAAACGCTGGGAACGGTCGCGTGGGAAGCAAGCTTGTCTCGGAAACCGACAGGGTGCGCGTGTGGTCATTGACACTTAAACCGTCGGAGCGCATCGGCTTTCACACGCACGTCCTAGACTATTTCTGGACAGCGGTGACAGGCGGCACCGCGCGATCACACTATGGGGACGGTCGTGTGGGGGAAACGACCTACGCTCCCGGCGACACGAAGCATTTCAGCTTCGGTCGTGGCGAGTTCATGACACATGATCTTCAGAACATCGGCGATACGGATCTCGTGTTCACGACCGTCGAATTCAAGGACAGTGCCAACGCGCCGCTCGACCTTTAGGCGTCATTGCTCAGACTGGAGTTCCTCATGGACAATCCCCGAAAAATCAGTCTTGAAAGCATTGCTGCGCGCAGCAGTTTCAAGAGGCTCTGTTCTGCACGTAGTCGCCTTGGTACGCTACTCGCAATTGCTATGGCGACGATCTACTTCGCCTTTATCATCACGGTAGCCTTTTTGCCCGGAACGCTCGGGCGACCGATATTCGCGGGGTCATCGATCAGCATCGGTATCGTAGCGGGAATTGGGATCATGGTCTCGGGCTTCCTTCTGACAGCAATCTACGTGATCTACGCATCACGCCACCTTGATCCGATGGTTGAATCTCTCAGGAGGGAGCCGTGATGCGAAAGAGCGTAATTCTGGCCGCGGGATGTGCCGCGATCCTCTCATCGCCTCCTGCTTGGGCCGACGCCATTTCAGGCGAAGTGACGCGCCAGCCTGTCAATCCGCTTGCGATTGCCATGTTTCTGGTCTTTGTGTTGGCGAGCCTCGCTTTGACGATATGGGCAGCACGGCGCGGGACGCGCACAGCCAGAGATTTTTATGCAGCCGGGGAAGGCTTGAACGGATTGCAGAATGGCCTTGCCATTGCGGGTGATTATACGTCGGCAGCTACATTCCTCGGTGTCACCGCGCTTGTCTATGGTGCGGGATACGATGGAATGATCTATGCGATCGGTTTCCTCGTGGGCTTTCCTATGATCCTTTTCCTCGTTGCAGAGCCGCTCCGCAATCTGGGCAGGTTCACGTTTGCCGATCTTGCTGCCTACCGGCTTTCCGAGAGGCCTTTACGGACGGTGGCGGGTGTCAATACACTCGTGATCGTCCTGTTTTATCTGATCGCCCAGATGGTCGGGGCAGGAAAGCTCATCGAGCTCCTCTTTGGTTTGCCCTACTGGGTCGCCGTGGTTCTCGTGGGCGCCCTGATGATGCTCTATGTGACATTGGGGGGAATGCTGGCGACGACGTGGGTTCAGATTACGAAGGCCGTTCTCCTGCTCTCGGGCGCGCTGCTGATGTCTGTTCTGATCCTGTCGCAGTTCGGGTTTAGCCTGGAAACCCTGTTCAGCACTGCAATCTCGGTACATCCGAAGGGATCGGCCATTATTGGGCCGGGCGGTTTGGTCAAGGACCCGGTTTCTGCGATTTCGCTGGGAACCGCCCTCATCTTTGGAACAGCTGGTCTGCCGCACATTCTGATGCGGTTCTTCACGGTGGCTGACGGGCGCCAAGCAAGGACGTCGGTTTTGGTTGCGACGGGCTTCATCACGGTTTTCTATACGTTGCTGTTCATACTCGGATTCGGAGCCATAGCGCTTCTGACGACGGATCCGTCTTATAAGGACGCTGCCGGCGCAATTCTGGGCGGAAGTAACATGGTGGCGATCCACGTTGCCGATAAGCTGGGCGGATCGGTGTTGATGGGCTTCATATCCGCCGTCGCCTTCGCAACGATTCTCGCCGTCGTATCGGGACTGACGATGGCAGGGGCGTCCGCTGCTGGCCACGATCTGTTCGCCCGGGCAATGTATCGAGGGAAAATTTCAGAGCGCGCTGAAATCCTTGTGTCAAAGTTTTCCGCCGTCGTAATCAGTCTGCTTTCGATCGGTTTGGGGATCGCGTTCGAAAATCAGAACATTGCCTTTCTGGTTGGGCTCGTTTTCGCTATCGCCGCGAGCGCCAATTTTCCGGTTATATTGCTGTCGGTTGTATGGCGTAACCTGACGACGCGCGGCGCCGTTGCGGGTTCGATTGTCGGGTTGTTAACGGCGCTGCTTCTGGTCGCCCTAGGACCAGCAGTCTGGACGAATGTTCTGCGGCTGGGTGCGGCTCCGTTTCCCTATGATAATCCGGCTCTTTTCTCAGTTCCTCTCGCGTTTCTGGTAACGTTCATAGTTTCGCTTTCCGACAGGAGCAAAGCGGCAGGATTGGAGAGGTCGGCATTCGAAGCCCAGTACGTGACGGCTCATACAGGATTCGGGCCTTAGCCGTGGCAGAGCGGATGGCGCGTCTTCAGGCAAGCGATGCCGCCTACGACGCGCCCCTCGCAATTGATAGCGGCAAGCTTGACACGAAGGCAGTTGCTACCACTGAGACAGGAACGAAGAGGCCGGCCGTGGGCGCCGCGCAAGCGGGGTCGGGGAGTGATCTCTATGCGGCTGCACTGAAGGCAGGCCTCAGCGGCCAAAATCTCGAGCTGAACGGCCAGCGCACAAAGGAGGATTTCTTCAACGCCGATATCAAAGGACTCGGACGTTTATCGAACAGGTTGGTGCCTAAGCAGTCACTTTTTAAGCTGAAGCGCGGCGCGGTCATCCCGGCGACATTGATTACCGGCATCAATTCCGACCTTCCTAGCCGCATCACGGCGCCGGTAAGCCAGAACGTCTTCGACTCGGCGACGGGCGATCGCCTGCTGATCCCGCAAGGTCCAGGTTATTTGGCCGTTACGACAGCAAAAATGTCCTTCGGCCGATCCAGTGTACTGGTCGTCTGGACGGATCTCATTTTTCCCAATGGCGCCACGCTTCAAATTGGCGGCATGGCGGGAACGGACGCGCAGGGCTATGGCTGCTTCAACGACAGAGTCAACAACCATTACTTCAGGACTTCCGGTTCCGCGATCGTCGTTGCGCTTATTGGAACCGACATCGATCGGGCAATCCCGCAAAGTTCGACGCTGGCAACGCAAGACACAGCCTCCGATGCCGCCTGCCACAGCTTCGCCGAAACCTTCGGTCGGGTCGCCGAGCGCACGGTCGACCGAAACCTGGACGTGCAGCCGACACTGCAGATCCGTCCAGGATACAAGTTCAACGTCCTCGTCGACCAGGACATTATCCTTCCCGAAGATTACAGAGGCTGATGCTTCATCCTTGACGGCAGAGTCAGATATACTCCTTGCAGTCTATCGGGTTGCGGGCATCTGTCTCACTCTCGCACGATCGAAAGCAACACCTCAACCTTCCACATGCCCGCGGAGCCGACAATTTTCAATTCGGCCAGATGCGAATACCGGGCGGCTCTGCGGAGATAACGCCGCGTCGGAGGAGCATCGTTTACACCCGGATTGGTTCATGAGGCCGCATACGGGGATTTGCATTCGATATTGACCCACATAGCGGCTGAGAACTCATCGGCGACTTTCGATATTGGCCGTAAAGGCAGCTCGCGGTGAAATTTGAAGTTGACTGAAATTTGACGCGAAAGGACACACCTCTTCCGAGCGAACCGCACCGCGGCGAAACGTCACCGCAGCGCGGACCGGGCCTCGCTAGCGTGGCATGATTCCCGGCTGGTCGTTTGGTATCTTCGCAATGTCCTGCAGGTTCATGTTGAGATGCTGAGCGACCAGAGACGGTGGTGTGTGCGAAAGCCAGGATGAGAGGCCAATCTCTTGATATTCCGGCACTTTGAAGACAGCGACGAATTGCAAGTCGGTTTTGCCGGTATTTTCGATGATGTGACCCTGGCTTTTCTTGACATAACCAATGTCTCCAGCCTTAAAATCAGCAGTCTGGCTGCGGGGGCCAGCATCGAATACGGTCATTCGGCCTTCTCCCTTAATCCAGTACTGCCACTCGTCTGCGTTCGGATGCCAATGCATTTCCCTCACTGCTCCGGGCTTGATCGTCTCAAGTGCGGCCGCGATGGTCTTCGAGACTGTGAATGCGCTGCTGTCCGCAAGCTGCAGAATGCCGCTCGAGTTCTGCTTGACCGGTTTTGAGGCTGCCAACCGGTAAGTAAAGGGAAAGTCTGGAAGTCCGGCGCCCGCAACGGCTTCCTGATCCGACGAAAGCGGACCTGGCAGTTCACCCTGAAAAATCCAGAGGTCGCTTAGTGGGATTGATTTGAATGCGTCCTGAGGCATTCCGAAGTTCTTGGTCAAGAGCGCCGGCGGCGTGTGGGCGAGCCAGTCGGTCAGCAGCAAGGTGCCATACTCGGATTGGTCTCCTTCGTCGAAGACGATGACGAATTCACATCCGTCCGGCCCAAGGCCTTGAAGCGAGTGAGGGAAGCCGGCTGGGAAATACCAAAGATCACCAGCTTCGACGTCCTGCACGTAAGCGCGGCCCTTTGCGTCGAGTACCGTGATGCGGCAACGTCCGTTTGTCATCACCGCCCACTCAGCAGCGCGATGCCAATGCATCTCGCGTATTCCGCCCGGACCAAGCCGCATGTTCACGCCTGACACGGCCTCGGAGATGGCGAAATCCGCCTTGGTTACCTGCCGCGCCCAGCCGCCATTTTGAATGCGTTTCGGGGCATTGTTGAAGGACGCCCAGAACAGTTGCATGTCGCCGACATCGGTCGCCGGCGGATCCTGGAAGGACGGGAACTGCTCTCCAAGCGCAGGATTTTTTGGTCCCGGATCGGTTAGCCCTGCGGGATTGGCGTTGATGGCCCCTTCCGCAGGTCGATCCGGATTTCCAAACGAAGCCGCATTTGCCGTCGCGGCAAGTGCGACACTTCCTGCTGCTCCGAGGGCAAGCACTTTACGTCGTGACAGGTTATCCATAGTCCTGATCCCTTTCAAACTGGATTGGAAACGGTTGATCGACAATGCGCACGGTCCGTCGGCGACGGGAAAGTGAGCCCGTCTGCCGTCCGATTTGGCAATGCTTGTTGCGGTTCTCGATTAATCCGGACGCTATATCTCGGAGAGGCGAACCTTTCCGGAGACGGCCATAACTGTCTGGATGAAGGAAACATGCCTGCTGGCGCAGATTGGCGCCCGGTAGCCGGGTGTCATCAAAGCCGCGGCACCGGCGAGATTTGCGAGGGTAAACCAGAGAGGATTATGAGCAGTTCCGACAATGCTCGCACTCGCTAGAGATCCAGCGATGAGTGCCACCGAAAGGTGAACAGGTGGGCGAGGGAGTCTTCGTACATTGCCGGGCCTCTTCCGCAAATAAGAGCGTTTCAGGAGTTGCTTGTGAAAGAAAACTAGGCAATCGACGATCTGCTGTGAACCATACGCAAGTTTAGGTTCGTTCATACGATGTCATCAGAGCAATCGCAGAACCAACAGCGCGAGCTGAACAGGTTCCGTGCGGTAGGTCACGCCTATTGCTTTCCGCGCAGGTGAAGGAAGCTTGATTGTCCACGCCTAACACGACGTGCAGGGCCGCGTTGCATGAAGGGGCCGATGCTATCATGTCAGCATTACCTGTCACGAGAGATCAAAACAGGAAGTCATCTCGTTCAGGAAGCCCAATTGCCCGGAGTTCGATCTCTGCAAACGACAACGTCTTCAACTCTCCCTCGGCACTATACCTGGCTATCGCGTGTTCAATCGATTGCGTCAGCTCTTGGTGCTACCCCAACTAAACCTCTGTATAGATGCCAGCCGCATATGCGGCGCTCTATTGTGAACTGAAGAGCCATCTCACAAATCGCCGTGCATCGGCGCCAGCGGGCATTGGCCCGATAATCCCGCCTGTTATGGCAAGACTTTCGAACCTCTGGGCGACTGGCCGATAGCGCATGCCTGCCGCCTCCCATTTGTTGGCAAAATAGGAGCCGAGAGATGTCTCATTCCACAAAGTTTGACGAAGCTTCTCCGTTCAATCGGAGACCGGCCCCGTTCGGCAGGATAGGCGCCCCTGGTCTGATGCTGCTTTTGTTGACCGTCTGGCCCTTCCAATCCATGCGAGCTGCCTTTGGGGAGGAGGCCCGACAAACGACCCCGGTTCCGGTGCAGGCGGTTAACGCACGATACGAGGATGTACCCGTCTATATCGAGGGACTCGGTACGGTCCAGGCTTCTAATACCGTCACCATCAAGACGCGCGTTGACGGCGAGCTGCAAAAGGTTCTCTTCACCGAGGGCCAGGACGTCAAGAAGGGCGATCTTCTCGCCGTAATTGATCCGCGCCCCTATCAGGCAGCGCTCGACCAAGCAACCGCAAAGATTGTCCAGGATCAGGCTGATCTTGCCAACGCCCAATACTTGCTTGCCAAGGATCAAACCCTGGCGAAGCAGGCGATTGCCACGCAAGAGACGGTGGAAAGTCAACAGAGCCAGGTTGACGGGCTAACTGCGAAGTTGGTCCAGGATAAGGCGGCAAAGGAGGCGGCGGAAATTTCCCTGTCCTATACGCAGATCAAATCTCCAATCGATGGTCGCACGGGCATCCGGAAGATCGATGTGGGCAACCAGGTGCACACGACGGATACGAACGGCATTGTCGTCGTCACGCAAACACGTCCGATCGCCGTTCTGTCGTCCTTGCGCGAGAGCGATCTTGAAGCGCTTCGCCAAGCCATGCGTGCCGGTCCCGTGGAGGTCAATGCGTTAACCAGCGACCGTTCGCAAAAGCTTGCTACGGGTACGATTTCCCTCATCGACAATGAAATCGACCAGAGCAGCGGCACGATCCGCATCAAGTCGACCTTTGAAAATGCCGATGATGCCTTGTGGCCGGGGCAGTTTGTAACACTGCAGGTGCGTGAGAAGGTCCTTTCTCACGCGCTGACCATACCGTCTTCCGCGCTTCAGCGCGGGGCAAACGGATTCTTTGTCTACGTGGTGAACACCGACAATACTACTGCCGTCCGTCCCGTGGTACCCGGTCCGATCAGCGAGGGCAGCGCCGTGATTTCTAGTGGTCTGGAAGACAACGACACGGTCGTGACTGAAGGACAGTATCGACTGGAAGCCGGAACGCGAGTGTCGATACAGACATCCACCGCAGTCGAAACCAACGGGCAAAAGGATTGATCCATGCCTATCTCCTCCTGGTTCATCCACCGACCGATCGCGACTTCGCTGATCATGGTCGCGCTCGTTGCGATCGGAGCGGCAGCCTATCCGCTTCTTCCCGTAGCCCCGCTCCCGCAGGTCGATTTCCCGACGATCCAGGTTTCGACCCAATTGCCCGGCGCCGATCCAAAGACGATGGCGTCCTCGGTCACGCAGCCGCTCGAACGGCAATTCGGTCAAATTGCGGGTGTTACGCAGATGACGTCATCGAGCACCTTGGGAAGCAGCTCTATCACCTTGCAGTTTGATCTCTCGCGCAATGTCGATAGTGCTGCCCAGGACGTTCAGACGGCCATCAATGCGGCCGGCGGACAACTTCCGGCTGGACTGCCATCGCCACCAACCTATCGTAAGGTCAATCCGGCGGACCCGCCGATCATGGTCTTGGCTTTGACCTCCGACGAATTGCCACTGACCAAGGTGGATGACTTCGCCGAGAGCATACTAGCCCAGCACATCAGTCAATTGAACGGTGTTTCTCAGGTTCTCATATTTGGCCAGCAGAAGCCTGCGGTGCGCTTGCAGATCGACCCCAATGCCATCGCGCAGCTCGGCCTTTCGCTGGAGGATATCCGCAGTGCCGTCACGACGCTGACAGCCGATGCACCAAAGGGAACTGTTCAGGCGCCCGAACGCACCTACACGATCTATGACAACGACCAGCTCCTGCAGGCGCAACCATGGAACGATGCGATCGTCGCCTACAAGAACGGGGCACCCATTCGCGTTCGCGACATCGGGCGAGCCGCGGATGGAGCGGAGAACACGCAGATTGCGGCATGGTCCAACGGCAAGCCGGCGATCCTTTTGCCAATCTTCAAGCTGCCGGGGGCGAATGTCATCGATACGGTCGATCAGATCAAGGCCATTCTTCCGCAGCTTCAGGCGATTGCACCGAGCGCTCTGCATGTTTCGATCCTCAGTGACCGCACCGTCACCATCAGGGCCTCGGTCGCCGATGTGGAAACGACACTATTGATTACGATCGTCCTGGTCGTGATGGTGATTTTTCTGTTCCTGCGGAATTTCTGGGCCACTGTGATCCCCGGCGTAACCGTCCCGCTTTCGCTTCTGGCAACGCTGGCGTTGATGTACGTCGTTGGCTTCAGTCTAGACAATCTCTCGCTGATGGGTCTCAGCATTGCCATAGGCTTCGTGGTGGATGATGCTATCGTGATGATCGAGAACATTCATCGACACATGGAAATGGGCAAGACGCCCAGACAGGCGGCGCTCGACGGATCCGCTGAAATCGGATTTACCATAATATCCATCAGTATATCGCTGGTCGCCGTTTTCATTCCATTGCTTCTGATGGGAGGGATCGTCGGCGAGCTGTTTCGCGAGTTCGCGATCACCGTCACCATGACCATCGTCATATCCGCGCTGGTGTCGCTCACTATCACGCCGATGATGAGCGCCCGATTTCTTCGACCCGAGACCAAGAAAGGCCATGGAAAGCTCTATATGGCATTCGAACATGGCTTCGACGCCCTGCTTGCCCGCTATGCCAAATCGCTGGACGCAACGCTGCACCATCACCGTGTGACCTTTGGAATCTTCTTGTTATCGATCGCAGCAACCGCCTATTTGTTCATCGAAATTCCAAAGGGTTTCTTCCCCACGCAGGACACAGGTCTGATCACCGGCGTGCTAGAGGCATCGCAGGACATTTCCTTCAAGAAGATGTCAGCACTGCAGCTTGAGGCTGGGACTATCGTGCAAAGCGATCCCGGTGTTGCAACCGTCGGAATGCAGGTGGGCGGTGGCGCGGGTTCCACGCTCAACACGAGCCGTATGTTCATTACTCTGAAGCCACTTGATCAGCGTCATGCCTCGGCCAGCGACATCATCGAGAGACTGCGCCCCAAACTTGCGCAGTTGCAGGGCGCACAGCTCTTTCTTCAGTCCGCCCAGGACATCAATGTTGGCGGCCGAAGCTCGGCAACGCAGTTTCAATACACCTTGCAGGACGGCAATGCCGAAGAGCTCGACAATTGGGCTCAAAAGCTCTTGGCCAAATTCAAGACGCTTCCTGAATTGGCAGACGTCGCAACGGACCAGCAGACGAGTGGCGCCACGGTTAGCCTGGAGATCGATCGGGATCAGGCAGCCCGGTTTGGGATTGCGCCGCAAGCGATAGACAACACTCTCTATGACGCATTCGGGCAAAGACAGGTCACCCAGTATTTTACGGATCTGAACAGCTACCATGTCGTGATGGAGGTTGCGCCCGAATATCAAAATTCACCTTCAACGATCGACAATCTCTACATCAAATCGCCGCTCACGGGAGAGCAGGTGCCACTCAATCTCCTGGTGAAACAAAGCACGAAGCCGACAGCGGTGCTCGCGGTCAGCCATCAGAGCCAATTCCCCTCGGTGACGCTCTCCTTCAATCTGTCGAAAGGGGTTGCGCTTAGCCAGGCCGTCGCAGCGATCGGCAACGCACAGGCATCAATGGGCGTTCCCTCGACACTGATTGGAACCTTCCAAGGCAATGCACAGGCTTATCAATCGTCTTTGGCGAGCGAACCTCTGCTGGTCCTTTCCGCAGTGATGGTCATTTATCTCATTCTCGGTGTCCTGTATGAGAATTATTTCCATCCTCTGACTATTCTCTCCACTTTGCCCTCCGCCGGATTAGGTGCGCTGGCAGGTCTTTGGGCGTTCGGATTTGATTTTTCGGTCATCGCCTTGATTGGCGTTGTCCTGTTGATAGGCATCGTGAAGAAGAACGGAATCATGATCGTCGATTTTGCTATCCAGGCTCAACGCGAGGCAGGAATGTCCGCCGAGGCAGCGATCCGGCGGGCATGTCTCCTTCGTTTCCGCCCGATCATCATGACGACCTCCGCGGCACTGCTGGCCGGCGTCCCCCTGATCCTCGGTCACGGGACCGGTTCGGAGCTTCGTCAGCCGCTTGGTTATTCCATCGTGGGCGGATTGATCATCAGTCAGATCATGACGCTCTACACCACGCCGGTTGTCTATCTTTACCTCGAAAGATTGGCAGAGCTCCTGTCTCGCCGCTCCCGACCCGCAGCTGACAGGTCAAGCACACAGGACGCACGCAATGGCTCAGACGACCCTGGAGAAATGATCGCCACGAACGATCATTAAGCAAGATTTGGCGCCAGAGTGTCGGCATTTGTCATGCGGCAATCCCTCCAAATACAAACCAGCCACCGCAGGACCCCGGTTCGTCCAGCCGAGATCCCGCGGCGTTGCTGCTTGCCATTTCATCATGGAGTATGACCGATGAGTGGTGTGATCGATCTGGGCCGGTCGCGTATTAGCGAGCGTGGTAGTCAAGAGCTTCGCATGCTGTTGCAAAAGGAGAACGGAGGAGGCACGCTGACGGCGGACTAAACCTTTGTATAGGTTAGATCAGACGCCGTTCGGTTTAAAGTAGGCCGATAACGAGGGGAGACGCAATGTCATTTGGTGCTGGAGGATTATTGAGCCGCCGCGGTGAGGGTAGGCACGATGTGGTCCTCGCAGCCACGGCGCTCATCCTTGCGATCACTGTATTTTACGTCGACACTTTTACCAATATCGAGAGCGCCATCGCAGTCCTTTATGTGATCGTCCTGATGCTGGCATCAGAGCTTCTCACTCGTAAAGGATTGATTGTCGGTGCCCTCGGCTGCGCCGCCCTTGCGCTTTCCTCGTATTTCCTCACCCATGGCTGGGATCCCGATCTGCAGACATTTCTCCGGCTGGCTGTTTCGATTGCTGCGCTGACGATCACAACGGCCCTTCTGCTGCGAACCGAAGCCTTTCGTCGTGAGATATTGGAGACGAACGCAGCTCTGGCCGAAAGCGAAAAGCGATATCGCGCAATCTTCGATCAGGCGCGCGTCGCCTTGTGGGAACGCGATTACTCCCGCGTTCGCGCATTCTTGATGGATATCAAGAAAACGGGCGTGCGCAGCTTCAAAGAGCATGTGCGCGAAAATCCCAACGTTGTTTCCCGCTGCATAGACATGACCCGAAACGTGGCGTGGAACGAAGCGGCGCGTGAATTGCTCGGCGAAAGCTCGATCACAGGAGAGATCAGCTCCATGCGGCAATTGATTGTCCCGAACGACCCCACCTTTCTCGAGTTGATGGAGGCGATTTTCGATGAACGTGATCATTTCGAAGGCAAGGGCGCGATCATCACGACCTCGGGCGAAAAGAAACAGGTTCTGTTGAGCGTTCGCTTTCCCGACAACCAGAGTGCATTCCAGCGTGTGGTGGTCGGGATGTTCGACGTGACGCAGCGTGAGCATATGCAACAAGCGTTGCGAGATGCCGAAGCAGAGCTTGCACATGCCTCGCGCGCCGCAACCGTCGGGGCCCTGTCGGCATCGCTTGCCCATGAGCTCAATCAGCCGCTGGGCGCCATCGCGGTCAATTCGCAAACTCTTCTGCGTTGGCTGGATAGAGATCCTCCAGACCTTGTTGCCGCGAGGCGGTCGGCCGAACGTATGATCCGCGATAGCAATCGGGCGAGCCAGATCATTCAAAACACGCGCAATCTTCTGTCCCGGAAGGAAAGCGAAACCGAGTGGATCGACCTCGAAACGCTCGCGGCGGAAACGCGAATCCTGATGGATCACGATCTTCAGCGCGATGATGTGACGGTCGATCTTGTAATTGAGCCTGATCTGCCCCTTGTCAAAGCCGTGCGGATCGAGATTCAGCAGGTCCTCATCAATCTCATCACCAATGCCATCCAGGCTATGGTATCGTCAGGGGCAGTCTCTCGCCGCGTATCGATTTCACTTGGCCGCCATGAGAATGGCCAGGTGAGGATCGTCGTGCGCGATAGCGGCCCGGGACTTTCCGAAGAAGATATGACACGAATATT
The DNA here is from genome assembly GCF_057784455.1 of Martinezella sp. CNPSo 3890. NCBI lineage: Bacteria > Pseudomonadati > Pseudomonadota > Alphaproteobacteria > Hyphomicrobiales > Rhizobiaceae > Martinezella > Martinezella sp. CNPSo 3890. Next base: position 67,938 of record NZ_JBXSOR010000011.1, on the reverse strand, counting down.
TACACCTTTCTTTTCGACGAAACCTCTGGGCATGGGAATGGGATTATCCATATGCCGAAGCATGGTCGAGGCGAGAGGTGGGCGACTGGATGGTACAAATCACCCAGAGGGGGGCGCCGCCTTCCACATGATATTGCCGATCGAGGACGAAGATGAGTGACCGCAAGAGCCCGAGCAGGACAGATGAAGATCTTGGCCCCGTCGTGTACGTGATCGATGATGACGACTCCATGCGTGAGGCGCTTCTTGATCTTTTTCTTTCGCTCAAGATGGAGGCGGCCGGCTTTGCCAGCACTCGTGATTTCCTTGACGGTCTCGATCGCGATCGCCCAGGCTGCATTCTCCTTGATGTCAGGCTGCCGGGCATCAGTGGGTTGGACTTTCAGAACCAGCTGGAGGCCATGGGCAGCCGACTTCCCATCGTCTTCATCACCGGTTTCGGGGATATTCCAATGAGTGTGAGAGCCATGAAAGCCGGCGCCGTCGACTTCCTCACGAAACCCTTTCGCGACCAGGACGTTCTCGACGCGGTGGCGGCGGCGATCAAGAAGGATGCTGCCGTCAGACGCGAGACGGCTGCCAGTGACGCGGTCCTCTCGCTGATTGCAACGCTGACCCCCCGTGAGCGCGAGGTTATGAACGCCGTTGTCACAGGCAAGATGAACAAGCAGATCGCATTCGATCTCGGGATCAGCGAGATTACGGTCAAGCTGCATCGCGGGAACGTGATGCGCAAAATGCAGGCCCGATCGGTCGCCGATCTGGTTCGACTCACGGAAGCTGCGAACACGCGATAGGCATACCTAAACTAATGTATGGTACCAATTTTGGCGCAATCGTCGCATTCTGCGCCAACAACACTTCTTACCGACTATCCTAGGTCAGACTATTGTGCCCCATAAATCAACCATCGCTATTGTCGACGACGACGAAGCCATTCGGGAAGCCCTCGATGACCTCGTACAATCGTGCGGCTACAATAGTCAGCTTTTCACGTCCGCCGAGGAGTTTCTGTCCTTCGAGGATCAGGCGAGCATCGATTGTATGCTCGTCGATGTGAAGATGCCCGGTTTGAGCGGTCTTGAGCTTCAGGACGAATTGAACAAAAGTGAACACAAGCCTCCAATGATCTTCATGACATCTTACAAGGATGATCGAACCCGCGCGGCGGCCATGGATGGGGGGGCTTTCGCTATCTTTGGCAAGCCAGTGAACATCGACCAGCTGATCGCCTGCCTCGAAGAGGCTTTGGTACCGCGATAGATCGGGCTGTGCGAGTGGCAACGATCTTGAACACGAATATTGCCGGCTGTCGAGCGGAACACCGACAGCAATTCTCGCTCGCGGAATGCTGGCACGTTGGTCAGGTTGCGCTTGCGTTTTGGTCATCCCGCGTCTGCCGACATAACTCTCTCTTCGACATGGCGGTTATAGAGGCGTACGACGCCTGAGACGCCTGCAGCCGATATTTGCGGCGGATCGGTGAAAGCAACCGTGAGAATGGGACTAAGCGAAGGGCTTACCGCGATAGACCTACGTATAGTGTCACTCTCGCTCGACCCGGCGTAACTTCATCGACAGAATAATTGTCTATTGCCCCGCCGCGGAGGATGGCCATGTTCCGAGTAGAGAGTACCTTCAGCAAAACCATGAAAGCATCACGACGACTTGGATGTGCCTTTGTCGTGGAACCGCTGCGCGCGGTGCGAGCGGCCTTGCATGAGCACGAGAGCAAGGGCGAGGTATTCGATGAGGAGAGGTTCAAAGCTCGGCTGGCCTCCTATTTGAAATCGGTCGAAGCTGCTACTTCCGAGTGATCAGCGACCACTGTAGGTCTTGACGCTTGTTACACCCTCAACTGATGGACGATAGCGGCGGCGCGGTCGGGCCTGAATTCGGCTAACCATAGCACCGGAATCAGAGGGCAGGGCCTCGCCGCGGTAATTGCCGCCGATTGGTCGCAGCTTCACCCGTTTCGCAGCTCCCTCTACAGCACTGACCGCAGTAAAATCTCCTCACAGTATTGCGGGCTACCTCGGATTTGCGCGGCCAGGCTGAGAATATCCTGTGTTTGATGCAGAAAAAGTTTCCGAGATCGTTCGGCGCCCAGTCCAGCTGCTTTCACATCTCGCTGGATACTGACACAGAGCTGACCATCAGCCAATATGCCTTTGAAGGACCCCTGATCGAACCGTTGCTACCGACAGGTCACGAGGCATGCAACGCGGGGATTGTCGGTAGAGCTCAACGGCACCTTCTGAGCGCTGCAATCTGGGACGGCGCGGCGAACTACATGATCCCATGCCCCGCACACTACGTGCGACGGTTTCAACTCATCAATGAAGAAAATGAGTAGCGCGAGGTCGGATAAGCGGCTGCCGAGAGATTTGCAAAGCTGACTAGATCGATCGACGTCACCTGCAACGAGATTGCGGTGATCCCAAGCTTTGATTGCGTTCCGTCTGTTGTTCCCGGGCAACTCATCGCCGCGTCCACAGAAACCAAGATGTGAAGTATAGTCCTATCAAACTAACGTATAGTCCGGTGAAACGAATGTTCGATGGCTGCCTTTCAAAATATATCCTAGATTCTTCATGTCAATCATTGAAGGATATCAAGACATGACCTGTAATCAGCATAATGATGACCGAAGCTTCTCCAAACTGGCCATTTTGGCCGCCTCGCGCATGGCGATCTTGATCGTTGCAACAGGAGCACTGACGTCGGCAGCACTCGCCAGCACAACATGTGCAGGACTAAAGCAGGCGATCAACTCCGACGGAGCCTATCTGTATCACTACACAGATAAGCAGCAGCCGGACCTCGACCTCTATATCCGCTATGTAAAATCGGACACCAAGTGCGATCCAGGCGACGAGCTCCAATCCCGCCTGGTTCCGGATCTCGAGAACTGCTACGTACCGACATGCGTCTTGGGGCCTGGCGAGGACGATCGGTAACATCAATTGTAGCGGCACGAGAGATCGCGCCCTGTCAATATTTCAGCGACGAAGTGCATACTTGCCGTGTAGCGATACGAGAAAAACCGTCCCCTGGACAAGGGGACGGTCTTCGGCGCATCGAGATGCGCCGGCTTCGATGGAGGGGAGGGCATGCAGGGTAATTGGCCGCAAAGGCCGTTCACATCCCGAGCGGTGATGTGATATTTCAAACCGGCGCGGGAGATGTAGAGAACCACTTCGATTCAGTGTCGTATGAAACCTCAACGCAGAGAAATCGATATAACGCCACATCCCCCGTTTGTGGGAAACGCAATCTCACCTGGCTATTTCACCGCAATCCAATAACGTTTGATATTCTGATCGCGCATTTGATCAACTCGGCACCACCGTCGCTCGAGAGCCCAAATCAATTCCGGACCGCCCAGACGACTGACTTTTGTGCTCAGCACTCAGCAATGCGGCCAATAGTGTGACGGTATCGCCGCCACTCTCGCGTTCGCCTTCCCCGTTCGATTGAAGATACCAGGAGAAGGCGAAGAGGCGCGCCACTGGTCATCCGTGCTGCGCGCTGGCGTCCGTCAGCCAAAAGGATAGAGCACAGATTGCAGCTGCGACCGCGACAGTGACAGCCGACGCGATGACGAGGATCTCCCAACTTTGGGCATACAGCAATCCCGCAGCGGCGGGGCCGCAGGCGAGTCCTAACTTGGAAGCGAAGCCGCCAACTACCGTGGCATAGCCGCTTTTGTCGCCTCTCGAGCATGCTGCCAGTACATAAGGCAGCGCAACCGCCATGGTCAGATAGATCACCGCTACACAAAGCGCGAACCAGACAGGAGTCGTTCCGGCGAATACAAGTAGTTTGGTCAGACCAGCAACGAGGAGGGCCGGCGCCACTGGCCGCCATCCGAGATGGCGGCTCAACGAGATCATTAAAAGAGATCCGGGAATACCTGCTGCCAGCCCCACGCCGACAACCACGCCTGCAAAGGCGGGAGATTGTCCGAGATCGACGGCGATGCCGATCAGGAACGCGCCGAGGCCCAGATTAGCGGCTTGAAAGAGAAAGATGCCGGTGACGTTCAGGAACAGCGGCAGCGTAAACCACTTCGATGTCGACCCGCTTCGAGAAATCCGGGCGGAACCCGGTTGATGAAAGCTCGGCAGCAAGGGCACGAGGGCGGCCGCGACAAAACCGAACGCCGCAAGCAAGCCGAAGACCATACCGCCAGGCATCATGTGAGTTAGCAGCGACGATGTACCGATGCCCAATCCACCGAAGCCGAAGTGAAAAACAAACAGTATGCCAAAGCTTTGACGCGCATCGCGGGTTTGAGACATCAGGGCATAACTGACTCCGACAAGGAGCCCGCCCGCGAGCCCATGAATGAAACGAATAATGAGCAGCCAAAGATAGTGCTGGACTGCCATCGTCATCAAATCCGCCATTATCAGTACTGCAAGCAGCCCGAGCAGAAACGCTCGCCAAGGGACGCGCGACACCAGTACAAGCGCCAGCAGCGCGCCAACCATCGCCCCATAGCCATTCACTCCGGCCACGAACCCTGCCTGATCGGGGCGCAAGCCGTACTCTGTTCTAAGAGTAGCGATCAAGGCGGGCATGATGTCGACATAGAGCGGCCCGGCCATCGCTACGAACGCTAAAGTGATATCAACCAGTAGCGTGCTATTGCGCGTCACGCCCTTTCCTGCCGATGTAGGCTGGGTGGCGGTGTGCTCAGTCAAGGCTTACTCTCCTATCCGCCACACCGGCGTCAGCACGGCTCTTATTGGCTGGCGACCTTGGGCTTTCCAGGGCGCTTCTCGGACCTGAAGACACAGAGGCAGTATTTGCTTGCGATAACTTGAGAGCGGTTTCCCTGCAACGGACCTGCCAAGCGACCATACTGTTTTGCTCTGCGATCGTTTGGGCTCGGCGCAAGCAGGCTACCGCATCGTAGGGTCGTTCACGATGTACGAGCTCCGCTTTCACACGCAGCAGTTCGGGCAGATGCCACGCCTCGCCGCTTTCGGTACTCATTGCCAGGGCGTCTTCGATGTAGCGCAATCCCTCGTCATGGCGACCGCCACTCTGCATGGCCTGTGCGAGAAGGCACAAAAACAGTGATCGTCGAACTGGCCACCGCGTGCGCTTGAGTTCCTCAAGACCGCCAAGAAGGTGCTCGATGGCGGCATCATTCGAACCCTGGCCGAACAAAAGGGCTCCCCGAAAGCAGCGGCCCCAAGCTCGCCACGGTCCAAAGGCTTGCTGCCCGGCAGTATCCTGCAATAGGTCCACGCGCTCGGCCATCAAGTCAAGTGCGCCAGCGTAGAACGGAAGCGGGCATCCAGCTTCCACCAATACAAGCGAAAGCGTAGTCGAGTGCCCCCGCAACCTTGCGTCGGCAATGCAACTTGCGGCTGATGCGAGAGCAGCTTCCGACTTGCCGAGCAGCCATAACGTCATGGCCTGGTAGGCGCGCGCGCTGACTCCCTGATCGTACTGCATCCGTACGATGGGACTCAACGCAGGAGAATCGCTATCGAGAAAGGTTTCGAAACATTCGTACGCTGCCGGAATCTGTCCCAGATAAAGTTGTGAAAGACCCAGGAGCCTTTCGCCGATCTTAAGGTTCGCCGGAGATAGCTTTTCCGCCTCGAGGCATGCCAGTTTTCGGAACGACTCAGCAGTTGCCAGAGATAGATGATACCGACCTGCAGCGAGTTCGGAAAGCCAGGTGCCGTACAGCGCGTCCAGCTTGAGTGAAGGATCTCCCGAAGTGGTGGCGATCGCTGCCGTTCTCGCCCAAAGTTTGTCAATTTCAGGTCCAGGTCCGATCGTATAGACCAGGGCGGTTCCTAGCGAACTCAACAGAGAGACCACTCGCGCAGGGTCGGTTTGGCTGCGTGCTTCCAGAGCTGCTGCGCCGCGTTCGAAATAGACAAGAGCCTCGCTGACAAGTGAAAGCTCAAACCATATGGTTGACGACGCGATCGTGAGTTCCACTCCCAGCTCTACGTCGCCACCAGGACCGAAACACCATGCCAAACAGGCACGAAGATCATCGATCAAACACGCGCTACTGGCGAGGCGGTCGGAACTTGCGGCATGGGCGCCGCCGCGGTCGAGGGCGGCGATTTTCGCCTTCACGTGCGCGGCGTGACGTTTGCTCAGGCGATCGAATTCTCCGCGCTCGCGAAGTTTGCCTCGCGCGTATTCCCGGGTGGTCTCAAGTAACCTGTAGCGTGGCACTTCTTGGGTGAAATCAGCGCTTACAAGCGATTTCATGACGAGGCTGGCGATGTTCTCGGTTGTACTCCAGATCGGCTCCGCAATCGAAGCCACCTCTGCACCAGCATCGAGGGAGAAGAGGCCCGGGAATATGGAGATTCTCGAGAAGGTCGTCTTTTCGCTGTCGGAGAGTTGGTCATAGCTCCAGTTAAGAGTGGCCTGCAACGTCTGATGGCGTGGCAGAGCGGTGCGTTGGCCGGACGTGAGTAATTGAAAAGCATCGTCGAGGCGCTGTCCGAGCCCCTGAACGCCATAGGAATCAACCCGTCCGGCCGCCAACTCTATCGCCAGGGGCAGACCTTCAAAACGTCGGCAGAGCTCCACAATGATTGGAATGTCCATCGCCCGTGGTACATAGCTGCCCAGCACCGCCGCAGCCCGCTCGACGAAAAGGCGAACAGCTGAAAAGCTAAGTAGATCCATGGGGGAAACGTCCCGGTCAGCGGGTGGCACCTCCAGACCAGGAAGACGCAAGACAAATTCGCCGGCCGCACGGAGTGGTTCGCGGCTCGTGGTGAGGACCCTTGCTTTTGGTGAACTTCGCAGAAGCTCCTCAGTCGCCTGCGCCGTTGCCTCCAACAAGTGCTCGCAATTGTCCAGTATAAGTAGCGGATCATTGATTGGCAGCGGTTGTGATAATGGTTGCTGCTCAATGTTCAACGTTGCCGCGATCGCCGCCTTCATTGTGCTCGCAACGTGCAAATCATCCGAAACCCGGGCCAGGTCTACGACGACAACAGCGCCATGCCGCGGGAGTAACAGGCGTCCCACTTCGATTGCGGTTGTTGTCTTTCCGACTCCGCCACTCCCTGTGATGGTTATCAAACGTCTTTCGGCCAGGTGTGCGGCCAACGCAGCGATGACTTTCTCGCGACCGATCACGGATTGCAGGGGGCTGGGCAGGTTATGGAACGCCAACGGTTGGCGTTGTGGTGGCCCGATCTCCAAAATCTCGGAGGCGAAGAATTCCACCCTGCCTGAAAAGACATACCCCTGCCTTGCGACGTTATCGATGTATGTCTGTCCGTCCTGGCCATCACCTAAGATGCGCCTGAGCGCGGTCATCTGCACGCGCAGATTGGCCTCCTCCACAAATAGTTTCGGCCACGCGCTTGCTATCAGGTCCTGCTTGGAGACGACCTGACCTGCGCGTTCTACCAACGTGATCAATATCTCCAGGGCGCGACCGCCCATCGCCACTGCATTGCCGTCCTTCGTGAGCTGCTTCGTTGCGAGCGACAAACGAAAAGGACCGAAAGAGGCTTCGGAACGATCTACGTTATGGTTCGACAAAGGAGGCACTTGAAAGTCGCCGTGTCCAAATTCCTTATTATTGCCCGATCCGACGCAGCTGCGCCAGTATACGTGAGTATATAGTCGCGTATCGGAAGACGCGGATTTCGCTGAAATCCATGCCAAGCCTGGATAGAGCGATACCCCGGCCGATCCGCCTGCACCGAAAGTTGTGCTATACGGCTCCATTGGCGTCAAGAGGCTCCCTGGAGCGGCCCGGTACGGTTTGCCCGCTTCTGCAAAATCCATCCGCCTAGCTCACGGTGCATTCGGGATCAGATTTTACAGTTTTTTGCACCTTTATCCGGGATTTTGCGCTATCCCTGCCATAGTACGACCTGACGGAGAGTGCCATGTGCGAAACCGCCTGCTCCAAATTGCTCATGAGTTTGGTAGATGGAATTGGAGATCCTGCAGCCATAGATCCGCGGGGCTATCGTTTGATTCATCAAGCTCTCACCGAATCGGCCTCTCTGGGCACGGATTGCGAAATCGAACAGATGGTCCGGGCCAGGAATGTCCCTGCGGTACGTCAGCGCGTTCAGGTGCAATTCGAGTACGATCCAAATCATAGGATATCGGCGCTGAGAATACTCTTCGAGCAGGATGGTGAAGTCGTCCGCTTCTGGCTGATCCGAAATCGAAGCGAAATACTGGAGTTACTTCTTAATACAGAAGGAGCGGATATAGACGAGCTGACCGATCTTTTCACTGTAATCTACGTTAATATGCAAACAGTGAAGAAATATACTGAGCTCGGTCGAAATATAGAATCGCTTGATATGATAGAAAAAACGATACCTGAATTACAGACGTTTTGGCTCAAATCAAAAGATTACAGTAAACGGCAGAGAACGGTTAAAATATCAATTGCTAATACTACAGATATTCATTGCTCTACCTGAGGGAAGGCAATATTTCGTAGGCACCTCTGTCAGGGCTTGATCATGGCAATCCCGCCCAGGTGAAGTTTGTCGCCGAGGTCTGGTCGAAATCGATGGTCCTCCGGCGTCTTATGCCAAGCAATGCTATATTCCTCGGCTCGACGCCACGTGCCAGATGACCTTGCAGGAACCCGGGAAAGCAGCTTCATGATCGGAGCGATTAGTTCATTTCCAGAGGGGCGGTTCGCAACGGCTCCGTTGCAATGGCATGACCTGACGCTGAAAAGATCTTGATCGACGAACGCGTTACATCAACCGGATCAGTGAACTTTAATGTGAAGTTTTGTAGATCGATAGCAGAGGCGTCCCCAAATCGCCTCGCGTTCAGCCGGTGCTCCATTCGCCGCAGCAAATGAAGCTACCAGACTCTTTTACCATCAGCACCTTCCTGAACATGATCCACCTTCTTCTTCCCAAAGCGAGATATCGAAAACAGCTTATAGCGCGCACCATTCCACCCGTAGTTGAGTGAGGGGTGCTGAAGTGAGACCGACAGCTCGAGCATCGGAGCGGGCTCACGTCAGCTGCAGAAGGTTGGGCAACGCTTTGCGTATCGATGCGGTGCCTCTTAACCGGCAGCGGAGCGGACAATCGTCACAGGCACACCCTTATAGGCGGGCGTTCCTGATCTTTGATCAAAGTCGTCAAGACCAACAACCGCGTTCATCTCGGGATAATAACCCGCGACCGAGCCTTGAGGAATATCGTATTCGATCGCCGTGTATCCGCGCACGGACCGGGCTGGTCCCTGAGCGGTCATCGCGTGAATGTCGATCTTGTCGCCCTCTTGAAGCCCGCGTGCGTTCAAATCGGCCGCATTCATAAAAATAACATCACGCCTGCCAAAAATCCCTCGATAACGGTCATCCAGCCCATACACGGTTGTGTTGTACTGGTCATGGCTCCGGAGTGTCGTCAACACCAGTGTACTTGGATCCGTGAGGCGAGGATCCTCATCAAGACCAGGCGCGGTCAGGAAATTAGCTTTGCCGCTAGCCGTCCGCCATTCACGATGCGACGCCGGGACGTCCAATCGGAACCCACCGCGCACTCGGACACGCCTATTAAAATCGAAGAAGTCCGGGAAGACGATCTCTATCTTGTCGCGAATGCGATCGTAATTCCCGATCATCCCCGCCCAGTCGATATCGTATTTGCTGCCGAGTGTCGCCGCAGCGATACCGGCGATAATTGCTGGCTCGGACTTGAGGAACGGGCTTGGCGGGTCCAAGAAGCCTTTTGACGCGTGGACCATCGACATGGAGTCTTCTACCGTGACAGCTTGGGGGCCGGACGCTTGCGTATCCAAATCGGTTCGCCCAAGGCACGGAAGGATCAACGAATTCTTTGCTGTCAGAAGATGAGACCGATTAAGTTTGGTTGAAATCTGGACCGAAAGGTCGAGCTTGCGCATTCCGTCGAACGTAATCGTCGGGTCCGACATTGCTACCGCAAGGTTGCCGCCAAGGCATATCAGAGCCTTCGACCGGCCATCTGCGATGGCTTTGATCGCCTCAATAGCGTTGTGTCCCTTCTGACCGGTCGGCCTGAAGCCGAAAGCTCTCTCAATTCCATCGAGCAGGCTGTCATTTGGGATCTCTGTAATGCCGACGGTGCGATCACCCTGAACGTTGGAGTGTCCACGCACCGGGCAGATACCCGCACCCTCCCGTCCGATATTGCCTCGCAGCATCAGCAGGTTCGTGGCCTGCTGAACATTGGCGGTTCCTCTCGCGTGTTGCGTAAGACCCATTCCGTAGCACAGGATGACGTTCTTTGCCTTCAGGTAGACGTCGACGGCGCTCTCGATTGCATCTCGGGTCAATCCGGAATAACGCAGGATGTTCTCCCAGGTTGTTCGCTCGACATCCTTTCGCAGGTCGTCGATGCCGACCGTGTGTTCCTTTATGAAATCACGGTCAAGAACCCCTGCACCACCGCTTTCAAGATCCTTCTCGTCGCGCTCGAAAATCGACTTTATCATCCCCTTGATGGCCGCGAGATCGCCACCCGTGCGGACCTGATGGTAGGCCGAAGCAATCTCGGTGGAGGAGAAAGTAACCATTTCTATAGGGTTTTGTGGTGCCGCGAATTTCTCCAACGCTCGCTCCTTGAGCGGATTAAATACTATTATTGGCACTCCGCGGCGTGACGCCTGATGGAGCGTTGTCATCATACGTGGATGGTTCGTTCCGGGGTTATGCCCGAAGCTGAAGATCGCATCCGCATGATCGAAATCCTCGAGCGTCACCGTGCCCTTACCTACTCCAATCGATTCCGGCAATCCAACGCTGGTCGCCTCGTGACACATGTTCGAGCAATCGGGGAAATTGTTCGTGCCAAAGGCCCGAACAAACAGCTGGAATGTGAAGGCAGCCTCGTTCGACGCTCTACCTGAAGTATAGAATTCCGCCTGATGGGGGCTTTCAAGTTTGTTGAGTTCCCTTGCTATGATCGCAAACGCGTCATCCCACTCGATCAGCCGATAGTGGTCGCTGGCGGCATCATAGGCCATGGGGTGTGTCAGTCTCCCCTGGTTCTCCAACTCATGATCCGTCCAGTTCCAGAGTTCCGCGACGGAATGTGCCTCAAAGAACTCCGGCCTGACACGCTTGGCTGTGGATTCCCACGTAATCGCCTTCGCACCGTTCTCACAAAACTCGAATGACGAGGTGTGTTTCGGATCCGGCCATGCACAGCCGGGGCAATCGAAGCCCTCAGGTTGATTTGCCTTCAGTAGCGTCGCTGTGCCCTGTGCAAGGACTTGCTGACGGGCCAGGGTCTGGGCGACCGCCTTCAGCGCACCCCATCCACCCGCCGGTTCATGATATGGTCTGATGCCGTCTGGCCGCTTCCTTGTCATGGCAATCTCCACTTTTCCGGAAAGGAGAGGATAGCAGGGAGGGACACACCAAGGAGCTATACTGAAGGATAGGCGATGCCAACTGTCGTATGTTCCCGAGGCTACATCTGTTTAGGCGCCGCTCTCTTTCGACGGACCCACCGAAACTCCACCTCGTGCCAGTGGATCCATGGGCATTAGTGAAGAACCATAAAGTTCATATCCATGGCCACTTTGGCCGGATGGAGAGCGGTCTCTCACCTGTCAGTTCGATTAGCACCCGAAGATGATCACACAGTATCGAAAACTGTTTGGTCGGAGTGTGCGTTGCCCGCACCGCAACACCTTCGAAAAGGTAGCGCTAATGGAAACTTCAAACCTTCGTCTAAGCTTTGGACACCAGAGTATGATTTCGAAACATGGACGAACCGCATAGATTGCTCTCAACGCAATCCGGGTCGTCACCGGGGAATAGCTTTCATCGATAGACGCCATATCAGCAACACGAACAGGATTAAAACTATGAGCCGCATCTCAATCAATTAATCGACACTGCAACTGTCACGCCCTCTTTGCCTGGCATCAGTCATAATGGTAGCGAAGCCATAACCGTGTCGCAAACTGGAAAGAAAGCCATGGAATTTTGATAGAAGCTTCGATGCCGGGCACCGGTGATTATCAGAACCGCAAAAGCCATATCAGACGGAAAAAACATAACCATCCCGCGTTCGGCCAAAGTGGTCGGACACGCCCCAGCAGCTCTCCGCGCTGACAGCCACTCGCCGGAAATCGAAAGCCGGGCGTCGACATCAAAGATGTGTCAGACGTCCACCAGGCGTGAGCGGCAATCAACTTCCGAAGCTGCCAAGTCAAGGTATACTGGCCGCAATTCACCTAAATCAGAACCCTCGACCGCTTAGTCACCCGCCTGCAGCTGGACCGCTGCTGCAAGCGCCCATACCCTCGCGCTCCCCGCCGGGATCGCCGAGCAAAAATGATCAATAATCCCAAATTGAAAGGAATCAACGTGCGCACTCTTCTCATCGCATCGCTAGCCGCCATGATCGTTTCCCTCATCGCTACTGGCGACGCATTCGCAGCCCCGCACGCAGAGGTTGGCCGTCTGGATTGCGACGTTTCCGCCGGCATTGGCGTGATCGTCGGCTCGCAACAGGAGATCTCGTGCAACTTCGTCCCAACCGACGGCGGGGTCGCGCAAACCTACAGGGGCAAGATCACCGAGTTCGGTCTCGATGTCGGCGAAATCAGCAAGGCAAGCATGGCTTGGCTTGTATTTGCACCTGCTACCAGAAACACGGAAGCACTTGCCGGAACGTACGCCGGCGTAAGCGCTGATGCGGCCATTGGCCTCGGCCTGGGAGCGAAAGTTCTCGTCGGCGGCGAACATGGAACGGTTTCACTGCAGCCGGTGTCCCTCCAGGGCGAAGAAGGCTTAAATGTTGCTGCCGGGATCACGGCCCTGACGCTTCGTGCGGCTGACTGATTTCAACGGGCGTGCGACAACCGGGTGGCACGCCCGTAACATGACAGTCAGATGGCACCGCCGTCCCATCCCTTCGCGCCGATGTGTGAACACCGAAAGATCAACGGGAAGACGGCTGTAATGTTAGATCCGCTGACGAAACATACGAAGGACAAGGCTGCCCACCACGCGCAGGACGCACATGACGAACCGGCTATCTTTGCCGACTGGCGCCATCTCCGGCGCTCCGCGGAACTCCGGGCAAGCCTGCCGGATCCGCGAGATGAAGCCCGGTTTCGCAGACCATTTGCAATTCCCAGCACCCATCGTTACAGCCTGACGATCACATCGACAGAAGCGGCATCGAAGACCTTCAATGGCGATACATCGTCGATCTGGCCGACGAGCAGAAAGGTGAGCTCAGCTTGCTGGAATCCGAGGTTACCGAGAGTATTGCAGCCTGGGACGCTCTCACCGGGAATACCGAGGTCGAATTCGACGATAACGAGGATTTGGGCGCGCGAGTAGCCGATTACGTGGCAAGGTTCGGCAGCAGCGGGTTTTTTATCATCGGTTTTGCGGGCTTCCTGACGATCTGGATGACTTGCAACATGGCACTTGGTCGACATGAGGCATTTGACGCCTATCCGTTTGTTTTGCTGAATCTCTTGCTTTCGAGGATCGCGGCGTTTCAGGCGCCGGTAATCATGATGAGTCAGCGTCGACAGGAAGCAAAGGACCGTCTGCGTGCAACCAAGATTATCAGGTCAATCTGAAGGCAGAGCTCGAGATCCGCCGGCTGCACGAGAAAGTCGACTTCCTGATTGCAACCCATTGGAAACGCCTGGGCGAGATACAGTCGCACGCAGGCCAGCTTGGTCTCTGCCCATGCAACGGGTCGTCAACAACAAGGACCCTGCCGAGTGAGCCGGCGCTTCAGAAAACCTCTTGCATCGAAGGAACCTGCGCGGATTCCTCGGGCGATTCGTCGCACTAACCCGGGTGGTCGTGTGGCCAAGATAAAACGCGAGGCGATGGTCCAACTATGCGACTTATTCCGATCCTGATCCTTACGGTGTTGCTCGCGGGTATCCTCGCGCCTCTCTTTATCTTGGGTGGCGATGAACAAGTTCCACCAGGACAATCCCTTCAGAGGGATCCATAAATTTGCCCTCATATGAACGAGCTGCCGGCGAGAGCGTCAGATGCACGTTCATCCTGAACGAAAACAGCGACGCTTTTGGCTTTCGAAGACGAGATTGCTGCGACAAAGCTCGAGACCTGAGTTACTGCCTTGGCAACGTGGCTTTGCTCGGCACGGGATGCTGCAAGGCCAGAAGATGGCCCGTTCGCTTGACCCACGCTGAATCATCGGGTGCATATCCGGGACCTGACGCCCGTCATCTTTATGGCACCCATATCATCGGCATTGAGGAAATAAGCAGCCGACATCCAGGGCTTCACTCATAAGTATACAAGACAAGTCGGACCGAACGCTGTTTGGTACACACCTCATCCCGATCAGTCATCACAGCGTCCTGATTTGCGATGAGAGTTGGCAAGGGGTTGGGGTGAACCTTCAGGGTAGGATCCGGGAAGACGAAAAAAAGAGTGTATTCTGTGCCCCATCGGCGCTGAGCGACGGCTACGCCTTGGTCGAGCGCCCCGACGTGCGAGATGCTGTTGGAGGCGGATCTGATGCGTTTGGCGGCCAGGGAGGATTCCCTTGCCGGGGAGCTTCCGCAACAGGTACACGGCGACCGACGAGGTTAAGACCATCGCCAAACATCTGGAAGAGGTATTCCGGGAGAGCAATTGCCCTCTGCGTTTGGGTTGATTCGATGCTTCACTGGCTGACAGAGACCGTTGCCGTCAGACCCGCCGTCAGTCGTACGCCTGGCGGAAGCGGAGGATCCAGTTCCACCCGGACCGGAACGCGTTGTGCGAGTCGAACCCAAGTGAACACTGGATTGACAGTGGCAAGCCCTGACGAATCGGAGTCTGCATTCGGGACAGAAATTCCTCGTCCGACTCCAACAACTCGTCCGCCGAGCTTCTCAGGGTAAGCCATCAGCTTTACGATTGCCCTATCACCAACTTCTATCTTGCTCAGCAGGGTCTCTTCAAAATAGGCATCGATCCAGAAACTGTTGCTGTCCACGATCGATAGTGCCCGTTGCCCGTTGGTAGCGAAATCTCCGGGCTGTATCGCCAGATTCGTTATGTATCCGTCGACAGGTGAGAGGATCCGCGTGCGCTGCAGGTCGAGGTTTGCCTTGTCGAGATTGGCACGAGCCTGGCGGTATGTGGCCGCAGCCATATTCGCTGCGGTAAGATAGGTCTGCTCGGACTCCTTCGAAACGGTAAGTTCGTCCAGCTTCACGCGCCTGGCGGCCTCAGCCTGCTTGTTGTCCATATCGGCTTTCGCGATGGCAACAGCAGCGTCAGCGCTCGCAACTTCGATCTGATAGTCTGCGGGTTCAATCACCATCAGGACGTCGCCCTTCTTCACATATTGATCGGCTTTAACGGCGAGCTCTGCCACTCTCCCTGATACCTGCGGAGCAATTGCGACTACATACGCCCTTACGGCTCCATCTCTTGTCCATGCGGTTTCCATATAGTTCTTCCAGATAAGCCAGGTACCTCCTACAGCGAGGAGGACGGCGATGGATGTGAAGATCCGAGGAAGCAACTTCCATCGAGTTTTGAGTTGTTCCGGAGAATTGCCTGAAGTGTTCATAGAAACGATCCCGATAATACGACGATAAGCGAAAGAATTATTATGTATATACAAATATTAAAGAGACCGCTGTGCCAGACGAAACGTGAAAGGCTATAACGATTGCTTAGGACGCTAAGAGGGATCGTCAGAATCCACGCGGCTAACATCATGAGAACAAACGGAGCTACATAGACGCCCTGCAAATTCACTTCAGAGTACATATTGCTTTCCCCGGCTTTTAACGCTCACATTGAATTCACCAGACCGGAGCGAAGCAGTGGTCCGCGATCTCGAATAATGTCCATCAGAATCCGAAGTTGAGCGCGAGAACAGACCGTCCGATCGTCCGATCCCGGGATGCTTGAGGATAAAATGAGTTGATCCAACTGCGAGAGCCGGCATTCTGCTGCCGATAGGTCGCCTGAGGCTAGATTATGAAACGCCTGCTTCAGCATTGTAAGAAAGGAAGTTCGGTCGAGTTCGTCGATCAGCCTTGCCACCGAATGCCCGGCAGAAGAGATCGCCACCAGATCCATAAACCGCTCATCCGATGATGTCGCTGGGAGGCCGTAGAAAATTGAAGATAACAGCCCAGTCCACCTTGAGGACGACATTCGCGACGCATCCGCGAGAAGCCGTCTGAAACGACCGAGAGAATAGCCTATCAGACGCCGCTCGCGGACGGAAGGATCTACGGCTGGAAAGATGACGAAAAGCAAAGATCCGAATGTTGATCCGGCAAGGATAGCCAGTGCAAGATTGAAGTAGTTACTTGCACTATAGATCGGCGGATTTCCGATCCCTAATAGCGGGAGTGAACACACCGACATTGCAAGGAAAAGTACGCTATGCCATTTTCCCGCTTGCATGAAGCCAATCGCGGCCAGGAGTGCGATCAACAGCATGATAAGTTGAGGGAATCCGGTCAGTGCGGGTAGAATTCCAAAATACAGGCATCCACCGAGTACCGCTATGATCGCAACGCCGATTGAATAATCTTTTGCCAGAACCAGAGCTCGATCTCCAAAAGATGCGAATACGAGTGTCGCGATAGCCGCGAACACGACACAAAATTGACCTGTCGGCCACGCCGTCCAGATCCAGAACGTGGAGCTAACCAATACAGCAATAAATACTCTTGCTCCGGCCATGAGGACAGGCGCCGGGTCAATAACGATTGGAAGCGAGAGCGAATGTGGTCGAGCGGTTGCTCCCTCTTTTCCAAGAACCGCCTCGCAATCAGCTATCGCTTCAAGGCACGCGATAACTTCCTTGGTTCCGTCAATCACGACCTGAGCCGCAGGGCTCGTCTTTTTGATCCGGGAGAGAGCGGCCAGAGCCGCGTCGCTTGCCTCTTTGAAAAGCAGGGGGTTATTCGGATTATCCGATGCATCCAAGCAACGGAAGATTGCGTGTGCCTCTTGTTTTGCGTCCGCAAGGCCCTCGTTGCTGGCGGGGAGATGGTCGATATTTCGCCATCCGACGATCGCCTGCAGCAGACTTCTCAGCATGTGGTTTAGATTACCTTGCCTGGAATGCAGATACGATGATTCGCCAATGGCAGAATCTACTTGATCTCGCAGTAAGCCGAGCGAGCGAACCATCTCGTGCCGAAGGAAAGTGTGGTCGACACTGGCGTTGTCGGAATGGAGCGTCTCGCAGATGCCAGCAAACAATTGCTTTGAAGTATCCTTAAGCGTCCTCGACAACTGGCGCGCCGCGGCCGCGTTCTCGGTCATCAGCACCACAAACGCAGTGGCGCCAATGCCGATGCAAATCTCACCCACCCTCGTTAATGCGATAAAGAACGCCGTTGTCGGATCTGAGATAGAGTCAGCAAAGATAATGGTCGCAGTGATTCCTGCCAGGCCCGCTGCATAGGATGCGTAATTTCTGAGAAAGGTCACGGCGCAACCGCAGAGACCGCACCACACGGCTAATGACAGGATGAGAATATCCCGCTGCTGGGCAAAGAGCGCCAGGAGGCCCACCATGACCAACCCGCCGATAATGGTGCCGATGACGCGGTAGCGCCCCTTCTGCAGAGATGCGCCAAGGTTGGGTTGACAAACGATCGCCGCAGTTGTCGCGGCCCAAAATGAGTTCTGAAGCTCAAGCCAGTACGTAATGAAGAGGGCAAGGCAGACCGATGTCGAAAGTCGAAGCGCAAATAGCATACGGATGCGAAGCGGGCCCAGGGCCCCTGCAGTGAGCCGGCTCTTCGGGAAAACTGCGCTCAAGATATCAACACTACCGTTGGTGCGGCCGCCCATAAACATCATCCCGGTGCAATCGGATGATTTGATTATAGCTACGCGTGACGTCGTATGAATTATACGTCAGGTAACCTAGACCTATACGTGGGTTTGATTTGCGTCGCCGTTCAATCAGGCCGTTAAACTTCTGGCTCTTTTGCGACCTTGTGAGCATATTCAGGGTTGCTCCGGGGCAATCGCAACGACCACGATCGCGCATGATGGACGATGCAACTCTGCCATATTCCTAGGCATTTCCGGATGGTCGGCCCTAAGTTGGAGCCGCATCGCTTGAGAGACCGATCGGAAGGTCCGGAGCTCGATGGGAAGTTGGTAGACCCATCATGTTGGGATGAATGCTTATTGATCGTCAACAACAATGGGGCTGGGACGATCTGCGCCGTTCACATATTCTGTTTTCCAGTTCCCGTCAGGCATTTGATATGAAATCTCAGCGCTGTTTCCAACAAGGTGTTGGCGCTGTGCAGCGGCGTTTGCCGCGGCTAAGGCTTCTTTATGATCCGGATATGTTTCGGACCATACCTCATCCAGGCGGTATCCATATCCACCGTCGTGCCTTCCAACATGATATACAATGCGCATCAATTTCTCCATTTCTTATAAAGCTCTGCGACATATCACACCGCGAGCGCGGACTTCGTGAGACAGACGGTCCGGGACCGATTTCGCTCGACCCATTCCAAAGACAGGTAACGGAGGGCTTGCGCAAGCTATCCTTCTGTATGATTGGTGGCCGCGCTTCGTCCGAATATGCCTCAAAGCCCGTGTCAAACACCTGAAAAAGGCGAGTAGCCTTTGACGACGACATCCGCTCCCTGAGAGACTTCCACTCCGCGTATCGCGAGCTTTTTTAAGCATGTGCGAAAGACGCCATCTCGGCGCAACATCTGTTAGACATATGGGAATGAGCGACAGGACTTTGCCTGCGAAGCGTAAACCCGACGCGCCAAGGGCGTCTGGTCACTGACAGCGCGCGCCCATACCCCCGTATATCGGTTCCATGCCAATGGATAGGAAGCAATGTTCCCCACCACCAGTTAGTGTGCGAGTGGTGAAGACCATGACTTTCCCAGATCAAAGGAGCTGCAAATGAGTTCGAAAGGACGAGCCTCTTATCGAGACGTTTCGCGGAACCACTCCCTTGGCTTTCGGAAAGTGAAGTGACGCCGAGAAGACAGCCACTAAATGCCGATTGCCAGTTCAAGCACGCAACGCACGAAATTATAAGGACAGTTTCAATGGAAGACGCACAATCGAAGCAAACTGACGGACGTGGTCATGCATCAGAAATGTCCAAGGTTGCTCATTCGACAAAATCGCTGCAGCGGTTGCGCCAATTGGGTTTTTTCAGATTCGATTTGCCTGTCGGCAGTGACCTCGTTTCGGAAGGGGTTTCCGAGTTCAATGAAGTTGGCTTCTGTAGCTCGGGCGAGGTACTTTTGCTGATCGGAAACGGCTTCGAGCGCGTTGACACTTTCACCGTTCGGTCGGGCGATGTGTTCTTTCTGCCGGCGGGAAATGCCTATAGCGTCCACAACGTAGCGAACGGACCATCGCGTGTGATCGTTGCGGTTGCTCATGATGGGATCGACCCCAGCAAGCTGCCGCTGGCGGGCGACGAACATGTCACTGTGATTGACGCCAAGGACTGCGATGAAAATGGCACTTCGAATTCACACGCCTCCTTCAGGCAAGGGAATGGCTACGAGCTTCTTTTTCGCGACGAAGGTGATAGTAGTACGAGGGAGAGAACGGTTGCCGCCGTATTCGACAAGGTAATCCTCGCTCGTGAATTTGGCGTGCCCGAAGCTCAGCTTCCTGACATGAATTTTGACTTGCACGACGCGGTCGTCGTCCGTCCGATTGGCACAGAAGTTTATCAGGATGACGGGTTTTCAGCGCTCAGCCTCGACTAGGCGCGTTGCGCAGGCTTCACACTCGACCGCGAGATGCTCGCCAAGCGTACGGAACAGGATCGGGGCGGCCTTCCTATGCGCCTGCAAACGAGGCAGCAATAGGTGGAATGCTGAACACTTCGGCGACGCGCAGGTCGCAAAGCGATCCAACGGGACTGCAGAGATTTCTGTGCCGCGGTCCCGGCTGGATGCGATTGCATAAGCTCCAGCCAGCGGAAGAAGACCGATCATTACCAGAACGACAAATAGCAAACCACTGCCTTTGCAGGGCGCAAATCTGAGGCCGAAACGCGGAAAAAAGCGATTAAGAGACGCGTCAGATAGCAGACATACTTATTTCGCGGGTCAATTCGGTCAAGGAGAACCGTTGCAATGCGAGAAGCTACTGAAGTCCATATGTTTTCAAGGGAATAGGATGTCAAAGTTCGATTTTTACCAGCCCGTCTTCATGAGAAAGAAGCACTCGATTGAGCGAATCGCAAGCTTGGACGACGCGCTCGAACTCCTTGAGGAGTGGCCCCATGATCAACGGGACCTGGTCTATGAGACGATATATGCTGCATGTGTTCGCGCCAGGCATGGCCATTTCCCGCTCGCCGCAGTTCGTGAGAACTTTCGAAAGTTCATTAACCGGGCTCAACTTTTAGCTGAAGACGATGCCACGATACTCCTGCCTGCGCAAGGAAACAGTCGCAGCGTATCCAATCCGGTTCGAACCTGCGCTACCAGCGAGAGCATAAAATGACATCGCACAAGCCGATCGCACCGAAGAGGCGAGATCGCCCCATCGGCTGTCCAAAAGAGGGCTGAGGTGGCGACCTCTTGTCGAAGCCGTCACGACCGGGTATCTTGACTTATCCAAGGGTTGATGGGGAGGAGCTGAGCTCAAGCCTGGATGGTTGCCGCTAGGTGGCGGTAATGCCTTCAGCAATTGACAGGGAGAAAGCGGCGCCTTGTTCTCTAGATCAGATCCCCAAACGACTCTTATTGCGCCACCACCAACCGACGCCTTCGGATGTCCATTTGACAAGCTTTACAAGAATCAGACTCTCCGCGGTGCGGATATCGAAATCTTTCGTAAGGGAACACGCGACGCCTGTTTGGAACAAATTTCCACGCCGGCCAGCGACCGCGGTTTCGTGGTAGGGGTGTCAATGCTCGTGGGGCATACCCGGCGCGTCTTTTACGAACATCACTCGGCGACATACGTCTTTTCTGAGAGCTCGATCTATGTACGACGTCTCTCCGAAGCCTACAAGGCTGACCTTGGGAAGCCCTTTGACTTTGTACTGCTGGAAATCTCGCCTGCTTCGCTAGATCGCATCGCACTCGAAAGCGATTTTCCGACTGTTAGTTCGCTCCAAGTTCAGAACGCTGCGGCTGATCCGGTACTGTGGCACATGGCGCAAGCGATCACCCCGGCGCTTGAGCGACCAGAAGAGTCGAGTAAGCTGTTCGTCGATCAGCTGGCTACCGCAATGGGTACCCACATCATCCAACGATATGGTGGCAAATCGTTCAGCGTGAGCCGCGCTAGAAAGCTGTCCAGGGCTCACGAGTCCCTTGCAAAAGACCTGCTTCTCGACAACTTGAATGGCGATATATCGGTCCTGGAAATCGCCAAGGCTTGCAATCTGTCGCGCAGCCACTTCACTCGTGCCTTTCGGGAAACCACGGGAATGACGCCGTATCAATGGCTTCTGAACGAACGGGTGAGCCGAGCGCGTGAGCTCTTGCGGAACTCAGACATGGCGATATCCGAGATCGCGGCCTCATGCGGTTTCGCGGACCAGAGTCACTTCACTCGTGTATTTTCAAGCAACATCGGAGTTTCTCCGGGGCGATGGCGGCGAAAGGCCTAGGGTCAGGCAGCAACGTGCTTTCGCACCTATGCGGATTTCTGCTGTGCAATGTCTCGTGCCAAACTAATCGAAAAGCTGAAAATTGTTCCTGGTGCCGCGGCCTCCACCATAAGGTTGCCGCCGTGGGCCTCGATGATAGACCGACATATAACCAGCCCCATTCCCATGCCGGTTTCCTTGGTCGTAAACATTGGATCGAAAATCTTGTCGGCCAGTGCATCCGGGATGCCATGTCCAAAATCCCGCACTGAGACTTTTATGCCATGATCAACTTTCTCTGTAGAGATCAGAACCTGTCGGTCGCCAACGGGCGTTGTTCTCATGGCTTCGATTGCATTGGTCAGCAGGTTGAGGATGACCTGCTTAATCTGCGTCGCGTCGGCTGGAACAACCTCACCTTCCAGGCCGAGTTTCGTGAGGACCCGGGTATGGCTTGTTTCGATCTCCGATCTCGCGATCATGATAACTTGCTCGATCAGCGAATCTACATTCGTGGGTTCCGCGACCTGCGGACTCTGCTTTGAAAGGGCTCGAAGCGAGCGAATGATCTCGGCGACGCGTTCCATGCCGGCCTTGATGCCTTCTATACCGATTATAGCTTCGCCGATATCTGGTTCGGAACGCTTGAGCCAGCGGAGAGATGCGGATGCGGACGCAGATATGGCCGCCAGCGGTTGGCCGATCTCATGGGTGATCGACGCTGCCATGCTACCCAATGCCGTGAGCTTTGCTTTCCTTTCCAGTTCTGCGCGTGCGTCACTAAGTTGGGTTTCACTTTTCAAGCGGAGCTCACTCTGCTCGACGAGATTGGCGTAAAGGCGTGCATTTTCCAGTGAAATCGCTGCCTGAGTTGCCAGAAGTTTTAGAAGGGCAATCTTGCCTTCTGTGAATACGCCGGCCACGAGATCGTTCTGAAGGTAAATGAAGCCAACGAGACTTCCACGCTTCAACAAAGGAACGCAAAGCACGGAGCGAGTAGGTCGACTATCAAAATACGGACCAAGGAATTCCTGGCCATCAAATCGCGCGTCAGTCAGGACGAGCGGCTGGCGCGTGCTCATTACGGCGTCGATAATCGAGTAAGGAACTGCTCCTTTGAGCGGAAGACCCCTTGTATTTACAACCACCGCCTCTCCTTCGATCCAAGCAGTGGCCTCCACACTAAGCTCACCATCATCCAGAGACACGAGTAGACCCTGATTCGCGCCCGCGTGAATAAGCATGCTCTTCATTAGGGTCTCGACCAAGCGGTCCAAGACGACTTCCTCGGAGAGGGCCTGCGACGCTGCCACGACGGCTTCTTGGTCGAGTGGAATCTGGTCAGGTTTACCGCGGCCCTCGCGACTGTCTAATATCTCCGCAAAGTTCTCGCGGAGGAGGCCGGCTTTCCGGTTGGCGCCCCATCGTTCGTAAGCCTCAAGAGCTGCCCGAATGTAGAGCTTGGCACTTACAATTCTTCCCTGCTGACGACTGTGATTGCCAGCTAGTTCAAAAGCGAGCGCTTGCTCATGAATGAAGCCCGCCGACTCAGCCGCCGAAACAGATCGCTCATATAAAGACGTCGCCAACGAGTGATCGCCATTCAATCTCGCCAGCTCGGCATCGATAAGAAGAAGCTTGTTTCCGAATGTCTCAGGATTAAGTGCTGTCCAGATTTCAAACCGGCCGCGCAGATGTTGAATCCGCCGGTCGATTTCCGAACCTGGAGAATATGAGGTTTCAATCCGTGCCAACGACAGCGCGAGAAAAAGGCTGCAGTAAGCAGTGTCGATGTGTGCGGCCAACAGAGGTATCAGGTCTGCCGCTTCCTCAAGCGATGCAAGCGCGCGTTCGTAAGCGCCGTCGTAATAGTGTGAAACCCCCTGGTAGAGCCGTATCCAAAAGACAGTTGATGTCGCTACGATCTTGGCATTGCCAAAATTCCAATCGATGCCTTGCAGGGAGCCGTCGTTCCATCCTGACAACGTTCGAATAAGGTTTAACTGGCCTGTAACCAGATGTTCGATGTCCTTATAATTTAGCTGCCGTGTCAGCGCGATTGCCTCGACTGCCTCCTTAGCGATCTCATCAAGGTGATGACCGACAATGATGAGGTCGGAAACAAGATGATTGCGAGCGTAACAGGTCATTCCGACATCGCCGGCAGTATGTCCTATTCTGATCGCATCGCGGATGCGCTGCAAAGAGTAGCTCATAGGCTGAGTCCAAGGGCTTATCTGATCCACGGCAACTAGCGTAGCAGTATGTTGCTCCTCATATCCGTGCTGCTCGACCAGAGATAGCGCGACCTGGCCATAGGAAAATCCATCGCGATAATCGTCGTATAGCGACGCAATCATCACACCGAACCAGCTTAAACCGTAGGCGGATTCCGAAGTCGTACCGTATTGTAGCGTGAGTTCCACCATCTTCGCCACGTGCAGAAATCGCAGTCCATCACGCGTAAAAATAGAGGAAATGAGCGTCGCCAGTATTCCCATCGCGCATTTGATGCGGGGATCTGCCATCAGAGGAAGATTCTGCAGTGAAGATATTTGCCGGTCGCCCAGCGAACGCTTAATGTCTTGGTATGCCTTGTCTAGTTCTTCGCGTGAAGCTCCTCGTTTGAGATTGATACCAAGGAGTTCCAACCCGGTAAGAGCGGCGTCAATCGCACCTTCATAATCCGATTGAAGGGTTAGTAGATTAGCACGCAGTCTATATACTGATGAGCGATCCAATGCCGAATCCGCCCTTTCGACAAGTTCATCGAGCTGGGTCGCCGCTCTCTTCAAGTCGGCTGCAGCAAGCAGACTCTCGCACCACAGCAAACGCGACCGGTAAACTAATGGGTACGCGCTGGACCACCAGCTTTCATCCGTGAGCCAGTAGGCCGTTTCTCCATAGCGAGAGGCTTGACCGATCGCCGCCGAACGCCTTGCATGGACCAAAGCTATCAAGAGAGTCTCAACGAAACTCCGGCGCTGGCCGTCAGATAATTTCCGAGGATCACAACGTTCGATCTGGCTTGCTGCAGCAAAGGCTGCCTCGCTGGTGAAGATTTCGGACAGCTTGATCATGTGCTCTGCGATGAGAGAATGTGTCGTGGCACGTTCTTCGTGAGAAAGGAGTGCGTAGGCTGCCTCCTGGACCCGATCATGTGAAAAGCAATAAAATCCGTTGACTCTGTCAATGAGACCCGAATCGACCAAGTGTCGCGACCGCTGCCGCAGGGTGCCGACATCCGTTGTGACAATTGCCGAAAGGAGCAGCTCCGGCGTGCGTGGACCTGTGCACGCCATGATCTGGAGCACCTCACGGCACTCAGGGCTTACCTGGCTTAAGCGTCTGATCATAAAATCCACGACGTTGTCCGCGGCCGGGTAGCGCTTCACATCCTCTGCATTCCAGGACAATGCCTTGTTTGGAATCGAGAAATCGATGACCCGCTCTTCTATGAGCGCCTGGAGCAACTGACGAAGAAAAAATGGATTACCCAGGGTTTTAGCGTACAGCAGATCCGTGAGGGTCTTGATTTCAGGTGCGTGCGCATGAAGCCCGCTGGCGATCAGTTGTTCCGCCGCGCCTCTTGAAATTGGTCCGACAATAATCTCGTGGAAGGATATGTTGGAGTTTCGAACATGGGTTATGAGGCCCCCCGGACTATTGAGGGAGAAGCTCTCTTCTTCCCGATAAGCCCCAAGAAGTAATATGTTCTCCAGCTTCTCGGCGGTGAGCATTTTGAGGACCGCGATCGTTGGCTCGTCAGCCCATTGGAGATCATCCACAAAAAGCGAAAGCGGGGCCAACCTTGATGCAAATACGGCCAGTGCCTGAACCAGTGCTTTTTGAACCCTGATTTGCGCCAAATGTGCAGGAACATCTGCCATCTGCGGTTGCGCCCCAACGATCAGTTCGATCGTTGGAACAAGATCCACAATCAATCTGACATGAGTATCCAACCGGTTTAACAGCGCATCGCGCAGTTGCGACAATGCCTCCGGAGATCGTTGCATCGCTTGTTCGACGACTGAGCGAAGTATCTGGACGAGAGGAGAGTAAGGTATGTCCCTCTGTTGCTGATCACTTTTTCCGTAAGCGAACAGAATTGACGCGCCAGCGCGCCTTTTCGTGGAGTTGACAAGAGCGCTCTTTCCGATTCCCGCGGTGCCTGAAATGAATACCACGGCCCCTTCGCGCGTAGTTTCGAAACGCGCGAGTACCTCAAGGAGATCCGCCTCCTCCCGACTCCGGCCGAAGAGCGCATTGGTGTACTCCGGACCGTTGACCGCATCCGTGAGGCCAAGCTCAAAGGAGGAAATTTCTCCCCGAGACACAAGTTCGTCACGGCACCTGACGAGGTCGACATACAAAGATGCGGCAGCTTGGTATCGTTGAGACGGATCCTTCCTCAAAAGGCGGTTCAGGATCCCTTTAATGACCAGCGGAGTATCTGGGCGCAATACGGTGATGTCGTAGGGCTCCACGGCAAGATGGGCGTGCCTCAACTCGGCTGAAGTCCCGTCTTTAAAAGGAAAATGCCCTGCGAACAGCGTGTAAAGCAGGGCGCCGAGTGAATAGAGATCACTTCTGTGATCACTGGAAGGGTCAAGTGAACGAAGCTGCTCCGGTGCCCGATACCGCACATCATCAGCTGTCGAGAGTTTCCGCGTCATCGCGTCTGAAGAACGATTGCGCTCTTGGACGCGCGTCCCTAAATCTCTAAGCGCAACCTTTCCACTGCCATCGACTGCCAGGTTTAGCGGGGTAAGCGGAATGTGCGTGAAGCCGTCGCCGTGTGCCGCTGCCAGAGCATCGGTGGCCGAAATGGCGATTTCAAGAAATGTCGCAAGAGGCATCTCAGCGCTCGTGCGCACTAATCCAGCAGATGAGCTGCGCTCGTATACCAGAACGGTTTCATCCGGCGTACGGATAAGGTGGTCTGGTGTATCCATCCATGACGCACGCTTATTACCGACAACAGCGAATTCATTCTCGAGAATGCGGTCCGCTTGGGCAGAACCAGCCGGACTTACCAAGGCATCCCATGTCTTGCCGCTTTGCCTGTCATGAAGCGAAACCAGCGTGAGAAAATCAGATTGCCACAATATCAAGCGGTCACATGCGTTCAACCACGCAAAATCCAGCGGCGGCATCAATTGTCTCCGTGCAAATCTGCCGATTGCGGTGAGAGAGGGAAGTGAGGCGCTGTCTGGTCGTTCACTTGTTTCACGTAGCCAATCGGGTTTCTTCTAGTCGTCCCTTCTTCAAGCATGAGTGTTTGAAGAAGGGATCCCCGAAGTTCGAGGAATGATCGGACGGCCTGACGCCTTCCATTGCGAGAAAGCTCGGCGCAACGAGCATCCACGCATGCAAACAACAATCTAGTGATTTTTATGGAGAATGTATTGAACATTCCGCTCATTCGGGCAGCCTGAGTAAACAATACGCGGCCTGATTACCTCTTGATCATCCAGCCTATTCTTTAATCGATAGATGGATCTTTGCCCCGAATACTACTCTATAGGAGGCAAGCGAAACGAGTTCGTCTTAGCAACTTCAAAGCAGGTCTGTCGGGCCATGCGAACAAAAATCTTCAAAAGAAGAATCGCATGGATGATGATTGCGAATCGTCGCCGCGCAAGTGGCTGATGCACTGCCGATACATACTGTCGATGACAACGACAGGAAAAAATCGCGTGAACTTTTCCCTGATTCGACGCTCGCCAACTTGCCGGGGTCACGGGTGCGACGAACGCAATGATTTGCTGCTCGCTGAGATTAGCGCCGCGAATTTAGCCGCCCGGTGTCAGGAACTGACAGATCCGTCGCGTAAGGTGCATTGCAAGGATGGCCGTGGCGAACCGATGTCTGGAGGGGAGCAGGCCTGTGCATTTCGAGATCCCAGTAGCGTCCTGCCTCGTCCAGTGAGCGGGCGTATCAACCCTCTTCCGGTTCACCCGGGCGAGGTCGGGATCTTACTGCGATGCTCCAGGTATTTCCGATGCCAGCGGGCAATATGTCGCTTCGCCAACCAGGCAATTTTCGCTGTCCTGCCAGATTTTCACTGTACTGCCTGCAAAGGAGCCATTGAACCGTCATGCCACAAAAGCCTGGTTGCGGCCTTCGGCCCCAAAGAGCGCGTCAACGCCTTTCGGCCACCTGCAAATATACTCCGGTATATCACCTACAAACAGGGGTTTTGCTCAAGCTAGATACCAGTACGATTCCGTTTAGGAGCGTCTTCGAGCACAATCGCATCATCGTAAGAATGTTGCAGCAGGAGACAGGTTATGCAGTCCAACATGATAGCTATTGAAGGTCCGATTGCCGGTCTCAGCATGTCCCATTTGACTGCGGAGAAATCCTCCGAAATCTCGTTACTTTTGCTGAAGGCCCTTGGTTGCGTGGAGGACGACGAGGACTCCGCGATTGACCTGGTGAAACGAGCCTCAACGCTATTCCAGTCTGGTGAACGGTCATCCATCGATGGTCAGTGCCCAATCAGTGGCGGCCTTGCGGGCTGGCAGGTCTCCAAATTGCAAACCTACATTTCAGAGCATATCGACCAAGGCATCTCGCTCGCGGATCTGGCTTCGGTCGCGAAGTTGAGCGCAAGCTATTTCTCTGTCGCCTTCAAGGCGACCTTTGGGTTACCTCCCCATGCTTACGTAATGAAATGTCGAATTGAGACAGCTCAAGGCCAGATCCTCAACACCAATCTTCCGTTGTGCGAAATTGCTCTCAATTGCGGACTGGCGGATCAGGCCCATCTCTCCCGGGTATTCAAGCGGGTAACCGGAATGACGCCCAGCGCGTGGCGTCGCTTCAAAACCTGCAAACGCGAGGTGGCTCGCAGCCGAAGGTCGGATTATATGCCGTTCGTGGCGGCAGCCTAGCTTCGGTACACTCGAAGGAAGTTGGCCAAAAGACTGCACCGCAGCGCGGGAGCTAGTCACTTCGAAGGATTTGCGCCTTCTGTTGCTCGTGCAGGCTCCTGAACCTAGTCGGACTGCGCAACCTTCCGTTTAATAGCCAAACTCGCTTTGCCAAACCAACGCGCATCCGCGCTTGCTCATGATGGTCACTCCTCCACTTGCCAGGAATGGTGTCTGCACGTCTGGCATTGCCTGAGGGGCGATCCAGAATGGGTGGTGTACTATATTTCAACTTTGGCTCTTCGTATTTCGGCAACCGGCCCGCTAAAGGTCGATTCATCAAAAGCATCCCTGTTCGCCCCTTCGCATCCGACTGAGTGCGATATCACGCCCTGCGCCCATGCCTAAGGGCGGCATCGCTCACATGCGAATCTTCCAGATTCTTATTGTCCTGATGCGCACATGCGGCGCCAACTGGCCACGAAACGACTCGCTGGAATCGCCGACGTTTGGATGGGACGAAAGGGTATCTCATGTCAGGGCTCCTTCTTGCAGCGGTGAGTAGCCGGTTGGAGAGCCTCCGCACAATTTTCCGTGGGCCTGCCGCGTTCGGGAAGGCCGTTCCTGCTGTCGCGCGAGGTTAGGTGGATATCGTTCGACGAGTGAGCTGCGATTCTCAGCACATTCAGCGGTTAAAATGAACAAGATCAGCAATCCAGAAAGGCACACTGAGCAGTAACAGACAATCGCGCCAGAGCCGCGACCGAACTAAAAAATGTCGCTCCCCTGTGGATAAGATCCTTGGTACATCGCGGGAGATCGTCAACTGTTGCTGATAGTCAAGTGGGCTTTCAAGCTGTTTTGGTTGTCAGCGTGGACTGAATTGCCGAGAGTAGGCGGGGGCGTCGCCAAATCGTCAAATCTGGTCTCCCACGCCGGGTGCAGCCTCGTTTATCATCGCTACCAGTGTCTCGCCTTCGAAAGGCTTCTGAAGCATCGGAACGTCGGGTCCAATTTGGGCTCGCACAACATCATAAGACGACGCCGTAAGGAAAATTATAGGTGTACTAATATTCTGGCTTCGAAGTAGATTGAATAAGTCTATCCCGCTCATTCCACCCATTCTCACATCGGCAAGAATGCAAGCTGATGCCGATGCGTCAGCTACAGACAAGAACTCTTCAGCCGAAGCATACGCTTTCGCGTTGAAACCAAAAGAGCGAAGTAGGCTACCGACCGCTTGGCGCACTGTTGCTTCGTCATCAACAATCGATATTTCGGGGTGAATTGACACTTTTTTGGGAGCCGATCTCCGACTATATCGGGTTAGTGACCGTCTCTCCTACCGTTTTTCCGGCCGGAAGAGAATTATACGCTAGTATATCCTAGAGCGCGGTATTGCATCGCGGCAAATGGACACGCGGTCGGACGACTTAATCAGCCTTCGCTTGAAGGCTCAGGACTTCGGCCATCCGAACCAGGTCCGCGAATGTTTTAGCCCTCATCTTGCGATTGACCTTGCCTCGATGGATCTTAACGGTGATTTCACTAAGACCCAATTTTCCCGCTATCTGCTTGTTAAGAAGCCCTGCCGTGGCCATGGCCATGATTTCACGCTCCCTGGGAGAAAGCGCTTGATATCTGCTGCGAATGTCCTGTTCGCGAAAACCTGAAACTGTCTGCTGTCTGCTGCGCTCGACAGCAGACGCGACCGCGTCCAGTAGATCCTGCTCTCTGAATGGCTTTGGAAGGAAGTCGACTGCTCCCGCCTTCATCGCGGAAACCGTCATTGGAATGTCACCATGTCCGGTGACGAAGATGACAGGGACACTCATTTCGTTGTCCACCAGTTTGCGCTGAAATTCCAATCCACTAGTAAAAGGAAGCCGGACATCCAGGATCAGGCAGCTCGCAGTCGACAAAACCTCGTCGTCATGCAGTCCCTGGGCATTTTCGAATGTCTTTACGTCGTAACCGACGGATCGCAACAGGCTGCTGATACCGTCTCGGACAAGCTGTTCATCGTCTACGATCACGACATATGGTTTTTCTGACATACGCGGTTCCGTCCCCGGTTGTGCGGGACAATCTTTTAAGGGCACTTCGGTCACCGTTCAACTATACCAGGGTATAGCTGGGGACTGGCTGTTTCCTCTCGCATTTCACGTTGACCCAACCGGCAAACTCAATTTCTCCGGATGAGCGAGGCGTCACATCCGGACTTCTTGGGTGAACATCCGCTACAGAAGATCGCGACCGCGTTTTCCAGCTCTTGTTCTTTCGTCGGGAAAGAATAATTAAAAGTTGATTCGCGAATAGGCCGCGCTATGCGGTAGCTGTATCAGCAATACACACGAAATAATCCTGTCTCTCTTTTCAGGCGAACCTACAGCATCGGCACACAGGAACAGCGCATGAGGTCGAGAGCGTCGACGACTGCGTGAAAATGACTTGCTGGATCTGCACATGCCCGACAGAGCATCACCCGCGTTGAGGTCATACTCAATCGTCTTCAACGCGGTGAGCCTGCCACCGGCGATTTTCAGGTCTTCGCGTATGATCTCGTCAAGCAGGGTTTGCATTACAGCCGGTACGGACCGACCGCCCAAGAAGATTCTTCGTCGAGCCATTGCGATAATTTCATTCAAATGACAGTCGTCCGGCACAAGAATCCAGTGGCATGACGTTGCATCACATACATGGGCGAAAGCACGTGAAGGGTGTGAGAATGACGCTTTCGGGACGGAACTTTTGGGTCGGCGTTGGAGCGCTTTGTGTAATCGGCGCTATCGGCCTCGCTATTGCTGCCTGGGTTGTGTACAGGCCGGAAATCCCCAAGATTCCCCGCGCGAAGGGAAAGTCGTTCGCGCCGGAACTGATTCAGAAAGGGGAACAACTTGCCACCGCGGGAGATTGTATCGTTTGTCACACCGCAGATAACGGTCGCGCTTTCGCCGGATCCCGTCCATTAAGCACGCCGTTTGGCGTGCTATACTCGGATAACATCACGCCGGATGAGTCGACGGGTATCGGCAATTGGTCATTCGAAGCCTTCAAACGCGCCGTGAAGGAAGGCGTGAGCCGGGATGGCAGTCATCTTTATCCTGCTTTGCCGTATGAACACTTCATCAAAGTAAGGGATGAGGATCTCTATGCGATCTACGGATTCCTGATGAGCCGAGAAGCCGTCTCCCAGGTCGCTCCGTCAAATGAGCTGCTGCCTGGACTAGGCATTCGCCAATTGCTGGCGGGTTGGAAACTGCTTTTCCTGCACGGATCTGTCCAGCCGGAGGAGGCATTCAGGACAGCCGAATGGAACCGCGGAAAGTACCTTGTGGATGGGCTCGCCCATTGTGGAGCCTGTCACACGCCGCGAAATCTGTTAGGCGGCGAGGAATGGGGAAGGGAATTCCAAGGGGGAGTTGCCGAGGGGTGGAATGCGCCTCCCCTGGATCCCAGCAATCCCTCGGCGAGCCGTTGGAATGTTGATACGCTCATCGGTTATCTCACCACCGGAACGAACAGCGCGCACAGCACGGCGGCCGGTCCGATGGGGCCCGTAGCGGAGGGGCTTTCGCGCCTGAACAGTTCGGATGTCCGGGCGATCGCAGTCTATATCGACTCCGTGATGCACCCCGATGGCACGGCGCCGCCAGATCCGACAACTGGTGACAAGGCTCGGCCAACCGCCGCCACGGCTCTCGCGAACGGTGAAGCAGCCACGCTGTTTCAAGGAGCGTGTGCCGGCTGCCATGAGCCTGATAGCCCAATGGCCTTTCGGGGACGTCCGCTTCTGTCGGCGACCTCCGATCTGAACTCGGAGGATCCCCGCAACGCAATCCAGGCAGTGTTGCAAGGTATCGGAGCGCCGGTGGCCAGCAACGCACCATACATGCCTTCCTTCGCTGACAATCTTACCGACGGGCAGATTGCGGATCTACTCGGCTACGCGCGGTCGCGCTTCACTTCGAAACAACCCTGGCCGGGGCTCGAACGAGCCGTTCGCGATATCCGTAAGGAGAACCAGAAATGACGATTTCCATAGTCGTGAACGGCAAGAAATGTGACGTCGGCTCCGATCCGGATACGCCGCTTCTTTATGTCTTGCGTGATGAACTTGAACTCAATGGCGCCAAATATGGATGCGGACTTGGTCAATGTGGCGCATGCACGGTTCACATTGAAAACAGGGCGATCTTTTCATGCCTGACACCGGTGGGAGCTATTGGCAAGCGGCAGGTTCGAACTCTTGAAGGGTTGGGGACCATCGATAATCCGGGCATCATTCAAAAGGCTTTTCAGGACGAGCAGGCAGCGCAATGCGGTTATTGCATCGCCGGCATGATCATGCGTGCGCAAGCCTTGCTCGAGGAAAATCCAACCCCCACGGATGACGAAATCCGCGACCATCTGCAGCCCAATCTCTGTCGATGTGGAACACATTCCCGCATCCTGCGCGCCGTCAGGCGCGCAAGCAAAGACATGAGCAAGGAAGGATGACAGGCATGAGCGCGACCCTTACACGCCGCTCCTTCCTGGCGGCCAGCGGCATCGCAGTTGCCTTTTCATTGACACGGCCGGCTCTGGCTCAACTGGCCGGCGGGGGGGAGGGAGGACCAGGTCCGGCCATCATCGCGCCTGACCTCCCTGGAAGCCTCAAATCGTCGCCGTATCTCGACGCGTGGATACAACTTGACGAGGAGGGTAACGCGACGGTCTTTTCAGGAAAGGCCGAGCTCGGCCAAGGCATCAAAACAGCTTTGCTTCAAGTCGCTGCGGAGGAACTCGATCTTCCGCCACATAGAGTGACTTTGGTGACCGTCGACACGCTCCGCACCCCCGATGAGGGGCTCACGGCCGGCAGCCACTCCATGCAAGATGGGGGAACGGCGATAAGGAATGCCGCAGCGAATGTCCGCATGCTGTTGCTGCAGCAGGCGGCAAAGGTGCTTGGAACGGATGCCGCGAGCCTCAGCACGACCGGCATGGGCACGATAATATCGCCGAATGGAAAAGCCATCGGCTACGGCCAGATTGCCGGGTCCCTTCTGCTGCATGTAGAAGCCATTCCCAACGCGCCGCTGCGCGTCAAGTCACAGTTTCGTACCATGGGATACAATCTACCGCGTGTCGACATCCCGGCGAAGACCACGGGTGGGGCCGCCTTTATACATGACATGCGCCTTCCAGGAATGTTGCATGCGCGCGTTGTGCGGGGACCGAGCGAGGGGACTAGGTTGAAACTGCCTCCAGCAGAAGAAATCGAAAGCATGCCCGGCTTGTTCAAATTCGTCAGAAACGGTGATTTTACCGCTGTGCTTGCGGAGAGGGAATGGGATGCCATCAAGCTGATGCGCAGTCTTCAATCAGCGCCTTACGAACTCGCCCATACTCCCTTCCCGCACGGCAGCGTCGAGGAGACGCTGAAATCCCTTCCCTGGAGGGATATCGTCATTCTCGACACCGACGAAGCCGCATCGGTCGCGGCAAAGTCCGTGAAGCAGAAATACTCACGGCATTGGATCAGCCACGGCTCGATAGGGCCTTCATGCGCCGTCGCATGGCTGAAGGATGATATGCTGACGATATGGACCCACAGCCAGGGCACATTCGACGTGCGGAGGGTGGCGGCCGAATTGCTCGGACGGCCAATCGAAAAGATCCGCGCAATCCATGCGGAGGGTGCTGGGTGTTATGGACAAAACGGTGCCGACGATGTAGCCGCCGAAGCCGCCATGCTTGCCATGGCCGTACCAGGAAGGCCGGTTCGCCTCCAGTGGATGCGCGAGCAGGAGTTCGGCTGGGAACCACTCGGACCCGGGATGGTGACCGAGGTCGACGCCGCTATCGACACCAACAACAGGATCGTTCGCTGGAACTACGGTGTGTGGAGCAATCCTCACAATAACAGGCCGGTCGGGGCCGGTGGAGTCCTGATCGGAAATGAAGTCCAGCCTTCATTCCAACCACCCGAAGGAAAGCCGATTCCGATGCCGGAAGGTGACGGAAGCCGAAATTCGAACCCGCTCTACGCCTTCCCGAATATGCATGTCATCTATCACTTCATCAAGGACATGCCCATTCGGGTGTCCGCATTGCGGTCGCTCGGCGCGCATCTGAATGTATTCTCGATCGAGAGCACTCTAGACGAACTGGCTTTGGCTGGTGGAATTGACCCGCTTGATATTCGGCTGAGCCATATGGAGGACGAGCGAGCCAGACAGGTGATTCAGACTGCCGCTGATGGCTTCGGTTGGAGAAAGCGGAAAAAGGCTGAGCCGCTGCAGGGATTTGGGATGGCCTTCGCGCGCTATAAGAACCTCGGGGCATATTGCGCGCTCTGCATGGAGATAACCGTCGAGCGCGACACTGGGTTGATTGCAGTCCAGCGTATCCACGCGGCCACGGATTGTGGTGAGGTCGTTTCGCCAAATGGGGTTCAAAACCAGGTTGAAGGCGCTATCATTCAATCGCTTAGCTGGTGTATACATGAAGCGGCGACCAACGATGGAACCCTCCGAACCAGTTTTGATTGGAGCGCCTATCCGATCCTCCGATTCGTTGAGGTGCCCAGGAAAATCGACGTCACGGTCATCGAGCAGCCGGGGCAACCCTTTCTTGGCGTGGCCGAGTGCGGGCAGGGACCCACCTCCGCCGCCCTTGCAAACGCGCTTGCAGACGCGACCGGGATCCGGTTCACCCACATGCCCCTAACGCCGGAGAAGGTACGAGCGGCGATTGTGACATTGTAACGGAGATCCAACAACACGTGACCGGCAGTGAGGTTTCAGCGCTCTGCGCTTGTGGTACGCGGCAAGCACGTGGTTCCTGGATGAGAGCCTGTTCGCAATCACCGCGCGATACTGCCTGCCGATCCTGGCCCTCCGGCTTCCCAAGCTATTTGCTCGGGAGTAGCGTCGCTCATGGCACAAAGGTTGACTTGGCGAGCCTCACGGGAGCGGTGGCTCAATTCAATGTGACCACCCATTTACCTCATGGGGAAGATTGGAAGCGGAACAAAACCGCAGTATCGCTTCGATTTCGGCAGCATTTCTCGCGATCGATGTCGTCAGGGGCAAGATAGTGACGATATCCGCTAGACGGTTCGGTGCTGATCGGGGACAAGGTCTACTATATCGGCAAGTTTTAATCGCAAGGCGGCAATGAAGCTCCGTACTTTCGGAAGTACCAACCGAGCGGTCGGATAAATAGCCCAAATTCCGATAGTCTCGGGCTCCGCGCGAGGGATATCCAGACGAACCAACCTCCCGGCCTGGATATCTTCTGACACGTTCCAGAGGGAAAGGAGAGCGATTCCGCCTCCACAGACGCAGGCAGAGTGACAACCCTCAATGTTATTACTTGTGAAGCGGAAATTGAGGCGGACGTGCCGCTCGGCTCCAGCTTCGAGGAAGGTCCAATGCGTGGCACTTCGAAGGGGAAGGCAGCTGTGATCGGTCAATTCGTCCAGCGATAGGGGCCGCCCGTGCCCGGCAATATAATCCGGGCTGGCAACAAGAACTCTAGGATTGTTGGCGAGCTTTTGAGCAATAAGACTGCTGTCCCGCAATCGTGCAATTCGTATGGCCAGATCAGTACCCGTGGCAACAAGATCAGGTAAACTGTCCGTCAAGTCCAACGAAATGCGAAGGTCTGGGTTATCGCGGAGCAGTTGCGGCACGAGGGGACTAACGAACTTCGTTCCGAACGATACCGGGGCCGAGACCCTTAACAGTCCTGCCGCACCGCGAACGCTGGAACGAAGCCGGGCTTTCGCTTCGGCCTCGTTCTCGACAAGCGCGGTGGCAAACGGAAGAAACGTTTCACCTTCCGGAGTCAAAGATATGGACCGCGTTGTACGATGCAGAAGTCGTACCCCTAGCGCTTGCTCGAGAGAGGCAAGCCGCCGGCTGACAGCCATTGCTCCCAAGCCCAATCGTCTGCCGGCTTCGGCCAGGCTTCCCGATTTTACGGCCATTGTGAAAACGAGGGCGTCTTCCGTATCCATTATATCGCGCTTCGTTATGGAGGCAGAACATCCAAGACCACTAAATGCATCCATCGTAAAAAGCTAGATATCTTGCAGACGTAACCTAACTGAGGTGAATGCCATGGATATCAATGCCCAACATACCCGCCGAACGAAAGCGGGCCTGGGAAAAACCGCGCTCTTTGCTATGGCCACCGCAAGTGGCATTGCGGTTGCGAACATTTATTATAACCAGCCGATGCTCGGCATCATCGAGACCGACTTTGGGAATGACTCAATTACCGGGTTCATACCTACCGCAACGCAGCTGGGATATGCTCTTGGGCTCTTCTTTCTCTTGCCTCTGGGTGACATCGTACATCGCAGGAAGTTGATAATCACTCAGTTTCTGATCCTGTCGTTGTCACTGGTACTGGCCGCCCTATCACCGACTGCCTGGACGCTGGTCTTGGCGTCCTTGCTCGTCGGTGCCAGTTCGACCGTGGCACAACAAATCGTACCGTTTGCAGCTTCGCTGGCGGCTCCTGAAAAGCGTGGCTCAACTATCGGAACAGTAATGGCGGGCGTCTTATCCGGCATTTTATTCAGCCGGACCCTGTCGGGTTTTGTCGGACAGCACTTTGGCTGGCGCGAGATGTTTTGGCTCGGGGTGCCGATGGCCCTGGCTGCATCGGGTTTGATGTATCTAACCCTTCCAGCACACGCACCCACGTCCAGAATGCCATATGGCAAGGCCCTGCGTTCCCTCGCCCACCTGTGGAAGCGGGAGGGGGCTCTTCGCACGGCCGCTCTGATGCAGGCTGCGCTCTTCGGTTCGTTTACCGCGTTCTGGACTGTGCTGGCGCTATATCTGGCTACACCAAAGTTCAACCTCGGTGCTGACATCGCTGGCCTGTTTGGCATTGTTGGTGCAGTCGGGGTTTTCGCAGCTCCGCTGGCAGGCAAAGTTGCCGACCGCAAAGGCCCACATTTCGTCGTGTGGCTTGGGACGTTCCTGACTATCGCCGCATGGCTTATGTTCGGCTTCTGGAGCTCTCTTATGGCGCTTGTGATCGGTGTTATTGTCTTGGATTTTGGCATCCAAAGCGCGCTGGTCTCCAACCAGCACATTGTCTATGCGCTCAACCCGGATGCACGTAGCCGTCTCAATACCATTTTCATGACTGCAATGTTCCTCGGCGGCGCGGCAGGCGCCGCTCTCGCCTCGGCAGCATGGACCTACGAAGGCTGGGTTGGAGTAAGTGTCCTGGGCGGCTCTCTGGGATTGGTCGCACTTTCCATACGTGGGTTGCGCATCGTCCGTCCCAGCACTCCCTCGGCAAAGTGAGGGTGGATAGGATGAAACCGTTACGCATTCGCATCGTAGGGGGGTCCCTGGCAGGCCTGTTCGCAGCAATACTGCTCGCCCGCGACGGGCACGAAGTGAAAATCTATGAACGCTCCTCTTCCGGATTTGCGGGACGGGGAGCAGGTCTGGTACCTCAGAGTGAGGTGTTTGAAATACTTCGCGAGATCGGAGTTGAACACCTCGCTACATTCGGTGTGGTCTCCCATGACCGCATCTGGTTCGATCGAACCGGTTCGATCGCGCGGCGGGCCCATATGCCACAGACGCAGATTTCGTGGGATTTGCTCTATAAGACTCTCGTGGGACGACTCGATCCGCAATGTTATGTTCTGGGTCGGCCGATTGTATCGGTCCGCGAGGAAGACGGCGCCGCTCTTCTCGAGTTTGACGACGGCTCGGTTGAAAGCGCCGATCTTGTCATCGGCGCAGATGGCGTTGGCTCAATCGTTCGATCAACCATCAATGAAGATACAGCAAGCGAGTATGCGGGATACGTAGCCTGGCGGGGTCTCATTGCGGAAGATGACCTTCCGAACACTGCAAAGGTACTGGTTGGAAATTTCTCCTTCTATGTCGTTGAACGCAATCATGCACTTGGCTATCTCGTTCCCGGAACAGAGGGAGAGCTCTCGGAAGGTAGCCGGCGCTACAATTGGGTCTGGTACCGTTTGGTCGATGGGAATGAACTTCCTCAATTATTTACAGGGACATCAGGAAGGACTTTTCAATTCTCGCTACCTCGGGGGGAGTTGCCGGAAAAACAGCTGGTTCGCCTTCGAGCTGATGGCGATCGTCTGCTTCCAAAGCCCTTTGCGGACGCTGTGTCTGTCGAGCCCGAACCCTCGATACAAGCGATATTCGACTATGAGTGCCAGCGGATGGTGGGCGATGCAGTAGCTCTGGTGGGCGACGCGGCTTTCGTAGCTCGCCCGCACACGGCGATGGGTGTTGCCAAGGCGGCAGCTGATGTGATGGCGCTGCGTCGGGAGCTACAGGAACACGCTGATCTCCGCCGGGCTCTCAGGCAATTCGAAAGACAACGTATCGATATTGGGAAAAGCATCGTGGCCTATGGCCGTCAGCTTGGAGCGTCGGCGCTTTAACTCTTGATGTAACTCCGCGATGGGAGAGGGCGCTATTACAAGATCACATGGGCTGCGAAGGCACAGGCAGAGCGCTGGCGGACGCGAGACGGCCGCCGCAGCGTGCCCTCCGCGCAAGTTCGTCCCGATGCTCCAGCCCAGGATCAAACTTTCTTTGGTGGAAGTTTCCACTGCCGATCTACACGCACGGCAGCACGCCCGAACTGGCATTGCGAGTCGACGAACTTAATGAGCAGGCGTCAGCATGACAGACTTGGCAGAGTTGATCGGTGCCGGCATAGACGTCACTCCGGTACGTCCCCTTAAGGAATATGAGGGATATGCGATCCGTCGATCGGACAGTCCCTGCCGCGCGTAAATGTTCATGTCCAGAACGGGCATAAACTCGCGGAAGAACGGGACGAGCGAAACAGCGTCTTGCGGGCATTTCAGGAAAGTTGCTCCCGCCAGAAGGGGCGCCGGGAGCTGATCCCTAATTCCGATTTCATAGGCCGCCAACGCCTGGGCTGATCGCATTGTTGCGGTTCGATCCGCTCGCGCCTTGGTGAGCGATTCCGAAAACATGTCGGCGTACGGTTGCGCGTTACATTGGCTTACCGAGTACTTATCTCGCGCAGCGATGGTGACAGCCTCCTCGACGGACGCGCCCAGATCCGAAACGCTCAATTTTGCTAGTCTGATAGCAGCCGAGCTTCCTGGAGATCGACTTCTCTTACCAGCTTGCGTGCAGTTTGATCATCGATCAAGTGATCTCGCAGCATTCGATAAAAAACTTTGCGCTCGGCTCTTAGAGCTGCGAGCCTCAGTTTCCCCTCTATCTTTTCTTCCTGTTTTACGGCATCGGCATCCTCGCCGGTTTTCGCGCCGCCCTCCAGCTGCCGCTTATATGTATCGAGAAGATGGCTGCCAACGTTCATGTAGGTAACCGCGTCGATACCCTTGGCGGCGGCCTGCTCCTGCATGATGGCATCCACAGCAGCGTCCGCTGCCTGCTTGCGTGCTGCGTCCTCCTGCTGCCGATAGGTGGCTTCCACGGGAAGACTCAAGCACCTCAAAAGCACTGGCAACCCGATAGCCGCAACTATCAATGATGCCATGATCACGCCAGACGCGAGGAATATCGCGAGATCACGGTCTGGAAAAGGAGCGCCGCCAGAAAGGGTCAGGGGCAGCGACAGGACAGCCCCCAGCGTTACCGCTCCGCGGATGCCCGCCAGCGATGTAACGACGATCAGGCGAAGATTTGGCGCCATCGCCGGCGCCTTCGTCTCGCCCGATCGATAAAACATCCATTGAAACGATACCCAAACCCAGACAAACCTCAGAGCGGCCAGCACAATGTAAATTGCCACAACATAAACGACCAACCAATAGATCTGTCCGTGTCCCGTTTCCCAGACCACACTGGCCGCATTCATAACAATGTCTGGAAGCTGCTCCCCCAGCAGCACAAAAATAACACCGTTGGCGACAAACTGTACGGTATCCCAAACGGTGGTGCGACGTACCCGTGTGATTGCGAGTGTCTGACTGGATCGCTCGACGTAACTCATAGTTATACCGGCAAATACCGCCGCCAATATTCCCGAAGATTTCAAGGATTCTGCCAACAGGTACGCGCCGAATGGAATGAGCAGGCTTATCAATATCTGCTGACCAGCCTCCTCGCCGAAGTGGCTCGAAATGATGTTTTTCAGCTTCGTTACCCCGAGAGTGACTGCAACACCGGCAAAGCTTCCGGCACCAGCCAGCCATAGGAAATTCTCCACTGCCTGCCACAAAGAAAAAGTTCCTGTCAAAAGGAACGAAACAGCTATCCCCATACACAGGAGTCCCGAGGCGTCGTTGAGCAGAGACTCCCCCTGAAGAATGTTCATCAAGCGCTCCGGTATTGGAACTCGGTTCGCGATAGCGGAGAACGCGACAGGATCCGTCGGCGAAATGACCGCCCCCAAAGCAAACGCGACCGCCCAGGGCATCGACGGGATCATCAAATGGACGAGGAGTCCGATGCCACCGACGGTAAAAACAACCAGTCCCAAGGCCAGTTCGAGAACTAAAACCTTATCCCTCAATAGCCCCTGCTTGGAGATGCGCCAGCCGTCCAGAAACAAAAGCGGCGGCAAAAATAACAGAAAGAATACGTCTGGGTCTAAAGTTATGCTGAGGTCGGCAACAGAGGCGATTATCGAACCCAGCACAATCTGAACGAGTGGAAGCGGCACGGAAATTGGGTTTATTCTCGTGAGGGCTCCGCTGATGACGACGGCAAGAAGCAGGACTAGAACGACGGCCGTGATCTGCATCATCCACCCAATGGCTATGTCGATGTTGCGGCTTGCTGACGGTGGGCCAGCAAGCCGGTAATTTGTCCGGAAAACCTCCTGGCCGGGAAGACGAAAGCCCGCATTGAACTGGCAGCGCCCACATTTGCGTTGAGGGAGACCGGATTAGTGATAACTTTTGTCGCTCGAAACTTTACCCTTGAAGAGGGAATAGACGAGGAGGGTGTAGATCAACGTGATCGGAAGGACAAACACTCCCGCACCCCAGAACATGAAGGCCAGGCTGGAGTGTGGCGACGCAGCTTGTTGCAGAGTGATGGAAAACGGAACGATGAAGGGAAGAAACGAGACTGCCAACGTCCCGTAGGCCGATAAGAAAAGGAATGCAGCTCCAAAATAGGGCAGCCCGTCAATCCGCCGTCGATAGCCCTGATAAATGATAAGGCAGCTCAGCGCGCCAATAAGCGGGAACAGCAGAAGTATCGGACGCTCTATCCAACGGTGCATCACCGGAAGTTCCATTGCGAGCGAATAGATAAATGCCAGAAGAAGGAAAACAAGCACACCGACCAGCAGCTTCGGAACGAAAGAATAGGCGAGAGCTCGAAGGTCTTCCTGCGTCTTTTTTACCAGCCATCCCGCTCCGAGCAGAGAATATCCGAGGCACAATCCGACGCCGCAGAGAATGGGAAAGGGTGAGAGCCAATCGAAGGCGCCCCCCGTGAAGCGGCCATCCTGGTTTTTGATTCCCTCGACCATTGCGCCCACGGCCGCTCCCTGCACGAAGGTCGCTACTGTCGAACCGCCCGAAAATGCCAGGTCCCAGAACCACCTGCGGTTCGTACTCTTTCCCCGGAATTCAAACGCCACGCCCCTGAAAATCAAAGCCGACAGCAGGAGTATGATTGGAATATAGAATGCGCTCAGCACCAGGGAGTAAACAACTGGAAAAGCGCCGAAAAGAATCGTTCCCGTGAGAACAAGCCAGGTTTCGTTGCCATCCCAGACAGGTGAGATGGCGTCCATCATCTGGCGTCGGTGTGCCTCGTCCTTTGTGAATCCAAACAGAATTCCAACGCCGAGATCGAAACCGTCGAGCAGCACGTAAAGTATAAGGGTAAGAGCGAGAACCGCTGTCCAAAATTCGACCATCTTCGTTACTCCGCTGGGTTGGCTTTTTGAGCGATCACGTCTCCGCCGACGGCCAGCGGCCGCTTCGGGTTTATGACCTCCTCGATCTCGTATGGACGGATCTCTGGGCCGCGCCGAAGCATCCGATAGATATAGACGATGCCGGCCACCG
Organism: Martinezella sp. CNPSo 3890; assembly: GCF_057784455.1. Taxonomy (NCBI): domain Bacteria; kingdom Pseudomonadati; phylum Pseudomonadota; class Alphaproteobacteria; order Hyphomicrobiales; family Rhizobiaceae; genus Martinezella; species Martinezella sp. CNPSo 3890. Next base: position 25,456 of record NZ_JBXSOR010000011.1, on the reverse strand, counting down.
CGATCGTCGTGTAGATCGCTGTAAATATGGCGAGGCTAATTGCGACTTCACGAACCGTGAGAGACGGAGTAACAGCCTGGGATGTTCTCAGCACTCCATAGACCGTCCATGGTTGCCGGCCCACCTCGGCCGTAAACCACCCGGTCAACGTGGCCACGAAACCGATCGGGAAGCAGAGGAAAATGCCCCACAGCAACCAGCGTTTTCCCTGAATCTTGCGTGCCGACGTGGTCCAATATCCGTACCATGCGACCAAAAGCATCAGCAATCCGCATCCGACCATTATGCGGAAAGCGAAGAAAGGAATCAGTACCGGAGGACGCTCATCCGGTGCAAAGCTCTTGATACCAAGTTCTTCGGAATCGAAAGTCATCGAACCAATCAAACTTCCCAGATAAGGAATGGCGATGGCGAATCTGTTGGTTTCCGAGGTCTCGTCCGGAATAGCGAAGACAATCTCCGAGGCCGGCTTCTCATTTTCCCACCGGCCTTCGATCGCTGCAAACTTTGCGGGCTGCTTGTCATGCACGTAGTCGCCCGTAAGGTGACCAAAAAAAAGTTGGATGGGGACAAGAATGGACGCCAAGCCCAGGCCCATTTTGATCATTGCAGTCCCTTCCGTGATCAGTCGCCTGTCGATCAGATACCAGGCGCCCGTTGCCGAGATGCAAAATGCAGTCGTAATATAGGCAGCAAGAACCATATGAGGAAAACGGACCCAAACCACCGGGCTGAAGATGATCGCCATCCAGTCAGTGGGTATGAAAATACCGTTGGCGTCGAGTTCAAAACCTACGGGCCATTGCATCCAGGAATTGTTGACCATGATCCAGAAGGACGAGAGGCTGGTACCGAGGGCTACCATCCCGCATCCGAACAGGTAAAACCATGCGGGGACTCTTGATCGACCGAACATCATGACGCCGAAAAAGCTGGCCTCAAGAGCAAACGCGGTGAAGCTCTCATACCCAAGCAACGGCCCCTGGATCGGTCCCGTTTTCAGCGAAAGTTCGCTCCAATTGGTGCCGAACTGGAAAGCCATCACGACACCGGTAACAACGCCAAGGCCAAAGGCCACAGCGAAGATTCTGAGCCAGAAGTCGAACAAGCGCCGATACAAGGCGTTTCCTGTAGCGAGCCGAAGAGCCTCAAGAAAGGTTAGAAATGCGGCAAGCCCAACCGTAAAAGCAGGGAACAAAATATGAAAAGACACCGTGAAAGCGAATTGTAATCGCGAGAGAAGAAGCGCGCTTAAATCCATTTCAAACTCCTACGCTTGATGAATCAACCCGACCACTACTGAGGGAAAAGACTTACGTGACGGCGGGTATGAATATCTGGAACTGCCGGAAAGCATTTGGGTATTTCACCTGATCTGATCGATTGAACCGCGAGATCCCATGGAAAACTCATTACAAATATTTCTCAGTTCTTCGGCATTTAGATGCTTCCAGGCAAGATGGAAAATACGGGTGACAGGGTGGTACGCTATACATCGCGACAAATGCAGTTGAAGACCGATACCCAGAAAGGCATCAAGAGCTGTCGGTATGTGCATATCTGTCGATACAAAATACTGAGATCGAAGTATGTTAGGAATTCGATGCTTTCTTATTGTATGTTCTTTCGAAGTATGGACGAGAATGCTGAATTCAGCACGCTCAGAAGAGCGGAGCCGTTATAGCCGGCGATTTCATCGCCCCATAACTCGGCGGATGCGCCAGTTATTATGTTCGCAAGCTCGGCAACATGAACGTCACAGCTTGCGACTGGGTGTTTAAGACAGTGGCCCTAATACAGAGAACCTTCCGTTGATATCGTCGGAAAGGCCTCGTGATCGACAACGGAGTGCCAATGCTCGGCTTGCTCCGATCATCGATAGATATCGGAGAATGGGGTCAAAGAAACAAAAGCAGCGCATCCTCGTCGCCAGATTAGCGGCGCTGCGACTGAAACATGGGATCGCGCAATCAGGGTCGTCGCCATTCGGCTCTGCAACGTCACAGCATTGGGGAACCGAAACTGCCCGACGCATTCATCCCAGTCGCCGAACCAACCATGCAGTTATAAGAGAAATGGGTGGAATGGGACTGGATATCTCAATGGCGTTGCTCCAGGGCGGGAAGACCTCAGAATGGCTACCCGGAACCTGAGCTCCGGGATGACGCGCCACATATTGTCACGCAACTTTTGACTTCACCTGATCGTAAATGAAAGGGTAGTCTGTGTAGCCGTGAGCGCCTCCGCCAAAAAAGGTGCCAGGATCCGGCTCATTCAATGGCGCGCTCGACCTTAATCTTTCTGCAAGGTCGGGATTAGCGATGTACAAGCGACCGAATGCGATCACATCTGCTCTGTCAAGCTCGAGGGCTCGTTCTGCTGTCTCACGGGTGAATCCCCCGGCAAGCATCAGAACGCCCTTGTAACGGTCACGCATATCCCGGATTATCTGATCCCACCGAGGATCGGTAATATTGTCGACGACGGTACCCACGATTGCGGGCTCGACAAGGTGCAGATAAGCAAGACCGCGATAATTCAATTCGGTGGCAATATAACCGAACGTCTCTTCGGGCGTATCGTCGTGCATGCCCATAAAGCGGCCCATAGGAGTTAACCGTACCGCTACTCTTGAACTTCCAACAGCTTCGACAATTGCGTCTGTTACCTCAAGAAGAAGTCTGGCCCGATTTACAGGAGTTCCCCCATAGGCATCGGTCCGACGATTGCTCGAACTATTGATGAACGAGTCAAGCAGATAGCCATTTCCGGCATGGATTTCCACTCCGTCCATACCGGCCTCGATTGCATTCTTAGCCGCCTGTACATAATCCCGCACGATGCTTTTGATACCTTCAGTCGTCAGCTCCTGGGATACCGGTACGTCGGCCCAGATCCCGTTTCCGTCCTCGTCGATGATAAACGTCTTGCCCGATACAGGGAGAGCAGACGGCGCAACCGGAAGCCCGTTGCCTGGCTGAAAAGAGGGGTGCGAAACACGCCCGACATGCCATAGCTGCAGAAAGATCCGGCCCCCTTTTTCGTGAACGGCGTCGCTTACCTTGGTCCATCCCGCAATCTGCTCGCGCGTATGGATCCCAGGCGTCCAAGCATATCCTTGTCCTTGTTGTGATATCTGCGTGGCTTCGGTCACAATCAGCGCCGCACCTGCACGCTGGCGGTAGTATTCGACATTCATATCCGTGGGGACATTGCCCGGTTGGCCAGCCCGTGACCTTGTCAGTGGCGCCATCGCAATCCGATGCGGCAAGAAAAGATTGCCCATGTGGATTGGTGTGAATAGTTTTTCTGTCATTGTTACTACCTTTCTTGATCGGACATTCCATCCGGGCCGGCCAGCAAAGGGGCGCGGATGAGGGTCACGCTGATCATTCGCTCGGCCATCGGTTAGCTGCTGCAACCAGAGCTCTGGGAATTCAGAGCGCCGCAAGCCACATTAAGCCCCCTTTGAAGGCTGCTCTTGTACCGTCCAACAGGATTAGGAGGATCGCATTCCAACTTGCCGACCTGAATCCTGCCACCTTACGTCTCAACTGTGACCGTTGCTCGAATCCGACTGGTTGATTCCATGCTATTTGCGAAGAGCATTCAAGAGGCAAACCAAGGTAGGTCTGACATGTACCGGAGTATAAGTTCAACTCGGCGCGTTTGACGTTACGTTGCGTAGGTCACGTCGCGCCGCCGTCCCAAGCGCGTGACCCTCCACTTTGGTAACTCCCCTTGCCAAAGCTGCGGACTCCCATCCGCAAAGGGCCGCCCTGCAAACAATGGGCGGCCCGCCCGGGAGATGAAGACGGCGTTTCCAAGCAGGTCCATATGGCTCCCTCGGTGCCAAGTTGTTTTGAATAGACAGTTGAAGGAACGCCGACAGGCGACGCATCCTGCAACAACGACTTGCAGGATGCAGCGAACGAGATAATTGACGCTCGGGTCGCAGTCTCCTCGACCACGGCGAAATGGCATGGCGTGATACCATGCTCATCCCCGGGGCTTTAAGACCTGCGCATCCCGTTATGACAATGCCGGGGAAGCGTCAACTCACCGAAGTGCGGCGCTCATACGGTTGTGCAACGGGTTGGTTGTAAACAGATATCCTCGGGCGAATGCTCGTCATTGCGTCCTGAAAGTCCAGGGTGAGAATTTTCGCATATATGAAATGGCGAGACGTTTGATTATCTTTAGGACGCTCAATATCGCGAGCGTCAAATGCCGCAGTACGATGCAGGTTCGCAATCAACGCAAGTCAATCCCAACGCATGGTGCTTGCGTTGCCTTGCGGATATGTGAAGCTCTTACCTCGTCTCGACGAGTCGGGTGCAATTCAGGATTGCTAGCGGACAACCGCCGGGAAGGAGCGCTCATCGGCGTCCTCCATATCAGTTCCTATCAAGTACACATCGCCATGCTCACGTATCACCTCGCGCAGCGCGGCAAGACTTACGGTATCATCTGCCTGGACCTCAGCCAGGTGCAGGAGAGTGCTGTCCAGCTCGCCGGACAGCCGACCTTTTACGTCCGCACTCCTGGTTCTCGGTTTGCGTTTATCTGCCATTTCCCGGTCCATTCTATTCGTTGGGCGTGCCTGCTTCATCACAGCGACGATAAAATCAGACGCTGTGATGAAGCAATTTATTGATCTAGCCCCAGACGTTTGTCTTCGCCAGATCGATCAATTCACTTTCACGGCCATTGAACACCGCCTTCACCATGTAAAGGGTAAAACCCTTTGCCATTTCCGGCTTGATAGAGGGGGGAATGGGCAATTCGGTTCGAGCGACCACAGCATCAACCAATACAGGCCCGTCGTGGGACAACGCTTCGCGGATGCCGGATTCTACCTCGTCGGGCCGCTCGATGCGAACGCCCTTGATACCGATTGCCTCTGCCATGGCCGCAAAGTCCGGATTTGTGAAGTCCGTTCCAAACGGAAGAAAACCTGTCGACTTCTGCTCTACCTCCACGAAACCAAGTGCAGAGTTGTTGAAGACAATGATCTTGGCGGGGAGTTTCAACTGCGCAAGTGTCAGCAATTCGCCCATGAGCATCGATAAACCGCCGTCGCCAGACATTGAGATCACTTGACGGCCAGGGAAAGCCGCCTGCGCTCCGATGGCATGGGGGAGAGCATTTGCCATAGAGCCATGCCAGAACGATCCGACGAGGCGGCGCCCGCCGCCAAGGGCCAGGTAACGCGCAGCCCAGACGGTGGGTAGCCCGACGTCGCAGGAGAACACGGCATCTTCACTTGCAAAATCACTCAACGCTTTTGCAATTTGCTGTGGATGTATGATGTGCTTGCTGCGGTCCTCATCGGCGAGGCTGTCGAGTGACTTTCGTGTCTTCTTGTAATGGAGAACCGCCTGCTCAAGGTGTCCGCCGTCGGTATGCTCCTCGATAGATGGTAGCAAAGCACGCAAGCTAGGACCGATGTCGCCGACCAGACCGATATCCACCGGCGCGCGGCGGCCGATCTGGCCAGGGCGAATATCGATCTGTGCGATCCGCACCGAGTTACCCTCGGGGTAGAACTGCCGGTAAGGGAAATCGGTCCCGAGCATCAGAAGTACATCGCAATCTTTCATGGCATAATAACCGGATGAAAAGCCGATAAGCCCCGTCATGCCGACGTCATACGGATTGTCATGCTCGATGAATTCCTTCCCTTTCAGGGCATGAACAATTGGAGCATTAAGTTTTTTGGCAAGTGCGATGACCTCTTCTCGAGCATCGGCAACGCCCGACCCGCAAAAGATCGTCGTTCTTGACGATCCGTTCAACAGCTTGGCAAGTGCTTCAAGTTCCGTCTGCCCGGGTACCACGACGGGTGGCTTGGGCAAAAGGCCCGAAACGCGGGGGTGATAGGGTGTCGCGGCAGGCTTCAGCGCGACGTCGCCGGGAATGACGATCACAGAGACGCCGCGCTTGCCGATGGCTTCGCGGATGCCGATTTCCAACGTCCGCGGCATCTGAGACGTGTCGGAGACCAACTCACAATAGTGGCTGCATTCCCGGAACAGGTCCTGAGGTCGTGTTTCCTGAAAGTAGCCTGAACCAATCTCTGACGAAGGGATCTGAGCCGCTATCGCCAGGACGGGGACACGGGAGCGATGCGCGTCGAAGAGACCGTTGATCAAATGCAGGTTACCTGGGCCACAACTTCCGGCGCAAACAGCGAGCGAACCCGTCAGGTGGGCTTCCGAAGTCGCAGCGAACGCGGCTGCCTCTTCATGGCGGACGTGGATCCACTCGATCGTCCCGTGCCGACGAATTGCATCGGTTATTCCATTCAGACTATCGCCGACCACACCATAAATACGCTTCACCCCCGCGGCGGCCAGGATTTCAACAAATTGATCTGCAGTCGTTTGTGACATGCTTTGTTCTCCAGAAGAGGTTGCATCGGAAGCTAGTGGTAGGGCCCGAAGAGGAGTTCGGTCTTGTCCAAAATCACTGCCGACGACTGTGCTGTGTTCAAAAGCACGCTTTCCGCACTACCGCGTGTGCGCAGATGACGTCTCATTGCGCTTACCTCGCTACGCTGATCCTGTCTGGGGACCTCCGGTTCGCCAACTGGCCATCGGGCAACGTCGTTGCACCTTCATGCGACTTTTGAATAAATTCGCCGGCGATAGCAGTGGCATCCGGCGTTTCGGAGGTCGCATGGCAACATCGTTCAACAATAAAGCGTTCGTTCAAGACGCGGAAAGCTCTTCTGTGCTTGTGGAGATGAACTTGAACGGTCGAAGCTCTCAAGATTGAAGGAGTATTCCCACTATGAGTAGCTGTGCACATCAATCAGCTGTGCGGTTCGTCACCCCAAGAACCTACGGATGTGAGGAATGCCTGGAGCAGGGTCTGGAGTGGTTCCATCTACGCCTTTGCCGAGAATGCGGTCATGTTGGCTGCTGTGATCAATCGATCGGTAAACATGCCACCGCCCATTTTCATGAAACCGGGCACCCGATCATCGAGGCATATGATCCGTCGGAAGGCTGGGGCTGGTGCTACATCGATAAAATGTTCGTCGATTTGCCCAATCAGACGCGCCAGAATGGCCCTATTCCCCGTTACTATTGATCGGAAGCCCAATGGCCAATCAGGCACCGAGCGACGAGCAGGCCTTTCCCATCCTCGACGTTCAGCAAGTACAGATAGCAAAGCGATTCGCGTCGGGCGCAGCGATCTATTTCAAGGCGGAGGATCCAATCCTTGAGATCGGCGCCGTAAATTCACCAGCTTGGCTCGTGCTGGAAGGCGGCTTGACCGTGTTCCGCCGGGACGGTCTAAGTCATGAGAAAGCGATTGCGACGTTAACAGCCGGTCAGTTTTCAGGTGATGTCAATCAGCTGTCCGGACGTCCTTCGTTGGTCGGCGCTCGGGCTGGAGAAGGAGGCTGTATCGCAATTGCCTTCGATGCACCCCATGTGCGCGCGCTGATCATCGGATCCGCGGAGATCGGCGAGATCGTCATGCGCGCTTTTATTCTTCGGCGGACCGCCCTCATAGATAGCGGGAACGCAGGATGTGTACTCATCGGAGTGCCGGGTAGCTCACGGCTGGTGCGGATTCAAGGTTTTCTCCGCCGGAACGGCTATCCCAATTTCGTTCTGGATTCGACGGCCGATCTCGACGGACTCTCCATAGTAGAGCGGCTAGGAATTACGCCGGCCGAACTGCCGATCATGGTATGTCCCGGTGGCAAGATCCTGAAGAATCCCGACGAGGCGGCGGTCTCACGTGGTCTTGGCATAACGCCGACACTCGATCGCAATCGCATTTACGACGTGGCAATCTCGGGTGCTGGGCCAGCCGGTTTAGCTGCCGCTGTCTACGGAGCCTCGGAAGGGCTGGATGTTATCGTGCTTGAGCAGCGAGTGGCAGGCGGCCAAGCTGGCGCTTCGATGCGCATCGAAAACTATCTGGGCTTTCCGACTGGCATCACAGGAGAAGCGCTCATGAGCCGGGCGTTCGATCAGGCGCTCAAGTTCGGCGCAGAGATCGCGCTTCCAATGCCTGTGGCTGCTGTTGATGCACCGGGTGATCCCGCGATGGAAGCGTTCAAACTGACGCTGGCGGACGGCCAGACGGTAAAGGCGCGTACAGTCGTGATCGCCTCTGGAGCTCGCTACCGGATTCCAGCCATCCCAAACATACAGAATTATCAAGGCGCTGGAATTTCTTACTGGGTGTCGCCCATCGAGGCAAAGCTGTGCGGAGGTGAGGAGGTTGCTTTGATCGGCGGCGGAAACTCGGCTGGCCAGGCGGTCGTCTATCTCGCTCCCCAGGTCAAGCATCTACATCTCGTGGTGCGTCGCCCGCTTGAAGAGACAATGTCCGCATATCTCATTGAACGCATTGCCGCGCTCGCAAACGTTGAGGTTCATGTCAATTGTGAGGTCGTCGGCGTCGGCGGAGACTCCGAACGCCAGCTATCATCGATCACGATGGTGGATCGGACCGCCGATAGTCACAGGAAACTGAATCTGCGTCATCTGTTTATATTCATCGGAGCAGATCCTAACACGGAGTGGTTACCTGCCGGCGTCGATGTGGACGACAAAGGATTTATCATTACGGGACAGGATCCTGAGAGATCCACCAGGCCGCGAAGGTCGCGCCAGTCGCTCGAAACCACCCTTCCGAATGTCTTCGCAATTGGCGATATTCGCTCGGGATCAACCAAACGGGTCGCCGCCGCCGTGGGAGACGGGGCCGCCGTCATCAGCCAGATCCACGAGGCGTTGAAGGCCCTGCGCTAAGACTGGTTCTATAGCATTCCCGGGATTGAGTGCAGCCTCTTCCATGGAGTTCCGGCAAGACTTACTCGCATCTCCGTTTCGCAATCGATGGCGTGTCGCAATGTATAGGCCGGCAAAGACGGAAAGAACGAATTTGTCCAAACGCTGGTCAAAACAAACAAGCGCCCCCGATCACCGATGGCCTATTCAGTGACTCGGACAGCGTGCTCCAGATGTCGCGGTCCGTTTTGGAAAGGCAACCATGACTAACAACCCGGATTTTTCCATCACGCGTCGTCAGGCACTCGTCGCAAGCGCAGCCTTTTCGGCCGTTGTCACGATACCCGACCTGGCACTTTCCGCTTCTCATTCCAAACCCTCAAAAGGAAATCTCGAAATGACCGACGGCTTCGTCAAAACCAAGGACGGCGTGAATATCTACTATAAGGATTGGGGTCCAAAGGATGCTCAGCCGATTCACTTTCATCACGGTTGGCCGCTCTCGTCCGACGATTGGGACGCCCAGATGCTGTTCTTTCTTCAACACGGTTATCGCGTCATAGCGCATGACCGTCGTGGCCATGGCAGGTCGTCGCAGGTAGCGGCAGGTCATGATATGGACCACTATGCAGCGGATGCCAATGCCGTTGTCGAGCATCTCGATCTGAGGAACGCGGTCCATGTCGGTCACTCGACGGGGGGCGGCGAAGTCGCGCGCTATGTCGCCAGGTTCGGCGAGGCGCAGGGACGCGTGGCAAAGGCCGTTCTGGTCGCCTCCGTGCCGCCGCTGATGCTGAAAACCGCGAACAATCCCGCTGGCCTGCCGATCGAAGTCTTCAATGGTTTTCGTGATGCATTGGCCGCGAACCGTGCCCAGTTCTTCCTCGATGTACCAAGTGGACCTTTCTACGGATTCAACCGCCCGGACGCGAAAACCTATCCAGGTGTTATCCAGAATTGGTGGCGTCAGGGCATGATGGGCAGCGCCAAGGCTCACTATGATGGCATCAAAGCCTTCTCCGAAACCGATCAGACGGACGATCTCAGGAAAATCACTGTGCCTACTCTCGTGATGCATGGCGATGACGACCAGATCGTGCCAATCGCCGACTCCAGTTTGCTGTCTGTAAAGCTCGTCAAGGACGGCACTCTCAAGGTATACAATGGCTACCCGCATGGCATGCTGACCACCCATGCCGATGTCCTCAACCCCGACCTGCTGGCCTTTATCAAGGCCTGATTCAAGCATGACATGATAGCGTTGTTTGACCCGTGGCCGGAATCGTGAGCCACGGGTTTGCTTTCTCACCGCTCGATCTGCTTCGCAACGGCACCTGATCCTGTGGTGATTGGAGGCTTGGAGCAAAGAGGTCCAAACAAGGAGCTGTTTGTTCAAGCGGCCGGATCGCAATTGCCGGATACTCCTTCTCGCAAAGGAGGTGAACCACGATGACAGCGAAACCCCCGAGTAAGATCGACACGACGCGGGACGGCATCGATGCGCTTCCTGAAATGGAAGACATCGCCTCGGAACTCCCGTTTTTCAGAGGCGACACGGAGATCGGCCAGCGCCTGGAAAAAGCACTTCGGGAAGAGTTTTCCGTCCGCGATCCAGCGGTCGGCCGAATGGAATAAAACGCTCTTGAACCCAAAGAGGATAACATAATGGAACAGGCGCTCAAAACCCGCCGCACCGCTGACCTGAGGACACCCTCAGGTCTCTCCGCGGACGCTGTCAGGGACATCTCGGCCGCGGCTACCACGCTGCTTGCAGATGTCTTTGCCCTCTATCTTAAGACGAAGAATTTCCACTGGCACATGTCCGGTGCGAGTTTCCGCGATTATCATCTGCTCCTGGACGAACAGGGTGACCAGATCTTCGCCATCACCGATCCGCTGGCCGAACGAGCCCGCAAGCTTGGCGGAACCACATTGCGTTCCATCGGAGACATCTCCAGGCGCCAGCGGATCGCGGACAACGATGCGGACTTCGTGCATCCTCACGAGATGCTGGCGGAATTGCGCGAGGATAATGGCAGGCTCGTCTCAAGCATGCGTGCTTTGCACGATACCTGCGGCGGCCATGGCGATGTAGCGACGACAAGTCTTCTCGAGAACTGGATCGACGAGGGCGAGCGCCGTGTGTGGTTCCTTTTCGAGATCCTTCGCGATACGAATCGTTGAGATGAAAGGGGGGTACAGACCAGTGCCCCTTCTTTACCCGTCTTTCAATCCGCCCTCCTCACAGTTTCGACAGGGGCATTGGAGTGAACGAGCTGCATGACCGAACTATATCGGACGTTGACACTTTCGAGGGGACCTGTCGGTCCTGGAGATTTGGCGCAGGACCAGCTTGGCAGGGAACATCATCCGCAGCCATCTTCGTCTTAACGACGTGGAGCTGAAGTTCAAGGTCGCCCAGCGGCCGAGAAAAACTCGACCTGTTCGCGGATCATGTGTCGGCCTGATGTCGAAGTCCAAAATGGGCCGCACCGCAAAGCAACTCCACCTGGCGAGGCTCGGCTACGATGGTTCCTGCCGCCTTTGCTCGGCAAGGGAAGGTGGATCGACAGAGAGAATGACGAACAACAGGACGAGCCACATCGCGCGTTTGGCATTTGAATCCGGAGATGCCCTCATGTTCGACTGATCCCAGGATGGGGCGATCATCGCCAATCAGGGCGCAAAGTCACGGATTACGCATGAGAGACTGAGCTTGCGGCAGAGCCTCGCAAATCTACCTTATCAAGGGCGTTCAAAAAACTTTCGCACAAACTCCCCGTCATTGATTCGACGACTATGGGAAAGTGAACGCGAAAAGATCTTTGCTTACTGACATTTGCATCGCCGACATCGCTTGCGGCTAACGTGGTTTCGTCGGCAGCAACCACCTTAGCCGCGCGTTTGACCGCCAATGGAACGCCACCGCGGATCCGACAAAAGATCGTGACTACGTCGCATTACCAGCGCAATCGGCGAGCGGGTAGAACAGCACGATGCGATCGCCCACGCCGGTTGATTGGTACGCTCCATTGTCTCCAGGTCAATTGACGTTGGCGACAGCCGCTGAGACGATCGGCTGGAATTTGCGCCGGCGATATCTAAGCGGGCTGCGAATAAACCTCAGTATACTCAGGTCACATGCACGTATGATGTACGCACAGCGCTATGCCTCATATTATCGTGATGTCGATAGCATTGGAGACATTCTATGAATATACGTTCGCACCTTACCTCATCTGAGGTTTTCAACGTGCATCGAAGGGCTGTCATGCTGGTCGATCCATCTTTAACGCAAATGTCTCCGCTTGTTGAACGCCTCATCACAGAGGGCTTCGATGTGTACCTTGCTGATGGGGTTGAGACGGTGGCGGCGCATCTCAGGCAGAGAGCAATCGCCTACGCGATGACGGAAATCCGCCTGAAGGACGGAGATGGCTTTGCAGTCATTGAGGCAGTAAAGCATGCCTGTCCCCTTAGCCGCATCATTGTGCATAGTGACTTTTGCACGCTTGCAGCGACAGTGCAAGCGACCAAGGCCGGAGCAAGCGACGTGTTGCCGAAGCCGCTCAACCTGGACTTCCTCATTACGGCAATCCTGGACAGAAGCTTCAACGTTGCAGAGTTTGGCGAGTTTCTGTATGACCCAGCTGTCCTTCGCGCCAAGTACATCGCCGATACCTACCGCTCATGCGGAGCCAGTACAGCTCGCACGGCCCGAAGATTGTCAATGCGCCGCAGGACCTTACAACGCATCATCAAGCGAGAAAAATACGTTTAGACTTACGTCATCCCGGCGTTCGTGTTTCCAGCCGCAGAACTCAATTAATTCATAAGCGGGGCAAAGGAACGCATTCACTCTCAATAACATGGCTGATGTCGCGAGATAGCTGGCTCATTTACAGCACCGATATCGCACTTATCCGATGGTACAAGATGACTGTTGCAGCTTTCTTTAATGACTACAAGATTGCCATCTCCAACCTGAATGCAGCACCGGTCGCCGCTTCTAGCGAGATTCACGGCGACTCCCAGCTGCGTCGGAAGTATCTTCGCATGAGTACAGATGATGGCACAGCCGACTTTCTATGCTCCGGCACGCTCTCTCACATCCGCGCAATGACAGAGGCGTTCGGGATTCATAATCGCGAGTCGAAGCCCAGCAATACAGAATACGATATCGCTGAACTGGTTATCCGAGCTTCTGAGCACGCGCGATCGGCCGGCTATAGCGATTTCGAGTTGCTCGGTCTTTGCAATTCGCAATCATTTGTTTTGAGTTCAAGGAGCGAGCGGCTCCGGCGCGAGTATCCCTACTTTGGATCCGTATCGACTACGGGCGAGGACGCACGGCGGTTCTCAGAACTACTGACGTTCATGGGCATGGAGCTAGCTTCAACCACTGAAGTGGTCGAGACCGTCGAATGCAGGCGGGAACGTATCGCATCCTGGCTTCCTTTCATGCTTATGGAGCACGACAGGTCACTTGAGACTTCGTCGCGATCCATTGCGAGTGGCCGATATTATGAAGTCTACGACTTTGAAAGCGGAACTCTCCAACCCCTCGGATCGACATTGACTGCCTCCATTTCCCTTCCGGGTCTCGCTGGAAGCCCCGAGGCGACAATCAGCAGCTTGCACTTCCATGTGTATCTCGGGGACTCCTTGTCGGTCCTGGTACTGAATGAGCCCACCTCAATTTCGCGTGTCGATGGCGTCGAGCTGCCTTACGAAGCTTTTTCGGTCTATAGCGCTGGTGAACTATTGTGCGCGGAAAGTCAGCGGCCGACATCACGCGAACTGATGCTCCGCTTGCTTGCGAGCCCCAGCCTAACCCGCTTTGCATTATCCGGTCCTCGAGCTTCCGGCCCTAACTGTGGAGTCTTTTATTCGTCGCCCCGACGACTCTTCAAGGTCACGCCAGGAGACGGATTGCTGATGCTGAAGCTTGACCAAGAGACGTTCAACTCGAACGTTGACCGCCTGCTATTGGACATCTCGCCGCGGAGTCATTCCGGGTTCTCGCAGTCGCGGTCGGCCACCCCAGTCTTTCACAATTACAAATAGGAATAAGGGAATGAGCGCAGTTACTCTCCAATTTCATGCACCAGGCCGAGAAACCGACAACAAAGCCTTTGTGGACGAACTGAAAAGGATCGTCGGGAGTGGTAATGTCCTGACAGATCCGTCAAAGACGCGCCGCTATCGAAAGGGTTTCCGGTTCGGAGAGGGAAAAGCGTTGGCTGTCGTACGCCCTGGATCGCTTGTCGAACAGTGGCGCGTGTTATTGCAATGCGTACAGAACAAAAAGATCATCATCATGCAGGCATCCAATACCGGCCTGACCGGCGGTTCGACGCCTGACGGTGACAACTACGACCGCGATATCGTCATCGTCAGCACGACACGCATGGATAAGATCCAACTGATCGATGGCGGAAGGCAAGTGGTTTGCCTGCCCGGAGCGACACTTTATCGACTCGAAGCCGCACTCAAGCCTTTGAATCGAGATCCTCACTCGGTCATCGGCTCGTCATGCATCGGCGCATCCGTCTTCGGTGGCGTAAGTAACAATTCCGGCGGCGCCTTGATTCACCGAGGCCCGGCCTATACAGAGATGGCCCTCTACGCCACGGTAACGGCTGCCGGTACCGTCAAACTGGTCAACCATCTCGGCATTGATCTGGGGACCGAGCCGGAAAAAATGCTGGCCGCGCTCGAGAACAAGACCTACAAGCCAACCGATATTGATCTTAGCGGTGAGCTGCGGGCTTCTGACCACAATTACAGCAAGCATGTGCGCGAGATCGATGAACCAACTCCCGCGCGATATAATGCCGATCCGGCTCGCCTGCATGAAGCCTCGGGAAGCGCGGGGAAAGTGATGACATTTGCGGTGCGTCTCGACACGTTTGAGAAGCCAGAGAGCACGCAGGTATTCTACGTGGGTACGAATGATGTCCACGAGTTGACGAAAATTCGCCGTGATATGCTGAGCGGTTTCAGCGATATCCCGATTTCTGCGGAATACCTTCATCGCAAAGCGTTCGACATCGCCGAGAAGTATGGCAAGGACACCTTCCTGGCCATCCAGTATCTCGGGACGGACCGCTTGCCTGCAATGTTCGCGCTCAAGGGTAAGTTTGATGCGATGGCCAGCCGGCTGCCCCTTATGCCCCAGGGCTTGAGCGATCGAGTCATGCAGTTTATCGGAAGCTTATTTCCCAAACATCTTCCCAAACGTCTCCGCGCCTATCGCGATTCCTACGAACATCACCTGATGCTTAGGACAAGCGGGGCTGTGACCAACGAGGTCCGGAATTATCTCACTAAAATGTTTCCCACCGCGCGGGGCGATTACTTCGAATGTGAACCCCGCGAGGGAGAGAAGGCATTTCTTCATCGCTTCGCCGCCGCTGGCGCGGCCGTTCGTTATCGGGCTATCCATCGCAACGAGATCTCGGATATCGTCGCACTCGACATTGCATTGCGCCGGAATGACTGCGACTGGTTCGAGAAACTACCTGCCGAAGTGGACGATCAGATCGAACACAAGCTGTACTACGGTCACTTCTTCTGTCACGTATTCCACCAGGATTATATCGCCAAGAAGGGCGTCAACACCACCGAACTCGAACATAAAATGTGGGATCTCCTCGATCAGCGCGGCGCACAATATCCGGCGGAACACAACTTCGGCCATCTGTACAGAGCGAAGCAGCCGTTAGTTGATCACTACAGGTCCCTTGATCCGAAGAACATGTTCAATCCGGGTATCGGCGGATGCACGAAGTGTGTTGACTGGCGCTAAAATCGGCAGTCTGAATCTGCGGCGACCATATAGGTAGGCGATCTCGCAAGTCTGTGAAGATTAATTGAAACCGACGAACTCTTGCTTGCAAGGGTGGCGAAAGTCGCCCTTGCAATGCTGCGCAACTCACAGACAGGCGAATATGAAACGTGCTTGCGGCTCAGCGTTCTGAGGGGAGTAGGGCAAGCTTCGAAAGCTGCATGTTTGCAGTTCGGACGACAGGGATATGCGCGTCGATTTTCTGAGGATTGTTCAAAGGACGTCAGTTTGGAAAAGACGAGGTAACGAAATCAGCATACTTGAAGCATCTTCTATAACGCAGCAAATCTTTCGATAATGTGGAACCAAATTAGAATGGATGCCTTCGATCGACAAGGCGCAGTTCAAGGCCAAGCGGGTGAGGGGATAGCCCTGTCACGCAGTGCGTTGAGCTCGATTTTTCTTAAGCGAGTGGTGTTGGCTGCAATCGTCGGGGTGGGGGCGGGGCTCACAGGAGCTGCGCTTGCGCTTTGCCTTCATTGGGTTCAACACATTTCATATGGCTATTCCCTGAACACGCTCGTCAGCCCTGAGAGTTTCCTCGAAGGAGTTGGGCAATCAAGTCCATTACGACGCATCGGAATCCTGATCGGATGTGGCGTCGTAGCCGGATTCGGGTGGTATGGAGTGACGACTTATCTGAAGCCTCTGATCAGTGTCGCGAATGCGGTAAAATCGCCCTGGAATCCGATGCCGCTTCTAGCCACCATGGTACATGCTCTGCTGCAGATCGTCACTGTTGCGATGGGATCTCCGCTCGGCAGGGAAGTCGCACCACGAGAGTTGGCAGCCTTTTTAGCACAGCGGACAGCGCTTGCGGCAAGGATTTCCGAAGACGATGCACGGGTGCTCATTGCGTCCGGTGCCGGGGCCGGCCTTGCCGCAGTATATAATGTACCAGTTGCGGGAACATTGTTCGTTATGGAGGTCTTACTAAAAACCTTCAGGCTTTCATCATTTGCATCCGCAGCAATCGCCAGTACGATTGCAGCATTGGTCGCGCGCTGCTTCCTCGGTGGTGCCCAGCAATACGATGTGCCCGACTATGGGGTCGACCACGCCATCTTACTCTGGTCCGTATGCATGGGACCGATATTCGGAATCGCTGGCTTCGCCTTTCAACTGTGGGCTACGCAGTTACGAAAAGTCGCATCTCGTGGTCCGCAGATGATCATGTATTCTATCGTATCGTTCGCGATCGTCGGGGTACTGTCGGTCGGACTCCCGCAACTGCTCGGTAACGGCAAAGGTCCCACAGAGCTGTCGCTAACGGATGACATCGGGCCGCTCTTTGCACTGGTCCTGCTTGTCACGAAGATCGCCATCATTGGGCTCGTGTTAAGAAGCGGGGCGAAGGGAGGCTTGCTGACACCGGCGTTAACGTTAGGAGCGCTGATGGCCGTTGTCATCGGCGGCATATGGAGCTTGTTTCTTCCGGCTGCGCCGCTTGGCGCTTTTGCCATCATCGGTGCCGCCGCATTTCTCTCATCATCGATGGCGATGCCGATTACAGCGACCTTCTTGGCATATGAGTTCATGCAGCCTGGTTTTGGATTCGTTGTTCCGATCGCTGTTTCAATTTTCGGTGCAACAGTCGCTCGCATGTCGCTCACCCGGCTGATAAAACGGTAGTGAAGAGCGCTGCCGACGGTAGCCTCAATTCTAGAAAGGATCAACCTGGCTCCTCGGTGGTATTCAATATAGGGGTCAGAACAAGATCAGTGCGAAATCGATGGGATGGAAGGCTCCCGCTCCGCCGGTGCTAGGATAGCATCGTTTAGGATGGACAAACCGGGAGCGTTCGAATGGAAGAGATTTCTACGGTAGGCATCGATATAGCGAAATCGGTGTTCCAGGTTCATGCGATTGATGTCGATGGCAATGTAGTTGTGCGGCGACAGTTACGTCGCCAACAGATGCTGAAATTCTTTGCGCAGGTGCCACCCTGCCTCATCGGTATTGAGGCTTGCGGAACCGCTCATTATTGGGCACGCGAGCTTTCTGCTCTCGGGCATGACGTGCGGCTGATGCCGCCAGCCTATGTGAAGCCTTACGTCAAAAGGCAGAAAAATGACGCCGCGGACGCTGAGGCGATCTGCGAAGCAGTGACGCGACCGACAATGCGTTTCGTGCCGGTGAAGTCCGTAGAGCAGCAGTCAGCGGCGATGTTGCACCGTTCAAGAGCTCTGCTCATCAAGCAACGCACGATGCTTCTGCACTCCATCCGTGCCCATCTTGCCGAGCTTGGCATTTCGATTGGCGTCGGAATTGGTCAGATGGCGCGTGTCGTGCGGGAACTTGCGCAAGGTGAGCGCTCGGATCTGCCGGAGCTTGCTCGGTTCGTGCTGGAAGCGCTAGCCAATTTGGTTTGCGATCTGGCGCAGCGACTTCAAGCGATCGAAAAGAAACTGATCTCCTGGCATTACCGAAACGATCTGTCGAATCGGCTGGAAACCATCCCAGGGGTGGGCTTTGTCACGGCGTCGGCACTTTCTTCGATCGTTCCAGATCCGCAGGTTTTTAAGTCGGGGAGGCATTTTGCCGCCTGGCTCGGCTTGGTGCCGCGACAGAACTCATCCGGCGGCAAGACCCGTCTCGGCCGCATCAGCAAACAAGGAAATCGATATATCCGGCAATTATTGATACTCGGCGCCACCTCGGTCTTGCGTTACATTCGCCGGGATGGAGGCAGCGGTACTGGGTGGATTGGCGGCTTGCTGCGCCGCCGGCCGCCAAAGGTCGCAGCCGTTGCTCTTGCCAACAAGATGGCACGCATTGCATGGTCGATCATGAAGCGAGGCGGCGAATACGAGGAAATCAACGATCTGAGAGCGGTTCAGCCCGCAAATTGCTGAGGCCGTTCGAAGTTTGAGGCGAAAAAGGTAAGTGAAGGCAGCAACTCGATCCCGATGGATCAGCCGAACCCGTTTAGCGTAGCGGACGTCAAAAGTCCGTCTAATCGATTGGGGGCACGATCCTGGCGGAACCCTTCAAGGCCAGCAGTCGAAAGAAGGGCTGCATCAAAGGCCGGACACACGACTGCACTCGAGACGCGCTGCATAACGAAGCCATTTTCCCTCACCGCGGGAGCCTTCCACACACGGCGTCCTTGGCGCGGTCTTCGCCGTGTGGATACGCGCCAACCGTCCGCTGGTCTACGCCAATCTCGGACGCGCCTTCGAATAGGCCGTTGCGCCGGTCGCCGGTCGCTGCCTGGCCGCCGCATAGATGTTCAACAAAATATATGGAGTTACCGATGCTGGATCATATCGATCATTGCTGTGCAACCTCGCGAGCCAAAGGAGCCTCTGTCAACGCGGCCACCATCCATCCACTCGAACCGCTGACGCCGGACGAGATCCGCAAGGCCGCCGAGATCGTCCGGCGCGACCCGCCCTATGGCGTCGACACCCGCTTTGGAACCATCCAGCTTCTGGAGCCCAGCAAGGTAGAGCTCCGCGCCCGGCTTGCCGGCGGGCCGATTTTGCGGCGTGCGCGCGTCAACGTCTTTAGCGCTGCCGCTGTCAGTGTCACCAAGATGATCGTATCGCTCGACGACGAGAAGATCATCTCGTCCGAGACCTTGCCGGGCAAGCGGCCGATGATCCAGCTTGAACAGTTCCTCGGCATCGAGAGCATCGTGCGCGCCAATCCCGAGTTCATCGCCGCCTGCGCCAAGCGTGGGATCACCGAGATGGAAAAGGTCTGCGTCGATCCTTGGTCGGCAGGGAATTTCAGTGTACCCGGTGAGGAGGGCCGGCATCTCTGCCACGTATTCGTCTGGCTCAGGCTTCGCGAGAACGAAAATTTCTACGCCCATCCGATCGAGGGGCTGAATGCGGTGGTGGACCTGACCACCAATGAGGTGATCCGCGTCGACGACTACGGCGTCGTGCCGGTGCCGATGAAAGAGGTCAACTACGAACACCAGTTCCTGACCGAGTTCCAGCCCAAGGCAAAGCCGATCGATGTCGTTCAGCCGGAAGGTGTCAACTTCAGGTTCGATGGCCACAGGCTGACCTGGCGCAACTGGTCGCTGGTGGTCGGCTTCAACGCCCGCGAGGCGCTGACGCTGCACGACATCTCCTTCGACGGCCGGCCGATCGTGCACCGCGCTTCGATCGTCGAGATGACGGTGCCCTACGGCAGTCCCGACAATGGCCATTTCCGCAAGAACGTGTTCGACATCGGTGAATACGGCATCGGCAAGCTCGCCAATTCGCTGTCGCTCGGCTGCGACTGCCTCGGCGTAATCAAGTATCTCGACGTCACCCTGAACACCATGGACGGCGAGCCGTGGACGATCGAGAAGGCGATCTGCGTGCACGAGGAGGATTCCGGTCTGCTCTGGAAGCATATCGATTTCCGCAGCGAACGAGCCGAGATCCGGCGGGGCTCCAAGCTGGTGATCTCGACGATCTGCACTGTCGGTAACTACGAATATGCGCTCTACTGGTATCTCTTTCTCGACGGCATGATCGAGTTCGAGGTCAAGGCGACCGGCATCATCAACACTGCGGCCTGCATTCCCGGCCAGCCGGGCAAATACGGTCGCGAGGTCGTGCCTGGGGTGATCGGCCATATCCATCAGCATATTCTTTGCGCCCGGTTGGAAATGGCGGTGGACGGCGACGCCAACAGCGTGGTCGAGTGCAACACCTACGCCGAGCCGCTCGGCCCGGCAAATCCTTACGACAACGCTTTCTACGAGCAGGAGACTGTCTTTGCGCGCGAAAGCGAGGCTGCCCGGTGTGCCAATCCGGCGTCGCATCGCTACTGGAAGGTCATCAATCCCAACAAGATCAACTATGCCGGCTCGCCGGTGGGCTAGCGGCTGGATGCAACGCATTGCATAACACCCTTCGTGCATCCGGATTCCCCTTCGGGCAAGCGCGCCGGCTTCGTGCAGAACCATCTCTGGGTTACGGCGCTTGATCCCGAGGAGCGATTTCCCGCCGGCGAGTTCATGAACCATTCGGATGGCAGCGGCGGGGTATCGGATTTCATCAAGAAGGATCGGCCGATCGAGAATACCGAGATCGTCCTCTGGCACGTCTTCGGTCTGCATCATCCGGTGCGGATCGAGGATTTCCCCGTCCAACCCTGCGTGACCACTGGCTTTAAGCTGATGCCGAACGGCTTTTTCGACGGCAATCCGGCGATAAACCTGCCGCCGGAGGTGAATGCCGCGAGTTGTAGCGCCTAGAGGGGCTGGCTGGTTGCGCTTCCGCTCAAGGGACAGTTGCCGACAATATTCTGCCGAGGGAAGCCTGAGATGGATGCGCAAAAGCCATGCATATTGATGTCATTCTGATGAGCGGCTTGCTGCTGGGTTTTGCCGGCAGCGCCCATTGTGCCTGTCTCTGCGGCGGCATCGTCTCGTCGCTGATGCTGGCGCATGCGCCTGAGAACCGCCGCTCAGGCTCCTTCTTGATGATCCAGTTCGGCCGCATATTGACATATGCAGTCGCTGGCGGAGCTGTGGGCTCGACGATGGAGATATTCGGTCAGCTGTTGCGATTTTCGGGCGGGCAGGAGGTACTGCGGCTGATCGCCGCCGCCGCACTTGTCTGGTCGGGGCTTTCGATCGTCGGCATCCTGCCAAAGATCCGCCGACTAGACGGTGGGATCATGGGTATGATCGGCCAAATGCCAGCGGCCATCTCGGGGTCCTTCAACGCATCGGCACCACTCGTTGCCGGAATCTGCTGGGGGTTGGCGCCCTGTGCGATGGTCTATAATGCGCTGATGACGGCGATGCTGACCGGCTCGATGGCCGGCGGCGCCTTGTTCATGACCGGCTTCGGGCTTGCAACTATTCCCGCCGTTGCGGCTGTCGCCGCCGGCGCGGTGATGCTGACTGGGTCACGAACTGCGCGCTGGCTAGGTCCGGCCCTGCGGCGCGGGGCAGGGCTGACACTCGCAGCCATTGGTGTTCTGAGCGCGACATTCCCGGCCGCCTCGCTTGCGAGCCTTTGTCTCGGCTGAGGTATGTGCTGGTGGCACCGTAAATTCAACCGGTAGACGAGCTATCACTCGCCTATGAGCGAAGCGTGCAACAAAAATTCACCGGCGTTTGGCATCTTCTTTGAAATTGCCGGTCTGTATAAGCGATATTTCCTAAGGCAGCGGCCGCTTTACAAGCAAGACAATAAATTAGAATGCAGGTGACGCCTCTTTCCGGCAGGGCAGATGGAGAAAGAGCCTAGGGCAGATAGCGGTCGCCCGCGCAGTTGTCCGGACGAACGCTCTCAAGCCAAACAATATCATGTTCGCCTATCCTCTACTTAGAGGCGTTGCCGTTGTTCGTCCCCCCAGGTCGCTTCTTATTTCATGTCCACTCCTGCAAACTCTCATCCCTGAAACTGATAGAAAGGCTAAAGCGTTACACACGTGGCGTAGCCGATCCGTGCCACATCAGGAACTTACCCTTCTGGGCCAAATCTCTTCAAGACTTCAGCCGACGGTACTATTGCTTAAAAATCAGTGACGCTCTATATGTAGGTACTTACCTACGTGGAGGTTCGCCTATGAGCATGACGAGTTTGTCCAGCAGAGAAGTCAATCATGACGTCAGCAAAGCTAAAAAAGCTGCTCAGAACGGTCCTGTGATAATCACAGATCGCGGCAAGCCATCGCACGTCCTAATGACCTACAGTGAATTCGAACGTTTGTCAGGGAAACGCAGGAACCTCGTTGACGCGCTCGCTATGCCCGGCCTTTCGACTATTGAGGTGGATACGCCTAGAGCCAAAATCGCGGCACGCGAGGTCGATCTGTCTTGAAGTACTTGCTCGATACGAACGTCGTTTCCGAACTGCGCAAGGTTGGGGATGGCAAAGGAGATGCAAATGTCACGCAATGGGTTGCCTCGCAGGATGCCAGTGAACTCTTTATCTCCGCTATCACGGTGCTGGAGATCGAACGCGGTATCTTGAGCGTTCAGCGCCGCGATGCGTCACAAGGCGCCCGATTGCGAGAATGGATGGATAGCCGCGTTCGCCCGGAATTTGTGGATCGCATTCTGCCCATAGATGATGCCGTCGCCACGCGCTGGGCTCATCTTCATATTCCCGACCGCCGCAACGAGGCTGATGCCTTGATCGCTTCAACGGCGCTAGTCCATGGCTTGACTGTCGTCACGCGGAATATCAAAGATTTCGATGGAACTGGTGTGATCATCGTTGATCCGTGGCAGGGCTGAACTTCCAGGTACAACCGAGGAAGATATAGCTCAGGTGCAGCAACGGGTGCACCGAGAACCTTATCACGTGCTTGGCTTTTGGTTGAAGCAGATCGACGGTTCGATTCTATTCAAGAGCAGGGTACTTTGAGTAACAGCTGTAATGGAACAAGTTCGAGCCCGCGGCTCCGACAGGGGACGCACTCTTCACCGTGGAGCGGAGTTTCGCACTGCCGACGTCCAGGTGGCAACGTGATTGGCAACGGTGATGACATCTTCGGCGGGTTGAACCTGGAGTCGGCTTTACCCTTTGAGGAAGATCGTCAGTTCCCGAGCCACTGTTTCCGGATCTTCCCGCTGCGGGAAGTGGCCAACGTTCTGAAGGACGATCCTGTCGAAGGGACCGGAAAACCTCTTGTGGAGGTCTTCGGAAAGTTCCGGCGGATTGACGCCGTCCTCCATGCCCTGAAAGTAGAGCGTGGGAAGTGAAAGGGATCGCGTCTCCCTGATGCGGTCCTCGAGCCAGACGCTTCGTGGATCGGGCTCGGCTTCACCCCACCGAACTCTGTAGCTGTGGAGGGTAATGGCCACCCACTCCGGATTGTCGAAGGATCTCGACACGGTGGCGAAGGTCTCCTCGTCGAACCAACCGTCGGGGCTCCAGTTTTCCCATTGAATCCGTGCGAACCCGCGCGGATCCCTCTTGATGGCATCGGCGCCGCGCTTCGTTGCCATGAACCAATGATACCAATAGCGCTGCGCCTGCCGAAAGGGCGGCGTCTTCAGCCCGCCAAAGCGCGGCAGCGAGGAAAGAAGCGCCATTCTGTCGACCCGGTTCGGCCATCCGATGGCGAGCGCTTCGGCGATGTTCGAACCCCAGTCGTGACCGACGACGGAGAACCGTTCGATCCCGAGACCGTCCATCAGGGCGATCGCGTCCATTGCGAGAATGGCGCCGTTCGCGGTCCGCAATGCCATGTCGTTCCGGAAAACGGATGCGCCGAAGGCGCGCAGGTAGGGCGCAATCAGGCGAAGGTTTCGGTGCTGCAGGTTTGACGACACAGCTTTCCACGTGGAGGCGTCGTCGGGCCATCCGTGCAGCAAGAGAACGGGATCACCATGGACTGCTCCGCATTCTTCGAAAGCAATCCGCAGGTCGTGAGTGTCGAGGTGCGGCATGGCGATCTCCTGGTTCGATCCAACAACACAGAAAGGCGGCACTTGGTTCCGACACCTGGAACATTGCAGCGTCACCTGAGTTGGTACCCTGGGCAGTCGCGCCCGGCATGCCGAAGAGGCAATGATGAGATCCCAGCACCCATTTCCGATCAGCCGACGATCCGTCCTTGCGGCGGCAAGCACGATGCTCGCGGCCTCGGTCTTTCCCAGCGCCGCCTGGTCGGCTTCGAACATGCAGGAGAACACGCATATGGACGATCCAACGACGAAGTACCCGAAGCCGCCGTTCCAGAAGCAGAGCCAGCCGTTTCCCGGCCTTGCCGGCAAGATGAACCCAAAACCGGATCACGGGGAGACCTCCTACAAGGGCTCTGGCCGTCTCGTCGGACGCAAGGCCCTGATCACCGGAGGCGATTCCGGTATGGGACGCGCCGCAGCCATCGCCTACGCTCGCGAAGGCGCGGACGTCGCCATCAACTATCTTCGGGACGAAGAGCCCGATGCGAAGGAAGTTATCGCGCTTATCGAGAAGGAAGGCCGCAAGGGCGTGGCGCTGCCCGGCGATCTGCGTGACGCCGCCTTCTGCGAAAAACTGGTCGACGAAGCAGTCAAGGCGCTGGGCGGTCTCGACATCCTCGTGAATAACGCCGGGCGGCAGCAGCAGGCCCAGTCGATCGACGACATTACCTACGAAGCCTTCGACGCGACGATGAAGACCAATATCTACGCGACGTTCCTCCTGACGAAAGCCGCCCTCAAGCACATGAAGCCAGGATCGACGATCATCCAAACGACGTCGGAGCAGGCCTATGACCCCTCGGCTAATCTCGTGGACTACGCGATGACCAAGGCGGCAATGATGAACTTTACCAAATCGATGGCGAAGCAGCTCGGTCCGAAGGGCATTCGCGTGAACGGCGTCGCGCCGGGTCCGATCTGGACGCCGCTTCAGGTCAGCGGCGGAGCGACTATGGAAAAGCTCGAAAAGTTCGGTGCAGACACCCCGATGGGCCGTCCCGGCCAGCCCGCGGAACTCGCGTCAATCTACGTGCAGCTTGCGGATCCGCAGGCGAGCTACGCCACGGGACAGGTCTACGGCGCGGCGGGCGGCGGGGGCCAGCCGTAAACTCGCCGATTTCGCCGAAACGCCGATTGACGCGTGGCCGCCTACGACACCGAGGAGTGACGGTGGTCGGTGGGCCTCCGCCCCCAATTCACTCGCAACTACCAGCCGTCCATCGAGGCATGCGAAGCCGAGCCCTTGTCATCCGCGTGCGTTTAGCGGATCAGCTGTGCGCACATTGAAGCCGCTGTAGAATTGGTTAGCTCTGCCGGCATTCGGCCGATCATTGATGGTGTCTTTCGCTTTTCGGAAGCCCGTGATGCCTATACGCAGGCCGCGACACACCAGCAGTTCGGAAAAATCGTTATCATCGACGAATGATCGCGAAAAGGGCGGTCGAGGCAGAGCGCCCCAAACTGTGT